>CAZBHZ010000012.1:0-93216 GCA_964492085.1 uncultured Gemmatimonadaceae bacterium | reverse complement strand
CTCGCTCATGAACGTGATGTCTGACGGTGCATACCTCGCCGGACTTCGAGGGGCCGTCCACGTGCCGTGGGATACCCGCTTGATCCTGCTCCCATATCTCGCGCGCCTCGGTGATCCGTGGATCCCGCTCATGCTGCTCGGGCCGATGCCGCTCGTGATTTGGCTGACATTGAGGCCCAGGGATGTGTCCCCATCTTCGGCGTGGGCGCCCGTCGTCAGTTTCTGGATTGTGACTCTGCTGGGTTATGGATTCGCGACGGTCCGGTCCGGGGCCGCACCGTACTACTTCGTCGAGCCGGCGAGCTACGGCCTACTTCTCGTGCTCTGTTCGGTTCGAATTCTGTCGAATGCTCGACCTCTCGATCCCTACCCCTCGACGGGGCCGGTCGTCGTACTTCTGCTCCTCACCGTTACGGTGGGGACTGCGATCGACTCGATTCGGCAGCCTCATGGCGTCGATATCGCCCTGGTCCGGACTGAGGTGCTGGGCGCTGAGAGAGGGTTACTCGCTGAGCGGGTGAACGCGCAGGACGGCGTCTGCTACTCGAATGATCCGTCGCTGAATGTCCTGCTGGACCGGCCGCGTGTGATCTATCCACTGCTTCAGAGGCAGATGATCGAAACAGGGGTGCTTTCGTCCGAGACCCTGTATGGGCCTCTGGATCGGCAGGAGCTTCGTTGCGTGATCTTTTCCGGTATCGATTGGCGCTACAGAGGACGGCCGGTCGTCCCCGAAGCGTTCCGCGCCCGGGTCGAAGAGGGTTTCTCGTGGTCGGAACAGTTCGGGAACTACACGATCCATTATCCCGACGTGGTGGCCTTGCCGAGGGCACGAGAGCCGGGCGCCGTCGAGTCACGCTAGGTCGTTCCCGGACTGCCTTGGATGACGGATCCTTGGCGCGGCCCAGCTGATTCGCGGACTATCGATCCCAACGTCGACGTGATGACGCTCGACGACTACCACGGCGATGGGGGCCTTCGTTCGACACCGGGACGAACAGCATCACGCTGTTCTCGGACGGTCGTCGATGGTGGGTCATGGGGTGGATGTTCGACGTTCGGGCGGACTAGCCCCGCACGACTTCACCCACCCTCCGAAACCCTTCCTCGATCCGGTCGAGATCGTTCACGAGCGGGCCGAAGGAGATCCGAACGCCGTTCGTGAGTGAGGGACCGAAGCCGCTGCCCGGCACGAAGATCACACCGGTTTTCGGCAGGACGTCCCGCACGAACTCATCGCCGTTCCGTCCGACGTCCATGACGGTGTAGAGCCCCCCCTGCGGGTCGAGCCTCGGCATCTCCAGGTACCGGTCGATGCACGCGACCGTGTGTCTTGCTGCGCGTTCGTACAGGGTGTTCGTCTCCGCCATGTACGCTTCGAGCGAGCCGTCTGGAAGCGCCTCGTCCAGGTACGCGGCGAGCGCATACTGGTGGACGCTGTCCGGACAGAGGGCCGTGCTCTGCTGCACGACCTCGAGCGCCTCGACCACGTGAGGTGCGGCCTCGATCCATCCGAGTCTTCGTCCGAGTCCTCGGCACCACTTCGAGTTCGAGTGGAGTCGGATGAGGTTCGGGTGCTCGGCCGGGCTGGCGGAGAAGTGTCTCGGATATGGCTCGCGGAAGCACTGCGCTCGGTACGCGAAGTCGACCACGACGAAGCAGGCCGCCTCTTCCGCGATGCGCAGGATCTCGTCGAAGACTTCGTCGCGAATGAGCTGACTCGTCGGATTATCGGGCGACGAGAAGAGCACGAGGCGTGGCCGGTGCTCGGCCACGAGCGATTCAAAGCCGGATACGACCGCGTCGCCGTCGGGCATGAACGCCCATGCAGCCGGATCGAAAACGGGCAACCAGACGAGCTCTGTTCCCTCCGGACCCAGATTGAGCTGGGGCCCGTAGTTCGCGTACGAGGGATCGAAGAGGACGACGCGGTCTCCCGGGTCCAGGAGCGTGGTGAAGAGCGTGTGGGTCAGCTGGGTCGAGCTTCCCCCGACGAGGATGTGTTCGTCCCCCAGGCCCGGGGTCCCATAGAGCTTGGCATCCACGGCGAGGAGTGCCTCACGCAAGCGCGGGAGGCCTCGGGTGGGTGAGTACGCGCCCAATTCGTGGAAGAGCGACGGGTCTTCGGCGATGGCGACGTAGTTCGACCGGAGCGCATCGGGCGCGGCGTGATTCACCCAGCCCCCCGCGAAAGAGATCACGTCGTCCGGGTCGAGCCCCATGGCCACGATGTTGCGGCGGTCCGCGAGCTTCATGATCTCGCGTATGGGCGACTTCTTGAGCTGGCCTTCTCTGAGGCGGCGGGCGACAAGCGGGGCGGTCATGGCGGCCAACCTTCGACGATGTCCGGGCGCCGTCAACGGGGGTGATGCCATGAAGTGCCGGAATCCGGATGCCGGCCAGCGTGGCCCGACCTCCCCTTTCGGGAGGGCCCGCCGTGGACGATCATGCCAGTCCGACACGGAGACGTCATGAAGACCTGCCTGACCCATCTCGTCACACTGGCCCCGCTCGGCCTTGCTGTCGCACTGGCGGTGCCGGGCCATCTCGACGCCCAGCGCCGCGTGGCGCCGGACTCGCTGCGCATGATTCAGGAGATCGAACCACTTCACGGCCCACGTGGGACGATGGTCACGGTCTACACGGAGAACCTCCCGTTGCAGGCGAAGGTCCACGTGGGTGTTGGTGCGACCCGGACCGGCTTCGAGGCGCTCGCCGAAGGCGAGCAGGGAATGTGGGGTGAGGTGTCCGGTACGATCGCGATTCCCGAAACTGCACCGTACGATCGTGCGCTCCTGATCGTAGCCTTCGATGCCATCTTCGCGCCGATCGGGCTCTCCGATCCCTTCCACGTCACACGACCGGACGGCACACTCCAGCGAACCGGCCGGATCACGGACGAGGGCGTCGAATGCCTGGCCATGCGAGACGGTGACGATTTCCTCTATACGCTGGTCGGGAATACGGAGGGGCTCTCCGTGGGAGATCCGATCGTCGTCGAGGCACGCTACGTGGAGATGAGCATCTGCCAACAGGGCACGACGCTCCAGGTCATCGAGTCCCGTCCGCCGGCCTCGTGACGACCAGGCTCCCCACGCTCAACCGACACAGCGCACGCATCACTCAGGAGCCGGCCCAGGCGAGTGCTCGTGCGATGCTGCACGCGGCGGGTCTCACGGCCGAGGACCTCGACAAGCCTCAGGTCGGGATCGCGTCGATGTGGTGGGACGGTAATCCGTGCAACATGCACCTGCTCGATCTGGCCTCCGAGATCGCGACCGGTGTCCGAGAGGCGGGACTGGTCCCGATGCGCTTCAACACGATCGGCGTCAGCGACGGAATCTCGATGGGGACAGACGGGATGAGTTACTCCCTGCCGTCGAGGGATCTCATCGCCGATTCCATCGAGACGGTGGTGAGTGCCCAGTGGTACGACGGGGTCGTCACGGTGCCGGGGTGCGACAAGAACATGCCGGGCTCCCTCATGGCCATGGCGCGGTTGAATCGCCCCGGCCTGATGGTCTACGGCGGTACCATCGCGCCCGGTCACCTCGACGGTGAGCCGCTCGACATCGTCAGCGCCTTCGAGGCGTACGGGCAGCTCATCGGCGGTTCGATCGACGAGGCCCGATTCGACGCAGTCATTCAGAATGCGTGTCCGGGGCCGGGCGCATGTGGCGGCATGTACACGGCGAATACGATGGCGAGTGCGGCCGAGGCGCTGGGCATGACGCTCCCGTACAGTTCGTCGACACCCGCCGCGACCGATCGGAAGAGGGAGGAATGCCAGCGCGCGGGCGCGACCCTCCGCCTGCTTCTGGAGGCTGGGATCACGCCGCGCGACGTGATGACACGCGCGGCCTTCGAGAACGCGATGGTTCTGGTGACTGTGCTTGGAGGCTCCACGAACGCCGTGCTCCATCTGCTCGCGATCGCCCATGCGGCCGGTGTCGAGCTGAGCCTCGACGACTTTCAGTCCGTGAGCGATCGGACACCCTACCTTGCCGACCTGAAGCCCAGCGGCCGGTACGTCATGGAAGACCTCGACCGGGTCGGAGGCGTGCCCGCTGTCCTACGCATGCTGTTCGACGAGGGACTCATCGATGGCGGCTGCCTTACGGTGACGGGAAGGACGGTGGCCGAGAATCTCGCGGACGTCGCGCCGCTCGGTGCCGAACAGGACGTCGTCCGCCCGATCGGAGATCCCATCAAGGCGACGGGGCATCTGAGAATCCTGACCGGGTCTCTCTCCCCCGATGGGGCGGTTGCCAAGATCACCGGGAAGGAGGGGGTGTCCTTCGCGGGGCCCGCTCGTGTCTTCGACCGAGAAGAGTCGGCGCTCGCGGCACTGGAGCGGAACGAGGTCGAGCCCGGTGACGTGGTGGTGATCCGCTACGAGGGACCTCGAGGCGGACCCGGAATGCCGGAGATGCTCACGATTACCTCGGCGATCATGGGTGCCGGGCTCGGTGCAGACGTTGCCCTCGTTACCGACGGCCGTTTCTCTGGAGGGAGTCACGGCTTCGTGATCGGGCACGTGACGCCCGAGGCGCAGAGCGGTGGTCCCATCGCACTGGTGGAGGACGGCGATCACATCATCATCGATGCGGAGGCCAATCGGATCACGTGGGATGTCGATCCCGGAGAGGTCGAGCGACGGCGCTCCACCTGGACGGAGCCCCCACTCGCGACGGACCGGGGCGTGCTGCTCCGTTATGTCCGATCCGTCTCGTCGGCGTCGCTCGGTTGCGTGACCGACGCGTGAGGATCGTCGTCGTCGGGGCCGGCGGGCTCGGCAGCTACGTGGGCGCGGTGCTCTCGGAGGCGGGACACGACGTCACGCTGGTCGTCCGCGGAGAGCACCGGGCGGCGATCGAGGCGAGCGGGCTCGAGGTACGCAGTCACGCCGGCGACGTTCACGTGCAGGTCGGGTGCGTGGGCTCGGCGCTGGAGGTCGACGAGGCCGACCTCGCCTTTCTGGTCACGAAGACCTTCTCGCTCGACGAGGTCTCGGAGCAGCTGCGCCATCTCGCTGATCGGGGCGCCCATATCGTCTCGCTACTCAACGGGGTGACCGCTCTCGATCGGATGGAGGCCCATGGGATCCCGAGGGACGCGCTCGCCGATGGCGTGGCGTACATGACGTCGTTCCGGGTCGCGCCGGGCGTGGTGGAACGGAAGGCCGCGCACCAGCGCATCGTGCTCGATGCGGATGCGGGTCCTGTCGACCGGGTCCGTGCCGCCTTCGAGGGAACGCTCGTCGCCATCGAGGTCGTGGATGACATCCGCGTCGAGCTCTGGGAGAAGATGTCCGTCGTGTGTGCGCTTTCGGTGCTGTGTGCGATCGGGGAGCGGAACATGGGCTCGATTCGCGGACACGCGTTCGGGGCCGAGCTCCAGAAGCTCGCGATCGCCGAAGTGCTCGACGTGGGTCGCGCCTCGGGTGTGCCCATCCCGCCGGAGACAGATGAAAAGATCGATGAGACGCTCGACCGTTTCCCTGACGATTTCTTTCCCAGCGTGATCCATGATCTGAATCAGGGGCGTCGCACCGAGATGGGGGACCTCGGCGAGGAGATCTCACGGGTGGGTCGCGCGCACGGTGTCCCGACACCACTCCACGACGCCGGGACGCTGATCGTTCAGCTCGCGGAGGCGCGAGCCGACTGAGGCACCCCCAAAGCCGACTCGCTCGGGCGGTTAGCTCCCCTACTCGCGGTCGAGGCCTGCCCCCCTCTGAAACGGCAGCTTCATCTGGTGTCCGACGTCCTCGTCGAAGGCCGGGTCGGCAACGTCGACGCCGTACACGACGTCGTGAGGATCACCGTAGACGAACGTTCCGAACATCCGGTCCCAGATGGAGAGGATCCCACCGTAATTCGTGTCGGTCCATGGCCGCTCGAAGTGGTGGTGGAACTTGTGCATGTTCGGCGTCACGAAGACCAGGCTGAGTGACGCGTCGAGCCATCGTGGGGGAGAGATGTTCGCGTGCGTGAGGAAGGTGAAGAGGATCGTCGTCAACCGGTACACGACATAGTAGGCGAGGGGCGCGCCCGTCATGGTCAGTGCGGCGAGCGCGATCACCTCCCGGACCGCGAAGTCCCCGGGGTGGAGTCGGGTGCCGGTGGTCGCATCGACCTTGGTGTCGCTGTGGTGCACGACGTGGAAGCGCCAGAGGAACTTCACCTGGTGCAGCAGCCAGTGCGCGAAGTATTGCGCCGTCAGGTCGAGCACGACGATGGCGATCAGCATCTCCGCCAACACCGGCAGTTCGAAGAGGTACAGAAGCCCGAAGCCGGTGGAAGCCGTCCACGCAACCACCCCGATGGAGAGCGCGGAGAACGCCGCATTGATCGCCAGCGTGGTTCCGAGGAAGACGAAGTTCGAGCGAGCGTGACGCCATTTCCGGTACTTGAGCTGGACCAGCGGAAGGCTGCCCTCGAGCACCCAGCTCAGCCCGAGGCATGTCATCACCCAGAGGAGCTTCTGCCACGTCGGCATCTGCTCGAATAAGAGAAGGAGGCTGTCCATAGGATTCACGAAGCCGGTGCACGCAGCCGGAGGCAGCGTCCGTGACTAGAAGATGTTCGCTTCGACCGGCACGTCCTCGCCGAAGCGCGCGTGCCGAAAGTGGTCGACGTCCACGCTGGTAGTGTGGCCGTCGGCAATCATCTCTGCCACTGCGATCCCCGTGGCGGGCGCGTGCATGATGCCGTGGCCCGAGAAGCCGCACGCATCGATCCACCCGTCGGCCTCCGGGTGTGGCCCGATGATCGGACTGTTGTCGGGGCTGACGCCGTAATATCCCCACCAGCTCCCGGCGAGGTCGATCCCCATCTCCTCCCACCACGGGTAACGGTCGACGCCGGTCAGGAGCACGTGCTCGAGCCACTCCTGATCGATGCCCTCGGTGAAGCCGAACTCCTGGTCGAGGTTGTCGAGTCCGAAAAGCACACGGTCGAGCTCGGACCGCACGTACACACCCGTGGAGAGATCGATGGTCAGGGGGTACGTCCGCTCGTCCGCGATCGGGGCGGAGAGGAAGATCTGGATGCGCTTGGGACCGACCGGGACGTCGAGGCCTGCGAGTTTTCCGATGCCTCCGGACCATGCGCCGGCGACGTTCACGATCCAACGGCACGAGACGCGGTCGGCACCGCTTTCCACCGTCCAGCCGTCACCGTTGGATCGGAGTGCGGTCACCGGCGAATTCATCCTGAATTGCGCGCCGGATTCCTTCGCCATGTCCACCCACGCCAGACACGCCATATGCGGATCGATGATGCCGTCCCACGGGCCGTAGGTGGCACCGGCCAGCCCCTCGGTGGAGAACGGGATGTACCGCTGGGCCTCTTCCGGGTCGAGGACCTCGACCGGTGCGCCCAGCTCGTGCTGGAGCCGCACGGACTCGAGGTGCGCAGCCCAGCGAGCTTCGGGCACGAGGAGGAGGTAGCCAATGTCCCGGTACCCGATGTCGCGACCGAATCGTTCCTCGAACGTCCGGTAGATCGGCAGCGAGTACATGGAGAGGCGGATGTTTGGCGCCGTGGTGAACTGAACCCGGACGCCGGCGGCGCTCTTTCCGGTCGATCCCATGGCCGGACCCGCATCCCTCTCGAGCACGGTGACCGAAAGCCCTCGCGCGGCCAGATGCCATGCACACGACGCACCGTTGATACCCGCGCCGATCACGACGACGTCGCTGGTGTGAGTGGTCACGTTGTCATGGGCCGGGTGGATCGATCGTTTCTTACGAGCGAGGAAGATATCCACGTGAGGCTTCGCGCGGATGGCCGAGCCGCAACTCTTTTCACGAAGTCACGTACGTGACGATATGTCGAACATCATCGAGCAGGCCCCAATGCTTCGGACTGGAACCACGCTGCTCACCCTGGTCGCTCTCTTCGTGGGGGCCGGTACGCAGCCGATGAAGGCGGACGCGCAGGTCGCGCCTTCCGACGCCGCGTCCGTGCTGCTTCGGACCGCGATCGACTTCGAAGAGCAGGGTGAGTGGGACATCGCGCAGGCGCTCTTCGTGCACATCACGGAGCGGTACCCGGGCACTTCGGCCGCCGAGGAGGCACGCCAACGGCTTTCGTTGACCGGATCAGCCCGTGGCGACCGCGTCAGTCGACTGGAGCTTCCGGTCTTCGGAACCCTGTACGGACTCTGGCTGGGTGTCGCCGTTCCCACCGCCGCGGGCGCGAACGACAGCGAGGCGTACGGTGCCGGCCTGCTCGCCGGTGTGCCACTCGGGCTCTTTTCCGCGCTGATGGCTCAGCGAAGTCAGCAGTACACGGAAGGACAGGCCCGAGCGATCACCTGGGGTGGCACGTGGGGCACCTGGCAGGGGCTGGGCTGGGCGGAGGTTCTGGGGATCGGGCAAGAGCAGGTGTGCAGCAACTTCGGGTGCTACGAGACCGACGATAACACGGAGGAGGTGTTCACCTCGATGATCGTCGGTAGTCTGGCCGGGATCGCGACCGGAGCGGCCATCGCCCGAAATCCCGTCCGGTCCGGTGTCTCGAGTGCGGCTCAGGGGGGATCCACGTGGGGCTCAATCTACGGTGCGATGTTCGCGGAAATCATCGACCGTGACGGCGGGGGAGATAATGACGGCGTACTCGTCGCGAGCCTGTTGGCGGGGAACGCGGGATTGCTGGCCGGTGAGTTGCTGGGGTCGGCGTACGATGTGTCCCGACCGAGGGTCCGGCTGATCAACCTCGGAGCGCTGGGTGGCGGCCTGGTCGGACTCGGTATCGACCTGCTCACCGAGCCCGGTGACGATGCTGCGATCGCGATCCCGCTCGCTTCGAGCATCGCCGGGCTCGCGATTGCCACGGCCGCGACGAGGGGGCGTGATCGTGTTCGGAGTGGTACGCCGACTCCGGGTGAAGACTTCGCGCTGCTCGGTTACTCCGACGGATCGTGGCGACTGGGTGCGCCGATGCCGGTGCCCACGATGATACCGTTCGATCGGGACGACGGCCGTCCCGGCTGGGTGCCGGGGGTCCGCTTCGAGTTCTTCAGCGCACGGTTCTAGGCGACTGGCGGAGCCATCGACGAAGAAGCCCCGCGAACCGTTCGGTCCGCGGGGCTCATTCGTCGGGGTGACCTGTACGCCTCACCACCGGCTCACCGTCCGACGCGGTCGGCGGTCGCCGATCAGGAAGACCTGGTCGACGAAGCCGTCACGGTCGTAGTCCGAGAACTCCGCGACTTCGAATCCATCGACGGTCACGACGAGGACTCGCACGCCTCGGCGCTCCCCGACCCACCGCCCACGCATCGCGCCGTGGATTCCGGCACGGTGTGCGGCATCTCTGACCCGTCGGACCGTATGGCGGCCGAGTAGATCGCGCAGATCGTTCGTGGTCAGGGTGACACGTCGCTCAAAGAAGCCGCGACGGAAGCGTACGTCACCGATATCGGCCCGGAACCAGACATGTCCCACCGAGTAGCGCGGACTCCGTGAACGACTCGTGTAGACAACACGCGATCGGTGGTTGCGGTGCCTCGGAGATGCCCGGAAGACGCGGCCCGGCGCGCGCACCGGTTCGAGTCGCTCCACTCGATCGTTACGCTCCCGGGCACGATCGCCGCCGCGGTCGCGTCGCTGCGCCTCGGCATCGATCGGCATGAGCATCGCCAGGCCCGTCAGGGCCAGTATCAGTTCTCGTTTCATCTTGCTTCCCCTTTCCAGGACCGGCCCGGGCCGGTCTCGCGCAGGAGAGCCGGGGACCCTCCCCGAACTCTGCCAGCCTCTTCGCCGGCGTCCCGCGCACCCTGCCCAAAGGAGCACTCTACGTGCCAGAACAGCGAGTTCGCCGTATGTTATGGTTTTGCAACCTGTTACGGGTACTGACGGTGCGATAAGTGTCACCTGAGTAGGACACTTTGGGCCCTGCTTTGACGGCGCTCCTCCGGCGAGCCAACCCTTCCGCGCTCTCACGCATCCATTACCATATCGCGGCCAACTACGTGTGTACTTCCGTCGCACCGAGTGTGAGGACATGACTGAGACGAAGACCCTCGACATCGAGGTGATTCAGCAGAAGATCCAGCAGGAGAGCGAGTTCGTGGCTCGACTTCGGAATGAGGTCGGCCGTGTGATCGTCGGTCAGGAACGGATGGTCGAGCGCCTCCTGATCGGTCTGCTGGCCGACGGCCACGTTCTGATGGAAGGCGTTCCGGGTCTCGCCAAGACTCTCACGGTGAAGACGCTCGCCGACGCGATCGACACCCGGTTTCGCCGGCTTCAGTTCACGCCGGACCTGCTCCCCGCCGATCTCATCGGGACGCTGATCTACGATCCCAAGGATCAGGAGTTCAAGACGAAGAAGGGGCCGATTTTCGCGAACATCATCCTCGCCGACGAGATCAACCGGTCCCCCGCCAAGGTGCAGTCCGCCCTCCTCGAGGCTATGCAGGAGCACACGGTTACGATCGGTGAGGAGAGCTACCCCCTCGACGACCCCTTCCTGGTGCTGGCCACGCAGAACCCGATCGAGCAGGAGGGGACGTACCCGCTTCCCGAGGCGCAGGTCGATCGCTTCATGCTGAAGCTCTCGATCGAGTACCCGTCGGGTGACGAAGAACTGGAGATCATGCGGCGGATGTCCTCGGGTTCGGTCGCCAAGGTCCAGCCCGTCGTCACGCCGGACGAAATCATCCGGGCGCGGAAGGCGGCGGAGATGATCTACATGGACCCTCAGGTCGAGCGGTACATCGTGGATCTGGTGCTGGCGACCCGTGACCCTGCCACGTACGGGCTCGACGACCTGAAGGATCTGATCGCGTTCGGGGGCTCTCCGCGTGCCACGATCTGTCTGGCACGGACCGCTCGTGCCCACGCGTTCCTCAATCGCAGAGGCTTCGTCACGCCCGACGACGTTCGCGCGATGGGAATGGACGTGCTGCGCCATCGCGTGCTGGTCACCTACGAGGCCGAAGCCGAAGAGGTGACGCCGGAGGACGTGGTACGGCGCATTCTCGACAGCGTCGAGGTCCCCTGACGGATCGGCGTCGATGATCCCCCGCGAGATCCTCAGGCAGGTCCGGCGCATCGAGATCTCCACTCGAGGCCTCGTGAACGAGGTCTTCTCGGGTGAGTACCACTCGGTGTTCAAGGGCCGCGGCATGAATTTCGCTGAGGTGCGCGAGTACCAGTACGGCGATGACATCCGTTCCATCGACTGGAATGTCACGGCACGGAACGGTTCGCCCTTCGTGAAGGTTTTCGAGGAGGAGCGTGAGCTCACGGTGATGCTCGTCGTCGACGTGAGCGCATCGGGAGAGTTCGGGACGCGTGAGCGGCTGAAGGGCGAGGTGGCGGTGGAGATCTGCGCCCTGCTCGCATTCAGCGCGATCAAGAACCACGACAAAGTCGGCCTGATCATCTTCTCGGATCGGATCGAGAAGTTCGTGCCACCCCGAAAAGGGCGCCGGCACGTACTGCGCGTCCTCCGCGAGTTGTTGTACCACCGGCCGGAAGGCCGGGGTACCGATATCACCGGCGCTCTGGAGTACCTGACCCACGTCCAGCGGAAGAAGGCCGTCACCTTCCTCGTCTCCGACTTCCGCGACGAGGGTTTCGAGAAGGCCCTTGCCGTCGCGGGTCGCAGGCATGACCTGATCGCGGTGCGGCTCGGTGACGCTCGCGAGCGCGAACTCCCGTCTCTCGGCTATCTCGAGCTCGAGGATCCCGAGACACGTGACCGAGTGGTGGTAAATACGTCGGACCCACAGTTCCGGATGGCCTTCGCGACCCGGGTCGCCAACGAGCGCAATGAACTCGACCGAGCGTTGAGAAAGAGCAAGGTCGATGTCATCGACATCGAGACCGGCGAGCCGTACGTGCAACCCTTGATGCGGTTCTTTCAGGACCGGGCGCGCCGACAGTGATGCGTCCGGCCCCGGGATTCGTTCCGCCGTACGTCCCGACCGCTCTGATGCGTGCCGCCCTCACGGCTTTGGCGATCGCCGTCGCGCCGTTGTCGGTGAGTGGCCAGGTCGACATCCGCACGGATGTCGACACCACGCTGGTGACGGTCGGAGACCGGATCACGCTGAACGTGCGTGTCACACACCCTGCGGGAGCGTCGGTCGTATGGCCCGACTCCCTGGATCTGAGCCCGTTCGAGGTCCTCGGGGCTCAGGCGCTCCCGATGCAGTCCGAGGGGGACACTCGAATCTCTTCGGTGATGTTCCTGCTAACCGCATTCGAACTCGGTGAGCTGGAGATCCCGTCGTTCGACGTCGAGCTGATCGGGGCGGATGGTGGGCGCGAGACCCTGCGTACGGACGGCTTTGGCGTCGAGGTCGTGAGCGTCGGTCAGGACGATACCGGGGACATTCGCGAGATCCGCGGCCCACTGATGATTCCGGTCAGTGTGCTCCGGATTGCGGGATGGATGGTCGCACTCCTTCTGGCGGTCGTCGCCGGTGCCTGGGGCTACCGACGGTGGGCCCGAGGCCGGGCAGGGGAGCAGGTCGAGGATCCCGGACCGCCTCCGCGGCCCGCCCACGAGATCGCCCTGGAAGCACTCGATCGGCTCGAGCACTCCGAGCTGCTCATGCGCGGGCAGGTGAAGGAGTATCACATCGAGGCGTCCGACATCCTTCGTCGCTACGTCGAGGCTCGCTTTCGTGTGGCGGCTCTGGAACTGACGACGTGGGAGATCGTTGATGGACTCGCGCGGGTGGGCGTGGGGCAGGGGTTCCGCGGCGAACTTCGTCGGTTCCTCGACCAGTGCGATCTCGTGAAGTTCGCGAAGGTCCGACCCTCGAGTGACGCGTCACGCGAGATCGTGCAGCTCGGTCGGGCGCTGGTAACGGAATCGACGAGCCGCGCACAGGAAGCAACGCCTCCGGTCTCCCCTGGGGGCGCCGGAAATGCAGGTGCCGCCGAGGAGGCGCCCGCCTGATGTTCCGGTTCGAAGACCCTGCCGTGCTCGGCCTGCTTCTGCTTCTGCCGGTGGTATTCTGGCTGCGCGCTCGACATGGCCGGCGAGGCGCCTCGATCCGCTATTCCGCCGTCGACGCAGTACGTGCGTCGCAGGCGGCTCCGGTTCGATGGGCCACCTTCGTTCCCCCGACATTGCGGGGCCTGGCGCTCGCGGCGTTCGTCGTCGCACTCGCCCGCCCTCAGACCGGGATCACCACGGAGAACGTTCTCACCGAAGGGATCGACATCATCATGGTCCTCGACGTGTCGAGTTCGATGCTGGCTGAGGACCTCGAGCCGAATCGTCTCGAGGCGGCGAAGAGCGTGGGTGGCGAGTTCGTCGGTGGGCGCCGAAACGACCGGATCGGGCTGGTGGCATTCGCCGGTCAGGCGTTCACTCAGGCCCCTCTGACCTTCGACTACGATGTCGTGCAGTCGCTCCTCGGTGAACTCGAGATCGGGATGATCGAGGACGGCACCGCGGTCGGTATGGGCCTCGCCACAGCAGTCAAACGTCTGCAGGCATCGCCCGCGGAGTCGAAGGTCGTCGTACTCCTGACCGATGGCCGCTCGAATCGGGGCGAGATCGGTCCGGTGACGGCGGCTCAGATGGCCGAGGCGCTGGGGATTCGCGTCTACACCATCGGGGCCGGCTCGCAGGGAAGCGCCCGGTTCCCGGTCCAGGACCCTCTCGGTGGAACACGGTACGCGAATATGCGCGTCGACATCGACGAGCCGACGCTCCAGGAGGTAGCGGAGCGCACGGGCGGTCGGTACTTCCGGGCGACGGACACCGAGAGCCTGCAGGAGATTTACGCCGAGATCGACGAACTCGAGCGGACCGAGATCGAGGTCGAGAATTTCACTCAGTTCGAGGAGGAGTTCCCCCTTCCCCTCGGCTTCGGCTTCCTGCTCCTGATGGCCGAGCTGGCGCTGGTCCAGACCGTGTTGCGGAGGCTGCCCTGATGTTCCGCTTCAACGATCCCGGCTGGCTCTGGGCGCTTGCACTCGTACCGGTCCTGATCCTCCTGGTTGTTCAGGCGTCGGCCACGCGTCGCCGTGCTCTGGAGGCCTTCGCCCAGGTGGATCTTGTGCAGCGGCTGACACGTTCCGTGAATCCGGTGGCCCGACGATGGAAGTGGGCGATGCAGATCGCCGCCGTCGCTCTGCTGGCGGTTGCGCTGGCACGACCGCAGTTCGGCAGTCGGGTGGAGACGATCAGAAGCTCGGGACAGGATATCGTCGTGGCGATCGACCTGTCCCAGTCGATGCTCGCCGAGGACGTCTCCCCCAATCGACTCGAGCGCGCGCGTCTCGCGGTCTACCGTCTGATGGAGGGACTGAGCGGAGACCGGATCGGCCTGGTCGCGTTTGCCGCTGACGCCTTCGTCCAGAGCCCGCTGACCCTCGATTACCGCGCGGCCGGCATGTTCCTGAACGCGATGACGCCGGAATTGATGCCGATCCAGGGGACGGATCTGGGCGCGGCGCTGCGGACCTCGCTCGAGGCACTGGAGAAGGGCGCGCGCGAGGCTCGCGTCCTGGTCCTCGTCACCGATGCCGAAGATCACGAGGACGACTTCAGCGACATCCTCTCCGAACTCCGCGCGATCGACGTGTACATCGTGGTGATCGGCACGAACGAGGGCGCTCCGATTCCGGTATACGACGACGGCGGTGTCCAGCAGGGGTTCCTGCGGGACGAAGACGGAAGTGTCGTGACAACCCGGGTCGGGGAGGGTGCCCTGCAAAGCCTCGCGGATCAGGCCGGTGCGACGATTGTTCGGGCGAGTACGGACGGAACGGCACTCGACCAGTTGGTGGATCGCATCGCGAGCGGTGAGGGTGACGAGTTCGATGCGCGTGAGGTCACGCGCTTCGAGGAGCAATACCAGATCTTTCTCGCTCTGGCGCTCCTGCTTCTTCTATCGGAAGCTCTGCTTTCCGACCGGAGGACGGAGGAGCACGAGTGGGTCGGGAGGTTCGAATGACACAAGGGTCCCGGAAGGGTCAGAACCGCGTGACGCGCCGCTCGTCGAGCCGGCGGGGTACCGGTTCGCGCCCTGGCCGGTCGTTCGGGCTCGGTTGGCTCGCCGGGGTGCTTGTCGCGATCGGCCTGGTCGTGGCTCCTGCGGAGGGACAGGCCGGTCGTGAACGAGTCCGGGAGGGTAACCGGCTCTACGAGGAGGGGCGCTTCGCCGAAGCCCATCAGAAGTATCTCGAGGCGATGGCGGAAGCCCCCGAGTCTCCCATCATCCCGTTCAACGACGGGAACGCGCTGTATCAGGATGCTGATTACCAGCGTGCAATGGAGGCCTACCAGCGTGCGATCGAGACCGGAGACCCGAGACTCGCATCATCGGCTTGGTACAACCTCGGGAACGCGCTCTATCGGCAGCAGCAGCTCGAGGAGAGTCTGGAATCCTTCAAGCAGGCGTTGAGACTGAACCCACAGGACGGTGACGCGAAGCACAACCTCGAGCGCGTCCTCGAGCAGATGCAGGAACGGGAACAGGAGCAGCAACAGCAGGGCGACGACCAGCAGGATGAAGGTGAAGAGCAGGACGAACAGGAGCAGCAGAGTCAGCCGGAGTCGCAGGATCAGGACCAGGATCAGCAGAACCAGGATTCGTCCGATGGTGAGCAGGGCGAGGACGAGCGCGACGAATCTCCTCCTCAGGGAGAGGAGCCTCCGACGGGCGAGCAGCAGCCTCAGCCGAGTGACATGACCCCTGAGGAAGCCGAGCGGCTTCTGGATGCCATCGAGGAAGATCCGGGGGATGTGAACCGGAAGCGGATTTCGGCTCGGGGTCGTCGCCCCAGGAAACCGTGGTGATGAGCATGGCGACCCGGGCTTGGCGGCTGATCGGAGTGGCTCTGTTCGCGCTGGGGGCGCCGGTCGCGGCACAGGGTGTCGACGCCCGGGCATTCGTGACCCCGGGCACGACGGTCGCCGTCGGGTCGGCATTCGTCGTGAACGTGGAGGTGTCCGGCACGCAGTCGATGAACCGTGACCTCGCGCCGCCGGACCTCGGTGCCTTCGCGCGCTTCCTCGGCTCGAACACGCAGTCGTCCGTCCAGATGGTCAACGGCCGCACGACCGTCTCGGTCACGGTGCAGCACCGCTATCAGGCACTCACGGAGGGCGTCCACACGATCCCGCCGATGGACATCGTAGCGGAAGGCCGGTCCTTCACCACGGACCCGATCACCGTGACGATCTCCGCCGACGCGGCGGAGGGCGTGTCAGCCAACGGAATCGCACCCGACGAGCTCTTCATCACAGCCGAGGCGTCGCGTACCTCGGTGAGGGAGGGGGAGCCTTTCGTCGTCGAGTACCGGATCTGGACAAAGGTGGATGTGACAAACTTCGGCATGACCGCGGTGCCGGAGCCGGCCGGCTTCTGGGTGGAGGATGTGTCGCCTCAGGGGCCACCTCAGGTCGAGGAGCGCACCCGAGGCGGAGAGCAGTACGCGACCGCGGTCGTGCGTCGGGTCGCGCTGGTACCCACCGGACCGGGGCAGCGGACGATCGATCCCATTGGCATCGAGGCCGCAGTTCGCGTCCAGACCGGGCGCGACCCTTTCGAGCGCGTCTTCGGGCGGCCCTCGCTCTTCGGCACGACGACGGTGCCCGTGACGGTGCTGTCCAATCCTCTCACGATCGACGTCGTTCCTCTGCCTCCGGGGCGACCCGACGTGTTCACCGGCGTCGTGGGCAGCCTCAGGGTAACGGCTGATGTAGATCGTGACTCGGTGGATGCGAACGAGGCCATCACACTCACCGTTCGAGTGACCGGCGATGGACATCTGCGGTCGATCACGCCTCCCGCGCTCGGACTCCCGGACGACTTCGAGGTCTTCCCGCCGGAGATCTCGGAGACGATCGGCGTAGCGGGAGATGGGCTGTCCGGAGCCAAGACGTTCGAGTACGTCGTGATCCCCCGCGCCCCGGGACAGCGAGAGATCCCGCCGGTTGCCCTCGCGTACTTCGACGGTGCGACCGGTGCATACCGCGAGGTGGCCAGCGATCCGATCCCGCTCACGGTGGCCGGCACGGTTCTCGAGGGCCCCGCAGCTCTGACCCGCGGCGGCGTGGAGCAGCTCCGACAGGACATCCGCTTCATCCGCCTGGGCTCCCTGGAGCTGGGACGGAGTGGTGGCTCGGTGCTCTCGGGTCCCGGCTTCTGGATGTTCGCTCTGTTACCGCTCATGGGAATCGCGGGTGCGGTCGCGCTCCGGCGCCACCGGGATCTCCTCGAGGGTGATGTCGCATACGCGCGTGGCAGGCGTGCCGGTCGCGTGGCTCGGCGCCGGCTCGCGGACGCACGGCGCCTGGCCGAGCAGAACGATCGCCGTGCCTTCTATGCGGAAGTCGCCCGGGCGCTCACGGGTCTCATCTCGGATCGACTGAACCTCGCGGAGGCCGGACTCGAGTCGGTATCCATCGAACGGGCGCTGGAACGCGTTGGTGCACCGGAGACGCTTCGGGAGGACGTGATCGACTGCCTTGCCCACTGCGACCGTCAGCGGTTCGCTCCGCCTGCCGGAGATCCTGACGAGACCGCGCGCTTTCTCGAACGTGTGGAGCGGCTGATGGACGACGTCGACCGGGCTGTCCGTTGAGGATGGGGCGCCTGCTGTCTGGCTCACGCGTGCGGGGTCGTCCGTCCGGGCCCGGCTGGTCATGCGTTTGCCTGGTCGTGGCCCTCCTCCTGGCGATGCCAGCCGCCGTCGTCGCGCAGGATGAAATCGTCGACCGGGGCAACGCGGCGTACCAGGAGGGTGACTATGCGGCTGCCATCGAGGCGTACGAGGCGGTGCTCGCCGGAGGATTCACCAGCGCGGGGCTCCAGTACAACCTCGGCAACGCCTACTTCAAGGCGGGTGCGCTCGGCCAATCGATCCTGCATTGGGAGCGTGCCCTCGTCCTGTCACCCGGTGATCCGGATATCCGGGCGAACCTCGAGCTCGCTCGCTCCATCACCACCGATGCCATCGAACCGATGCCGACCTTCTGGCTGGTGTCCGTCGTGAACGGCTGGGTCGACCTGATGCCGACGTCCCTGCTCCTCCTCGTAGCGGGGGGTGCGTGGCTGGCCGTGACCCTCGGGGTCATGCTTCGCGTACTGGGGCGTCACGAACGTCTCGTGGCGTTGGGGCGCCTGTCGATGCTGGCAGGGATCCCGATCCTCGTCCTCTTCGGCGGCACGCTCCTCGTGCGCGAACTCGGGATCGGGCGTGCGGATCGAGGTGTCGTTCTCGTCGAGGCGGTCCCCGTCCGGTCGGCACCCGCCGAAGACGATGACCTGACGCTGTTCGAGGTGCACGAGGGTACGCGGGTACGGATCGACCAGCGGACGGGGTCGTGGGTCGAGGTGGTCCTCGACGATGGAAAGGTCGGCTGGATCCCGGTCGAGGCGATGGAGATCATCTGAGCCTTCGGCTGACGGCCCGGCATCACCGCGCCGAGTCGTGCACGAGGGCGTGGGTCAGCGCGCTGCGTGCGTTTCCCGGCTGCCGACCGCGCTGCGAACGGCCGGTGCGACAACGGTCCCCAGCAGCTCGATCGCTCTGAGGACTCGGTCGTGGTCCACCGGGCCGACGGTGAGTTGAATCAGAAAACGCTGGTGACCGAAAATCTCATGCTGGAAGAGGATCTTCTCGATGACCTCTTCGGGACTTCCCAATACCATCGCGCCGCGCAGCTGTCGCTCCTGATCGAAATGGGCGCGTGACTGCGGCGGCCAGCCGCGCTCCCGACCGATGCGGTTCATGGTTTCGGAGAAGCCCGGCCACGCGAGCTCGGCAGCCTCGTCGCCGTCGTCGGCCAGGAACCCGTGCGAGTTGATGCTTACCGGAAGGGTCGATGGATCATGACCGGCCCGACGTGCCGCCTCCCGATAGAGGTCGATGAACGGTGAGAAGCGCTCCGGCATGCCACCGATGATCGCCAGAGCCATCGGGAGGCCGAGGGACGCGGCGCGCACGACAGACGGTGGATTGCCCCCCACCGCGACCCAGAGCGGAAGAGGATTCTGCAGCGGACGTGGATAGACCCCTCGCCGGTCGATGGAGGGTCGATGGTGACCGTTCCACGAAACGACCTCCTTGTCCCGCAACTCGAGCAGAAGCTGAAGCTTTTCGGAGAAGAGTTCGTCGTAGTCCGACAGGTCCTGGCCGAAGAGAGGGAAGGACTCCGTGAAGGAGCCGCGACCGGCGATGATCTCGGCACGCCCCGCGGAGATCAGGTCGAGGGTGGCAAAGTCCTGGAACACACGGACCGGGTCGTCCGACGAAAGCACGGTCACTGCACTCGTCAGTCGGATCTGCTTCGTGCGAGCCGCCGCGGCCGACAGGATTACGGCGGGCGCCGAGGAGACATAATCCGGCCGGTGGTGCTCGCCGATGCCGAACACGTCGAGACCGACTTCGTCCGCGAGCTGAATCTCATCCAGGATTCGGTCGATGCGGTTGTGTGCCTCGGTCTGGCCACCCGTGACCGGGTCGATCCGCGTTTCCACGAAGGAGTAGATACCGATTTCCATGGGTGGAACTACCCGTGTAGGCCACGAATCGTTCTCGTGGATTCCTGCCTGGTGGCGCCGCCGGGCCGGACCGATCGGGGTCTTCGTCGGTATCAGGTCAACAAATGAGATATTATCTGGGTCTACCTATTCAGTTGTAGCCCGACCCTCTCCGTGTGACGTCCAGCCATGGCCAACATCGTTCGTTCCGTCTCGGCGGTAGGAGCACTTGTCCTGCTCGCCGCCTGTTCCTCGGGGTCACAGACCCCAGCCGAGATGCCCGCTCCTCCCGCCGAGGTGGTGGAGGAGCAAGCCGATCCGACGACCGCCGATGGGATCTTTACGGCCGCGCAGGCCGACCGCGGTGAGGCGCTGTTCCGCTCGACATGCAGCGAGTGCCACGACTCGGCTGACTGGACCGAGACGGGGTTCAAGGGACGCTGGGAGGACCAGTCCGTCTATCAGCTCTGGTATTACGTGAACGAGCGGATGCCGTACGACAATCCGTGGAGCCTGTCACGCCAGCAGACGACCGACGTGCTGACGTACATCTTCCAGCTCAACGGTTTGCCGACGGGAGACTCGGAGCTGGCGACGGACGACGATTCCATCGACGACTACTGGATCGCCTGGGGGTCGGGACGCCCGTAGCCGGGAGCGAACGCCTGACGTACAGGACCCTCAGATGATGGGGCCTGCGTTGCGGTCGGCGGCGATGCGCATGATGTCCTGCACGGACTGGAAGTAGTCCACCTCGTCGTATCGGACCGCGACCTCCGCTGCCGCGCGTCCCATTCGGATTCGTGCGCCTTCGTCGAGCAGCGAGTGCACCGCTCGGGTGACCTCGTCGGGTTGGGCGGGATCGACGATCAGGCCGGTTTCGCCGTGCTCGATGAGCTCGGATGATCCGGCGTACGGCGTGCCGATCACAGGGATCCCGCACCCCATTGCCTCCAGTGCGACCCAGCCGAAGGCGTCGTGCCAGGAGAGGAAGGCCAGCACGTCTGCCGCCGCGAGCGCGTGTACCGCGGGCCTGACCGGACCCGCGAGGTGCACGCGTCCCTCCAGGCCATGTTGGCGGATGAGTGATGCGGCCCGCCTGCGCTGGCGATCGCCCGTTCCTCGCCCCGCCACCAGCAGGTGCACGGGTGGATCCGTCGACCCGACCCGGGCGACGGTCTCCAGGAGCTGCCACAGGCCCTTCCTGCGGAAGTTGTGGCCGAGGAAGAGGAGGCACACTGCGTCGTCCGGAATGCTCCAGCGAGCACGCATCTCGTCGCGCACCTCGGCCCGGCGATCCGGATTGTATTCGTCGGTATCGATTGCATTCGGCACGATGTGGATATGGTCCTCCGGGATCCGGTAGCTCCCGAGAATCAGACCTTTCATGTACTCCGACTGACAGACGACGTCGGGCTGGGGTCGGGGGGCCTCGTAGAAGGCACGTTCCCAGCGCAGGTCGGCCAGAGTCCAGGGCGCCAGTCGCGCGACCTGCCGCAGCACCCGCTCCGCAGGATTCCTCACCGATCTGAGGTTCTGTCGGTAATGCTCGGTCCCGTAGGCGGCGCGGAGTACGTTGGCGGGTACGGCGCGGTAGCGGCGGGATCGCTCGGGATTGATCAGGAAGGCGTCCAGAGCCAGTTCGGACACCGCGTTCCTGAGACCCTCCCCTGAGACGTCGTGAAGCGTGTTTAGACGCGTGCCGACAGGAGGCGCCAATCCATCGCGCTGCGCACGGACGGTCAGAAACTCGACGTCGTGCCCCTCGGACCCCAGCCAGGATCCGAGCCGCCACAGCATGCGCTGCTGGCCGGCCTCCGGAGGGTCGGCAACGCGGATGTCGATTCCGATACGCATGCGGTCAGCCGAACGCATAGTACCGCAGGGTCTCCACCTCGCGTACCAGATGGTCGGGGCCGAGGAACGCATCGCTGCATTCGGCCTCCGTGAATCGGTGACAGTCGTGCACGAAGACGACGCCGCGGGATCGCTTCGCGAGGACCGACGCGGTGTAGATGCTCATCATTCGGCCCCGTCGATACCAGCGTGTGCCGCGTGGGGCATCAACCAGAATGACGTCCCACTCCGCATCGAGTACGTCCGATGGAAGGGACCGCATGTACAGTGCAGAGGGAATGAAGCGGAGCACGCGCCACATGATGCGCAGCGTCCAGTACCGCACGTCGATCACCGTGATTCCCTCGACGTGCTCCCGAGCGTAGTCGGCCCACTGCTTCACGTCCTCCACGAACACGGTGCGTCCTCCGTCGTTCGCGTCCATCCAGAGGGATGAATCCCGACCCACGCCAAAGACGAGGAGGTTGCAGGGAGCCTGTTCGGCAAGCACCTCGTGCACGAGCATGTACTCCGCCTCGCTCGCCTGACCGGGGTTGCTGTCAACGAGGGCGCGGATCCGCTCCCGACTCACGGAGTTCTACCGACGTCCACGAGCTCGATGGCGAGCCGGTCCGGTCCCTCGAACATGAAGGCTCGGCCCTCCTCGATATCGTGCGGTGGCTCGAGCACGGTCACGCCACGGCTCGAGAGCCAGGCGAACCAGGCATCCACGGACTCGACCGAGAGTCCGAGGTGATCGATGACCTGACCGCGCGTGGGTGCGAGAGGCTCGTCTTGACCGCAGCGGGTCTCGTCACACTGCCGAGGATACCACGACATCGACCCGTTCCCATGCACCACCGTGCCACGCGGTTGGCGGATCGTGCCCGATGACTCGAGCGAGGGCCATCCCGGTGCTCCGCGAGCTTCTTCACATGGGTCGTGCGGTGGTCTTGGTCGCACCGAACCGTCGTCATCGCGTAGGGGCGGCAACTCCATGCCCAGCATCTCCACATACCAGTTCGCAGTGCACTGAGGGTGTTCGTGGAAGAAGTGCACGTGCGACAGCGAAGCGGTCGTGCGCGGGCCTCCCGTCAATTCGAAGAGGACGCCGTCGGGGCCGAGCACGTAGCTGAAGCCGCCCGGACGCGGATCCGCCGGCTCGAACGAGTCGACTCCATCGGCATCTACGACACCGGCGTAGGGTGTAAGCCCCGATCGCCACACGGTCTCGTCGGCGCGGCCCGTGTGGAGCGGAAGATGCGACGTGCCCATCTCCGCCAGCCGCTGGTCGGATTCGGTCGTATTCATGAATGCGCCAATGTGCCAGAACGCGCTCTGCGGCACGGATCGTCCCAGCCCGGCGTCGAACGCACCGGGCGGTGCCTCGTCCACCTCGCCGAAGACGAGGTACATTTCGGCAACGACGGCCTCACGTCCGGCGAAGCGGGAACGTTGCGCGGCAGGCCAGAGGTCGAGGTACCAGGCGATCGCCGCCTGGATGTCGGTCGAGTTCAGACCTGCGTGGTGCAGCGAAGGTGTGTCCGATGGTCGCACTGCCACCTCGGAGCGCTCTGCTGCCCGCTCGGCATCCGAGCAACCCGCGACCGGAATGCACAGAAGAGCCGCGAGCACGGCCCGAGCAGATCGAGATACGACGAAACGAGGCATGAAATCCGATCGTGAACGGAGCGACGTCGATAGTGTCGCAGGAGACGGCGAGGTGAGCCAGCCGCGCATGGCGTATGAGCAGGCAGCGCGCGCCCGGGCCGAGGACATCGTCGCTTGCGAACGGAGAGCCCGACGTGTCGAGATCGCGCGTATCACCGTGTTCGTCGTGGGTGCGGTGTCGGGTCTGCTCCGGAATGACCTCCCGATGCCGTCGCTGATTCCGAGTCTCATCGCCCTGATCCTGGGAGCGGTATTCGTCGGACTGGTCATCGGCCACCGACGGCTCCGAGAAGAGGTGAGACGTGCTCGCGCGGCCGGTGCGCTGGCGACCATGGGCATGGCGCGACTGGATCGCGATTGGGACGCCCTCGCTGCAGCGTGCGAGGAGGTGGGGTACCACGATCCTCTTCTTCTGCCACCCGGTGCTGGGGATGAAGATCATCCGTATGCCGGCGACCTCGACATCTTCGGTCCGGCCTCCGTCCGGGCACTGCTCGGACCGACGCCGACCCCGAACGGAGTCGAATATGTGCGACGCTGGCTGTCTGATCCGAGCCCGCCGGAGGCGATCCGTCGGCGCCAGTCGGCTGTCCGTGCGCTCACGAACGATGATGGGGGTCGGGAGGCCCTCGCGATCGAATCGCTCCTGATCGACACGGCGGACGGACCTGGATGGACGCGCTTTCTGGAATGGACGAGGGTTCCGGAGCCGTTCGGAGAGGGGGGTGGGGTGCCATCGTGGTCGGGCCCCGTCGCCTTCCTGCTGCCCGCCGTCACCGGCGTCCTGTTCGTCCTGTGGCTACCCGCACTCGTGCCCGCGTGGAGCTGGGTGCTGCCGCTGATAGTACAGGCGACACTCGCATGGCGGTGGGCTCAGGAGCTGGACCCGTATTTCCAGCTGGTGGCCGGGCGGAGTCCGGGGATACGTCGGCACCATGCACTCGTCGCGGCATGGGAGCGATACGAGACGTCGGAGCCGACGCTGCGCGCCCTCATCGATCGGTTGCAGGACGATTCAGGGGGTACGGCGTCCGATGCCATCCGTTCGCTCGAGCGCCTCCTCGACATGGTGGAGTCGCGCGCTTCGATGCTTCAGCCTGTGCTGGCAGCCGGGCTGATGTCCGACATCCATCTGGCTCGGGCGCTCGAGCGGTGGCGGAGCCGGTCGGGAGACCATGTGGCAGACTGGTTCGAGGCGCTGGGCGAACTGGAGGCGGTCGCGGCCCTGGCGACTCTCGCGCACGACCAGCCGGAGTGGTCCTTCCCGGAGGTGGTCGACGGCGAAGCGCACTTCGAGGCGCAGACGCTCGGCCATCCGTTGCTGCCCGATGCGGTGCGGCGTCCGAGCGACGCAGCCCTGGATGGTCCCGGACGATTTCTGCTCGTGACCGGATCCAACATGTCGGGAAAGAGCACCCTCCTGCGGTCGATCGGTCTCGCGGCGGTGATGGCGCAGGCTGGGTCGGTCGTGTGCGCGTCCGGTGCCCGGGTGAGCCCTCTGCGCGTCTTCACCTCGATGCGGATCCACGACTCACTGACCGGGGGCGTCTCACTGTTCATGGCCGAGCTCCTCCGCCTGAAGCAGCTGGTCGACGCCGCGGACGCAGGTCCTCCGGCAGCTCCCCCGCTCCTCTATCTGATCGATGAGGTTCTGCAGGGCACGAATTCCGAGGAACGACGCGTGGCGGCTCGCCGGATCATCTCACACCTCCTCGATGCCGATGCGATCGGGGCAGTCACGACGCACGACCTTGCCCTGCACGAGGATGCGACGCTCGATCCGAAGTCGACGAAGGTTCACTTCCGTGAGACGGTCGACGACGTCGCGGAGCAGGTTCTGAGCTTCGATTACGTCCTGCGACCCGGGCTGGCGACGAGTCGCAATGCGCTGAAGCTCCTGAGGATCGTCGGGTTGGATGACTCGGCCCCCTGAGGGCACGAAAGTTGCAGTTTAAAGGACCGGTGTTCGATTGATCACACGGGCGTGAGCACTGCGCTCGACTTACAGAGTGGGTATAACAGTATGTACCGCAACGCTTTCCGATATATTTTATCTCTCCTTGCCGTAAGTACGCTGGTGGCGTGTGATGACGGCACAGATGTCCTGGACAGTGCACGAATTCGCGTGCTGCTGACGGACGCACCCTCCGACTACATCGCTTCGGCGATGGTCGACATCGGATCAGTCGAGCTTCTCCCGGCCGGAGGAGGGGATCGCGTGGTTCTGACCGAGGATGGCACGGACGGTCCGGTCGACCTTCTGGACCTTCAGGGCCTCACGACGGAGCTGCTCGCGGATCTCGAGATCCCGTCCGACACCTACGTTCAGATGCGTCTGATCGTGGAGTCGGCGAGCGTCACGCTCGCTGAAGGGTACGAGTTCAACAGCGGCGGGATGGAGGCCGATCTCAGCGTACCCAGTGGCGCTCAGACCGGCATCAAGCTGAACCTTCGGGAAGACGAGGAGGGTGGCGAGGAGTCTGGAGGCGTCCAGATCGCAGGTGGTGAGACGGTGCTGGTCGTGGACTTCGACGTGAACCAGAGCTTCCGGATTCAGGGGTCTCCGAACACGCCGGCGGGCATCAGCGGCGTCTCGTTCCGACCGACGCTCCGTGTCGTGGTCGAGGACGTTGCCGGCAGCATTTCCGGGACGCTCTCTACATCCATCACGGACCAGACCGTGGAGGGGCTGGTCGTGAGTGCCGATGCTGTCGATCCGGGGGTGGACGAAGAGTTCCAGTCCTCGATGGCCACGGTTCCGAGTGGGACGGGTGGCGCCTACACGATCTTCTTTCTCGCTCCCGGATCGTATAACGTGTCCGTGGAAACGCCGGACGGGGTGACGACGGACCCCGCTTCGACGGAGGTGACCGTCGAGGAGTCCGAGGATGTAACGGGGGTGGATTTCGAACTTGTGCCAGTCTCAGGCTGATTCGAACAGATCACGATGGGCGGCGGGGGTCCTTTGGGCCCTCGCCGCTGTTGTATTCCCAGGGGGCGTAGAAGCGCAGCCCGTCGTACCGACGCCGGGTGAAGAGGTCCGGGTCGTTCAGCGTGGCATCCGGGGGGCCGTTCACGGCCGGTTCCGAGAGGCGACGCAGGACGCGGTGGTCCTTTCTGATCTGGAAGCGGGACGACCCATCCAGATTCTGCGATCGGACATCACGGGCATGAGCGTGCAGCGGGGATTCCGGACTCGGGCCTTCTCCGGTGCCGTGACCGGCCTCGGAGTGGGGCTCGTCGGGGGTATCGTGGCAGGACAGACGACGGAGGTGTTCGAGAGCACCGGTGTCGCGGTCGCGGCCGGCAGTGCAGGGGGGCTGGTCTTGGGGATGCTGATCGGATTCCTGATTCAATCCCCCGATTGGGATGGGATCGACATGGGCGCCCTCACGGTCCGGCCGTCCATCGACTGGGGCCCTCGCTACCAGCCGTAGTCCTCACCGAGCAGCTCGTACAGCCTGCGGTTCGGCTCCTCGAAGACTCGCTCGAGAAATGCGCGCGCCTCGGGGTCGACGTCGGACCGGCGGCCCACCATGCGAGGAGACAGGTCGCGCGGCATGACGTCGGGCCGGACACCGGAAAATTCGAAGACACTTTGTAACGTCGGGCCCGGCTCTGCGAACATGCGATCACTCTCCAGCACCAGAATTCGCTCCGGATCGATCGAGGCATAGAGCCGCTCGATCTGCTCGGCGTACATGCCCCGTAGCACGTACGACGCGTGAATCCAGCCCTCGTGACCGAGAGGATCGCTCTCGTCTCCGCCCGGGTCGAGACGCGAGGCTTCCGCCTCGAGTGCCTCGAGGAGGGCGAGGGGCTCGCGGCCACGCTTCCTCTGGTGGAAGTAGTGGGAGATCGCGCGCTCAACGGGATTTCGCAGGAGCACGATCAAGCGGACGTTCGGCAGGGACGAGGCGATTCTGGCCGGGGCCGCGGGATGCAGCATGTACCGTGGGGTCGCCTCGATCGCGATCCCCGCACCTACCCGGTTCCGTGTCGGAAAGTGTGCCCGGTACCACGGTTCTCCGCGTGGCCAACGGTCACGTGTCGAGGGGCCTCCACCATCGAAGTAATGGACTTCCTTGGGAATCGAACCATGCACCTCCGGGTGCTGGTCCATCCACGCGAAGAGGGAGGACGTGCCGCACTTCTGAGCACCCGGAATGATCACGTCCGGCAGGACACGATCACGCCACGTGAGGCGCCGCCAGGGCCAGCCGGGTCTCATGAAGTACGGCCGGAGCGTCGGGCCTTGAGCATCACCCGAGATCTCCGGTCACGCTACGGCTGCGACGCTCACGGCGCATCGTGGTGCTCCGGGTGAAGAGAGGCGGTGCCGCGAAGCTACTCATATCCGATCCGATTTCCGAATCCGAGGCCATCCCGTGTTCATCGGAGATCGCCGGACCCGTGCCAGATCCGGCGACGGGCCCCATACTTCCGGTCCGCCACGGCAGGCGTGCCTCGCCGTGATCGTAACCCGAAGGCCTCTCCATCCCCATGCGTAACGACCTCTTCGCACTCCTGGTGCGCCCCGCCGTGACCGCCGCCGCCGCGGTGACCCTCCTCACGATTCCCGCATCTGCTCAGCAGCGCCCCATGACCTTCATGGATATGCAGCTGCAGCGAGCCGGTGGCTCGTGGACACCCAGCCCGGACGGGGAGTGGATGCTCTACACGATCCGCACGCCCGACTGGGAGGAAGCGGAGTCCCAGACCGACATCCACGTCGTTTCGATGCACGACGGCGTGTCGACCAGTCGCCAGCTTACCTACACGGACGACAAGAACGAGACACAGCCGACGTGGGCGCCGGACGGCGGATGGTTCGTCTTCGCTTCGAACCGTGACTCGGACAATGGTGACAACCAGCTGTACATGATGCGCCACGACGGTGGTGAGGCGCGGAAGATCACCGACGCGGACGATGGAGTCAGCGGCTTCGATTTCAGCCCGGATGGCGCGTGGCTCGTGTATCGAAGTGGAGAAGCAGGGCAGCAGCAGCTCTATCGGATGTCCGTATCGGATCTTCCGGGTGCTGCGGCCGAGCAGATCACGTCCGGTGATGCGGGCGTGGAGCAGTGGGAGTGGAGCCCTGATGGCTCGATGCTCTACTTCGTACGGCCGGACGCATTCGACGACGCTGATCGGCGTCGTCGCGAGGCAGGCTTCTCGGTGGACGTGAGGAATCAGGTCACCGCCCTGTCGAGCCTCTGGGCGCTGTCGGTCCGCGATGGCCTCGAGCGTATGCTCGAGCAGTCTGATGACTACAGTGTCGACAACTTCAACGTCTCGGACGATGGTCGGTGGATCTCGTTCACCGGAGGATCGACCGAACGATACGAGCGGAACATCACGGGGTCCCGTCTCTATGCCGATCAGTACCTCCTCGAGGTGGCGTCGGGGCATATCGAACGGCTGACCGACAACTACGAGGTCGGCGAGAGCGGAACGACGTTCTCCCCGGACAGTCGCTGGATCGCCTTCTCCGCGCCCGACGAGATGGAGCGGTACTCGATGACCGAGAACCGGATCTACCTGCGCGCGGTCGATGACCGCGGTGGGGCGTTCCGCAAGCTCGGATCGAGCTTCGACCAGAGCCTGTCGGTCGGCTTCTGGTCTGAGGATTCGGAGACGATCTACTTCAACACCGGTGTGACGGTCACCAACCAGCTCCACGCACTCGATATCGAGAGGGATGCGGTTCGTCAGATCACGCACGAGCGGGCCGTCGTTTCGGTCGTCCGCGACGAGGATACGGGTACGATCCTGATCAACTACCAGGATCCGATGACGCCCCCGACCGTCTTTACGGTGAGCGACCTTAGCGACGTAGACGATCGCGACGCGTGGGTGCAGCTGGTCGATGTGAACCCCCAGGTGTCGGAGCTCGCGCTCGGCCGAGAAGTGGAGGTCAACTGGACATCCACCGACGGCAAGACCGTCGGTGGCGTGCTCGTGTATCCGGTCGGGTATCAGGAGGGCACGCGGTATCCGCTCATCGTGGCGATCCACGGTGGGCCGGCGTCGGCTGACGTCCTCCGATTCAACGGCGGGTACGGGGCACAGGTGTACGCCGGTGCCGGGTACGCTGTGCTCAAGCCGAACTACCGGGGCTCCCGCAACTACGGCAACGCACACCGCACCGACATTGTCGGCGACTACTTCACGCTCGGGTACGATGACATCATGACCGGTGTCGACTACCTGATCGCGGAGGGCATCGTCGATGGCGATCGGATGGGTGCTCTGGGCTGGAGCGCGGGTGGCCACTGGTCGAACTGGATCCTGACGCAGACGGATCGCTTCAAGGCGATCAGCTCCGGGGCAGGGACCATGAACTGGATCAGCATGTACGCGCAGAGTGACGTCCAGAGGAACCGTCAGTTCTACGTCGGTGACGGCTTCCTCTACGAGGATTTCGACACGTACTTCGATCAGTCGCCACTCAAGTACATCACGAACGCGAACACGCCCACGATGATTCACGTCGTCGAGGGTGATCCGCGCGTGCCGAGCCCTCAGTCCGTCGAGCTGCACATGGCGCTGAAGAAGTTGGACGTGCCGACTGAACTCTTCATGTACCCGGGTCGGAGTCACGGCATTCCGGATCCGCGTAACCGCCTCGTAAAGTCCGTCAGCGAGATGGCATGGATGGATCACTACGTGCGGGGCATCGGGGACAAGTTCGAATGGGAGCAGGTGCTCGAGACACTGGAAGCCGAGGCCGAGGACACGCGCCCGGTGTCGTACCAGTGAGGGCGTGGTCATTCGGGCGACGGGTCGGTTCGCCGGAGTGTCGGCCCGCCATCCAGCTCGTGGCTGTCCTTGTGATCGCGGCTGCGACGATCGTGGGTGCCGGCGAGGTCGAGGCTCAGGCGCCGTCCGGTTTCATGGCCGAGTTCCAAGGGCAGTTCGGAGGGTCGGCTGGGAAGCTGGTGGCGCTCGCCGAAGCGATGCCTGAGTCCTCGTTCGACTGGAGTCCGGGGGAGGGCGTCGCGAGCGTGGCTCGGGTCTTCATGCACATCGCGCGCTACAACTACATGTACCCTCATGAGAACATGGGTCGTGAGACACCCGTCCCGCCGGCAGAGTACCGCCGCTGGGAAGCCGAGGTCTCGGAGAAGGCCGAGGTCGTCGAGATCCTCAAAGCGTCGATGGACTACGTGCGCGGTGTCGCCGAGTCGATGGACGGCACAGCGGTCGATCGGGAGACGATGCTCTATGGGCGGGACGTAGGAGAGTGGGCCGTCCTCTTGCAGCTCGTCACGCACATGAACGAACACCTCGGCCAGTCGATCGCGTACGCCCGGATGAACGGGGTCGTGCCACCGTGGTCCGGCTGACGGGCCGTCATCGACCGGCGCGTCCGCAGCCGGGTCGCGACGGTCCGCCACCTCATCGCTTCATGGAGAGCGTCTGATGCAGTTCAGGAATCTGATCGTCTTTGCACTCGTATGCGTCGTTGCTGCCTGCGCAGGAAGCGACGGGGGCTCGGAAGCATCGGTAAGCGGTGAAGCGGTGATGACGGCGTTGGAGTCGCCGCAGCTTCCCCTGATCGAACTCTGGAAGGCAGGGACGCCCGCGTTCGGTATCTTCGCCCCCAGCGATCGCCCGATGCGCGGGCCGGATGGGGAGTTCCAGCCCCCGGTCTACTCCGTCGAAGGCGGCATGCGTATGGCGGCCAACCCACTCCTGGACTACGTCTTCCTGAACCTCGAGCCGGCGTGGGACCCCGCAGCGGTCGCTGCTATCCGGGAGGGACTCGACAGCCCTGACCGAGTGAGTGACAAGGCTCTTCTCGTGAGAATCCCTCCGATATCGGAGGATGGTGAGGAAGCTGCCCGAGAGCGCGTGCATGCGGCGCTCGCCGCCGGAGCGGACGGTATCGTCATGCCGCACGTGCGGAGTGTGGACGAAGCCAGACTCGCCATCTCGTTCTTCGAAGAGGTCGACGCCGACGTGTGGTCTCCCTCGAACCCGGACGGAACGGTTCTGGCGATGCTGATGATCGAGGACCCGGGGGCGCTCGAGCAGGCTGCCGAGATCGCCGATGTGCCCGGATACAGCGTTCTGGCGTGCGGCATTGGTAGCTTGACCCGTGCGCTTGGGGACCGGGAAGCCGGGGAGGCCGGCAATCAGGAGGTCCTCGCGCAGGCGAAGAGGGTCGGGTTGCCGGACATGATCACCGCCAATGACCAGAATGTGGCTCAGCGGATCGAAGAGGGGTTCCTGGGTCTCCTGATGAACGGGCCGGACGCGGATGCGCATATCGAAATCGGACGCTCCGCGGCGGGTCGCTGACCTGGACGCGACGACCCGACTCCGAGACAGCAGATAGGGCGGCACGCGCGTTTGCGTGTGCCGCCCTACTCTGAGGGCTTCAGCGAGCGGCGGCCAATCCGGCCTCGAGCGCGCTCGTCAGACGACCGATCGTCGCTTCGGGCGTGGAACACACCGCCACCCGCACCGCGCCCGGAATCGGTACCACGTAGACGCCGAGCTCCCGCATGGCGGCTGCGGTCGCGTCTTCGTCGGGGGTGAAGACCGCAACGAAGAAGCCGGCGTCGAATCGGGGCGCGGGTAGATCCAGCTCGGTCGCACGGCTGTTGAACGCGTCGATACGGTCCTGAAGGAGTTTCATCAGCACGGCTCGCTCCTCGGTGACGGCAGCGGCCAGATCGGGGTCGGTCAAAAGCTGGGTGACCGCCAGCTGACCGAGATGCGGGCAGTTCGACCACGTCGCGCGAGCCGAGTACCCGAGGGCGTTGTCTATCTGGGCCAGTTCGTCTGGATCTGCGTGCAGCCCGACGATGGCGCCGAGGCGGGACCCGTACTGGGCCATGCTCTTCGATGCGGTCCATGCCACGAGCACCGTCGCGTGCTCCAGCATGCGGGGTACATGGGGGACCCATGCGCGGGACCCGGCGCCGGCGAACTCCATGTACGCGGCATCGATGAGGACGCTGACCGGGCCTCGCTGTCCAGCCTCGTGGATCACATCCGTGACCCGGGTCCATTCCTCATCGGTCAGCGAGTACCCCGTCGGGTTGTGGCAGGGAAAGTTGAGAACGAGGAGCACCCGCCCCTGGGTCTCGAGATGCCGATCGATGGCGGAACTCATCCCGGCGATATCGAAGGCTCCGTCCTCGTCGAACATCGTGAACGGATCCAGGCCCCGACCGGAGTGATGGGTGATCTCGCGGTATGGACCCCAGAAGAACTGGGGGACCAGCATCGTCTGCCCGATGTCCAGGAAGTTCACGACGGCCGCGTAGACGGCGCCGCTCCCGCCGGGCGCCGCCACGGCCGTCGCCTGGCTCGCGAGTGGACCGTCTCCAAAGAGGTCCTGTACGACCGCGTCGCGGTACGACGGAAGTCCCGAAATGGGTGCGTAGCCCCCGACCGCGGACGTGGTCAGGCGCTTGAGCGTGTCGATGACTGTCGGAAGGCTCGACAGCGTTCCATCGTCGTTCATCAACGCGCCGATGGTCGCGTTAAGGATGTCGTCTCCTGCTGCGGCCCGGGCGCGTGCCTCACCGTTCCAGATGAAGATCGGGTCGTTGCCTGCGCGATCCCGGGACGTCGTGATCAGCGAGCTGTAGCTAGTCATCGGTTGGCCTCTGGAAGCGTACCCTCGATCTCGGCGAAGACCTGCTGGAGGGCGCGGTCACCCTGGCTCTCTCTCAGAGACCATGTTTCGAGGTCCCCGAACGTGGCTCCCGCGATCGCGTCCTGGACATCAAACCCTTCCTCATGCCAGCGGTGGGCCTCGGCGATGACCGTTCGGATCGCGCCCTGGAAGATCTCGAGTTCCTCCTCGAGCACCGAGGGATGATCGACGAAACCATGTCCCGGGACGTACACGTCCACGTCCATCGACTGGGCAGCCTCGATCATGTCGACCCATTCCGAGGGGAAGGCGGACCGCATCGCCGGGAAGACGCGGTGAAGGTACGCCTCGCTCATGAACAGGATCTTCTCGGTCGGGAGGTAGACGACGAGGTCACCGCCGGTGTGGGCGCGGCCGAGGAATTGAATGTGCACTTCGCGGCTGCCCAGCTGCAGGACTTCCCGGTCGGAGACCAGATCCGTGGCCAGGGGCAGGTCGGTGTTGCTCGCTGCCATGCGCTCGAGCGCAGCTGCCGACGTCGGATGCGCCCAGAAGCGTGCCCCCGCCGGGAACGCCGAGTTCCCGGCCGTATGGTCGCCGTGGTCCGACGCGACGACCACGTCCGTGATCGGCTGATCCGTGATGTCCGCGATATGGTCGATCATGCGTTGGGTCTCTTCGATACTTCCCTGGCCGTCCGCTACGACGACGCCCTCCTCGGTCACGACGAACATGCTCACGGTCGTGAATCGTTCCGCGCCGGCGGAGCGCAACTGCTCATAGGCGTACACACCCGAGGCGAGTTCCTGGATGCGGGGGAAGTCTTCGTCCGTGTAGCCGCGAGCGTACGGATCAGCCGTCCGGATCTGCTGATCCGCCGGGATCTCAACGGTCGCATCGTTCGTTGCCGGTGTGGCCTCGTCCGACCCGCCTCCGCCGCAGCCGAAGGCCGCCAGGGTGACAATGAGGAAGAGGGGTGAGGGGCGGTTCGCCATGTCCTTTTTCCTGCCGTAGAATGACCGACTTCATCGAAATGGAGGGCACACTATGAGCACATCCCGCGTTCTTGTCACGATTCTCGTCACGCTCGGCCTGACCGCCGTCGTCGCCGTACCGTCGTCAGCCCAGCTCCAGGTGGAGGAGGAACTGGTGATGGAGCGCCCGATCCCGGCGCTGAACACGATCTGGATCGAAGAGATGACGTGGATCGAGATCCGCGATGCGCTCGGGGAAGGCAAGCGCACCGCGATCGTTCCAACGGGCGGGATCGAGCAGAACGGGCCCTATGTCGCGATGGGGAAGCACAACTACGTGCTCGAGGGCATGTGCGAACGGATCGCCCGCACGCTCGGAGACGCGCTGTGTGCCCCGGTGATCAAGCTGGTCCCGGAGGGAGGGATCAATCCCCCGACCGGTCACATGAGGTATTCCGGGACGCTCAGCGTCCGGCAGGAGACGTTCGAGGCGATGCTCGAGGACGTTGGTCGTAGCCTGCACCAGCACGGCTTCGACTGGATCGTCTATATCGGGGACAGTGGCGGGAACCAGACCGGCATGCAGAATGCAGCCGACCGCTTGAACGCGGAGTGGGGCACCCCGAAAGCACTCTTCATTCCGGAGTTCTACGACAACGCCGGTGTGCAGCGTCACATGGAGGAAACGTTCGGGATCTACGAGGAGAGCGAGGGCTGGCACGACAACTACTGGCTGACCGCCATGCAGGCCGCCGTCGATCCCGAGACGGTCCGGTACGAAGAGCGGGTCCAGGCCGGACGCGCATCGATCAACGGGGTCTCGCTCGTGCCTCTGGGGCGGACGATTGCCGTCGGTGAAGAGCTCATGCAGTGGCGGACCGATCAGACGGTCGCCGCGATCCTCGCTGCGATGGGTAAGTAGCGTATTGCGGTCATGGGTGCAGTGATGCGGAGGGGGCTGGCTACGGTTCTTCTGGTGGGGCTGAGCGCCTGCTCCGCGGAAGACCCGTCTCCGGATGAAGGGCCGGCTTCGGAGGGACCGTCCGAGTACCTCTTCGTGTGGACGACCGACTCCGACTCAGTGGACCTGAATTACATGGTCGTGCTCGACGCGGATCGTGCATCCGACGGCTACGGTGGTGTCGTATCCACGCTGGCCGTGCCGACCGAGGGCGCGATCCGAGGCCACCACACGGAGCATCGGATGCCGGCCGGTGGGGTGCCCTTGTTCGCGAACGACTTCGGCACCGGAGAGACGTACCTCGTGGACCTGTCGGATCCGACGCAGCCGGTGCTGATCGATTCGTTCATGGCGGCAGGCCCGCTCACGTCACCCCATTCGTTCGAGCGTCTCGAAAACCTGGAGGTGCTCGCCACCTTCCAGACCGAGGGTCCGGGGAACGTGGCCGCCGGCGGTATCGCGCGCCTGTCACCGAGTGGGATGACGCTGGGGTGGGGTTCCGCTGCGGCAGGTGGTGTCGATGTACGTCCGTACAGCCTCGCGCCAGTGCCCGCGCTGGACCGCGTGGTCACGGGAAGCGCGGACATGCGCGGTGCCGTCGATCGACGGGTGATCCAGCTCTGGAGGATGAGCGACCTGTCGCTCCTGCACACGCTCGAACTTCCGCCTGAATGGGGAAGGGCCGCAGAGCCCCGACTCCTGTCGGACGGTGAGACCGTACTGGTGTCGACCTTCGGGTGCGCTCTCCTGCGCGTGGATGGCCTCGTCTCGACATCACCGTCCGTGTCGCGCGTCTGGGAGTTCGGGGGCAGTTCCTGCGCGCTTCCGGTCGTAGTCGGAGACTACTGGATTCAGGCGGTGCCCGAGGTGAATGGGCTCGTCACACTCGACGTTTCGGATCCGTCGAACCCTCGGGAGGTAGCTCGGCTATCGCTCGACGATGACGATTGGCCGCACTGGATCTCCCTGTCGCCCGATGGTCGCCGGATTGTGGTGACCGGATACGCCGGTACGCGGCATCGTGTGCTGATCATCGACGTAGAGCCCTCTACCGGGGCGCTCGCTGTCGATTCTGCGTTCACGACACCGGGCGCGAATCGACCCGGGGTCAGCTTCGTACGAGACGTCTGGCCTCACGGCGCTTCGGGCGCAGGGGATCCGCATGGCGCCGTCTTCTCGAGGGCTCCCGGTACCTGAACGACGGGGTCTGTGGAGACATACGGCGCGGAGCGCGCTCATTCCTGCTGGTTCGTTTCCTTCCAGGCGTCGTAGCGCATCCGAAGCGTGATGACCGGGTTGCCGTTCTCGTGTGACTCGATGTTCTCGTCCGTGACGTCGATATACATGAAGTAGTCGCCGTCGTTGAACGAGTCTCCCTCGGGGTCATCGCGGTCCGCCGCGAGGATGTACGCGACGTGCGCGTTGCGACCATCACACGCAGCGTCGGGCACCGGCTCGGTCTCACACGTGCAGCGGCGGTCACCCCCTGCGTCGTCCGCTGCCTCCATCGCGGCCATTACCCTGTCGATGATGTCACCGTCTGCGTCCTCGAGTGCCCGAGCGGCATTGGTGACGACGTAGTCCGATGCGAGGATGTTGCCCTGCACGGAGTAGAAGATCTGTGTGCCGGGCACCTGACCCTGGATCGAGCTCGACGCCGCGCCGTTTCCGTTCCCCGAGAAGCCGATCGAGCGACCCTGCATGTCGACGATACCGAACTGCCGGCGCTCGATATTCGGGTCCGCCCGAAGCATGTCGAGAATGAGGCGAGGATCCGTACCGGCCTTCAACTGTTCATAGATCAGGTTCTGGTTCGCACGGGTGTTGTCGACACCGGCCTGAGCCGCCGCGACCCCTATGCCGGGGACCACGATGGCCTGAATGTCCATCAGGCCCAGCGCGGGGAAGCCGGCGAAGCGGCCCTGGGCGACGCAGGTGGCAGAAGAGACCACGACGCGCCCGGTGGCGAGGTCGATCGCGATGACAGACCACGTCGCGGACGCCGCCGAGGGCATGAGGCCCAGCGACAAGAGTGTGGTGACGAGGGCAAGGGCGAATCGAGCGCGTCGCATGGCATCTCCTGAAGAGCGGTTCACGACAGATTGGGCTGGGGCCCGGATCTGCGGCAAGTGGCCGTCCGGAAAACAAGAAGGGCGGGCGAGTCCGAAGACCCGCCCGCCCCGGACGCTACATATCGTCTGGGATCAGGCGCCGCCTTCGTCCTCGGCGTTGATCGCTGCCCACGCCTCGGCGAAGACCTCGATGCTCGACATCAGTGAGGCACCGATTGCGTCGGTCGCACCACCGCCCGAGGTCACACCCACATCGGTGTGGAACCATGTGACGGCTTCGGGCAGTGTGATCTGGGTGTCGCGCAGCATCTGCGCGGACTGCTGGACCCTAAGCCCCACCGAGTAGGCGATCGTGCCACTGCTTCCATTCGATCCAGACGCACAATCGAGCGTGACACGCAGCTCGGGCATCGCAGGATGCGCGAGCATCTCTTCCATCGTCAGCACGCCGACCTCGGATTCGATCAGCTTGAGGGACACGTCAGCCTCGTATGCCGCCGGTGTGACCCCGGCCGCCGCGCAGACGTCGTTCGACTCGATCCGGATGAAGACGCCGCCCAGGTCCTCGAGCGTATAACGGTTCCACTCGGTGTCCTGCGCCTCGGCGGCTACCGGGATCGCCATGAAGGCGAGCGCCGCGCCGAGTACCAGAGTCCGCGTCATTCCGTCGCTCCGTTCCGCGCTGCTGCGCTGATCAGTTTCCGCCCGTCCCGCAGGACTGACAGTTGTGGTTGTTGTGAGACCCGAGCTTCTCGAGCAAGGCGATTGTTGCCGGGTGCGGCTGCGCTCGCTGTTCGGGGCTGTTCGCCATGTCCGCTGTCGTCTGACCGCGGCGGCTGACCAGCGTCACGTCCGCTCCCTGCTCGACGAGATAGATGATCGTCTCGTTGTCGCCCCGGGCTGCCGAATGGTGGATGGGCGTGTAGCCGTCCATGTCCCGCAGATTCGGATCGACGCCGAGCTCTTCGATGAAGTACTTCATCGCCGGGAGCCACCCATCCGGGACGCTGCGGTGCTGCTGAGCGACGCGGGACGTGCCGAAGCCTACCCCGGATGCCGCATGCATCGGGTGGACGGCCGGTCCACCCACAGGTACGGGCGGAAGACCGGAGGGATCCAGCTCTTCCTCGTCGCCGCCCGTATTCGCTGCCGGATTGCCCGGATCGAAGAACCGGCGGCGGCTGGGCAGCTTCGTCGTCCAGATGTCGGGATCTGCACCGTACGAGTGAAGCAGGCGCATCGCCGTCACGTCGGTCGCGTAGGCGGCACGCCAGAACGGGGTCGCTCCGGTGAAGTCCACGCCCATGCGACCGGCGTTGTATGCGGCGTACCAGACATGGGTGCTCGTACGTGCATCCGGATCGGCGCCCGCCTCGAGGAGAACCTCCATGAGGTCGAGGTAGGAGGTCTCCTGCGTGTGGTACATCTGGGGCTGCGGGTACCAGGTCCGCAGCGACCACTCGATGTTCAGCGTCGCGAAGAGCGGCCCGACTCCGTCGTCACTGACGAGGTTCACGTCGGCCCCGCGCTCGACCAGCATCTTTGCCAGGTCGTAGTTGCCATTGATGACAGACACCAGCAATGGACTCGACTGGTCACCGCCAGAGAGTTGGTCGATGTCCGCACCATGGTCGAGCAGCATCCGCGCCGACTCGATGTGACCCTGACGCGCTGCGTAGTGCAGTGCCGTGAACCCGCCCTGGACGCCAATCTGCTCGGTGGAAGAAAGGGCTCGGACCGGAGGCTCTTCGGGCTTCTCTTCCTCCTCCTCTTCCTCAACGGGCTCCTCGTCCTCTTCCTCTTCAGCCTGTGCCGAGTCGGGAGGCGTTTGCTGCTGACGCTGCAGCTGAGCGAGGCGGTCGGCGTTGTCGTTCTGCACGACATCTTCCCCGGCCTCGGCCGCGCGAATCCGTGCCCGACGCGCCCGCTCGTCGCGGTCGTTGTCGTTCCGCACGGTATAGTCGTTCAGATCCGTCTGGATTGACGGATCCGCCTGCAGCTCCAGCAGCGCCTGCATCGCGTCCGTCGAGTTGCGGGACGCGGCGAAGACAAGGGGCGTCCGGCTCTGAAAGCCGTCTGTCGCATCCAGGTTCGCGCCCGCCGCGGCGAGTGCTCGAACCGTTGCGCCTGAATTGGCCTGCGCCGCGAAGTGCGCCGCGGTCACGCCGGTCGATGTCCACTCGTTCGGGTCCGCTCCACCCGCGACCAGTTTGGTCACGATCTCGGCGTGCCCGGCCCGCGCTGCGAGATGCAGCGGCGTGTACCCCCCGACCCGCGTGAGCGGGCGCACCGTCGCACCCGCGTACAGCAGAACGTCGACGATATCGCCGTGGTTGTTCATTGCGGCCCAGTGAAGTGCCGTAAGGCCATCGGCCTGCGCGGCGTTCACATCGGCGCCCTGCTGCAGAAGCGCCCGGACCTGCGCGATGTCGCCTGCCTGCGCCGCATCGGCGACCGGGGCCTCCGGCGGCGTCGCAGCCGCGAGCACCAGGCTCAGGCCGAGAATCGAGGCCAGTCGGGCCATCGTGGATTGCTTCGACATGGAATTCTCCCGGAAGCCTCCGCTTCCGATCAGTTCATCCTCAGAGTGCGAACGTGCCGGTGCTGTCCCCGAAGGCTTCGATGTCGTTCACACCGAGCTTGTGGAGCAGCGAGAGGAAGACGTTCGCCATCGGCGTGCCCGGTGTCGCACGGATGTGGTTCTCACCTTGCACCAGACCGTTCGCACCACCCACGAGGAAGAGCGGGCAGCGGATGTGGTTGTGAAGGTTTGAGTCCGCCATCGCGGAGCCGTACATGATCATCGTCTTATCGAGGAGCGTGCCATCTCCTTCCGAGACCTCGGCCAGCTTGTCGAGGAAGTACGGGAGCATCGACACGTGGTACGTGTTGATCTTCGCGAAGTCGCGCACCCTCTCCTCACGGCCGCCGTGGTGCGAGGCCGCGTGGTACGGTGAATCCGATCCGGACTCGGGATAGACCCTCGGTGAGGCGTCGCGGCCCATCTTGAACGAGAAGACCCGGGTGGAATCCGACATGAAGGCGAGCACCTGAAGGTCGAACATCAGGCGCATGTGCTCGGCGAAGTCATCCGGAACGCCCACCGGCGCCTCGGGGATTTCGCGCTCGGACCCGCTCGAATTCTGTGCCTCGATGCGCTGAATACGCTGCTCGAGCTCACGGATGTTCGTCGTGTACAGGTCGAGACGGTGCTGGTCGGCCGCGCCCAGATCGCGCCGCAGCCCGTTCATCTCGCCCATGACCCAGTCGAGGATCGAACGGTCGGTAGCGAGCCGCTCGGCGCGCTGCTCGGGCGTACCGCCTGCGCCGAAGAGCTGCTCGAAGACGGCCCGCGGGTCGCGGATCATCGGAAGCGGCTGCGTGGCGGAGGCCCACGAGATGGTGTCGGTGTACACACAGGAGTATCCGTACGCGCACCCACCCGCCTGGTCGACGTTTTCGATCGTCAGCTGCATCGAGCTGATGGGGGTCTCCCCAGCGATGCTCTGCGCGTAGATCTGGTCGAACGACGGACCGGCATAGACGTCGGAGCCCTGAGTCTGTCGCGGATGCGCCTGCGTCAGGAACACCGCTGCCGTGCGGAAGTGGTCACCGCCGATCTCGCCGGGCGAATAGGCGTCGGCCATCCGGGAATCCGTATCCGAGATGATCGTCAGATACTTCCGATACGCATCGAGCGGGCTCATCGAGGAGAGGGAGAGATCGAAGTCCTTCCCTTCTTCCTTCGGAGCCCAGAGCCCGAGCGACGAACCGAGATCGTTGCAGCCGGCTGCGCCGTGCACGTTCTCGATGGCCACCAGACGCGTGCTGTCTGCCGAACGGCCAGCCTCTGTCGCGCTGAGTGGGCGAGACGCCGGGACCATGGCATCGAGAAGCGGCAGACCCATCGAAGCGCCCATGCCCTTGAGCATCGTGCGCCGCGAAATGTGCTTTCCGGTGATGAAGTCCATCGTAGTGTTGCCTCGTCGAGGTTGGTTGTCGTTCTGAATCAGTTGACGCCGGAGTCGGTGACCGGCACTTCGGCGGTCATCGGCTGCGCGGCACGGCTGCTGCGGAAACCGGGCGTGTTCACGACGCCCAGTACGAAGGCGGAGAGACGGTAGTCGTCCTCCGCGGCTTCGCGGGTGATCTGGCGGATCGCTGGCTGATCGAAGTACTCGACCCGACGGCCCAGCGCGTACGCCATCATGTTTTCGGTGAAGATCCGGTAGAAGACCTCCGGACGGGACATGATCGCATCCCGCAGGCCTCCGACGCTGCTCACCTGAGATCCGTCGAAGAGTTCCGCCTCGGTATCGACGACGGTGCCGGCATCACGGTTCCGCCATGCACCGGTGACGTCGAAGTTCTCGAACGCGAGGCCGATCGGGTCGATCACGTTGTGGCAGGAGGCACACGCAGGATTTGCCCGGTGGATCTCCATCCGCTCGCGGACCGAGAGGAAACGACCGTCGGCCGCGTCCTCACCTTCTTCCAGCGTCGGTACGTTCGGCGGCGGTGGGGGCGGCGGCGACCCGAGAAGGACCTCCATGACCCACTTGCCGCGCAAGACGGGAGAGGTCCGGTTGGCGTGAGACGTCAGCGTGAGGACACTGCCGTGCCCCAGGATTCCGCGCCGGCGCTCATCCGGATACTCGACCATCTGGAAGTCACTGCCGACGACGCCCGGAATCCCGTAATGCCGGGCCAGGCGCTCGTTGACGAACGTGTAGTCGGCCGTGAGCAGGTCCGAGACCGGCAGGTCGGCGGTACGGATGTGATCGAACAGCAGCTCGGTCTCGCGGTGCATCGCGTCCGCGAGCGTCTGATCGTAGTAGGGGTAGCTCAACGCGTCCGGGCGGATCTTCTCGAGATCCTGCAGGCGCAGCCACTGAGCCCCAAAGCGCGACGCGAGCGCTTCGGCCTTCGGATCAGCGAGCATCCGGCGAACCTGCCGCTCGAGCTCGCGGTCCTTCGAGAGATCACCCTCTTCGGCCAGCCGGATGAGTTCTTCATCCGGGGGGGCGCCCCAGAGGAAGAAGGAGAGACGCGATGCGAGGTCGGCGTCGGCGATCTCGTAGATCTCACCAGGCTCGACCCCCTCAGGCGTCTCTTCCATGCGGAAGATGAAGTGCGGACTCGCCATAATCGCCTGCAGCGAGAGGCGAACCCCACCCTCGAAGCCCCGCGTCTCGGAGCCCTGGTCGTAGAACTGCATCAGCCCGTCGACGTCGTTCTGATCCACGTCTCGCCGGTATGCCCGCTGGGCGAGGCGCCGCACGATGCTCTCGGCGCACGGCCGTTCCTCGGAGGGGGCGGTCGGGCGGCAGGAGAACACGAAGCTGCGCGTCGGCGTGTCGGAGACACCGGTGACCTCGAACGGCCCGAGGACCGTCATCCGCTGCAGGTGCTGCTGCGTGGTCACTCCGTATCCGATTCCGATCTGACCATCGGCAAGGGTGTGCTCGATCGGGCGGATCAGGTCGTCGACCTCGCCTTCGAATTGTTTCACGAACGCCGCTGTGACGCGGTGCGGACCCGCAGACACCTGGATCGAATCCGTGCGAATGTTGAGGCCCGTCGGCTCCGATTCGTGCATCCAGCGGTCGATGTCGAGAAGGGCGACGCGCTCACCGTCGATCGAGATCTCGATCTGCTCGGTGCCCCAGGTGCGTCCGAACACCTCACCCTCGACCGCGTTGTACGGCATGATGTGGAAGACGTATTTGCCGTCGGCCGGGAAGTTGTGGACGACCGACATCCCACCACGCGTGCCGAAGGGAGCGCCTTCCACCTGGTCCTTCTGCCCTGCGATGCGTGGCATGCGGTAGATCGTGTTCGCGACCTCCGCCTCCGGGTCTCCGAGAGCGAGACGCGCGATCTGGCCGGCGGCTCGCAGGTAGCCCTCCACCACGGTCGTCGACGGCATCTGGACGTCGGCGATGTTGTCGAAGTTGTTCGACTTGGTGTCGAGCGGGAGGTACGACGAGACGTCGACCTGAATCCCGAGCAGATGTTCGACCGCAGCGGCGTACTCAGCACGGTTCAACCGCTGGAACACGCGCGTGCCCGGCTCCGGATTCCGCTCCCAGGCATCATCCAGTCGAGTCTCGAGTTCATCCGCGAGTTCGGTGAGCACGGCCTCTTCGGGACGGCGGGCCCCCGACGGTGGCATCATGCCCGCGCGGAGCTTCTTGATCATGCGCTCCGCGATGTCGGCGTGCTCCGAAGCGCTCTCGACGTCGAAGCCCTCGAGCACGAGGCCGCCGCGCTGCCGCTGCTCACTGTGACACCGGGTGCAGTACTGCTCGATCGTCTCGTTGGAGTCGGCTCGTCCGAGATCGGCGGTCGTGACCGCGTCGGACACGGCAAGCGTGTCCGGGGTGCTCAATCCCACGTCGCCGGACAGCCCGAGGAGCAGTAATCCGGCGAAAAGCATCGCCGCATTCGAAACGTTCATTCCCAGCCTCAGTGTTGCATCGACATGAATCTGCGCGGATACATCAACGACACCCGTACCCCCCCAATGTGCTGAGGTCCGCCGCTGCCGTTTTGCCGCCTCTTTAGTTTATCGGTCGATCTTCGTGGCGGCCAGTACGAAATCCGGGTGGCGAATCCACGGATGATCCCCATTTTCCGCGGATGATCGACGCTTCTCACGAGTCGGCCGGCGACTGGGTCGACGAGACCCTGCGGGTCTGGTTCGAAGTCGCCCCCGTGGACGCGACCTTCGTCGGCCTTCACGAGCATGACGCCGTGCTTCCGGACCCGAGTCCGACCGGTGTCGCGACGGCCCGCGACCGCCTCGCGGCGCAGCAGGACGTCTGTCCCGATCCTGACGCCTCGACGCCTATCCAGGCGCTCGACATCGAGTTGATGTCGGACGCCCTGCGTATCCGTCTGTGGGAGTACGACTCACGGTGGATGGGCGGGAACCCGGTCATCCATACGGGTGAGGCTGCGTTCGGGCTGATGTCTCTTCTTCTTCCCCAACATGCGGGCACCGAGTCGGATCGCCTGGATGCGCTGAGTGGGCGTTTGCGTGGCCTGCCGGCTTTCTTCGAGGGCGCGATCGAGTCGCTCGAATGCGCGCCAACCGCGTGGACCGAGCGTGCGCTGCGCGAGTGCCGCGGGCTTCGAGCCTTCCTGAAGCGGGGGCTGCCGCAAACAGCAGTCGATGACTCCGAGGGAGTCGAGGTCGCGATCGGCGCGGTCGCGTCATTCGAACGGTTTCTGTCAGTGGAACTGGCGAGTCGTCCGAGTGAGAGGGTCGGCTGCGGAGGGGACGGGCTGGATTTGCTCGTGCGTCGCGGTCACCGACTGGAGCGATCGCCCGCAGAGATTGCCGCGTACGCGCGGGAGGAGCTGGCGCGAACGGTGGACTGGGCGCGCAGGAACGCATCGCTCGTCGGTCTCGACAGTCCTGGCGATCTCGGCCCGACACTCCGCGCGCTTCATCCAGCGCGCGCCGGATACTACGACGCCTACCCCGCCATGTGGGGAAAGACGAAGACCCTGTCCGACGCGCGTAACCTGTTGACCTGGCCGGACTTTCCGATTCGGTACGAGCCTCGACCGGAATGGGCCCGGGCCGCGGCACCGGACCTCTACTTCCTCTTCTATCGGTCGCCGGCCGCATACGCTCGCCCCGCCGTCCACACGTACATGGTGGCCCCTCTTCCGGAGGAGGACACCGACATCGAGGCCTTTCTCGCCACGAACAACGACTCGGTGATCAAGCTCAACCACGTCGTCCATCACGGCGGCATCGGACACCACGTGCAGAACTGGCATGCCTTTCGATCCCCGTTGCGGGTGGGTCGTATCGCCGCGGTCGACTGCGCCTCCCGGATCGCGCTCTTCAGCGGAGGCACCATGGCCGAAGGGTGGGCATGCTACGCGACCGACCTGGTCGCCGAGGCGGGAGGGCTCACGGAGTTGGAGCAGTTCGCCGAGCACGTCGGCCGGATTCGCATGTGTGCGCGAGCGATTGTGGACGTCGGTCTCCATGTGGGCGAGATGGACCTCGCGCAGGCTGCGGCGTTTTACCGCGAGCACGCCGGGATGTCAGCGTCTGCCGCACACTCCGAGGCCGTGAAAAACAGCATGTTCCCCGGCGCGGCTCTGATATACCTCGTCGGATCGGACCTCGTTCACCGGCTGCGGGCGGACCTGATGAAGATCCAGGGCGATGCCTTCGACCTGTGCACCTTCCATGACGCCTTTCTGTCGTGGGGCTCGATACCGGTCACCGTCATCGCGGAGCAGATGAGGCGGCGAGCGACTCTAGGTGTACCGATGGGCGCACACGACACCGTAACCGAGTTCCCGGAGGAGGGGCTGTGAACACGACCGTATCTGCGCGCACCCTCGACCACGGCCTGGAGGCGGCTCAGGCGATCCTGGGTGTCGATGCTCTGTACAGGGCCGAGAGCGGCGACGAGACCGGGCTCGCCGTTCTCGACATGTCACGGGAGGGCGAGCTCGAGCCCGAATCCCTCGACTCCTACGCGACGGCTACCGCTCGCTGGCAGGATCTGGCAGCAGCTGCTGCGGGGCTTCCCGAGCCCGACCGGGCCGAGTACTACGCGCAGCTGGCTGCGTCCACGCTGGCGTTCATCGAATGGCGAACCCGCGGGCTCGAATTCCCCCACCAGCTCGCTGAGTTCCTCCAGCGACCGGCGAAGCCCGTGCCGGAGCAGACGCTCGACGCGATCCGCCGAGACATCTTCACGCTGCTCGGCGAGATGGGGTTCGACGGCGATCTCGCGACGCGGGCGTCCGCGTGGGAAGCTCGCTGTACGATCCCCCCCGGAGAGGTGGAGTCCGTGACGGCCGGGCTGATGTACGACGCGTGGGTCCGCACCAACGAGCGTGTCGTGGAGATCCCCGCGGACATCTCCGATGGGATGAACGTGTCAGCCGTAACGGGCGTCCCGTTCAATGCTCGGTGCAACTACCTGGGTCGAACGGTCGACCTCAACGTGGAGCCGACGCTCACGCTGCCGGCTCTGCGTCACCTCGCGGTCCACGAGGGTTATCCCGGACACTACGTCCAGTTCAAGCTGCGCGAGACGTGGTTTCGAGACGGCCTGGCTCCTGCGGACAATCTGCTTTCCGTGGTGAATACGGCGAGCTCATCGGTCTTCGAGGGAATCGCGGACACGGGAATGGCCATGATCGGCTGGGACGAGTCCGACGACGATCGACTTCAGGGACTGATGAACCGCTATCGCTCGGCGATCGGGACCGGTGCGGCGTGGCGTCTGCATGGGGTCGGCTGGACCCGTGAGGCCGCCATGGATTGGCTGCGGGATCAGGCGGTCACGGGCGGGGAGGGATGGGTCCGAAATCGCATGGCCTTCATCGAGGCCCCGAGCCGGGCCGTGCTCATCTGGTCCTACTGGTACGGCGAGCCAACGGTCCAGAAGGCGTGGAACGTCGCGCTACGGGCGGGGCGGAAGGACGACTTCGTGCGGTACCTGTACGGCCGCATGCACTCGAATCGAACTGTGGAGATGTTCTCCGAATGAGACAGACGTTAGCGCGCGTGACCGGGTTCGTGTCCCTGGGCTTCGTGGTGGCCGCGTGTGGTGGAGTCGATGAACGGGATCCACTCACATCGGCGGACGGTCGCTCGATTCTCCGGGTGGCGTACGAGCGGGAAGTCGATGTCCTGAATGCGTTTACGAGCCAGATGCTCGTCGACGTCCACTTCAGTATGGTCGAGGGGCTCGTCACGACCGACGAAAACAACACGTACATCCCGGTATTGGCTCGCGAGATCCCGACCGCGGACAACGGGCTGGTCACCGAGAACGCCGATGGGACCCTCGCGGTGACGTGGCAGCTCCACGAAGGAGTCCGGTGGCATGACGGTGAAGCGTTCACGAGCGAGGATGTCTGCTTCACGTGGCGGTTCGTCACCAGCGAGAATTCGCAGACGTATAACCGGGACTGGTACCTGGGGATCACCGACTGCCAGATGCCCGACGCCCACACCGTCGTGTTCACGTGGAGCGGTCCGTTCGGGTACTACGCGGGGCTGTTCGAGGCCATCCTGCCGGAGCATGTCCTCGGCGACATGACGACTGAGGAGATCGTCAACTACACCCCGTACAACCGGGGAGACGAGCTGGTCGGCACCGGTCCCTTCCGTTTCGCCGAGTGGCGGGCAGGCGAGTACATCCGGGTCGTGCGCAACGACGACTACTGGCGCGGCTCCGACCACCCGGGGATCGACGAGATCGTCTGGTCGTTCCTGCCGGATTCGAACACACGCCTCAATGCGATGAAGGCGGGGCAGTACCACTATGCGCGCCTGGAGCCCACGCACGTGGCCGAGGTCTCGTCTCTCGACGGATACGACACGCATCTCATCAGCTCCAACACCTTCATGCACTTCGACCTTTCGCTGAATTCGCCGCGTGCCGAGGCGTTGTTCTCCGACGCCGACGTCCGGCGCGCGCTCTTCCACGCGATCGATCGGGACGCCATCGCGGAGCAGTTGATGGAAGGCTCGGTCCGGGTCGCGGAGACTCCGATCAACCCGACCAGTCCGTATCACAACCCGGACGTCGTCGCCTCAACGTACGATCCGGAGCAGGCCGCGGCGCTGCTAGCCGAGGCGGGGTGGATCCCCGGCGCGGACGGGATCCGTGAGAAGGACGGAGCACGCTTCTCGTTCACGATGCTCAACCGGGCGGGTACAGCCGACCGCATCGCCATCGCCCAGGTCATCCAGGCCCAGCTGAAGGCGGTGGGGGTCGAGGTCGATTTCCGCACGCTGGAAAGTGCCGCGTGGACTCAGACGTGGCGAAGCTTCGACTGGGAGGCCGTGGTGAGTGCGTGGTTCCTGCCGGCCGACCCGAGCTTCACTGGTCTGTACCGCTGCGAAGGCCCCAACAACATGACAGGCTTCTGCGCACCCGAGCTGGATGATGTGATGCAGGCGTCGGATCGCTCGCTCGCCTTCGAGGTCCGGAAGCCGCTCCTGGATCGTGCTCAGGAGATGCTGGCCGAGGACGCTCGGATGCTGCCGATCTACTACAACGTGATCCCCGAGCTCGTGAGTGATCGAGTCCAGAACTACCGGGGCAGTGGGACGAATTTCGGCAGCTTCTGGAACTTGTGGGAGTGGCGACTCACGGGGTGAGTGAACGCCCTTCCTCGGCGAGTTCCTGGGCGAGTTTCTTCACGCGTCCCTCTTCGCTCACCGGTGCTCCGTCTCCCGGTGTCACTGGCCCCAGGTGTCGCGTAGCACGCGCACCCAGTTCCTGTACGCGATCCGATGCACATCCTCTTCACTGAAGCCTGCGTCCCGAAAGGCGTCGAGGAGAATGGGGAGCCGGGTCACATCCCCCAGCTCGTCGGGGATGATCGCACCATCGAAGTCCGATCCGAGCGCGAGATGCTCGACGCCGATCCGATCGGCGATATAGCGCCCGTGCGCAGCGATGCGGGCGAGCGGCGTCCCGGAGTCGGGGTGCCCGTCCTCCCGCAGGAAGCCGACCGCATAGTTGAGCCCAACGATTCCACCGCTGCGGGCGACGGCGTCGAGTTGCTGATCCGTCAGGTTACGCGGCGTTGCGCTGAGGGCGTGCGCGTTGGAGTGCGTCGCTACGATCGGCGCTTCCGAGAGCTCAGCGACGTCCCAGAACCCTCGCTCGTTGAGGTGAGAGACGTCGAGCATGATGCCGAGCTCATTGCATCGCTGGACGAGTCGGCGTCCGGCGTGGGTCAATCCCGGACCGGTGTCGGGCGACCGCGGGAAGTCGAACGGTACGCCATGCCCGAAGGCGTTCGGCCGGCTCCACACCGGCCCGAGGGAACGGAGGCCCGCGGCATGCAGTACGTCCAGCGACTCGAGACGGGTATCGATCGCCTCGGCGCCTTCGATGTGCAGGATCACGGCGAACGTACCCGAGTCGATCGCCTCCTGTAGCTCCGACGCCGTTCGTATCAGCGTCATCGCGCCATCGGACGCTTCGATCAGGCGCAGGAGGTCCGAGATGATCGCGGTGGTGAATGCATAAGACGTCCGCCGGTCCACTCGGGCGGGTAGCGGCACTGACCAGCCGCCAGGAACCACTTCGCGATCGACGTCGAGCAGGGGCTCCATCCGCTTCTGCCAGCCCCTGGTCTGCGTAAAGACGGCAAAGAAGCCACCACCCATGCCTCCCTCGCGAGCCCGGGGCAGATCGAGGTGGCCGAACTCTGCGCGTTCCAGGAAGCTTCGGCGCTCGCCGGGACGCGCGTGACGGATACGCGTGAGCGTGTCGTTGTGGCCGTCGATGACAGGGATCATCACGACACGGTGGCCGCCGGAGGCGATTCGGTCTAGAGTGCCGCGCCATGACCAGCTACATCGCCCGGCGGCTGCTGCAGATGATTCCGCTTCTGTTCGGGATCAGCGTCGTCCTGTTCGCGGTGATCCAGGCGGCCCCCGGAGGACCGGAAGCGGCACTCCTAGAATCGGACCGGTTTATCGATCCTGAGGTGATCGAGGCCTACCGAGAGCGGTTGGGAGTCGATCAGCCGATTCCGGTCCAGTACGCGCGCTGGATCACCTCGGCGGTCCAGGGCGACCTGGGCGTCAGCTTTTCGACGACACGGCCGGTCACAGAGATGATCGCGGAGCGGCTCCCGGCGACGTTGGAGCTCATGGGAGCGGCATTCCTGCTTGCGGCGTTTCTGGCCTTCGGGCTCGGTGTGCTGAGCGCTGTGCGCCAGTACACCTGGTTCGACCACGTCGGGACAGGTCTTTCGTTCGTCGGGATTGCGATGCCGGTCTTCTGGTTCGCGCTGATTCTGCAGCTCGTCTTCGGCGTCTGGCTCGGCTGGCTTCCCGTCGCGGGGACGGGGACGGTGGGGGCGAGCTCACTTGGCGATCACCTCATGCACCTGGTTCTTCCTGCGACCGTGCTCTCCTTCCGGTACGTGGCTGGATGGTCCAGGTACCTGCGCTCGAGCATGCTCGACACCCTTCGGCTCGACTTCGTACGGACGGCCCGCGCGAAGGGGCTGGGCGAGGGGGTCGTGGTGTGGGGCCATGCACTCCGGAATGCCCTGATTCCGGTTGTTTCGGTCATGGCGCTGAACCTTGCCGGGCTCTTTTCCGGGGCGGTCATCACGGAGACGATCTTCGCGTGGCCGGGCATCGGTCGGATGTTCGTGCAGGCGATGTTCTCGCGGGACTATCCGCTTCTGATGGGGATCCTGATGCTCGGGTCCACGATGGTCGTCGTCTTCAATCTGGTCGCGGACATCGTCTACGGAGTGCTGGATCCGCGGGTGAGGATGGACGAGGCATGAGCGAATCCGGCTCCCGTGTGTGGGCTCGTCTCCGACGTCATCGCATGGCGACGTGGTCCATCGTCGTCGTCGCATGCGTGGGAGCGCTCTGCGTGGCCGCGCCCGTCATCGCCCCCTACGACTTCGATCAGATCGACCTCACGAGCATCCGTGAAGCTCCGTCCATTGCGCACGTGATGGGGACCGACGATCTCGGACGCGACCTCTTCAGCCGAGTGCTCTACGGCGGGCGGGTCTCGATCCTGATCGGTCTGCTCGCGGCACTGATCGCGACAGGGTTTGGCTCAATGCTGGGCGCCGTGTCCGGCTTTTACGGTGGACGCGTCGATGCGGTACTCATGCGGTTTACCGACGTCGTCTACTCGATTCCGACACTGCCGCTGCTGATCGTGCTCGCCTCCTACACGCAGGCCGGGGCGGTCTCGATGGCGATCGCGATCGGGGTGCTCTCATGGATGACCACGGCACGTGTGGTTCGGGGCGAGGTGCTCAAGATCCGCGCCATGGAGTACGTCGAGGCTGCCCGCGGTCTGGGGGCGACCAACGTCCGGATCATTCTTCGGCACGTGCTCCCGAACGCGGCGGGACCCATTGTGGTCGGTGCGACGCTGGCCGTCGGCAACGCGATCATTCTCGAGTCGTCACTCAGCTTCCTCGGGCTCGGCGTACAGCCGCCCACGCCGACGTGGGGCAACATGCTCATGGACGCCCAGGCTACGATGTCGACGCAACCGTGGCTCTCGATCTTTCCGGGGCTCGCGATTCTGGTCGTGGTGCTTGCGGTCAACTTTCTGGGTGACGGCCTCCAGGATGCACTCGATCCTCGGGCCGATCGGCACTGATCACGAAGCCCCCGGCGCCGCATCGACGCCGGGGGCTTCGTTCTTCTCACCGGCCGCCCATCCGGCCGGAACGTGCGCGGACCTCAGTGCCAGTCGTGTCCGTCGTCCCAGGTGCAGCTGACATCGGTCGCCTGCAGCCAGTCCAGGGCTGGCTGCCCGATACCTGTTCCAACCAGCCAATCCATGGCCGGTTGTCCGATTGGGGCTCCCGGAGGTGCGCTCGGGGTCCCCGGCATCTCGATCACGGTGGCCGGACGGTCCAGGAAGCGCTGGATCTCCATGGCCATCAGCCCCGCGTGCGCATCGGTATCCGCCACGGCCGTCAGGCTCTCGCTCAGATGACGGAGCACCATCGTCGTGACCGCTCGGACCTGCGGCATCGGCGCCGTGGCGGCCAGCATTTGAATGCGGTTGACCACCACCCCCTGGACGGCCTGTTGGATCGCCTGTTCGTACGCACCGTTCGCCGTCGTTCCGAACGACGTGTCGATCAGTCGCCGCAGCACGTCGTCGAGTCCAGGCAGGGACGAATCGAATATCTTCTGCTCCACCATGCGTGCCGTGCGTGCCGGTTCGAGCAGTGAGTTGACCGTGTGGCTCGCCGCCACGACCGCGGGGGTCACCGCATCGAACGCTGATCCGGTCCAGCGCGGGAAGAGTTCCCTCGACCGACTGTAACCCGGTGGTCGCGGCGGGATCATGGTGACCACGTCGATCGGGAGCGCGAGTTCCGACGGGGAGATGGTGCGCATCAGCGCGTCGAGGGCGCGGTTCTGATCGTCGGCGGACGCGCGCGACATCGGGTTCAGGCCGTCACCACGCATCGCGTACGTATACTCGACACCCCCCACCACGGTCGCCGTGGACTCGGTCTGATAACGGTGGTGCATGTAGAGCGGCACCAGGACTTCCTCGATGGTTGCCATCGGGCGGCCGTTCCGAATCGCACGCTCGCCGAAGCGGGACAGCGCGGCCTCGCGCACGTCCATCATGCGCTGGAGTTCGTCGGCCATGTCCGTGCCGTTGGCCCACTGGTCGGCCTGGGGTGAGGCCGCCACGTCCTGTCCGGTCATGTAGCGCACGTCCTGTGCCCACGCGTCTTCCAGGATTCGATCGAGCTCGGCGGCCACGTCAGTGCCGGGAGGGAAGTCCTGGTACCCGTACGCCACCGCGGCGATGTCCCACTCGCCGATGTCCTCGTCGTAGACCTCGGAGTAGTCGAAGGATCCGTCTGCGTTGAGGTCGACCAGGGGGTGCGGGTAGTCCATGACCGAGATGCGTCCGGCCTGGCTGTTGTAGTAGTTGTGCCCGAGTCCGATGGTATGGCCGACCTCGTGCGCCGAGAGCTGGCGGATCCGGGAGACCGCCCATTCTTCGAGGTGGGGTGGGTTCTCGTTGCCGGTCTCGTACGGGCTGAGGAGCCCTTCGGCGATCATGTAGTCCTGGCGGATCCGGAGTGACCCGAGGGTGACGACACCCTTGATGATCTCACCGGTACGTGGGTCGGAGACCGAGCCGCCCGTGCTCCAGCCTCGTGTGGACCGGTGCACCCAGTTGATCACGTTGTACCGCGCATCGAGCGGGCTGATCGAGTCCGGGCGCATGACCACCTGGAACGCGTTCCGGTATCCCGCGGCCTCGAACGCCTGATCCCACCATCGCGCTCCGTCGAGGAGTGCGGAACGGACCGGCTCGGGCGTCCCGGGATCGAGGTAATAGACGATCGGTTCCACAGGGTCACTCACTCGGGCCGTCGGGTCCACCTTCTCCAGACGGTGTCGACGGATGAACCGCTGCGTCATGTCCTGCCCAAGAGGTGTCGCGTAGTCCTGGTAGGTGTTCGCACCGTACCCGGCCCGCGGGTCGTGGGCTCGAGGCTCGTACCCATCGTCCGGGAGTTCCACGAACGAGTGGTGCAGCCGGATCGTTGCAGCTTCACCGGACGCGGCCACACGGTTGACGCCCTCGAAGTCTCCGCCGCCGCCGCGGAAGCCTCCTCCTCCGCCCCCCGCCTGCTGGACGAATGTCAGTTCGACTTCCATCTCGGTATTCGCCGGGAATGCGTCGGTGAACTCCATGTAGATGGAGCTCCGCGAATTGTCGAGGCGATATTGCCCGGGACTCATCCGGCCACCCGCATTGATCGGGTCACGAAGGAGGAAACCCGTCATGTCGACGAGCACTCGCCCGTCTGTCTCGGCCTCGGCCGTGAAGCCCCACAGTACGGAGCGGGCAAACGCGTCGCGCACGGCGCGCACCTCGTCCGGGTTGTCACTGCTCGCACGGAATCGGTAGTTCGGCTGGACCATCATCACTTTCCGACCCACCCGCTCGAACTTCACGATTCGGGAGCCACGCAGCGCGCCACGATCCAGGCCGAGGTCGTTCGATCCCAGTCCGGCACCGTATCCTACGAAGTGGATCATCTCCACGCCCAATGCCGGAATCTCCATCCAGAGCTGGCCCTGAGCGGCGTCCCAGTAGAGCGGAAGCATGCCATCCATGCGCTCGAGGCCCTCCGTCTTCTCCTCGATCGACGGAAGTGTCGTGGTCGGGCTTGCATTGCGTTGAGCTTGCGCGGGTTGCGCGAGCGTCAACGCCGTGAGCGCGATGATGCAGGGGCCGAAGGAGAATCGGGCTGCCTGACGGATCATGGTCCCTCCTGGGTCGATTCGAGGCCACCGCTCCGTGGCCCGTTCGGAGTACGAGGTCGGCAACTTGGGACGGATCCGTCGACTTGGCGACCGGCTCCGACTCACGCTTTACAGTCGGTCGGGTGGGAACGATGTTCGGCTCGTCGATCGCCACCCACCCTCCGTACCGCGATGCAGAGACTTCTGACGACGGAGCGTGTTCGGGAGGCGTTCTGGCCGGTCCGAGTCGCCCGGGGAGACAGCGAGCCCATGGTCGCACACGCTCGGATGGACTGGTTGGCGTCCGCTCCCTCGTCGGTCACCCCACTCGGCTGGGACTCATGTGGATGAGGCGGACCAGCCCATGACGGATCGACTGCGTGTCGGTGTGATCGGAGCGGGCCGGTGGTCGAAGACGGCCCATCTTCCCGGCTTCTTGCGTTCGCCGCTCTGCGAGCTCGTCGCGATTTGCGATCTCGACCGGCAGCTCGCCGATGAGGCTGCGGCCGAGTTCGGGATCGCCGATGTCTCGACCGACGCGGCGGAGCTGCTCGCGCGCGACGACCTCGACGTCATCGATGTCGTGACGCGGGGTGATCACCAGGATCTCGTCTTCGCGACCCTCGAGGCCGGCAAGCACTGTCTCGTCGAAAAACCGGTCTGCCACGACTTCCGGGACGTCTGGCGCGCTCACGAGCTGGCTGAGTCGAAGGGCCTGAAGACCAAGGTCGGGCTGACCTTCCGGTACGCGCCGGCCATCATGTACATGTTCGATCTGATCCGGGACGGATTCATCGGTAAGCCGTACATCTTCAACGGCTACGAGCAGAACTCTCAGTGGCTGAATCCAGATAACCCGATGGACAAGCGCATCCACAAGGTGAAGCCAGTGGGTGAGCCCGCGTGGGGCACCGATCCGACTCCGGAAGGCATCACGGTAAGCTCGCTCGAGGGGTACGGTGCTCCCACGATCGATATCGGCCTTGAGTGTGTCGGCGGTGGTCTGGCGGAGGTTGTCGGACGAATGGCGAATATGGTGCCGTTCCGCCGCAGGACGAACCTCGACGTGGAGCGTGAGCGCATCAACATCGACGATGCAGACATGTTCATGGGTCAGACGGCCGACGGTGCACTCTTCTCGATGCAGTCCAGCTATGTGACGGTGGGCAATTATCCCGGAATCGAGGCTCGCGTCTTCGGCTCGGACGGGGCGATCATCGTGAGACTCGTCGAAGAGTTCGGCGTCATTCAGACGATCCACACTGCGAGGCCCGACGCGGTCGAGTTTGTGCCTCGAGACATCCCCGAGCGCTATTTCTCACCCGGCTCACAGCCGGACGATCACTGGGGTACGGCCTTCTTCGGGAACCTCGTACACAATTTCTGTGAGGAGATCGTCGAGGGTGGGACGCGAAATCAGGGCAACTTCGCCCAGAGTGCGCGCGTTCAGGAGATCATCAATGCCGTGGCGCTCTCGCACCGCGAGCGCCGCTGGGTGCAGCTTCCGCTCGGCGACGAGGTGGATGGAGGTCAGCAAAGCCCGTACTGAGTTACGAGCGGCCGCGACCCCGCGTAGAGGAGAGAGCGTGAACGAGGACGGTGAAACCCAGGTGACGGAGCGGTTGCGCTGGGGCGTAATCAGCACTGCCAATATCGGACGCGCTGCCGTGAACCCCGCGATTCAGGCATCGCACAACGGCGTTCTGGACGCTGTCGCGTCCAGGGATTCCGATCGCGCACGGGCTTTCGCCAGAGAGCACGGGATCCCGCGTTCGCACGGCTCGTACGAGGCGCTGATCGAGGACCCGGAGATCGATGCCCTGTACGTCCCGCTGCCGAACAGCATGCACCGCGACTGGGTGATCCATGCATTGCGTGCCGGCAAGCACGTCCTGTGCGAGAAGCCGCTGGCGCTGGGTGCGTCCGATTGCATGGAGATGGACGCCGCTGCGACCGAGTCGGGGGTCAAGCTGATGGAAGCCTTCATGTATCGCTTTCACCCTCGTACGGAGCGGGTCATCGAGATGGTGCGGAACGGTCGGGTCGGCGACGTCGGAGCCGTGCGCAGCACCTTTACGTTCCGTCTCCGGTCGCCCGACAACATTCGACTGGATCCGTCCCTCGGTGGCGGCGCCCTGATGGATGTAGGCTGCTACTGCGTGAACGTTTCGCGCACGATGGTGGGCGAGGAACCGCACGCTGTGCAGGCCAATGCCCGCTGGACCGACCGAGGCGTGGACGAGGTCATGGTGGGGATACTCCACTTCCCGAGCGGAGCGGTCGCCCACTTCGACTGTGCTCTGACCATGGAGCGGTGTGAGCGCTATGAAGTGGCCGGATCCGATGGTTATCTGGAGGTGGACCGTGCGTTTCTGCCTGGTACCGATGACGTCGTCATTCAGGATGTCCACGGTCGCGACCGGACCAGTCACGCAATCGGAGGCGAGGACGAATACCGGCGAATGGTCGAGCACTTCGCGGACTGCGCGCTCCACGATCGACCGGTGCGGTACCCCGTGACAGAGGCGGCCGCCAACCTCCGGACGATCGAGGCGCTGTACCGGTCTTCTCGGCGAGGGGGTGGAATCGAGCCTGTCGGATAGTGTTCGGTGGCTAAGAGACGTTGTCGGGAGCGTCCCAACCCGATCCAATCCCGGGACTTCGGTCGGTTCTGCGGAAGCTCATGCGACCGGCCACCGGCTCGCCGCAATCGGATACTGCGACCGGACCTTCGATTTGATCCCCTCGACCTGTGATGGAGAGGATTCCTTCGATCGTGCCATCGCAGCCGTCCGGGCTGCGCCACGTGACCGTGATCCGCAAGAGGTCGTCGATCACCACCCCTGACGCGACGCCTTCGATCTCGATGGGTCGAGACACCCGGAAGGCTCCGACGATCCTGCCCGGTCCGGAACTACGGAGCTGCAGGGTCGAACGGAATCGCTCGCTGTCGAACACGAACTGCCCGGTGTACGATCCAACCACCGCAGCTTCAGCGGTCGGGACTGTCGGGCGCCCCCGCGTGGTCGCACATGCGCCTATCGCCAGAACGAGGAAGGCTGCGTTGCAACCACCGGCAAGGCGGCGGGCGCCGCAGAATGAGCTGAGGAAAGGGGCCATGAGACGTGTGCGAAGCCAGAGTCCGATCCTCGAAGGATCGGAGGTCCATCCCCCATCCGGAACCCTGCGGCCTCCATGGCTCGTATAGCAGACATGGACATACGCACACTCCTTCGATCTCGCCTCTTCCTCGGTATCGCGCTGAGCGGCTCCCTGATCCTTCTCGCGGGCCCCGCGAATCCTTGGGCGTACTCGACGAAATCGTTCGCTGCTGCGCTGACGGTTCAGGAGACCATGACCGACGAATGGTTGGCGCTCGACGGCGTGGTCGGAACGGCGATCGGCTTCGACGGCCACGGCCACCATGTGGTGAAGGTCTATCTCACCCAGCCCGGTATCGTCACGATGCCCCGGGTGATGCAGGGGGTGGAGATCGTTCCGGAGGTTACAGGCCGCTTCACCGCGCTTCCCCTCGACGCCGAATCGGTCGACCCGACGGCGAGCTTCCCTCGACCGGTACCGATCGGTGTCAGCGCCGGACACGGGCAGGTCACTGCGGGAACGATCGGCGCGCGGGTCACGGACGGAACCCGGACATTCGCGTTGAGCAACAACCACGTCTTCGCGGCCAACAATGTCGGTAAGAAGGGCGATCATCTTCTGCAGCCGGGCGTCGTGGACGGGGGGCGCGACCCGAACGACGTGATCGGCACGCTCTACGACTTCGAGCCTCTTCACTTCTGCCGGGCGATGGTGTGCCCGCACAACACGATCGATGCGGCGATCGCGCTCACGACGACGAGCGATCTCGGCTCGGCGACGCCGGATGGAGGATACGGGTCCCCGCGGATCTGGAGCCAGGACGCGGCGCTGGGGATGGACGTCCAGAAGTACGGCCGCACAACCGGGCACACGCATGGGCAGGTCAGTGGCATCAATGCGACAATGGACGTCGCGTACCGAGATGGAACGGCCCGGTTCGAGGGTCAAATCGTCATCTCGGGCCGTGGCTTCAGCGCCGGTGGCGACTCGGGCTCCTTGATCGTATCGGAGGGACGCCTCATGTCCGATCGGCGCCCGGTCGGACTGCTCTTCGCCGGTACCCAGACCACCACGCTCGCCAACCCGATCGGACAGGTCCTCAATCGCTTTGATATCCGCATCGACGGAACGTGAGTGCACCGTGTCTGACGAGATCCGGAGCGCACAGTCCGTGCTGAACCAGCAGGTGATGGGCAAGGACGGTGTCGAAGGAACCGCCATCGGTCTCCATCGGGGGGCTCCGTGCCTGAAGGTCTATGTCAGCACTGAAGGAGTACGCAAGACGATTCCCAAGCGCCTGAAGGGATTTCCGGTGGTGGTGGAGGTCAGCGGAGGATTCCGCCGGTTTGGTCGGGGGCGAAGATGAACGCACCCCTATGTAGGAGTCGGCCTACAAGGATTCAGGCCAATAGACTCTTGCCTCGAGGTGTGGGGGTACCCCTATTTTCCGGGCTGTTTCAAGGTTGGAGAATGTGCCCAGTCCAGTAAGCAGCTTGGGGGGAAACGGTTGGTTGGAATCGAGTTGGAAGTCGTCGGATGCTCCATCGCACGAACATTCATTCTGCGGACTTGGTGATGAGCGTTACGCGCAGTGCGCTCGCATCGGAGGAGCGGCAGGGACCACGGGACCGTCTGACCCACGTCGAGGTCACCGCCCAGGTGTCCGCAGGGCTCGCACACCGGTTCAACAACATGTTGGCGATTCTGACCGGTCAACTCGAAATGTCGATCAAGCTGCTCGGTGAGGGCAAAACCCAGCCCGCGCTGGACAGTCTGAGGCAAGGTCTCCAGACGAGTGAAGCGGCGGCCGAATTGGTCAGAGAGCTTCAGAGTCTGAGTGAGTACCGACCGGGAGAGCCCGACGAGATCGATCTCGTGGACGCAGTGAAGAGTGCGCGCGCTATCCTGCTTCCGACCCTCGGCACGGGTATCCAATGGGACGTGATCGTTCCTGAAGACCAGGTCGCCCACGTCGTATGTGACGCGCGAGCGCTCACGGACGTCATTTCCTTGCTCGCGGTCAACGCGTCCGAGGCGATGGACGGATCCGGTCTTATCAAGACGACGATTCGGACGTGTCCGGGTGCAGAGGGGGGTGGACACGCTCGGCGAAACGACACCAATGAGCGACGGGTGTGTCTGCTCTTCGAGGACGAGGGCGATGGCTTCTCGGCCGAGGCGAAGGATCGTGCGTTCGAACCCCTCTACACGACCAAGGGGGAGGACCACTCGGGCCTGGGATTGACCACCGCCGAGAGACTCATCTCGCTCAACGGAGGTCGGATCAGCGTGTCCGGGAGGGCCTCGATCCAGATCGAGCTTCGTGCAGCTGAGGTGAAGGCGTCCCCCGCCGGTCGTCTGCGGGTCCTCCTCGTGGATGATGAGGAGAAGGTGCTCGAACTCTTTAGTGAGCTCTTGCGTTCGGAAGGCTTTGACGTCCTACCGTATCTCAAGCCCGAGCAGGCGCTCGGGGACGCGATCGAGCAAAGGAAATTCGACGTCATCGTGACGGATGTACGAATGCCAACGATGTCCGGACCGGACATGGTTCGGAGTATCGAAGAGCATTGCGGGGTGATCCCGACCGTGTTCGCGACGGGCTTCGCCGAGGGTGCGTTTGCCGAGGAGGACTCCCCGATCGACGCCCTCCACGCATTCGTGCAGAAGCCCTTCCCGATCCGGACCCTGGTGACAGCGATCAATCGGGTCGTGCAGGCCGCATCCGTCGCTGGGGCGTCGAAGGGCTGACGGCGATATCTCTGCCTTTGTCGACCGGTGCTACTGGTTGGCTACCGTAAAGCGTACGGTGTCGACCACCCACGGTTGAAGCGGCACATGGACGCCGTCCGCGACGACCGCGATCAAGCGGTATTCGCCGGGCTCTACGTCGGTGAAGGTGTACGTCGCCGAGGCGTCACCCATGTGGATGATGCTGCCGGGAACCGTCGGCACAGGCTGATCGGCTGGCGTCAGATCGGCGTTCAGGTACAGGTGATGGTGCCCCGTTCCAGGGGTCATGTCTCCTGCCGGAAGGATGTCGACCGTCGACGACAAGTTGACGCTGATCTCGTTGCCGTTGATCAGAACGCCATTCATCGGCGTCACGATCGTCACGCTTCCGGCGGTGGGGGTCGTGTCCATCTCGGGCATCGCCTCGGACTGGGTGTCGCCTCCACCGCATGCGGCGAGCGCGAGGGGCACGAGCAGGGAGAGAATCGCTTTCTTCATCGTCGAGCCGGGAAGGTCAAGGTAAGGTTCGGTCGAGTGTTCGAACTCGAGCGGAGAAAAGAAGAGTTTCACGGCGACCCCCGCAACCGCTGGCGGGTCTCCGCGTCGGAAGAGGCCTCGTCCAACTGCTCCGTCTCCGTTTCCGGCTCCTCGGGCGGTCTCGGCCGGTTCATCCGGAGCGAAACGCCGCCGAAGAAGGTCGATCCGGAGCGATTCACCTCGTGCGCGCCGTCGTAGAGATAGTCGGTGATCGCCTGGTCCCAGGAGAGGCCGGCTTTGCCCATCAACTCCATCCAGGGCCCGTAGGCCGTCTCGTCCGGCGCCTCGGTCGTGCCGCTCCAGATCGTCACGCGAGGATTGTATCCGCCCCCATTTCCGCTCGAGCCCTTCAACGGCATTTCGATCAGCACACTGTCCGTCATCGGAAGATTGTAGACGTCGGGATCGTAACGGGCCCCGTAACGCTGGTATCGCGCGTAGGCGCGCTGGTTCAGATCGAATACGTCCCGGTTCGAGTTGATTCCGCGCGTGATGTATTCACGAATCGTGAAGGCGGCATCCTTGTGACGGGGATACTCCGGGCTGTCCACGTAGCCGAATCCGGGCATGAACCACCCTTTGTTGAAGCCCCAGTTTCGCTCGGTGACGCGGCCTCTTCGGACGAGGCCTGTGTACTCGGAGAAGAGTTGAACTACCTGATGGGACGGGTACCCGTGCGGGTTGAGGAAGATGTCCGGCAGCCACGTCTCCCAGAGTCGTCCACGCACCGTGGATTCGGGATAAATCGGATGATCCGCGCCCCCGCCCGACGTTGCGTCCTGGCCAAGGGATCCGAGGTAGCCCGCGTGCAGGATGTAGTCCGGTGTGATCCGGTACAGATCGTAGGCTGTCTGCGCGCCGTCGGGATTCGTGAACGGATGGATGATCACGTTGACGTCGTTCAGCTTCGGGCGCTGCTCGGGATCCGTGAGCAGGAGTTCAGCATGGCGTAGGACATGACTCGTCGACGAGACCTCGTTCGCGTGCTGGCGCGCCGAGTAGATCACGGTCGGTTTGAACGTCGAGGCTTTTACGTGCGACCAGTGGCTCGCATCGACGGCGGGCATCAGGTCCATCGCCCAGATGTCCTTGCCGAGGTAGCTGCGCCCCACGCGATACATCGTCGCCTCGGGGAACGCCTCGGTCATCTTGGCGAGCATTTCGTGACCTTCCGGGGGCGGGATCGGCGTGTCCCACTGGACGATCCGGCCTCCGTCGTAGCTCCAGCCATCGGGGAGGAGCGCCCGCCAGTCCGGATGCGGCGCAGGCACTCCGTTCGGAGCAAGGACCACCGTCCGGCGAGATTCCGGATCCTGCTCGTGCGTCCACTCCGCCCAGAGCTCGAGCGAGCCGAGGCCCTGCCACGCGAGCTCGGAGGTGTACATGCCCGCCCCTCGGAGCGCTTCCATCTGTTCCATGACCCCCGCGACCATCTCAGCCGAGACCATCCGCTCGTCGACAGACTGCTCGCGAGCCACTTCGATCAGGCTATCCCTCATGTCGAACTCGGTGTCGACCCGTACGCGAAGCCCCATGTGAGCTACACCCCGTTCCCCGGCTTTCACCCGTGCGAGTCGCGCGGAGGGTCGCGCGATGCTCGTCTGGGGGATATCCAATCGCGATTGGCTCGTCTCACCGCTGGCGGTCTGGTACGAGACGACGACAGCTGGCCGTGACGTGGCGAAGCCGGTCACCCGGATATCGGCGGTCGGGGCTGTGCCGTCCGCCTTCGGGCGCATGACGGGAAGAATGCGACCGGGGAACTGGATGCCCTGCCCGCGAGAGTTCCGGCCCAGCACATCGAAGAATTCGATCGTACCGAAATAGATCTCCTCATGGAGTGCATCCATCGGCGCGTGGATCTCGTTATCCACGCCGAGTCGGAAGTCGGGCTCGCTCATGCCAAGTTCGACGATCAGCTCGCCAAAGAACGGAGCGTCGGCGCTGCCGCCGCGGGGAAGCCCGTCGTGCAGGTCCATGACGTGGTCGTACATCGTCGGAAGGACCGTCGCCTGGAAGTGGTCCCAGAATGTCTCGGGGTCCGTCGGGATCCGTTCGTCGACGATCGTACGTCCACCCGCTTCGGCCGTAAGCCAGCCAGTGGTGACCCGCACCTGTTCGTAGTCCGCGAAGCGATCGAAATACGGTCTCATCACGTAGTGAGGATCGAACGTCTCGTGGAGGATCTCCGCACCTGACCGGTCGGTGACACGGACGGTGTACGTCGGTCCCTCGGCGACCTCTTCGAATCGGATCTGCTCCAGCTCAAGATCGAGGTCACGTGCGAGGACCTCATCGATCGGGAAGATCTCGTGCAGCCAGCGAACGGGAGTATGGATCGCCTGCTGAGGCCACTCTTCCGGGGGCTCGTTGCGCAGGAATGAGATCTCGATCTCCCCGATGTCACGGCCTTCGATTCGTGGGCGGATGACGTCATAGAGCCAGGAATAGCCCTGCTTGAAGGCGGAGAGCACGACGACCTCGGTTCCGTCCGGATCGGCCCCTGCTTCGAGCAGTGCCGAGCGCGCCTCAGCTGCCAGTCGTTCGCGAACCGCCGGGGGCTCGCTCAGGCGTGCCTCGACCCGAACGGCCTGACCGACGACGCCCGGGTAGACCCGATCCGTCATGAGTGCGCGGAACCGCTCGACCTCGGAAGGAAGGGTGAGCGATTCCTCGTAGATCGTGGTGCTCGCGGCGAGAACGTCTCGGTTGTCGATGGTGACATCGACCTGAGACGTTCCAAGAAGGTCGACCGCGCGGGCCTGTACCCATGACGCCAGCCCTACATCGGCGCCTTCCAAAGACATCAGCACGGATGCAGAGGTGAGCTGTTCATCGCTCAGGCTCTGCGCGATCCGGCCGAGCTTGTACATACCGGTCCCGGCCTGGCCCAGGGGCGTGTGCCCCGCGAGTGCGTCCCATAGACCTCGCTCGACATCATCCACGGTCGGGCGGTCCTTGCCCCGCTCCGCGAGGTTGGGAAAGCCGACTGCGAGCTGCTGCAGCGCTCGCTCTGCGCCGGCTTCGTCGGCCCCGGTCACCACGAGCGCCGGTTTCGAGCCGAAGGCGTCGGGCACGAGCTCAATCAGCCCTTCACCTGGAGCGAGCTCATCGAGGTCGATTCTGCCGCTGTCCGCGAGCTGTTCGATCAGGCCGTTCCCGGTGCCTGCGAGGACCATCGTCGGCTCAGAGCCCGGTCGCTCGATCGACGCTGCCGGGTGGACGAGCGGGACGACGAGGCCGGTCGACTCCAGTCCGAGTCGTGCACCCAGGTCGGGCAGCCCCGATACACCGCCCGAACCCGGCACGAGAATCGCGTCGACACGGTTCGGGATCGGGCTGCCTCCGAGGAGGCCATCCGCGGTGTAGACGTTCGAAAGATCCAGGTCACCCTTGGCGCCGGAACCCGGCCTCCCCGGCACGGGGCCGGGGCGATCGGGTTCCGCTCGACCGGGAAGTCGCAGAATGCGTCCCCCGTCGATGCGGACTTCGACGCTCGCGAGTCCCGGGTACGCGAGCGGGTTCGCTCCCGGTGACGCGTCGTCTTCGTCTTCGACCTCAGCCTCAGTCGTGCCGGTCGGGGGCGTCCCGTCGGCGGTCGTCAGAAAGTCCAGCGCTTCGGCGGCGGCTGCGGGGTCGTCCGATGCGACGTCGACGATGAGTCTCGTGATCCCTGCATGCTCGTCGCGCGCGCGAGCCTGCCATATCCGGACCGAAGCCCCGCCGACACCCGCGGCCTCGAGGGCCTCGGTGAGGTCGTCTCCCACCCGTGACAGGGATGCGGTCGAGAGCGTCCGGGTGTGAGGCAGGATACCTGCAAAGAGCCGCGCGGCGGCGAGGAGGCCTTCATCGTCTCCACCCACGACCACGATCCAGCTCCGTTCGCCGGACTCCACGACCGCGACTGCTCCCTCACCCGAGTCCAGGGACGCAGGGTCGAGACCCGGTGCTCGGACGCTTGTCGCATCGAGGCCACCTCTGCCGATGACGATCGGAACCACCCCGCCGTCGCCCCGATCCATCGGTAGATCCATCGCCATCGTTTCGAAGCCGAGACGGGCAGAGATCTCCGCGGCCGCGGCCAGCTCCGCCGTCGATGGAGCGTCTCCGAGGAGGAGGGATGCCTGAACGGCGTCGGGCACGTTGTCGCCGTTGGTATCCGCGATGAGGCGCCCGACCTCGAAGATCGTCGCGAGGTCGGCGCTCGTGTCGGCTACCTGGGCGTTGAGGCTCGTCGGCGTGGTGACGAGTGCGACGACGGCGGCCATCAGCAGGACGCCGGGCACAGGAAGACGGAGGCGCGAGGCCGAAAGACACGGCGAACCCGTCATACGAAACATCCTTCCGAAGAGCTGCGGGACAGTGGGCGGTGAAGCTACGCGGGCTCCGACCGCCCTACAACGCACCGACGTGCGTACCGGGGCTCAGCTTTCGAAGTCGAGTGCCACGTCGAGCGACGGGGACGAATGCGTGAGGGCTCCTACCGATATCAGGTCCACGCCGGACTCGGCTACGGCCCTGATGGTCTGATGCGTAATCCCGCCGGAGGCCTCCAGAAGAACCCTCCCATTAGCCCGCTCCACGGCCTGACGCATGACGTCGGGTGCCATGTTGTCGAGCATCACGACGTCCGCGCCGGCCTCGATCACGGACTCGAGATCTTCGAGTCGTTCGATCTCGACCTCCACGGTCATGTCGTCTCCGACGTGGACACGCGCGCGACGTACTGCTTCGGCGGGCGACCCGACCGCCTCGATGTGGTTGTCCTTGATCAGGACCTGATCGTAGAGCCCCATGCGATGGTTGCCCCCCCCACCCGCCACGACGGCCATCTTCTGTAACTCACGCATCAGGGGCACGGTCTTGCGCGTGTCGATGATGCGGGCGCGGGTTCCATCGATCCGATCGACCAGGGCGCGCGTAGCTGATGCTACGCCGCTCAGCTGACCGAGGAGGTTCAGCGCGAGTCGCTCCACGGAAAGGATGCTCCGGGCATCGCCTCGAACCGTCGCCAGCCTGGTGCCGGCAGGCACGACGTCACCGTCCCGCGCGAGTGCGCCGATCTCGAGGTCCTCATCGAGCAGCTCGAAGCAGCGCAGAGCGACCGCGAGTCCCGCGATACAGCCGGCCTCTCGAGCGACGAGGTGTGCCGTGACCTCGGCGTCTTCGGGGATGGTCGCGTCAGAGGTGACGTCACCGCGTTCGCCGAGATCTTCGGTCAGCGCCGCGGAGAGGAAGCCGTCGAGGTCGATGGTCGTGTGCGGTTGGGGTCAGCGTCGACCGGGTGTCGGTCGAGTCAGACCTGGACCGCGAGCATGCGCTCGACGGACGTCCGTGCCCGTTCGGCAATCGTCGGATCGATCGTCACCTCGTGCTTCATGTCGCGCAGCGCGTCTCGGATGTTTTCGAGCGTGATGCGCTTCATGTGCGGGCAGAGGTTGCACGGGCGCACGAACTCGGTCGAGGGCGACTCGGCCGCGACGTTGTCGCTCATCGAGCATTCGGTGACCATCACGACCTGACGGGGACGTTCGGACTTGACCCAGTTGATCATGCCGGCCGTCGATCCGACGAAATCGGCCTCGTCGAGCACGTCGGGGGGGCACTCGGGATGCGCGATGATCTGGATGCCGGGATTGAGCGCACGGTATCCTCGCAGCTCCTCCGCGGTGAACCGCTCGTGAACCTCGCACGCACCCTCCCAGAGGATGATTTCGACGTCCGTCTGGGTGGCGACCCATCGTCCGAGGTACTGGTCCGGGAGGAAGATGACACGGTCGACGCCAAGGGACTCGACGACCTGGACTGCATTGCCGGAGGTGCAGCAGATGTCGGATTCGGCTTTCACCTCGGCGGACGTGTTCACATAGGTGACGACGGGGACGCCCGGGTACCGCTCCTTGAGAAGCCGCACGTCGGCGCCCGTGATCGCATCTGCGAGTGAGCAACCTGCCTTCAAATCGGGAATGAGAACCGTCTTCTCCTCATTCACGATCTTCGCCGTCTCTGCCATGAAATGGACGCCCGCCATCACAATGACCTCGGCCTCGGTTTCGGCAGCCATCCGGGCGAGCGCGAGAGAGTCACCCTTGAGGTCGGACACGCCGTGGAAGATGTCCGGCGTCATGTAGTTGTGTGCCAAAATGGCTGCCTTACGACGGACCTTCAGCTCCTCGATTTCCTCGATGATCGGGGCAATCGCCGCGATCTCGACGTCGGGGAGGATACCGCGCAGGCGCTCCGCTGGGCTGATCTGGATCGATGTCGGATTCAAAGCAGTCACGAATCGGTTACGTAGCCGGCACAACTCTATCAAAAGGCCGGTGCGAGGCAATACACCGCAGAGGCGTCGAAGATCGGTCCGGGCCGTGGACCACGCCATCTGATTCTTCGGAGGGCTCTGCGTACATCAACTCACGAGGCGATCGTCGTGCGTGCCCCACTTCTCCCACCATTTCCGCAAATACAGCTGTGTCCTCATGAAGTTCGAGGGCCTCGACCCCGTTCCGTGCCACTCTCCCTGGAAGCGGACCATGACCGTCGGTACGCCGACATACTGGAGCGCCTGGTAGTACTCCTCGGTCTGCCCCATCGGCGTGCGGAGATCCAGTTCGCCGGTCATGAGCATCGTCGGCGTCGTCACGTTACCCACGTAGAAGATCGACGACCGATCGATCCATTCGGCCGGATCTTCCCAGAAGGGGACCTCGAAGGTTCGTGTGTAGCTGATGGCGTCGGATGTACCCATGGCCGACATCCAGTTCACGATCGGGCAGTTCGCGGAAGCTGCGGTGAAGCGGTCGGTGTTGCCGACGATGTATGTGGTCAGGATTCCGCCTCCCGAGCAGCCGTAGACGAAAAGGTTCTCCCGGTCGATGTATCCCGTCTCCAGCATGTAGTCGACACCGCGCATCAGGTCCTGCATATCGACGCCGGGATAATCGTGCTGGATGGCATTGGCGAATTCGGTGCCGTATCCCGTCGATCCGCGGGGGTTCGTGTAGAGGACGACGTAGTCGTTCGCCGCGTGTTCCTGGAAGGCGAAGTTGAACCCCCCGTTGTACATGCTGTGCGGCCCACCATGGATGGCGAGCATCAGAGGGTACTGGCGCTCAGGGTCGAAGTCCGGGGGCTTCACGATCCAGCCCTGGATATCAAACGGATCAGAACGATACCAGACCTCTTCGACCTCGCCGAGCGTCACGTTGTGCATGATGTCCGCGTTGACGTTCGTGAGTCGCATCGGATCCTCAGGGTCGTCGAGGCTCCATCGGTACAGATCACCGGGCTCGTAGGCACTCGAGATCGTGCCGACTGCCATCCCATTCTCCGAAAGAGACGAGAGTGTGATGAGGCGCCTGCCCTCGGTGAGCTGCTGCACACCCCCGTTGACCGAAGCGAAATGGAGGCTCCGGTACCCCTCACGCGAGACACTGAAGTAGAGACCACCCCCGTCGGGCGCCCACACGAGTCCGCCCGACTGTCGATCGTAGTCGCCGGAGATGCTCCGCTGACCCGAGCCGTCCCGATTCATGACGTGGATGCGCGAGTTGCGGTATGTGTCATCGTGCTCGTCGCCCGAGATGTAGGCGATGAGCGAACCGTCGGGAGACGGTACGGGGGAGCCGTCAGCGCCGCGCTTGTCGGTCAGGCGCCGCACGGAACCACTCGTGACCTGCACCGAATAAACGTCGGATTCCTGCCAGTTCTCCGGGGCGTCCCAATCGTTGGTCCGGTATGACGTGAAGTAGATCTCGGTCCCGTCCGGGCTCCACGCGACCCCGTTGTGATTCCAGTCACCGGTGGTCAGTTGACGGGGGGTTCCGCCTTCGGCCGGGACGACGAAGAGATGGGTCCAGCCCGTGTCGACGTATCCGGAGCGGTCGCGCTTGTACCCGGCCCGTTCGACGATCTTGGGACCAGCGGTCCATTGAGCGCCGTCCGGTCGATCGGGCAGGATCACCCCTGCGAAGTCCGCACGATCGTCGACCCGGCTGGTGAAGGCGATCCAGTTGCCGTCGGGGGACCAGCGAACGTTGCCCGGACTGTTCGCGAGACGGGTGATCTGTGAGGTGGCGCCCTCCGCGTCCATCCAGCGAACGTGGATCTGAGATCCACCCGGCTCACCGGGGGCGGTGAAGAGAATGCGGGTTCCGTCCGGAGACCACTGTACGCTACCTCCGTCGAGCAGGTGGCGGTTCCGCGAGCCGTCGCTGTCCATGATCCAGACCGACGACTCCCGTCGGTCGTTCACCATGTCGAACCAGTTTCTCGTGTAGACGATCCGGGACCCGTCCGGAGCGATCTGCGGGCCGGCCACACTCTCCAGATCCATGTAGTGCTCCAGAGACAGCCGAACGGTCTCCTGGCCCGCGAGGAGAGCGGGATCGGCGAGCGACGAGAATGCGAGCGCCACGGCCAGGGACGCGACGGGAACCAATGCGTGGGATTTCATCGGGGCAGCCTCTGGAATCGCATGTCGTAGACCCGTCCGATGCTCAGCGAGAGCTCGGTCACGCGGCCTGCGCCGTCGCGCAGGAAGCGCACGATGCGCCCGCCGGACCGGAAGCCGTCGTCGTACACGGGACTCATATCGAACGTGTTGTTCGGGCGCTGCCAGAGTTCGAGGCCGCGCTCTGTCGCCGTGACCCGGTACGTGGTCTCCGCGTCCTCACTCCGGTACTCACCTTCGAAGGCACTCAGTTCGGTCGGGCTCGGGGCCCATGCGGTGACCCGCTCGTATCGCCGATCGGAGTACTGCCAATCTTCGACCCGAAAACCGATGACGGTGCTGCCGTAGCGATCGAACACGTACCGACGGTCGCCGTTGCCGACCTGAAATTCCGACCCGGAGAGGGGCAGGAGTGGTGTGGAGCGCTCGTAGAGCACGCCGTCACGGAGTGTGATCTCGAGAGGCCCACCGGTGAGCGGCTCACGGTACAGGCCGACGAACGGTTCGAGGTCGAACCCCTCGGATTCGGTTCGGTAATCCGGCGCCCCGTCCTCCCGAACCGCATCGCCGAGGAACGCGCGCGCGATCCGGTTGCCGTTTCCGCCCGTGGAGACGTTCGACGCGTTACACAGCATGGCGACCGAGATGCCCTGCTCGGGGAAGCGAGCCAGATAGGCGCGGTAGCCGGCGGTCGAACCCGTATGGGTCACGGCCTGCACGTTGTCGAGGGGAGACAGCATGAGCCCGCCCGCGTAGTTGATCTCGGAGCCGTCGTTCAAGACGCCGGGCTTGTGCATGAGTGCGAGAAACTCCGGCCCCCACGGCCCTCCCGTGGTGAGGACCTGATTCCACGTGCCCAGATCACGCACGGTGGTCAGGATTCCGCCGTTGCCGTGAACGTACTCGACGGGCCGGTTGATCTCCCATCCCTCCTCCGTGCGGTTGTATGCGGAGGAGCGTCCACGGATGATGCGCCGGTGGCTGTCACGCCACTGGGTGTCGGTCATGCCCGCCGGCTCGAAAAGCCGCGTCTTCGAGAAGTCCGCGAACGACTCACCGCTCGCCCGATCCACGACGACGGCGAGCAGATTGTATCCGGAATTGCTGTACGAGTATTCGAGTCCCGGTTCGAAGTTGAGCCGGGTCTGGCGGCTCAGGATATCCACGACGTCGTCGTGATCGTGGGCCCGGTTCTCGCGCCCCCAGCCCGAGATGGATGCCACGCTGCCCCAGTCGCGCAGTCCGCTGGTATGGGTCATCAGGTGGTGGAGCGTGATCGTGTGACCGTAGTCCGGGAGCTCGGGAACCCACCGTCGAACGTCATCGTCCAGGGAGAGTGTTCCGTCGAGCACGAGCAGGTTCACAGCCGCCGCGGTGAACTGCTTCGATACGGACCCCCCTTCGAAGATCGTCTCGGGCGTGTTCGGGATGCCCCATTCGAGGTCGGCCATTCCGTAGGCGCGCTCGAGAAGCGTCTCTCCGTTCTGTGTCACCCCCACCGCACAGCCCGGAGACGTGTCGGTGCTCCACTGCGCGAAGATGTCGTCGACGCGTGCAGCGATCGCCGGGTCGACCTGAGCGAAAGCCGATGTCGGCGAAGTGGCACAGGCGACGAGCACGAGCGCGGTCGGGGCGAAGCGATATGAGTGTCGGTGGGTCATGAGAGACTCGGGGCTGAACGCGGATTCAGACGCCATTCTGCGCGACCCGGCACCAAACGAAAACCCCACCCGGTAGACCGGGCGGGGCGTTACCTGCAGTGACGGGAGTCTCGGCTCAGCGTGAGAACTCGACTCGCACGAAGTCCCGCCAGTCGACTTCGAAGTCGCGGCCGTCGGTCCGAATCACGATCCCGCGGTTCCCGCGGTCCACGTCGTTTGAACCGGTGAGCTCGAATGCGCGGCCATCGCGCAGCGCGACAAGCGCGCCCCGGCTGGTCTTTTCGATCTGCTCGATGTTGCCGAACTCGACGTGGAACTCGATGTCCCGGATGTCACCGTTGAGGATCTCCCACGTGTGTGTCTCATCGGCGTCCCACGTGATCTGACCGTCGTAGGCCTCGCCGCCCTCGGTGTAGACCGTGCCGCGAATCGGGGCACCACCGTCGAACCGCGCGGCGGCAATCTCGTCCTCGGCTTCGAAGAAGCGGACGTGATCGAAGTCGTTCCAGCCCAGCTTCACCGCACCGAGCGTCGCGTCGGACACCTCGATGCCGCTGATGCTCGAGTCGACGTCGTTGGTGCCTTCGAGGACGACCTGCTCACCCGTCTTGAGTGTCACAAGAGAGCCCCCGGCGCTGTGGCGTTCGATGGACCGGAGGTCGCCGAACGGGATCCTAAGCCGTCGGCCGGCGAGGTCTCCGTCGAGGATGTCGGTCGAGTAGATCTCATCGACGTCCCACGTCACGTATCCGGTGAAGTCCATCCCGTCACGCGTCGTGACCGTCCCGTGCATCCGGACCTCGGATGGGGCGGTGGCGCCCGGTGCTTCGAAGTCGACGGATTGGAGGTCTCGCCACTCGAACTCAGCGACGTGGCCGTCACCTTCGTCCACCCGGAGCGCTCGAAGGCCGGTACCCAGGTCACTCGCGCTCGCCGTGAGTTCTACTTGCTCCCCGTTGCGGAGTGTCAGGAGTGCCGAGCTTCGACCAGTGACGTCGATGCGGTCGACATGGCCGAAGCGGATTCCCGAAACGCTCGAGCCACCCTGATCCCGAGGCTTGGTCGCATCGAGCAGATCGGTCCAGGAGCCCTCGTTCCGGTCCCACCGGATGTATCCGGTGAATGCTCCGCCGTGGACGGTCGTGACGGTCCCGTAGATTCGGTTGATCCCGCTCAGTGGGGCACGGGTTTCTTCAACGACGACCGGCCTGATCTCGCGAACGACCGTGGTTTCGGGCGCTACCATCGGCGCGTTGGCGAGCAACCCCACGGTGATGAGGCCTGCGAGGATCGCCGAACCCGTCACGACCGAAAGGTTCTTGGCATCCTCGTGAAACTCTGGTTCGTGCTCCATCATCCTCGCCCCCTGTTCGGTGATCGTCGCGGCTTCCCTAGGCCGCGCGAGCGAGCCCGCCGCGTGAGTCACGGGACGGCGACCTGCTCGTTACTCTGTATGACGAGACCGGCGCCGAAATGGTTGCGTCGGACCACGGAACGCACGAACGGGCGGAGCCCGAAGGCCCCGCCCGCGCGGTCGTGCGTTGAGCAGCTTCGATCGGGCGGATTACCGCCTCGATCGTGATCCAGCTACTCCGTGACCGGCGTGTCTCCACCATCCCTGAGATGGACATCAAGCCACGCCGTCCAGCGACCCCAGAGATCGAGAAGCGTCCGGCGGCTCGCCGGTCCATGATCCTCGTACGGGTAGAGGTACATGGATGCGTCCTTCCCGAGTCCGTTGAGGGCGTGGAACATGCGCGGCGCATGATCGAGCGCGGTGCCGACATTCTGATCCATCATGCCGTGATAGATGAGCAGGGCGCCCGTCATGTTGTTGGCGTGGAAGAAGGGTGACATCGAGGTGTACACGTCTTTCGCGTCCCAGAAGATGCGGCGCTCGCTCTGGAACATGAGCGGCGTAAGGGTGCGGTTGAAGTTGCCGTCTCCGGCGATGCCCGCTTTGAAGAAGGGCGTGTGGACCATGGCGTTGGCCGTGGAGAAGGAGCCGTACGAGTGGCCCCCGATCCCGAGCTTCTGACGGTCGATCAGCTCGCGCCGGTCGAGTTCGTCGATCACGGCCGCCAGGTTGTTGCGGAGGTCGTGCTCGTAGTTGTTGTTCATCTGGCCGGCCTTCCCGACGATCGGAGCATCGGGCTCGACCACGGCGTAGCCCAGCTGCACCAGATACTGCATGGAGCGGGTCCCGAAGTTCGGGAACGCGTCCTTGTTGTAGGTGCGCCCACGCTCGTCGTAGCTCTCCTGATCGGTGTACTCCCGCGGGTAGAACCAGAACATCGCCGGAAGACGCGTGCCCTCCTGGTAGCCGGGGGGCAGTGTGACGTTGACCAGGAAGCGGAAGCCGTCCGGGCGCTCGACGGTGAAGCGCTGCCGTGGGGCGTTCGTCATCTGCGGCGTGTAATCGACGTTGCTCGTGAGCTGTGTCATTCCACCGCTCTCGACTCGATACGACTGCGCGATCTCCGTCGGGGACTCGCGCGATACGACGAAGGACCCCTCATCGACATCGAGGACGGAGACGACCCGATTGTACTCACCGTCATTACCGGCCTCGTAGATCCGCGTCTTCTCTCCCGACCGGATGCCGACCCGATCGATGAAATTCTTCGGGCTCTCAAGCATCGGATCTTCGTTGTACTCGCTGCCGTACAGGAAGACTGCGGAGCCGTCCGCGGACGTCTCGACGACCTGGGCCTCGCTGCCTCCACCACCGAAACGGTTGTTCGCCGGGACCCGGCCTCCCTCGTTGATGAGCGACCCGGGGTTGCCGTAGAAGTCGTCTGACTCGTATTCGACGAGGGTGTACGACGTCCCGGTGTCGGAGAGGTCGACGGCGTATTCTCTGATGGTTCCACCCGCGCCGTTCCGGCCGTTGCCGTTCCTCGGCCGCTCGGTGACGAAGAGCATCGAGTGGTCGCCATTGAACCGGTGAGCGGACATCCGGGAGGATGTTTCGTACACGACGGACAGGGAAGCGTCGTTGAACGGTGGCGCCCACAGCATGACACGGTCGGGACGCCGGCCCCCGTCGTCGTCGTCTGCCTCCTCTTCGTCCTCGGCCTCAGGTGCGGGCTCCTCCTGAAGGAACGTCAGACCCGCGCCGTCGGCACGCCAGGCCAGATTTCGGCGATCGGGCTCGTCGGACTCACCGCCTACGCCCGGCGCAGTCGGCAGGTTTCCGTCGAGTCCGGTCTGCGTATCCTCGTCGGCCAGCTGGACGAGCATCGTACCGCTGCGGTCCCAGACCTGCTCGAGGTGGCCGAAGGATCGGACAGGGACGACGTAGCTGAACGGTTTCTTCATGGTCTCGACCCGGGCGTGCTGGCCCGTCGGCGAGAAGTCGAACGACGTGATCATCGCCGGGGTGCCGATCTCCGTGACGTCGCGGTCCTCGACATCGATCACAGCGAGCTGACCGGTCGCGTGCCATTCGAGAAGCTCTTCATCGTACGGCGTCGCCATGAGGCTGGCGTACGTACGAAGCATGTTCTCGCCTTCCTCCGTCTGCTTGACCTGCGGACCCGTGGGGATCCGGGAAGGGAGGGGGCGCGCACTTCGATCGTCCGGGACGAGAATCGTGGCGATCTCCTGGCCGTCACTCGTCCATTCGAAGCCCTGAACCATCGTGGCCAGCACCGGTCGCCGCGTGACGCGGCGGCTGTCGCCATCCGCGGGATCCGCGACGTAGATGTGGGTCTCGTCGTCCGTGTGCACGTAGAAGGCGAGACGGCTTCCGTCCGGGGACCACGTCGTATTGGAGATGCGTGCGCCGTTCGGAATGTCGACAGCCGTGATCGATCCATCCGCCGCGGAGATCACGTGGATCCCCACGTTCGACCGGATCGTCAGGTTGCGGTGCCGGTTGGCCCCGTAGTCGATGAAGACACCGCCCAGCTCGTCGAAGTCCTTGGAGAACCGGTCCATCGTGACCGGGCCGTCGCCGATCTCGTGGATGAACCATTCCTTATTCGGGCTGATATCGGTCAGGGTCACGTTCAGGTACCGGGGCGCCAGCACCATGTCCGCGATGTCACCCGTGGGCGCGACGAAGTTCTTGTCCGCGAGGACCGCCTGCGGATCGGCCGTCTGGCCGAGCGCAACGGAGGGAAGGGCAGGAACGATCAGGCCGGCGACCAGGCCGACCCGCAGCAGCATCTTCAACATCGAGCACTCTCCGACGATTCGAACCGATGAGTCAGGTCGGACAACTTGCGGTGCGACTCCTCATCTGGACAGGCGTCGGCGTTGGGCTGAAGGGGCGGCTCGGGTTAGCTTCGTGGGCCTCAAGAATCGACCCTTCCAAGGATTTCCCGATGACCGTTCGTATGGGTGCGGCGCTGCTCGGCGTCTCCATCGCGCTGGGTGCGTGCTCGACGCCGGACAGCCGGTCCGCTTCGTTCGAGAACGCGGCGCTCGACTCCAACGACCAGAAGGCCAGCTACGGCATCGGCCTGAACGTTGGCCAGCAGCTGGCCGACGCGGCTGACCGGCTCGATCGGCCTGCGTTCATGCGGGGAATCGAAGACGCCCTGCAGGGCAGCGAGCCGGACCTCGACCGGGCCGAACTCCAGGCCGTGCTGCAGCAGTTCGGCCAGGAGATCGAAGCTGCCGCCATGGCGGAGCGGGCCCGTCAGGCGGAGGACAACCTCGCGGAAGGGGAGGCGTTCCTGGCCGAGAACGGCGCGCGTGAGGGTGTCATGACCTCCGAGAGCGGTCTTCAGTACGAGATGCTGCGCGAAGGTGACGGAGCATCTCCGGCCGGTGGCGAGGACGTCCGTCTGCACTACCGGGGCTCGCTGATCGACGGGACGGAGTTCGATTCCTCGTACGACGGCGAACCGGTGGTCTTCTCGAGCGCTCCGGGCCGACTCATTCCGGGGTTCACGGAGGCACTTCTGCTCCTGAGCGAGGGCGGCCACATCCGAGTCTGGATTCCGTCGGAGATCGCGTATGGTCCGAACGGGTCAGGCGGTGCGATCGGTCCGAACCAGACGCTCATCTTCGAGATCGAGCTCTTCGAAGTCATCGACTGACGACTCGATGTCGTTCCTCTCTCGCTTATTCGGGGGCTCGGACTCGGGGAACGCTCCGCACGACGTCGAGGTCGAACTCGCTCGGCTCGAGCAGGAGGCGGAACGTGCCAGCCCCGGGTACGTCGGCACGGCCTTCAACAAGGCGGGTGACCTGGCGCTCAAGGTTGGCCAGGGGGACCGAGCCGTCGCGTACTACGGCCAGGCGATCGACGCGTTCCTGGAGGAGGAGCAGCGGGAACTGGCCCGCGGGGTCGCGAACAAGATCATCCGGGTGCGGCCAGCGGCGATACGGACGCTCTGCACTCTCACGTGGCTGGACCTCGCGGCGCAGCATCAGGCGATGGCGCTCCTGCATCTGCGTGACTACGCGAGCGCGTCCAAGGAAGGGGGCTTCCATGCGCGGGCCGCGACCCAGGTCTTCGAGATGGCGCGTCTGAGTGCCCATTCGGAGTTCGTGGAGGCAGCAGCGGACGCCCTCGACATGCTCGGTTTTCCGAACCGGGCGGGGGACGTCCGGCGGTGGACGGGTGGTGAACCGTCACCGGACGCGATTACGGACCGAGAGGAGCTGAGCCATGCGTGCCTCGAGGCGGCGATCCGCTCGAACGATCGGGATGCGCAGCTGATCACGGATGAACCGAACGAGCGCGGGGACGAGGTCGACTCGTAGGAGGCCCGGCCTGACGCGAGGGGTCCGGTCGAGGTCGATCTAGCGCCCGATCGCCTCGTCGAGCCAATCGACCAGCTGGTCACCAAGCAGGTTCATGACGTGTCCCTGCGCGTCGGCGATGTCCACCGTGGGTACGATCCCGACGGACTCCAGCGCGTCCCGAGTCGCGAGCGTAGCCTCCACCCACGTCGTGTCGAACTCGCCGACGATCATCCGGATCGGGATCTCTGTCATGGGAGCGAGGTTTGCCGCGTCTCCAACGTACATCCCGGGCAGGACCAGCATTGCATCGAATCGGGTCGGGTCAGCCAGCGCGGCGAAGAACGCCCCCCGCCCGCCGTTCGATGCCCCGACGAGGGCAACGGTTTCCGTATCGGCGCCGAGGGTCGACCCGGCCCATTCGAGCAGAGCCGGCAGGATCTGCTTGGCATCGGCTTCCAGACTCGGTCCATAGACGGCGGGGGCCACCACGTAGTAGCCGCTGGCCGCGGGCGCCTCGGCCCAGTAACTGCGGACGAACGACTCGGTGAGGTCGGCAGCGCCCGAACCCCAGGGCAGTGCGAGAAGCACCGGATGACCCCTCGTCCCCAGCTCCGTCGGGGGGACGACGGCGACGTCGAGGACGCCGAGGGGCGTCGTGACCTCGTACCACTCTACGGGACTCGTCAGGCGGGTGACTTCGTCATCACACGTCGATGCGACGAGGACGGGGACCAGGGCGGCGACGGTGATCGAGCGGCGGATGCGAGTGCGCATGGCGGGATGGTGGGCGCGAGGCAGTTCAGGGGTCCGTGGAAACGTTTTGGCTCTGTTTCCCGTCAAGGATGATAGGGAAGTCTCGACGCACACGATGTGGGGAGGAAGAGAGAGGATGACAGGCATCCTGATTCACGTTGCGGTCAATGCGGTCCTGCTCTGGATCGTCGGTCAGCTGGTCAGCGGTATGGAAGTCCGCGACGCCAAGGCAGCGATCTTCGGGGCGATCGTGCTGGGGCTCGCTCAGATGACGCTTGGCAAGGTGCTGATGCTCATTTCGCTACCGATCACGTTCCTGACGTTCGGGCTCTTCCTTCTCGTCATCAACGCCGTCGTGTTGATGACCGCCGCGGCGTTCGTGGACGGCTTCGACGTGGACGGCTTCGGATCAGCGTTCTGGGGAAGCCTCGCGCTGAGCGCGATGAATCTCGTCATCGGGATGGTCATGGGCGCTGTGGGCCTCGCGTCGAGCGTCGTCTTCGGCACCCTGGGCGCGATCTTCGGCTGATGTGGGAAGGGCAGGGCCGTCGAACGCGGCCCTGCCCTCCGATCTTGTGACCGCCGGTCTCTGGTGGAGCCGGGTCGGTGGGTCAGGTGTCGCCGGTCACCGACCCTCCGCCTCGGCACGCCGGGTCCGGTACACGTCCCGCGCTTCATCGAATTGACCGTACACGTGCACCTTTTCGGCGTCCGACCTCCAGTACGGCCATTCTTCGGCCATCTCCTGAAGCTTGTCGATCCATGCGAGCGCGTAGTCGGCCGCCTCGACGGATCGCACCGGAGCACCGTCTACCTCCACCCAGACGGGGTTGGTTGCCGCCTGCACCCACGGGATGTCCATCGGGAAGCTCTCGCCCCGTGCCCCGTTCACTCGAACGTGGTACCAACCCGACTCGCTCGGGCGGAAGGAGCGCTCGAACGAGAGACTCGTCCGCTCGCCGGTGAAGGGGATCGACGCGATGACCTCACCGTTGAAGACCACCTCGGCCCGTTCGAGCGGTGTGATGGAGGTGACCTCGAGCGACGCGACGATGTTGTCACCGGCTGAGATCGGGACGGTCTCTCCCGGAATCCGGCCGTCGATGTCGAATTCGACGAGGGGCCCGTTCGACATGAACGCGTGTCCGTTCCTCATACCTTCGAGCCACCCGTGCATGGTGAGTTCGTCGTCGGGGATGTGTACGTACGTGCGGACCGAGCCCACGAGCGGGGTGATGTGCAGGTTGCTGATCGAGTCCTCTCCACCCACCAGCGCCGCTCTCAGTCCGTTCGACCACACGGCGTACAGCGGCGGCCATCCGTCCTGTGACGTCGACCACTCCACGGCGTCGGCCGTCATCAGTGCTGCGTCAACAATGAAGCCCTTGGCGGCGCCGAGATTGCCCTCCAGCGGGTCCCCATTGAAGAACGAATGGACGTAACCGGTCCAGGCACCCTGTCGCTTGGCCTTCCTGAACATGTCGGTGTTCGACGGATACAGGCTCTCGATCCCCGTGCCCTCGTATCCCGTGGTGAAGGGTGAGATGAGGTGCTCCTCCATGCCGAACATGAAGACGTGCCCATAGAACGGTGGGCGGTACTCCTGTCCCACGACCAGGACCATGTCGTCCGTCGACAGCGGGTGCTCGCCACCGCCGGGGACGAAGAACTGGTAGTCGAGAATGCGATTGTCCTTGTTCGCGATCTGTTCGAGCACGATGTCCTGATCCTCGGCCTCGGACATCATCATCATGTTCTCGAGGGAGTTGTGCAGGTTCCCTCCGTAGTTCGCGTGCACGTGGGTGGAGCCGTTGTACCAGCCCCTGGATGCCATGTCGATGACTTGTTCCATCTGCACGGTCAGCTCCGTCGTCGCGCCCTCCTCGATCGTCACGGTTCGTTCGACAGGGGCGTGCTCGAAGCCTTTCACGACGACCAGCCGTGCGTCCCCGATGGGGAGCTCGACCTCGAACGAGCCCTCGTGGTGAAATGCACTGACCCGTGCACGTTCCGGCATACGGGCGTACTGGTCGGCGGGTGCGTACGACTTCCCATCCGAGGCGATCAGGTGAACGCGCGTTCCGGTCGGGCGCCCATCCGAACCGAGGGTCGTCACGCTGAGCCGACCCGTCGGGTTCAGCCACCGGCGTCCTGTAATCTCCACGTCCATCAGGCGCCCCCCATACGTCTCGAGTAGACGCAGACGCGGCAGACCGTTGACTCCGTCGTTGTCGATGAACGCGATCCACTCGCCGTCCGGTGACCAGCGCGGGTGGAAGGCATCATGCTGAAAGAAGGTCATCTTGTACGGCTCACCACCGACCGTGGGCTGCACGTAGAGGTTGTTGAACTGGTCCGCGGTGCCCCGTGTCGAAGAGAAGATGAACCGCTGCCCGTCGATCGAGACGTCGGGCTGCGTTCGATAGAGGGTCTGCTCCGCGAGGACCTGGACCCGATCCTCGAATCCACCGGCTCGGGCCGGGACACGGAACACGTTTCCACTCCCGAGAGCCACGTCGCGATTCGACACGAGGAGGAGTTCCTCGCTGTTCGGGAACCACGACGGGTTGATGTGGATGTCCTCCGAACCGAAGTAGAGCCGGTCCTTCCCGTAGCTGTTGTCCGAGGTGACGGCGACAGCCTCACCCGTCCACGCCCCGTCCGCGAAGCCCCGGACGAATACGTTGAAGTATCCGGTCGGCTCGGTAGATACGTATGCCACTCGAGTCCCGTCCGGGCTGAATGACGGGTCGACGTGGATCTCCTCCCCGTTCGTGAGTGGGTGTGTTTCACCCGTCTCCAGGTCGAGGACCTCCAGCCCGATCGAACGTCCGTGATCGTCCGCGGTGTAGATCAGCCATCGTCCGTCGGGCGAGTAGCTCGGGGACGAGTAGTACTTCGGGCCGCTCACGAGTTCGACCGCCAGGCCACTGTCGACGTCCACGGTCCAGATGGAGCCGTGCATCGAGACGACCACGCTCTCGCCGTCGGGTGCCCATGCGGGTGCCCACGGCGCGGAGCTCACCGCGGGTGGCAGGTAGAAGTTGTGCATGTACATCCCACCCATGCGAGCCGCGGGATAGGAGCCGAACTGCTCCTGCGCGGCGAGTGGCGTGAGGCTGACGAAGAGCAGGAGTGCAGCGAGGTGGGGCCACCGAGGCTGAGCCAACATGTCCTCCGGGTTTTCGGATCGGGGGTGGGCAAGCTGGGCGGCGGGCCGCGGGCCAACAAGAGGAATACTGACTCCGGGTGGAGTGCGGACTATCTTGGAGGCCGTTGAGCCGATCCAGAACCAGGATCCGACGATGCAGTCTGTGCGTTCCCGAACCTTCCTCCCTCTCACGCTGCTCGTCATCTCGGCGTGCGCTTCGGCCGAGGACCGACTGAACGAAGGCCTCGCACTCCAGTCGCAGGGCCGTTACGTGGAGGCGGTCTATCGCTACGCCGAAGCGATAGAGAAGGACTCCGAGATCGTCGGCGCTCGGGAGAACATGATGGCGGCCGGCGATTCGGCGGTCATGATCGCGATGGACGAGGCCGACGACCTCGAGCGTCGCGGCGATCCGGTCGCAGCGGCCGCTCGGTACCGGACCATCGATCAGATGCTGGCCCGCGTCCGCCAGGTCGGAGAACGCCTCCCGTTGCCATCCGACTATTCAGACATCCGGCGCGCCATCTTCAACACGGCGATCGACTGGCAGATGTTCGAAGGCGATCGGGCCGCTCAGGACGGTCGATGGGAAGAGGCGCTCACCCTCTATCAGGGCGCTCGCGGTGACCTTCTGCCATCCCGGAGTCAGGTCGAGGCGTCGTATGACGCGGAGACTCGCGTCCTGCTCGAGTGGGCCGGCGTCGAACTGGAGGACCAGCGGCCGCGCGCGGCATACGACCTGGCGCAGCGCTCGCTCGAGGTCCGGAGTTCACCCGCCCGTGAGACGGTACTGGCGGTGCGCGACGTTCAGGAGGCTGCGCTGGAGGCAGGAACGATCATCGTCGCGGTCGTTCCGGTCACCGCGGATCCCGGCGTCCGTGACTGGCTGGGTGGTGAGTTCGAGGTCGCGCTCGACAACGATCTGAACCTCGACCACTGGACGCGCCCTCCGCTCTTCGTGGAGATGGCCGATCCAGTCATTCTCCGCACGGAGCTGCGGGGCCTGCTCCGTGGTCAGGCGACCCAATCACCCCTCCTCGTCGGTCGGGCGCTCGAGCTCGTCGGTGCGGATCTCGGGGTCATGATCCGTCTGTCCGGTATCGACGTCGTGGAGGAGGACGTCGATCGCGACGAATATCAGGCGGTGATCCAGCGAAACGTACGGCAGGGTGCCCGCCGCACCACGGTCATGGACACCGTGCCGTACTTCACGCTGGAGGGCACGCTCACGTATCACGTGGAGTCCGACATCATTCTCGTCGATACGTCGGGCCGGGAGGTGAACCGGTTCACTTCCTCGTCGACACGGAGCGGGCCGTTCATGCGGGGCGAGTTCGATGGCGACCCGGCTCAGCTCGATCTGCCGGCGAACCGGGCGGCCTTCTTCGACCCGACGGTGATCGCGGATCAGATGCGCATGATCGAGGGGGAGGTGCTGGAGGAGCTGGCGGTCGCGATCGCGATCGGAACGTTCGACCAGATCCTGGCGGGTATCCGATGACGGAAAGGGTCGGTCGTCTTCCCGCTCTGGCCTGACCGAGCTCTGCTCAAGCTCTGGACCTCCGCGTGGGCGGGATGGCTGGCCCTCGGCCTCGCGGCCCTCGGGATCGCTGCGGTCGTCACGTTCGTCGATCTCTCGCCCCGTGTGCAGGGTGATTTCTTCTTCGCTGAAGACGACCCGCAGATGCAGGCCTCGCGCCAGGTCGCCGACGTGTTCCCGGCCGGTGCGCAGCTCATTCTCCGTGTGTCGGACCGAGGAGGAGACATGGGCGTGTATCGGGACGGGATCGTCCGGCTCACGAATGATCTCCTGGCCATCGACGGGGTCGACGGAGGCTTCAGCGTCGCGACGGACGACCCGTCGAACAGCCCGCTCTTTGGCAGGATTCTGCTGACACCCGACCCTGATGTGACCAACATCGTACTTCAGGTCGACGATACGGACCCCGAAGTCCTGCTTCCGCGCGTCGAGGACGTGGTCGGGCGGCACGAGTCGGCGTCGCTGGACGTCGTCGTCTCCGGGGTGCCCGCCATCGTCGAGTTGATCCGGCGAAGTCTCTATCGGGACCTCGTCGTTTTCAGCGCGGCTGCAGTCCTCGTCTTCGCCCTGTTGATCGGGGTCGTGTATCGGGATGCTGCGATCGTCGCGGGCACGTTGGCGACATGTCTCGTCTCTGTGTCCGCGACGCTCCTGATCGTGCAGGCGTTCGGCGTGGGGATCGGTCTGCTCACGGCCAATCTCGTCACGATCGTCTTCGTACTCACCCTGTCGCACGTCGTGTTCCTGACGGCGAACTGGAGGCGGGCTGACGGTGAGGATCGCTCCGTTCGCATCGTGGAGGCGTTGGGCGATACGTGGGAGGGTTCCTTCTGGAGCATGACGACGACCTTCCTGGGGTTCGCGAGTCTTCTGATCGCGACCGCACAGCCACTCCGGGAACTGGGGGTCGCCGGGATCGCAGGTACGCTGGCGGCGCTCGCCTCGGCCTACCTGGTCTATCCCGCGGTTCTGGGACGGTGGGCGCGTCTCCCACGACCCGTGAGGGAAGACGCCCGCACCGGGTCCCTCGGCGCCCGGGCAGTGGTGCTGGGGGGTGCCTTGACGGTGGTCGGCGCCCTGGCGTTGGGGGTCCCGCGTCTGGATACCGACCCCGGGCTCCTGAGCTACTTCGCACCCGGGTCGGACCTTCGGGAGGGGCTGGCGCTCGTCGACGCCGACGGAGGCAGCAGCACGCTCGACATCGTCGTCTCGGATCCCGGGGGTGAGGTGGTCTCGTCACGAGACGTGTACCCTCGACTCGATGCTCTGCAGGCCGCCCTCGAAGCGGATTCGACGGTGGGGGTGGTGCTGTCACCCACGCTGCTGATCGACCACGCCCGCACGATCCCCCTGGCCGGGCTGCTGCCTGTGGGCATGCTGCTCGACCTCGCGTCCTCCGACGCCCTGGGCGGAGTTGCGCTCGGCTTCGTGACGCCGGATCGACGTCAGGCGCGGTACTCTCTCAGGATGCGGGAGACCGTCGACGAGCCGCGGGAGGGCGTGATGGCCCGCCTGACCGCCCGGGTCGAGGAGCTGGGACTGAGGGCGGACGTGGTGGCGGGTCTCTACGATCTGCAGGCGCAACTCGGTCGGCTCATCGAGTCTTCGCTGCGTATCGGGATTGGCGGCCTCCTGGCCCTCTTCATGGGCGTCGCGCTCATCGTCGCCCGTTCCCGCGTCGTCGCGGGCGCGATGTGGGTCTGTCTCGGTGCGATTCCGGTCGTGATCCTCGGCACCTTCGGGCATGCCCGAATCGCGATCGACATCATCACGTCACCAGCGGCGAACATTGCACTGGCCATCGGCGCGGACTCGATGATTCACCTCGTCATCCGGGTGCGGAGGCTGGCTGCTGCCGGGTCAGGAACGCCGTGGGCGAGTGCCGTCGGTCAGATTGGACGTCCCGTTCTGGGTGCGTCCGCGATCATCTGTGCCGGCTTCGGCATCTTCGCGTTGTCATCCTTTCCACCCACGCAACGTTTCGGATTGGCGGTGATTGTGGGTACCATGGCCGCGGCGACGATGGCGCTGCTCGTCCTTCCGCGGCTCGCGACGACCATCAACAACACCTGACCCCTCCCCACACATGGCCCAGGATTCCAGCACGGGGCTCGAGCGTCGACTCGGGCTCCTCGGGCTCGCTGCCACGGGCATCTGCTCGATGCTCGGCGCGGCGATCAACATCATCCCCTTCATGCTGCAGCGGAACGTGCCCGGGATCGGGCCGTACGTGCTGCCCGCCTATCTGTTCGCAGCTGTCCCCGCAGTCCTGGCCGCGCTGGCGTACGCGACGCTGTCGTCCGCGATGCCGAGGGCAGGGGGGAGCTACGTCTTCGCGAGCCGTGGCTTGAGCCCGTACCTCGGCTTCGTCGCCAGCTTCTCCCAATGGTTCGGTCTGTCGGTCGCGATCGGGGTCGTGTCGTATGTCATGATTCCCTTCATCCGGGATGCGGTCGCTGCGTTCGGGATGGACGGGCTGGCCATGACACTGGATCAGGGACCGGTCCGGGTGGGTCTCGCGCTCGCATTTCTCTGGGTCTCTGTGGGCATCAACATGCGCGGCGTCGGGAACGTCGAACGCATCCTGGTGCCGTTGATGTTCGTGATGTTCGTACTGGGCGGCGTCGTCATCGTGGCCGGATTCCTCTTCGATCAGACCGACTTCGCCGCGGGACTGATGGCCCGGGAGGGCGTCGCCGTACCCGACGTGAGCGCCGAATTCTCGTGGAGTCGACTGCTGGCCGCGTCTGCGATCCTGTTCTCGAGTTTTATCGGCTTCGACTCGATCGCTCAGGCGGGAGGTGAGGCGAGAAACCCCGAGCGGTCTCTTCCTCTGGCGATCGGCATCGCGATCGGGACGGTGGGGCTCTTCTACTTCCTCTTCACGGCGGCGGTCTACAACACCGTCCCGTGGCAGTTCATCGCGGAACGCGCGCAGACCCAGGATCTCACGGCCCCCGGGCTACTCGGATACGTGCTCGAGCCGCAGTGGACCGCGCTCATCGTCGCGGGCGCCGCAATCGCGCTCATCAACGACCTGCCGGCGATGTTGTTGGCCGTCTCTCGCCTGATGTTCGCGTGGGCCGAAGACGGGGTCTTTCCGCGCGGGGTCGCGAAGGTGCACCCGACGTGGCACACCCCTCACGTGGCGATCGTGCTCAGTGGCCTCATGGCGTCCGCGTCCATTCTCGGCAGCCACTTCGCCGGTGATTTTTTCCTGGGCGTCGATATCCTCGTGACGTCCATGCTGGTGAACTTCGGCGTCATGTGTCTGACGGTTCTGAGCCTCCCTTCACGGAATCCCGAGATCGCGTCCCGCATGACGGTGGTTCGGAACCGGGCCATTCAAGCTCCCCTGGCCCTGGCGGGAGTGGTGCTTCTCACTGTCTTCCTCGGTGTGCACCTCTGGAAGGATCTGACTGCCGACCTCTCGGCCTGGTACTTCCACTCCACGCCACTGTGGATCGCGGTCATGGCGGGAGCATCCGTGGTCTATTTCCGCGAAGTGGCGAAGTTGAAGGCTGACGGGGTCGATGTGAACGCGATCTTCGCGGAGTTGCCCCCGGAGTAGCGTGCCCGACGGTGCGGGCATCGGTCCGCGCGGCACACGAAACCGAATCGAAGAAAGGACGTGATGAGCAAGGTGGAGCGGATCGAGCTCGCCCCAGGGCTGGAGATCTCCCGTGTGCTGACGGGGTTGTGGCAGATCGCGGATATGGAACGGGACGGCGGGACGGTCGACACGGCTGCCGGGGCGACGGAAATGAGGCGGTACGTCGACGCGGGACTGACCACGTTCGACATGGCCGACCACTACGGATCGTCCGAGCTGATCGCCGGCCACTTCTCCGCTGAGTCACCAGGGGAGGCGCAGCTCCTCACGAAGTGGGTACCGAAGCCCGGCGTCCATTCGGCACAGGACGTCCGAGCCGCGGTCGAGACCGCCCGTTCCCGCATGCAGGCCGATGCGATCGATGTGCTCCAGTTCCACGCGTGGAGCTACAGCGACCCGAGCTGGCTCGACTGCATCTTCCACTTGCAGGATCTCCGGGACGAGGGACTGATCCGTCACCTGGCGCTGACCAACACGGACACGGCGCATCTCCGGATGCTGCTCGACTGCGGGATCGACATCGTGTCCAATCAGGTGTGCTACTCCCTGCTGGACCAGCGTGCCGCGGGTGCCATGACGACGCTGTGTCGCGAACGGGGTGTGACGCTGCTGGCGTTCGGCACCGTCGCGGGGGGCTTCTTCAGCGAGCGGTGGCTGGGGGCTCCGGAGCCCGAGCTGGACGCCCTCGAGACATGGTCCCAGATGAAGTACAAACGCTTCATCGACGCCGCGGGTGGGTGGGCCCGTTACCAGGATCTTCTCTCGGCGCTCGCTCGGGCCGCGCGCCGACTCGAGGTGTCGATCGCCAACGTCGCATGTCGTTGCATGCTCGACGCGCCCGCGGTCGGCGGGATCATTGTCGGGGCGCGCCTCGGACGCAGTGAGCACATCGACGAGACCGCCGGCCTGTTCGCCTTCTCCATCGACGAGGAGAGCCGTGAAGAGATCGACGCGGCGGTGGCCGCCCTCGATCCGATTCCGGGTGACTGCGGGGACGAGTATCGAAAGCCTCCGTTTCTGACCGCCGCCGGCGACCTCAGCGACCACTTCGACGAGATGCCTCCACCGTATCCGGTGGAGGAGGGCCCCGGAGACCGGAGGCGGGCTCTCAGTGGCACCGTCTGGGAGGATCTGGCCGGGTTCTCCCGGGCCGTGAGAAAGGGAGACCGCATCTTCGTGTCCGGAACGACCGCCACCCACGGCGATCGGCTGATCGGTGGTGACGACGCCGGGTCGCAGGCGCACTTCTGCCTGGACAAGATCGAGGGTGCGATCCGTTCGCTGGGTGGTACACCCGACGACGTCGTGCGCACACGGATCTACGTCGTCAATCCGGACGACGCCGAGGCCATTTCGAAGGCGCACGGTGCGAGATTCGGCCACATCCAGCCCGCGAACACGCTGGTTCGTGCTGGCCTGATCGGTGAGGGCTATCTCGTGGAGATGGAGGCGGAAGCGGTCGTCGACGGAAACGGCTGAGCCTTTGCGTCGTCCTAGCGTCTAGCCGCTTTCAGATATCTGCGCGCGAGCTGTGCGACGCGGTCTTCGCCGTCGGCTTCGGCGCCCTCGAGGATGGCCTCGACCTGGGTGATCAGTGCCGGGTCACCCCACGCGTATCCGGTTGCCAGTTCGGCGGACCGGGAGTCTCCCTCGTCCGCACCCTGGATGAGCGCCCACGCCGCAGCTTCCGCGTAGTACGGAGAGTCAGGGTCGGGTAGCCGGAATTCCGGCTCCTGCTGATGGTCGTCCTCTTTGACGAACGCGCGGGACATGTCAGCCGTCGGCCTTCGGGAGTCGAATCTCCGGGTTCTCCGGATGCGGGCGGTACAGGACGACCGTGCGGCCGATCGTCTGCACGGCGTGCGCCCCGTCGACGCCGGTCGACAGTTCGCCTGCTGCGTCCTTCACGTGGAGCGGCGCCGATTCCTGAAGCTTCACCTTGATCAGCTCACGGGTGTTGAACGCCTCGTTCACGGAGCTCAGCACGGCTGTGGTCACGCCATCGCTCCCAACCATGACGATCGGCTTGAGGTGGTGGGCCAGCTTCCGAAGGTGTGCCCGCTGCCGGGAGGTCAGTTTGTCCATGGATGCAAGCTGGCATCTGCATTCCACGTCGAACAGTGCAGCCAGCGGAGGGTCGGTCGCGGAGAGACCGGGAGAGCCGCATCTTGGTCGGACCATTCACCCCGACCGCGCTCGACATGATGAATTCGATCCTTCTCCCGGCCGCCGTGCGCGGTCCGGGGCGGCTCCTCGGTCTCGCGCTCGCCCTCGGAGCGCTGCTGGCCGGTCGCCCCGACCGTCTGACGGCCCAGTCTGCCCAACTCGAAGACTGGAAAGCGCAACTCGTCAGCTACATCCAGGACCGTCGCGACTTCACGGCCGACATGGTCGACCAGATCTTCAGCTACGGAGAGCTGGGCTTCCAGGAATTCGAGACGTCGCGGTACCTGGTCGACCTGCTCCGTGACAATGGCTTCACGGTGGAGGAGGGAATCGCGGGCATTCCCACGGCGTGGGTCGCCACCTGGGGTGCCGGTGAGCCGAAGATCTCGCTCGGGACGGATATCGATAACATCCCCAAGGCGTCGCAGACCCCCGGTGTCGCGTGTCACCTGCCTCTCGTCGATGGGGCGCCGGGACACGGAGAAGGCCACAACTCCGGCATGGCCGTGCAGATCACCGCGGCGCTCGCAGTGAAGGACCTCATGGAGCGTGAGAGCCTCCCCGGCACGATTCAGATCTGGCCCGGTGTCGCGGAGGAGTTGGTGGCCACCAAGGCGCACTACGTCCGCGACGGCATCTTCGACGACGTCGACATCGTCCTCTACGCGCACGTCGGCTCGAACCTTTCGACCAGCTGGGGCATGACGCCCGGTACCGGCCTCGTTTCGGCGATGTTCACCTTCGAGGGCTTCGCCGCGCACTCGGGTGGCGCCCCGTGGCGGGGCCGGAGCGCAGCGGACGCGGCCAACCTGATGGAAGTCGGCTGGAACTACCGCCGCGAGCACCTGCGGCCCCAGCACCGCTCTCACTCGGTCATCTACGACGGGGGAGACCAGCCGAACGTCGTACCGTCGGAAGCTTCGGTCTGGTTCTACTTCCGCGAGAAGAACTATCCGCAGATCCGGGATCTCTTCGCCATCGGTGATTCGGTGGCTCAGGGCGCGGCGATGATGACGGGCACGACGCTCAAGGAGACCCGCATCATCGGGTCGGCGTGGCCCGGACACTTTAACCGCGTCGTGGCCGAGACCATGTACGGGAACATCGAGCGCGTCGGTCTTCCCGTGTGGACGGAGGCTGATCAGCGATTCGCCCGGGCGACGCAGCGTGAGGTCAGCGGGCCCGAGACGGGGCTCGCAACGGCGCTCGCACCACTCAGGGGCGGACTTACCGAAGAGCAGCGCACCGCGGGGTACGCGGATGACATCGGCGATATCTCCTGGAACGTTCCGACCGCGACACTCTCCTTCCCCTCGAATATCCCCGGCCTTCCGGGGCACAACTGGGCGAACGCGATTGCCATGGCGACACCGATCGCACACAAGGGTGCGACGCAGGGCGCGATGGCTCAGGCGATGACGCTCCTAGACTTCATGGTCCGTCCCGACCTCGTCGATCAGGCATGGGCGTACTTCGACGAGATGACACAGGAGCTTCAGTACGAGCCGTTCATCCGGCCGTCCGACGAGCCGGCGATCGAGATGAACGCCGGGATCATGGACGAATTCCGTGAGGATATGCGGGCCTTCTACTTCGACTCCGACCGCTACGACTCGTACCTCGATCAGCTGGGGGTGTCGTACCCGACGCTGCGTCAGCCGGACGGACAGTGCCGCGTCGGCTCGATGAGCGAGCAGGAGGAGGGCTAGCCCACGACGGGCTCAGCGCCCGATCCGCTCCAGCGCTTCGGCGGCCGCCGCGTTCCCCGCGGCGGCCGCCTTCTCGTACCAGTGCCGTGCGCGTTCGACGCTTCGCCGCACACCCCGCCCCGCCTCGTACGACTCTCCCAGTCGAAGTGCGGGGATGACATCCCCCGCTCGAGCTGCACGCAGCCACCACATGGCAGCCGTGGCATGGTCGACGTCCACGCCGCGGCCGTCACGGTACATGTTCCCCACGTTGTGAACCGCGAGCACGTGACCCCTGTGGGCGGCCCGTCGGTACCAGCGCATCGCCTCGTCGAAGTCCTGCTCGACCCCGAGAGACTCGTCGTACGCAGTTCCCATGAGGAACGACGCTTCGACGTCGCCGACCGCGGCCAATCCGCGGATCTCGTCGATGACGCCGGCGGCGATCTGCTGCGCCCGTTCTGGGTCACGCGGGAATGTCATGCGACCAGTGGAGTGGACCCGGGCGATCCACATGGTGGCGAGGGCGTCGTCGGGATTCGAAGCCGCGGCTTCGAGGAGCCGGCGAGCCGCCGCGTCGTCGACGTAGCCGGCGACGCCCGTATACAGCTCGATCGATTCGAGGAGGCGCGGGTCCGCGACGGTGTCCTGTGCCCCGAGCGGGGCGGTTGGCCCGGCGAGGAGCACGGCTACGGCGACGAATCCGAAAGGCGTCGCGTGGCGCACCGTCACGGCTCGGCGATCGTGTGCGGGCCGAGGTCGGCGAGGGACGGCGCCCCGATCGCACGCATGGTGATCTGCATCTCGCGGGTCAGGATATCCAGCGCTCGCTCGACTCCCTCCTGACCGAACGCTCCGAGCCCCCAGAGGTACGGGCGCCCCACCGCGACGGCGGTAGCGCCGCGCGCGATCCCTTTCACGATATCGCTGCCACGCCGGAACCCGCTGTCGACAATGACGGGGACGCGGCCCGACACCGCCTCGGCGATCTCGGGCAAGGCGTCGATGGTGGCCTGGCCGGATCCCTCGGCCCGTCCACCGTGGTTCGAAACCCAGACGCCATCGACACCGTAACGGACGCATAGTTCGGCATCCTCGGCGGTCATGATTCCCTTGATGATGAATCTCTGGTCCGTGGCGTCGCGGAGGCGCGGGATGGTTTCCCACGTGGTCGACCGACCGAGGCCCGGATCGGGCTCACCCCGCGGAAGGCCGCGCAGATTGGGCTTCGGACCACCCGCGCGGCCGCCGGGGGTGTGGCAGTTGGTGCAGGTCCGATCGTCCGCGCGACGGTATCGCTCCAGGGTCACCCGGTTGCTCCCGCCCTGCAGGTCGACGGTGTACACGATGGTCGGGCATCCCGCGTCGCGACTGCGCTGCATCAACGCCGTGGCACCCTCCCACGAGCCGGGGCCAACGGGAGCCAGGTAGAGTTGATACCAGACCGGCTCACCCCGTGCTTCGTTCACCTCCTCGACCGCGGTCGAGCTCACGGTGGAGAGGGTCTGCAAATGCGTCCGGGAGGCCGCGGCCCGCGCGACGGCGAGCTCTCCCTCTGCGTGGAATGCACGCTGGCTCCCGCACGGTGCGATCATGATCGGAGTCGGCCATTCACGACCGAACAGGTTCACCTTGGTGTCGAGATTTGACACGTCGACGAGGCGGCGCGCCCGCAGGCGAAGGCGTTCCAGCGACGTGCGGTTGTTCGCGTAGCTCTCCTCCCCATCGACCCCGGTCATGATGTAGCCGTAGTGTGCGGTCGGCACCGTCACTTCCGCCGCGCGCTGGAGATCCCAGATATCGAGGGCGTCTTCGGCCGATTGCACGATGTCATCGAAGACACGGCGCGGAGCCTCCTGCGCGATGACCGGCTCGAACGCGGCCAGGCCACCCGCCGAGGCCAGGAGCGGGCTGGCGGCAAGCCAGCGCAGGAAGTCGCGTCGGCGAACGTCGTGGACGTCGTGTCGAAGCATCGGTCCTCTCCCTGCGCATTCCAGCATGGCCGTAGTCGAAGAGCCCACGGTGCCGATCGGACCGGGCCGCGTCAAACGCTTCTGCGTACGAGCTCGATGACCGTGGCCGCGGTCCGCACGTCCGGCTCGTCCCGGATGGCGCGGGCGATCAGGCCGGTCGCGTTCGCCACGGCGAAGCTGATGCCGTGCAGGTTATGCTCGACCGGCACCCCGGGGATCGGTCGTGGATACGGGGACGCCACGATCGCAGTCCCTCTGGGGAGCTCCACGAGGCCGAGCTCGTCGCGGGGTTGCTCTCGGTCGGCCACGACCCCGACGACGCCGGGGAGCGCCCCCGGGTACCACAGAGCGCCGTCATGCTCGTGTGCGGAGACGATCACCGTACCGGCATCGAAGGCCCGTTCGACGGCCGGGCCCAGCTCCGGGGCACGTAGTCGATTCGGGGTGCCGAGGCTCATGTTGACGAGTCGGATCCCGCGTTCGACCGCCCAGTCGATTGCGCGCACCAGCACCGCCACGGACGTGGCGAGTTCGCGTTCGAAGACCTTCACGGCCCAGAGCTCGGCCTCGGGCGCCTTTTCGTGAATGGCGGACGCGGCGGCCGTGCCGTGCCCGATCCGATCCACGAAGTCGTTCGAGGTGCCCCCTTCGAGCTCGAGCGTCACGCCCCCGGCAACACCCGGAAGATGGGGGTGCGGTACATGCACACCGCTGTCCACGACGGCGATGGAGACGCGATCTCCCGCCGGCGCCGCCCTGCCGTGCCCGCTCAACCGGCCAGCACGTCGAGGAAGAGCTCACGGAACGCCGCGCCCTTCGCCTCGAGGGTATCCGGTGACCCGTCCTCGACGATTCGACCGCGGTCGACGACGACGACCCGATCGGCCTGTCGCGCCAGGTCCAGACGATGCGTGATCAGGATCGTCGTGCGTCCTTTCATGACCCGATCATACCCGTCGAGGACGGCTGCCTCGGACGACGGGTCGAGCGCGCCGGTGGCCTCGTCCATGACCAGCACGGCGGGCTCCGCGAGGAATGCACGCGCGATGGCGAGTCGTTGGCGCTCCCCGGCCGACAGCTGGCGACCGCGTTCCCCGACCACGGTGTGCACGCCATCCGGCAGGCGCTCGAGCAGCGTGCTCAGTCCGGCTGCCGCGATAGCCTCCAGCACCGCATCATCACTCGCCTCGGGATCCGCGTATCGAACGTTGTCCGCCACACTCGTGTGGAAGATGAAGGGATCCTGCGGCACGACCGAGATGTGTCGCCGGACGTCCTGCAGGGAGAGTGTGCGCACGTCGACGCCGTCGAGGAACACAGCACCCTCCTGTGGGTCGAGGTGTCGCTCGACCAGGTCTGCCAGCGTGGATTTGCCGCTTCCGCTCGCGCCGACGATCGCGATGGTCTGGCCGGCCGGAATGTCGAGGTCGACCCCCGTCAGGCCGTCCACGCCCCGCCCGAAGTCGAAGGTCACGCCGTCGAATCGGATCTCGCCCCGGCACTCGTGTAAGCGTGTCGGCGACGCGATCTCCTGGACATCCGGCGGAGCGTCCAGCACTTCGTGAACCCGCACGAGCGATGCCCGGGCCGTGGCGAGATTGGTGTAGATCCCCATGAGGCCCTGGACCGGGGTCATGAGTCGAGCCTGGTAGGCCATGAAGGCCACGAGCGTTCCGAGGGTCATCATCCCCTCGATGACCCGATATCCGCCGTACAGAAAGACGAGGGCGGTACCGCCGGTCAGCAGGAGACCCGGAAGGCCACCGGCTACGTATGTGTACAGCCGCATCGAGAGGAGCGCCTCGATGAAGGCGTCGTTCCTCCGACGGAAGCGGTCCACCTCCCGCTCCTGCGCGTTCGCACCGACGACCGTTCGCATCCCCTGGAGAGTTTCGATCAGGAAGGATCCGATCTCCGCACTGCGCTCACGCAGTCGAGTCACCCGCGCCTCCAGTTCCCGCCGATACCGGATCAGCGTGAACAGTGAAGGCGGCATCACGATGAGGCTGGCGAGGAAGAGTTGCCAGTCGAGGTAGATCAGCATGCCGACCGTACCGACCAGCGCGATCACCTGTCCGAACCAGGAGAGGGCCGCCTCGGACACGACGCGCTGGATTTCCCCGATGTCTCCGTTGATCCGGGTCACGATGTCGCCCAGGGGAGTCCGGGCGTAGTACCTCGGCGACAGCCGCTGGAGATGGCGGTAGAGGTCGAGCCGCATGTCGAAGAGGATGTCCGCGGAGACGCGCGTATACCTCATTCCGCTGAACACGTTGAGCCCAAACGACACGAGCGGGATCAAGATGAAGAGTCCGACGATCTGGATCAGGAGCTGGAGGTCCCGGCCCAGGATCGCGTCGTCGACGAGCACCTTCGAGAGGAACGGCAGAACGAGGGACAGACCCGTCGAGAGCAAGGAGACGACAACGACAGGCACGAGTGCGCCCACGTACGGCCGCACGTACGCGAGCGCGCGGCGCAGATGGTCGTCGATGAGGGTCATGGCCCGGAAGGTGGAGGCGTACGCCCAGGCGGGTCGACCGGTTGCCCGGCCCGGCTCCGGTTCATCCGGACGATCGGAGCGTTACTCGCCGCCCGGAATGATCGCGATGTTGCCGAGCGTCATATCTTCGTCGAACTCGACGGTGCGCAGGAGCGAGAACGTCTCGGTGTCGTAGACGTCGATCGTGTTACCGGCGACGTGCACGTACAGCTTCGTGCCGTCGGCACTGACGTCCAGGCCCATGCGAGGCCG
>CAZBHZ010000011.1:0-105880 GCA_964492085.1 uncultured Gemmatimonadaceae bacterium | reverse complement strand
AAATGCAAACCCAGCATCAAACAAACATCAAACTGAGCATCTGGCCGCCTGAAACGGCTGGACGAGAGCCAGATCTCCCCGCTTTCTTGTGCGCCGCCGGAGCCTTCTGACATGCGACGATCCCGCCCGTTCGTCGACCATGTGTGGCGGCGCACCCCAGAGGCCTGCCCCGCGAAGACGTCGAGGTGATGTTATGGCCGCAGTCCGACGCACACGCGCGGAGACACTCGTTCGGGCAGGCCCACGCGACCCTTCGCAAACGGCTCGGCATCGACCCGATGAACGCAGGTGATCAGGTCAACAGCGACGTGGAGGTGTGCACAGTGGAGCTGGTGCGAGGCACAGTCTGGCAAAGAGGCCCCTCAGGTCGTCTCCGTTGATTCGGAGTCGTCCAGAAGCACGGCGCCACCCCGTTCCAACGCGCGCAGGTCGTCGGCGTAGTGCCGCTCGAAGCAGCCGGGACAAACCCCGTGAGACAAGGTCGACCCCGTCCGGCGGCTGACGTAGTGCTCAACCCTCGTCCACTGATCCTTGCCCTCCCTGATCGACTTGCAGTGCGCACAGATGGGCACGTGTTCCTGCATCAGAGTCACCAGAGCACCCGACTCGTCGGTCGCGCGCCGGGTGAAGGCCAGCACGACCGCGAACCCGATGAGCGACTGGAGCACGGTGGCCGTCGTGTACCCGGTGGCGCCGAACTGGAATTGCACGACGCCCTGCAGAGGGAAGGTGAGCTGAAGCAGCCCGAAGGCCATGAGGGCGAATCCTCCGAGCAGCATCTCAGGCGACCCTTTCGGCTCGGCCATCAGGAAGAGCCAGCCAGCCCATACCAGGGAACCCGAAAAGACCGCGTAAACCGCGAGTCCATCGACGCCGAAGGGATCGAGCTGAAACGGCAGCAGCAGGTCTGCCAGCGCCCATACCGCCGCGACGGCGACGAGCCACACCCCGGTTCGTGGAAGTGGACGCCCGGTCAGGGCCTGGGAACCCCACAGAATGAAGCCGGACCGCAAGAGAACGAGCAGTGGAAGGACCAGTTCGCTCGGCAAAAGGGTGACCTGATCGAGCGCGAGCGCATAGCCGTAGCGGACGACCCACAGGCTCCAGGCGACCGCCCAGATGAGCAGGTACTGCTCGCGATAGGCGAAATAGAGCCAGCCGCAAACCAGCATGACGGTGATCGCGCTCGCCAGCGACGGAATTACGGGGGAAATCAGCATGTCGCCCTTTCTGAAGCCTGAACGGCTGGTCTGCATCGGAGCACGGCGACCACACCCACCATCGCGTCATCCGATTCAATATTCGGGTTGCGACCGTGGAATGACAGTCCGTTGTACCCGTAACCCGACCAGGAGACATCAAACTGAGCACCTGGCCGCCTGAAACGGCTGGACGAGAGTCAGATTTTTCCGCATTCTGTGCGCCACTGGAGCCTTCTGACATGCGACGATCCCGCCCGTTCGTCGACCGCTACGCCAGGAGAAAGCACCATAGCCGAGATCACCTCTGCTCCGCTTCGTATCGAGCTGATCGGTCCGTTTCGCGTCCTGGACGCGCACGGAGATGCCATTGAGCTCCCTCGAGGCAAGCCTACGGCCCTGCTCGCATGTGTGGCTGCGCACCCCAGAGGCCTGCCCCGCGAAGACGTCGAGGCGATGTTCTGGCCACAATCCGACGCACACGCGCGGAGACATTCGTTCCGGCAGGCCCACTCGACCCTTCGCAAACGGCTCGGCATCGACCCGATGAAGGTGGGTGAGCGGGTCGAGATCGACGTGGACGTGTGCTCCCTGGACCTCGACGTTCTCCATCGCCCGGCCGGAGAGGTTACGCTGGACGACATCGAGGCCGTCGTGCGGGGGCTGCCGTATGCCGGCCTCCCACCGGTCGAATCCACGGGATTCCAGCGCTGGCGGGACCATGCCGTCCTCGAAGCACATCAGCGACTCGGCGTCCTGATCGAGGATCACGCGCGCCGCTGTCTCGACGACGAAGACGAAGCATCGTCCACCCGGTGGATCGCAGCCGGTGTGCGGGCCGGCCTGACGGAGGCCTCCCTCCGGCTGGCGGTGTGGGGCACGCGGATCATCGGAATACCGTGGGCCTCCGCACGGTTGGGTACCGACGGTCTGTGCCGGGCGACGGCCGGTCATCCGAAGGACCATTTGACCGTCGTACTGGTCGTGGAGGATCAACCCGGCTGGGTGGAGTCCACGATCGCGCACTGTGCGTCGACCCCGGACCATCCGGTACGCCAGAGCGTCATCTCGCTCTCGGCTGGAGTCGGACCAAACCTTCCACGAGCACTCATCCGGACGCTGATCGCTCTACCGGGTGGGGCAGCCGTGACCGATCGTACGTCCGATTACGCGAACGCGGCCCCGGCCCAGAAACTCGAGTCCGAGCTCGAGCAACGGGACGCCGTCCGCGCGCTGGCCGATGCGTTCGAGGCCGTGCTGCACGAGCAGCCCATCATCCTGACGCTTCCCGTGAACGGGCTGGCATCGACGAGCGCCAGCCTGCTGGCCCGCGCGATCTCGCTGTGCACGGAGGGAGGCCTGACCCTCGTCCTCACCGGCGAGAGTAAGAGACAGTTCGAGACCGCTGAGACTCGCTCCCTGTTGAATCTCGGCCACGCACTGCGTTGCGTCCGGCAAGACGCGCGCGTGATGCCGGAGCAAAGCCCCACGCCTCCCGCGCGAGAGCGCGTACCGAGGAGCTCGGGACGGGTACGTGCGGCGGTCGCAGCCGTTCTGGCACTCGTCGCGATCGTGAGCTGGGCGGTGTGGCCCGCGGAGGCCACGGTCTCGACGGCGTACGATGTCATCTTCTGCTCCGATCGCTCCGGTGCGCCACAGTACTTCCGCTGGTCCTCAGACAGCGGAGTCACGGAACGGGTCACGGCCGATACCGCGGTCGCGACGTACGGCCTACCCAGCGAGCTGCGGTGTCGTCCGTACATAGGCATGGGCGCAGGCCCGGACTCGATCGTGCTTGCCTCACGTTCGGGAGAGGACATTCGGTGGTCGGCCTACGACGCCCGATTCGGTCGCGGCGACGCGGTCGGACGAGTCCTTCTGAGCGGTCTCGAGGATCCCGGGATGCTTGTGGAGTCGATCCCGAACGTGGTGGTCTTCCCTGACGGAACGGGCGGCTGGTCGCTCGTTCGGTTCTCGGCCCCGTCCCGGCCCGAACGCCGTTCGATCAACCCAGCAACTGCCCCGTCGGACAACGAAGGTCCGTGGTTCCTGATGGAGCTCCGGGACGCGTCAGGCAATGCGGATCTCTTTCGGGCCTACGTGGAAACCGGGCAACTCGAGCGACTGACCGATAGCCCACTCGATGAGGTGCACGGGACCCTGAGACGTGACTCGCTTCTCTTCTCCCGGGGCCGAACCGGTGACGACGAAGACGGCTCGCTCGATCTGTATCTTCTCCATCGGGCGACCGGTGTCGAAGAGAGGCTGACAGACAACGACTGGAACGATTATGAGGTCCGGTGGTCCGCCGACGGCCGGCACATCTGCTGGCAATCGGAGCGGTTGGGACACTATCAGTCGGAGATCATGGTCATGGATCTCAGAACGCGTCGCGAGTGGAACCTCAGTGATGAAGCAGGTCGTGACTATGGCTGCCGCTTCACCCCGGATGGCTCGAATGTCGTGTATCACACCCTGCGCACAGGCGACGTGGAGCTCATGATCGAGCCGGTGCGCGGCGGGCAGGTGGTGAACATCTCAGCACATCCCATGTCGGATCAGCTGACGGGGTTCGTTCGACGGTAAGGGCGGCATCGGAGCGGGCCGGCCGCTACGAGCGAGCTCACGCTCGACGTCGTAGCGGCCGGCCCGATGCCGTGTCAGGCTGGAACGGGGTCAGCTACTGCCCCGTGGCCAGCCCCCGCACTACGTCCGCAAGCATCCGGACCTTCTCGCCGTCACGTGACTGCCCCGCTGCATCACTGATCTGCGACGCCAGTGCGTTGAGAGCCGACGCGCGGGCCGAACCCGACACCTGCTCCGCACCCGCGAGTGCAGCCCGGACCTCGGTCACCCAACCCGACGATACGGCCCGATGCCGCTCGAGCTGATCGACGTACGCACGGGCCAGTGCAAACGTGTTCGGCCAGACGATCTCGGGCTGACCCTGCGAGTTCAGCTGCTCGAAGCGTACGGTGTTCGACGCATCGATCTCGTTCTGGGTCATGACCGGGCTCGGGGTGAGCTCGAAGATGTCGAGACCGCGTGAGATCTCGGAGCTGTACAGGTATCCGTTGTACCAGTAGACCGACCAGCTCCCACCGGAGCCCATCCGCTCCGCGTCCGACGGACCGCGGTCGTGGAAGGCGATCTCGACCGGGTTGGTCGGGTCGGTCCAGTCGAGGAGGGAGATCCCGCCCTGGTACCAGGACTGCGCCATGATCGTGCGGCCAGGCACGGGAATCAGCGACCCGTTGTGCGCCACGCAGTTCTCGAGTGTGGTCTGCGGCGCGGACATCTTGTAGTAGCTCTGGAACTCCATGTCTTCACCGTCGATGGTGAAGATCGCGTTGGCGCCCCACTCGTACGGATCGGATGCGCGGCACTTCGGCGCACCGCCACCGCCCCACTCATCCGTGAAGAGAATGGCACTCCCGTCGTTGTTGAATGTTGCGGAGTGCCAGTACGAGAAGTTCGAGTCCGCCACAGCCGACAGCCGGACCGGATCGACGGGATCGCTGATGTCGAGCAGCAGGCCGTACCCTTCGCACGCTCCACCCGCCAGACCGATCGCCGGGTAAACGGTGATGTCGTGACACTGGGTGGGACCCATCTCCTCACGGCCATCGCCACCACCCATCATCCGCTCCAGCAGCGTCGGGATGTATTCACGAAGCGCCGCGCTGTCTGCCGCCGTGACGGTCGTGCCACCCCGCGCTTCGGCGATGCTGTCGAGCAGCGGAGCCGTGAACCGCGGCGGCAGCACGATCGCCTGACCCATCATATCGGCGACGAACTCCCCGCGATCCCGCGCAGCCTGGACGGCGGCGAGGTCGTCCGGTGCCAGGCCGTGCGTCGGCGGAGCCACGAGATCTTCGAAGATGCGCGGTGAGCTCACGATCGCAGCCGACGTCGGGTCGGCGAGCGGAACGCGAATCACCTCGATCCGGAAGAGGGCCGAGTTCGGATCGTCGTCCGGGAGCAGACCGGAGCACCCCGGCAGCTCTTCGGCCGGGCGCACAGGCGCCGACCCCGAGACGTAGATGTAGACATTCTCGGTGTCGTTGGGGTCTTCGAGCACCGTGTGCGTGTGAGAGCCACGGCATGTCTGGACGTTGTGCAGATACCGGGGGTTCCGGATGTCGCTGATGTCGAAGATCCGGATTCCGCGCAGCCGCTCCTGGCTGATCGCGTCCGCGATGCCGCCCGCGCCACAGTCGAGCCGGCCGGTCATCCCCTCGCCGGAGACGAAGAGCAGGTCACCGTACACCGAGACGTCACTCTGCGAGGCGGGACATACGTAGGTGATCACCGTGGTCGGAGACGTCGGATCGGTGACGTCCCAGATCTGCACCCCATCGTAATTGCCCTGGATGGCGTAGTTGTCCTTGAAGGCCAGATCGGAGTTCGTGCGACCTACGAAGGGATCGGGCGGCGGCGTCTTCGAGACGACGCTCAGATTCCAGACGGCTTCCTCGGCGTCGAAGAGACCCGCCCCGAGTCCGACCCGCGGATCGGGCGTCGGCGGCGTCACGCTGAGCGGCGTCATCGGCATGGTCGGCGCGATGCTCGACGTCATCCCGGTCGGCGCAGTCGACGGAGCGGCGCAGCTGGCGACGACGGCCAGTCCGACGACCGCGGCCAGAGCGCGAAGCCCGTGCGAACGCCCGGACGGTGAGTTGTGGTGGTCTGCCTTCATGGGTTCTCTACCTCGAGGAGGTGGATGGTGCGGTTAGCGGTTCTCGTGGGACGGCATCGCATCGAGCATGCGCTGCATGCGGGCGACCTCCGTCCGCTGATCGACCTGGATGTCCGACGCCAGCTTGAAGACGAGGTCGTCCTGAGCCGCGCCGTCGGTTGCGAACAGCACGTCGACCATGTCGACCGCGCCGTTGTGGTGCTGGATCATGTACGTCAGGAAGAGCCGGTCGTACTCCTGGCCGTGCGCGGCCGCCAGCTCGTCGAGCTGCTCCGACGTAAGCATGCCGCTCATGTGCATGTGACCGCCCACCATGTGCCCGGATTCAGCGACTTCAGGGACCGGGCGGCCACGATCACGGAGCCAGCGCTGCATGACGGAGATCTCGTCCGTCTGCGCGTTGATGATGCGACCCGTGAGCGTCTGGATCGACTCGCTGGCACCGTTCCCTGGCGCCAGCCGAGACATGACGAGTGCCTGAGCGTGGTGGTGGATCATGCCCGTCATGAACCGGGCATCCGCCTCATGGACCGTCAGAAACGCACTGTCGGTGCGCGCCCGGTAGAGCGCCTCGAGGCGCGACAGGTCCGCGTCGGACGGGCCAGCTGCCACCTCGTTCGTGACGGCACCCGAGCTCGCACAACCCGCCACAACGAACGGTACGAGCAGCCCCAGGACCGACGAGCGGACGCGGGTTCGTGTCAGGGAGGTGGGCATACTGCGCCGGAGAACTGGATCACGCGGTCCGTCGGGTGACGGACTCAGCGAGGAATATAAGCTCTACGACACCACAATGGTTTCCGATTCAGGCAGGCAGAGACTGCCCTCCTGTACTCGGTATTCGGTCCCCGCGACGACCTCGAACGTTCCGAACGAACCACCAACGGCCGGACAGTCCGCACCGAGCCCCACGAGCGCACCCATGTACCCGAGCAGCTCGGCGGCCTCACCCGCCGTCACGGCCTCCGCATGGTAGAGAACCTTGATCGTGGCCTTCCACTCGGGCCACGAACTCAGGCCATCCGCCGCAGTTCGCGGAGACTCTTCGGAGTGTAGCTCAATGCACTCTTCACCCTCCGTCGTAGGCAGAACCACGAGCCCTCTCGGTAAGGGGTCCATGAAGCGCTCCAGATGACGCAGGCCACCGTGAACCGCCCGGGGCGAGACCGACAACCGGGGCGCCACGAACGCATTGGTTCCGACGACATCGAAGTGAGCCACCCTCAAGTCATCGAGCGAGGGGGCCTCGATCGCCTTCGCCGGCGTCGAGTGCTCAGGCTGTGAGACGTCTGCTGCGAGCATGCTAGGAGAGATCCCCTGTGCGGTGGTTTCGTTCGATGACAGCACGCCGAAGCGTTAAACCACCCAGCGCCAGCAGACCGCTGAAGAGCAGCGACGGGAGACTCGGGCCGGGTACCGCGATCGCCCGATGCTGAGCCTCGATCTCGTCGAGCAGAAACGTGTCACCACCCCCGCCGGAGAACGCGATCTCGACTTTCGTGAGGTAGTTCTCGGGGTCGTCGTCGGGATCCTCCGTGAACTCTCCTACGGTCCAATCCTGGTTTCCGGGCTCCGTCCACAAGTCCAGTGCCGTCGTTCGCTGCCCGAATCCGCCGAAGACGGTCACGTCAGCCGTGGAGTGCCACCAGGAACACGATTCGTGCGCAACGTCGCGCGCCAGCGAGAACTCGAAATACCACACCGGGTTCAGGAACGTCATCACCAGACTGGACGACGGTCCCACCGGGCCACTCAGCGCATTCGGATTGGAGAAGAAGCTGAGACCCGACGGCCCCGGACCGACCTGCGCCTCCCCGGAAGCGACACCGTCGACGAAGAATTCGAACAGGACGTTCTGAACCGTGAGGCCGTGTACGGACTGACCGACCGAAAACGGCGAGTCATCGAAATTGATGTGCGTTGACGTCGACAGCTGTGCTACAACCGGAGACGCGACGCCGAGCAGCGCGCACAGCGCGCCACCGAAGGTCGTACGGAGTTTCATGGTGGGTCTGATCCTGGGGGGGAGACCCCTGTCAGTGGCAAAGCACGTGCGGCCACCGCGAGCAGGCCACCAGGGCCTCATCCAGCTCCTGCTAACCGGGATCCCCGCAACGACTTGACCGAGACCCACCCTCCGCTCGGAGGAAGGCCGTCATCGCTCGGCGCCCCGAAGGCGGTCTGGCAACCCGCGACACATCGTGCAGACCGGAAGGGTCTCCGCCTGAGAATCACGGCCCCGAATCACGCGCCCGGCCCCGAATCACGCGCCCGGCGCCAACCCGCGAAGGCGTCTAGCGGGTCCTGGGCTCGAAGTCGGCCGCGAGCCAGAGGGGCCCGCTCTCGTAGTACGTGCCGTCGCTGACCACGGCGGAGACACTGCGGAGGTTGCGAATGTCGACGAGCGGATTGCGGTCGAGGATCGCGATGTCGGCCTCTTTGCCGACCTCGAGTGACCCGGTCTCCGCGTCCATGCCCATCACCCGGGCGGGTACGATGGTCGCGCTCCTGAGAGCATCGAGCGGAGAAAGGCCCGCCAGGTCGTGATACGCCTCGATCTCCAGATACAGGTTGAAGAGCGGCACGCCGTTGTCGGTGCCGGCGACGATCGGCACTCCCGCTCGATGAAATGCGCCGAGGACATCCATGGCGACCCGGATGTCCTCGGCCATCTGCTCCGCACGTGTGGTGTCGACCCCGGAGAGGAACCGCTTGCCCTCCCAGAGCTCGTACGCGATCCGCCCGACGTCCGGCTCGACCGTTTCGAGTGGCGTGCCGCGCGGAAGATTTCTGAGGATGTCGAGGGAGATCGTGGGATCCAGCGCGACGCCGTGCTCCACGAGGAACGACGCGGCCCGCTCGATCCGGGCAGCGTCGATATCGCGATCGAAGAGGTAGAGTGGGCCGAGATCCGCGACCGTTTCTTCCGGGAAGAGCACAGACAGGAAGAGGCCACGGTGGTTCAGCTGGTCCATACCGAGCTCCACCGCGTCGACGGTGTTGCCGACTGCCCGCGGCACGTGGCCCGACACCGTCATCCCACGACGGTGCGCCTCCTCGGTGAGCACACGAAGCACATCCGGCTCGATCGCCGTGTAGATCTTCACCTGTACGTAGCCTTCGTCGTGGTAGCGGGCTACGACCTCCCGCGCCTCCTCGACGGAGCGGGCCCGGATCACGCCGTTGCCGGTAATGCCCTCACCGTCGGTCATCCCGGCGAGCAGCACCTTCGGACCCATCGCCCGACCCTCGTCGATGGCGTCGCGAAAGGCGGTCGCAAACTCGAGTTCATTGCCGAGGTCGCGGATGGTGGTGACACCTCCGGCAAGGTAGGTCGGTCCCCACTGCACCTGGTTCGCGTGCGCGTGCATGTCCCACAATCCAGGAATCAACGTCTTGCCCGTCACATCGATGACGTCGGCACCCGACGGGACCTCGACGTCCGCTCGCGAGCCGATCTCCCGAATCCGGCCAGCTTCGAGCAGAACCGTCATGTCGGTGCGGGTCTCGTCGCTCAGGCCGTCGACCACGTCCCCACCCACGAGCGCGGTCACCTCAGCCGCGTCGTCTCGGAGCGCCTCCGTATACTCCGCGAGCGTCCGCATCTGCTCGGCCACGTGCCCGGCAATGAAATGCGGCAGCGCCTCCTCGTAGCCGCTTCGGATCGCCTCCCTGAACTGAGTGTTCGCGTAGACCAGCGCCACCAGGTCGTCGGCCTCGTTGAGCCAGACGGTGCGGAAGCCCCAGTTGATGCCCTCCACGACGTAGCGCTCGAGCCGGACGTCCTCCCCTCCGATCTCGAAGACGTCGGTTCCCCGGTGCGTCATCACCACTTCACCGCGCGGTAGCGTGGGAGATGCATCGAGCCCGCGCGCGAGGTGCCGATGGTACAGCATCGCTTCGACCGCGGCCGGGACATTCCCATGCACGGGAAAGAAGTCCGGCAATGCATCGACGGAGACGACGTCGAAGTGCTTCTCACGGACGTCCACGCGCTCGGGCGTCGCGATGACCTCGAGCACGTTGGTCGTGTCCGTCTCCGAGATCCGGCGGCTCTGATAGAGCGACACGGACAGGTCCGGGCCGAGCCTGAGCTCGGTCTGTACGCCGGTGATCCGACCTCGCTCGTTCTCGCCCTGCAGCGAGCGCACCACGATCGCGTCGCCCTCCGAGCGGATGCTGAACGTTTCCTCCCCGATCAGAGACTGTCGGCGATACATGAGGAACGTCCCCTCCTCATCGACGCCGTCCCACACCCTGGCATCGGACACGCAGCCAGACAGGGCGACGAAGAGGACCAGACAGCTTCGGGTGCGGGTGCTTCTCTTCGGCATTGGACTCATGCGCCCATCGTAGGGGCCTGCGCGGCCGTCGCAAACAGGAGCTGGGGTGCCCGGGGTGACCCCACGAATTCTTGCGCAGGCTCGGGGAGCCCACTCCCGTGCAAATCCATGAACCCGTGCCGGATCAACCCATGCCACCCTTCATGAAGAAAGCCCTCAAGGTCGTTGCAGCCGTGCTGCTCCTGCTCGTCATCCTGGGAGGCGCATTCTATACCTGGGCGTCCGTCGCGAGCGGGAACCTGCTGGACCGCTCGTTTGCCAGCCACGATGAGGCCTTCCCGATCCCCTTCCCGCTCGCCGGCGAGGAGATCGAAGAGCGTGGCCTGACCCCCGAGGAGGCCGAGGCCGAGGCGGTCGCACTGGCGATGGAGCGGGGACAACACCTGCTGGAATCCCGTTATGCATGCTCCGACTGCCACGGAGAGAACTTCGGTGGAGGCGTCATGATCGACGCCTTTCCCATCGGGACGCTCCTCGGGCCGAACATCACGACGGGCATGGGGAGTCGCACGGTCGAGTACACCTCCACCGACTGGGATCGGATCGTGCGCCACGGTGTTCTGCCCGACGGCCGGCCCGCCGCCATGCCGTCGATCGATTTCCAGAGCATGTCCGATCAGGAACTCTCGGATATCGTGACGTACATCCAGAACCAGCCTCCCGTGGAGGGAGACACTCAGCGGCCGGTGCTGGGACCGCTCGGGAAGGTGCTCATCGCAACGGGGCAGATTCCTCTGTCGGCCGATGTGCTCGCCGAGCGGACCGACCACGTGGCCCTGCCCCCGGCGACCGAAGTGTCGCTCGACTTCGGAGCCCACCTCGCGACTCCGTGCGTCGGGTGCCACGGTCCGGCCCTGTCAGGGGGACCGATTCCCGGTGGGGACCCGGCGTGGGTCGCGGCACGTAACCTGACACCGGCCGAGGACGGTATGGCCGGATGGACCTTTGCCGACTTCGAGGCGGCGATGCGGGACGGCGCGCGACCGGACGGGACGTCACTCCAGCTTCCGATGACGCTCGTGCTTCCGTACACGTCGAAGCTCACCGATGTCGAAATGGAAGCTCTGTGGATGTACCTGTCGTCGCTCGACCCGCTGCCGACGGGGGCGATGTAGGGCTCCGGCACTCCTCCACACTGAGGGTGGCCTGACCGAGCGGCCTGTCAGAGCTCCAGAACGCGCAGATTCCGCCAGCGCACCTTGATGCCGCCCCCGTCATGGATCTGCAGCGCAATGTGCCCCTGCCCTTCGCCGATCAGCTCATCGGTGAGGTCGATCATCTGCGTGCCGTTGATCCAGGTCGTGACCTGACCGCCGACCACCCGGAGCTTCATCGTATTCCACTCACCCATGCGCAACGCGGAATCGAGCTCGGGCTCGGGCTGGATGAGCCAGCCCCGACCGTACGACTCGTAAATGCCGCCGGAATAGAGGCCCGGCGGTGCGACCTCAGCCTGCCAGCCGCTGATGCGGACGCCCTCGATGGTCGAGCGGAAGAAGACGCCCGAATTCCCGTCGGCCTCCTGCTTGAACTCCAGTGTGAGCTCGAAATCGTCGTACGTGCGATCCGTGCGCAGGTATCCGTACTGGGCGTCCGGACCGCTCTCACACACGAGCTCGCCGCCCTCGACGTACCAGAGCTCCGTCCCGTGAATGGTCCAGCCGTCGAGGTCTTCGCCATTGAAGATCGGGTGGGTCTCCTGCCCGACGACGGGTGAGGCGGCGCCGATCACGGCCGTCACCAGCATCACCGTAGCCCCCTTCGAGAGGCGCCCGCAGACGCTAACCATCACCAAGCCGCCGGATCTTCATGTTGCGGTACCATACCGGTGTGCCGTGGTCCTGGAGCCCGATCGAACCGGACGGTGCCCGCGCGAAGTGCTCTTCCACGGAGAACTTGCTCGCTGCGACCCAGCCCTCCCACTCGGGGGAATACAGGTCGTACTCCACGGCGAGGGCACCGTTGAGCCAATGCTCGACATGGTCGCCCTCCACCACGATCCGACCCGAGTTCCACTCGCCGACCGGGTTCACGATCCGTGACTCCGCGGCTTGCAGGTCGTAGTTCTCCGCCGTGCGGTGCGTTCGCGGGTCCCAGTCCTCCGACTCCGGATACGCCGGATCGTCGAGGACCTGGTATTCAGCTGAGACCTGCCACAGACCCTTGCCGTCGACTTCCTTCACGCGGTAGAAGACGCCGCTGTTTCCGCTCGGCCCGACCTTGAAATCGAAGACGAGCTCGAAGTCGGTGTACTCTTCGACGGTGACGACGTCCCCCCCGTCCATGTTGCCGCCTTCGGTCTGGAGCATCATCTCACCGTCGCGAGCGACCCATGTTTCCGGAAGGTCGTCCCGACCGTAGCCACGCCACGCGTCGAGTGACTGCCCGTCGAACAGAAGGGCCCAGCCAGCCGCCTCTTCCTCGACGGTCAGGGTGTTGTGAGCCACCGCCTCGGCCGCGACTTGGCCGGACATATCACCGGTCACGGGCGCGTCGTCCTCCCCGGCCGCACATCCGACGAGAAACGCGAGGGACAGCAGCCCGCCAGTGACACGAAGTGAATACGATCTCATCAGAGCACCTCCATCGCATCGGGATCCCACGCGACCACCTTTTCGTCGAAGTAGGAGTCGTTGCAGGCGAGGGCCGGCGCGGCTGCCCGCAGTCCGAAGGTCGCGTCCTCTTCCACCGGCGTCCCTTCTCGGACCCCGTTGAAGAAGTTCATGAAGTGGTCGAAGTGGGCACCCCAGTACCCGTCCTCGGCCACGTAGACCGACTCGGCCGGCGGAAGCATCTCCTTGCGGGCCTCGAGCCCCTGCCCCGCCTCGTCCGCCTTCATCTGATTGAAGACGTCCGTCGCACCGACGGACTTGTTGCGCCGCAGCACGACCTCGGTCCACGTGACGTCCATCGCGCCCTCGTTCCCGACGAGGCGCAGGAACGTCGTGCCGGACGTGCCGTCCACGAAATTCACGCGGAGAGAGAGGTTGAAGGCCGGGTGCGCCTCCGTCTCCGGATAGTCGAACATCCCGAGAAGCACGTCAGGGACTTCGCGTCCGTCCTTCCAGTATCGAAGCCCACCCTGGGCCATGATCTTCCGCGGCCCCCTCGAGGACGTCACGAAGTGCAGGCTCGAGAAGAGGTGCACGAACAGGTCGCCGGAGACACCGGTGCCGTAGTCCCGGTAGTTGCGCCACCGGAAGATCCGCAGCGGGTCGAACGGTCGGGAGGGGGCGTCGCCGAGGAACATGTCCCAGTCGACCGTCTCCTCGGAGCCGTCCTCCGGAATCGCGTACTGCCACGCCCCGATGGGGTCGTTTCGCGCCCAGAATCCTTCCGCGTAGTTCAGCTGCCCGATCGCACCCTCCTCCAGGAGTTGCTTCGCCTTCTCGTTGCCGAGCGAGGACATGCCCTGGCTGCCGACCTGGTACGTCTTGCCCGACTCGCGCTCGGCGCGAATCACGTCCGCCCCCTGCGCGATCTGATGGACCATCGGCTTCTCGCAGTAGACGCTGATCCCCGCCTCCAGGGCGTCGACCGAGATACGGTGGTGCCAGTGATCGGGCGTACCGCAGATGACCGCGTCGATATCGTCGCGGGCCAGAATTTCGCGGTAGTCTCTCGTCGTGAAGAGGTCTGATCCGTACTCCGCGCGGGCCGCGTCGAGTCGACCACCGTACACGTCGGCTGCGGCGACGAGCTTCACGCCGGGCACTCGGAGCGCGGTCGACACGTCGGCCATGCCCATCCCACCCGCACCGATCACCGCCAGGTTGACCTGATCGTTCGGTGATCGGTACTGCCGTGCCATCCGCTCCGCCACGTGGCGCCGGTCATCGGCCGCGAGCAGGTGCGGGGTCGCACCGGCGGCGAGGGCGGCAGCGCCCAGGTTTCCGAGGAACGAGCGCCGGGATGTGGGCTTTCTTGGATCGGTCATGAACTCTCCAGAGCGTATGGTCCGCGAAGAATGCAGGGCAGCCATGGGCACCGCCAGACAAGCGCGTCGCGGGACCCGCGTGTCACGACTTCGGAGGCTGAGGCGTATTCAATCGTGAAGCGAGGGATGAAGCGGGGAGTGTTACATGGGAATGAAGACGATGCTGACATCGCTGGTCGTGATGGGGAGCGCGCTCGCGTGCGGCTTCGGCGCGACCGAGCCGGACGTGCAGGAGGATATCGTGGGGGTCTGGGTCTGGGTCTCCTCGACCGGCGGGATCGCCGGTACGACGCGCACGCCGGCCACCGAAGGCTTCACGCAGACGCTGCGGATCGCCGCCGACGGAGAGGTGGAGCTCTTTCGTGACGGCGTCAGTGAGGTGCGGACGTCCTACACCTTCTTCGTGGGGCCCGAGGGGAGCTCGACGCACCTCGCGTTCGCCGAGCCGCTCTTTGACTTCGACTCGGCGATCGTCGGCGTCACGCCGGGCGACACGCTCGTACTGATCGACCCGTGTTGTGACGGGTTCGAGCGGAGGTGGGTGCGGTAGGGGGCTCGAGGCTTCACCGCCCCCGGTAAATCCCCGCCAGATCCCACCGCCGGATGTGGTCCTCGATGAGATCCCCCATCCGCTCGTTCACCCGCTCGAAGTACTCGGCGGCATCGTCCGGATCGAAGTCCGGATACCCCTGCCCCGCCTGATACAGGACGATCGAGGACGGGAAGGGATAGGCGTTGATCCCGGCCATGCGGGCCTCGGCCATGTCGGCGGAGTAACGCTCCGGGTGCACGTGCTCGGGCGCGATGGCCTGGATGTACGCCGACTCGTTGTTCCCCGCGTGACCGCCGTCCTCGCCGAACACCTCGAACGTGATGTCGCTGGTCGCCGACCACCAGTTCGAAACCAGCGTTCTCACCCGATGCTCCTGAGAGACCCGTTCCGCCACGCGACTCAGCACGGCCGTCTGCCCTCCTCCGTGGCCGTTGATCACGATGATGTTCAGGAACCCGTTGAAGGCGAGCCCGGCGAAGATCTCTTCGACGAACGCCTCGTACGTCGCCTCGGAGATCGAGAGGTTGCCAGGAAACGCAGCGAAGCTGCCGGTGAAGCCGTAATTCAGGGTGGGCGCGACGAGTGCATTCAGTCGCGGCGCGAGCTCGGCGGCCATCGCCTGCGGCGCGAGGTTGTCCGAGCCGTTGGGCAGTACGCCGTGCGGTTCCAGGGTGCCCGTCGGGACCAGCACGGTTTCGATGTCACCCCGCTCCATGATCTCCGCGAACTCCTGCCAACCCAGAAGATTCAACTGACGGGTCGTCGGCTCCTGTGCCTCCACAGCAAGCGGCGAAGCGGCGATCAGCAGCGCCGGGATCAGGCGAAAGAAGGACATACGTCGTGTCTCCGATGGGGATGATGCGAAAGAAGCGGCACGGCCGCGGCTCTAGCTGCCGCCTGCACCCTTGAGCTGGACCACGATCACCTCGATGGGCTCGTTACCCTCGTTCACGTCGCCATGCAGTTCACCCGGAGGGTCGGCTTCGAGCCAGTACGCCGAGCCCGTCTCCCACGTCATGGCGTGCGAATCCCCGGCGTCGTTCGTGACCGTGAGCGTGCCGCCCTTGAGCGCGATGATCGCCCTCGGGTTGTCATGGCGATGCATCTCGAGCGGCTGGTTCGGCACGATGATGCTCTTCCACACCTGGACGTGCTCGTTCTCGAACTGAGGGACGCGTCGGGTCTCCTCGGTCATGCTGAGCCCCTCGACGGCGACTACGTCCGCAGACGCCGCGTCGGCGGCAGGCGCGGTGTCGGCGGCGGGGGCGCACGCAGTGGCCAGGGTCGCAAACAGGACGGCGAAGGTCGCTGCAGACTTCGTCATGAGGGCTCCGGGGTGTGCGGGAAGAGCTGAGAACGTAGGTGGAGCACGGGGTGACGCGCATCCTGACTCGCGACGGAGCGGCCACTCACCGCCCGAGTCTCTCTGATACTCGGGACCACGACCTGTGGGGTCGCGAGCGCGCGGTGATCGACCCACGTTTCCCTGACGCCTTCGAACGCCGGACCGTCCGAGCCATCAGCCCCGACATGAACCACGCACCACGACCCGATTCGACCCGGGGCCACCCCGTATGGACGCTCGGGTTGCTGCCCCTTTTCATCCTTGCCTCCTCCTGCAGCCAGCCCGCGCCTCCCGCCCCCGCACAACCCAACATCGTCCTCATTTATGCCGACGACCTCGGGTGGCGGGACCTCGGCGTGCAGGGCAGCCGCTACTATGAGACGCCGAACATCGATCGGCTGGCAGCAGAGGGGATGCGCTTCACCGACGCGTACGCGAACGCGCCGAACTGCGCCCCGAGCCGGGCGGCTCTGTTGTCGGGACAGTACGCGCCCCGAACGGGCGTCTACACGGTGGGCACCGCGGAGCGCGGACCGGTCGAGGCGCGGGCGCTCCTCCCGGTCGAGAACGAGACGACCCTCGGGCTCGACGTCGTGACGATCGCGGAAGTGCTCTCCGACGCTGGTTACGCGACGGGTCATGCGGGAAAATGGCACCTGGGTGGCGAGGGTTTCCTCCCGGAGGACCAGGGATTCTCCTGGTCGATCGCGGGCAACGAGGCCGGTGCGCCCCCGGACTACTTCTACCCCTACGCGCGCGGGGATCGGCGCGTCCCGGGACTCGAGGACGGCACGGAGGGTGAATACCTGCCGGAACGTCTCGTCGAGGAAAGCATCGGCTTCATCGATCGGGCTCAGGACGGGCCGTTCTTCCTCTACCTCTCGCACTACACCGTGCACACCCCGATTCAGGCGAGGGAGGAGATCGCGGATCGCTACCGTGCGAAGCCGCCAGCCGACGGCCACGAGGACCCGACGTACGCCGCGATGATCGAAAGTCTCGATCAGGGTGTCGGGCGCATTCTCGACGCGCTCGAGGAGCGCGGCCTATCCGAAAACACGGTCGTGATCTTCGCGTCGGACAACGGCGGCTTCGGCCCGATCACCTCGATGGCCCCACTGCGCGGCTCGAAGGGCATGCTCTATGAAGGTGGCATCCGAACCCCTCTGATCGTCCGGTGGCCGGGCGGGATCGAGCCGGGCGGCACATCCGCAACGCCGGTGATCGGCCTCGATCTGTACCCGACGCTGGCCGAGCTGGCTGGCGGGTCTCTGCCCGACACTCAGCCGCACGACGGCGTGAGTCTCGTCGCGGAACTCACAGGGTCCGGCGCCATACCCGAGCGGGATCTGATCTGGCACTTCCCGGCCTACCTGCAGGCGGACCGTTCGGTCGCCGGGACATGGCGCACCACACCGGCCAGCGCGCTTCGTCGAGGACCGTACAAGGTGATCCACTTCTTCGAGGACGACCGGTGGGAGGTGTATGACGTCACAACGGACGTGTCGGAAACGAACGACCTCTCCAGGGCACGCCCCGAGTTGACGGAAGCACTGCGCTCCAGCCTGCGGACGTGGTGGTCGGACGTCGATGCATTCCTGCCGACCGAGCCCAACCCCCTCTACCGTGGCGAGGCCAACTGACCATGGATCGGCGTGAGACGCTGAAGTTGATGATGCTCGCCGCGGTGGGCTCCGAGCGGCTCGGCACCCGACTCCTGTCCGCTCAGGAGCCAGGCTTCTCCAGCCGCTGGCACCAGTGGCCGGATATGCACTGGGCCGGCCCCGAGCACTGGGGGAACCGGCTCCAGGACTGGCGCGTAGCGAACGGCGCCCTGGTGTGCGGCGTGCGCGCCCCGAACCGGACGCTCCATTGCCTGACGAACACCGCGACCGGCGCGGATTTCACCACCACAGTCGAGGTCGCGCGGCCTGCCGGTGGCCCCGGCGCGGTGACCGGCTTCCGTCTGGGCCTGAAGGGTCGCGTCGACGACGTGCGGTCCGCGGCCGTACACGGCGAAGGGCTCGATGTCGGCGTGGACGACTCGGGCACGCTCGTGATCGGCGATCACCGCTCGGGGGCGGTCATCCCGGGTGACGACCCGGTGCGCCTCGAGACGACGGTCACGCGCGCGGGCTCCAATGCCCGGGTCGTCCTCGTGGCCCGTTCCCCGGAGACCAGCGCCGAGCGTGCGACCTTCACCCGCGACGACCTCCCGGCTGACGATCTGATCGGGAACCTCGCCCTCCTGAGTCACGTGGCGCCGGCGGGTCCGGGCGCGGGTGCGGTTTTTCGCGACTGGTCGATCTCGGGTCGCGGCATCTCGGTCGACCCGGACGCCACCTTCGGCCCGGTCATGTTCGCGCAGTACACGACCCACCGCGGCGTGCTGAAGCTGACCGCCCAGCTCGCGCCGGTCGACGAGGTGCCCGGCGTACGTTGTAACCTGGATGTCCGAACGCCGGGCGGGACATGGAGCACGGTCGCGACCACCGGCATCGACCGGCTGTCGAGAACCGCGCGCTTCCGCGTGGAGGGGTGGGACGGGACACGGCCCGCAGAGTACCGTGTACGGCTGACGCTCCCTGCGAGAAGCGGGAAACAGTCCTTCGACTACGAGGGAACGATCGCCGCCGAGCCCGATCGGCTCACCCCGGTCCGGGCCGCCGTATTCAGCTGTAACGCAGACCACGGCTTCCCGGACGCCGACGTGGTACGCCACGTCTCTGCGCATCGGCCCGACCTCGCGGTGTTCCTCGGCGACCAGTTCTACGAGGGCTCGGGGGGGTTCGGGATCCAGACCGATACCATCGAGACCGCTTCGCTCGACATGCTCCACAAGTGGTACATGTTCGGCTGGTCGTACCGGGACATCTTCCGCCACATCCCGGTCGCCTTCATCCCCGACGACCACGACGTCTACCACGGCAACATCTGGGGCGAGGGTGGACGCCACGCCCCCACCGAAGAGGGCTGGGGCGCGGTTGCCCAGGACCAGGGCGGATTCAAGATGCCGCCCGAGTGGGTCAACGCCGTGCAGGTCGCGCAGACGAGTCACCTTCCCGACCCGTACGACCCCACACCCGTCGATCAGGGCATTGGAGTCTACTACACGGACTGGGACTACGGCGGCGTGAGCTTCGCCATCCTCGAGGACCGGAAGTTCAAGTCGTCGCCGTCGAACGTGATGCCGCCCGAGGCCGAGGTCCTCAACGGATGGATCCAGAACCCGGACTTCGACGCACGGGAGCACCGTGATCCGCCCAGGGCGGAGCTCCTCGGCGCCCGCCAGATGGACTTCCTCGAGGCGTGGGCCGGAGACTGGAGCGGCTCGACGTACATGAAGGTCGTCCTGTCGCAGACCAACTTCGCCGCGGTGCATTCCATTCCACAGGACGCCACGAGCGGGGCCGTCCTCCCTTCCCTCCCGATGCCGCAGCCCGGCGTGTACGTGGAGGGCGACAAGGTCGCGGTCGACATGGACTCGAACGGATGGCCCGCGGCGCATCGGGACCAGGTGCTGCGCATCCTGCGTCGCTGCTCCGCCTTCCACATCGCCGGCGACCAGCACCTCGCCACGGTCGTGCGCCACGGAATCGACGACTTCGGGGACGCCGGCTTCAGCTTCACCGGCCCGGCGCTCAACAACATCTGGCCTCGCCGCTGGTGGCCGCCGCGTGAAGATCGACTGGCACCGCTCGACACCGGCGGACCCGACTACACGGGCGACTTCTTCGACGGCTTCGGGAACCGGGTGACGGTACATGCCTCCGCGAATCCGCGTGCGACCGGCCTGCAGCCCGCGCTCCTGCACGACCGAGTGACGGGCTACGGTATCGTCACCTTCGACAAGGCCGCGGAGTCGATCACCATCGAGTGCTGGCCTCGGCATGTCGATCCCTCGAGGGACGACGCTCGCCAATTCGAGGGATGGCCGATGACCATCCACCGCGAGACGGGCGACGGCCGGACCCCGCTCGGGCATCTTCCGACCGTGCGGGTCCATGGGGTCGACGACCCGGTCGTGGAGCTACGAACCTCTTCGGAAGAGCTTGTGTACACGCGCCGACTTCGAAGCGCCGGCGCCGACCTGCCTGTATTCGAGCCGGGGACGCACGTCCTGCGCGTCGGCGATCCGGACCGAGGCCTCTGGCTGGAGCGCACGATCCAAATGGAAGAGTGGGACTCGAGAGAGCTCGAATTCGACTTCGGTGGCTGACGATCGAGGCGCGCACGACCTCGTCAGAGTGACTCGTTCGAGATCAGAGTGACTCCTCCCAGCCCGTCGCGCACTCGATCAGGATCGCCCCTCCGCCCGACACGAAATTGACCTGCCCGTATACGTCGGACGGAGTGTCGTTGAAACGCATCTCGGGTGTAGCCGTGCAGATGCCCGTCGCTTCGGAGGCGCCCTGACGAGCCCGAAAGGTGATGGCGTCGTCTGTCGAGCCGGGGAACTCGAGCGAGGTGTACCCGACGTCGGCATCGATCGAACGCGTCGCCCCACCATTGGTGATCTGGATGGTCATCACGTCGGGCGACGAGTTCTGGAGCCCAATGTTGATGCACGGCACGGTCTCCGAACAAATCTCGACATTGGTCGCGCTATCGCAGGCGACGAGGGCTAGCACCCCAAGGGCGGTCATGATTCGTAGCATCGAGACGGATTCCTTCAGTGTGTAGTGAACCACAGCTTTCGTAGCCGTTGTCATGAGGTCGCGAGCGACCACCTGCAACCGCGGTCGAGCCCCGCCAAATCCCGGAAACCCTGGGTCCCCGCCGCCGCTCCTTGTGACCTCCGCCTTGCACCAGGACATTCGTTGACCCGAACCTTTCGTCGCTCACCCCTCGGTCCATGAGCCTTTCCCGACGCACTTCGCATCCGCACCGCTGCGCGGCCCTTCTATTCCTCGCATCGCTGCTGACACCGGGATCGCTATCCGCTCAGGATGAATCGACGCGCACGCTCGTTACCGCCGACCGACTCATCGACGGGTTCGGCACTCTTCATCAGCCGGGCGCCGTGCTCATTTCAGGAGACCGCATCGTAGCCGTGGGAGACGACGCGATGAGCGGGTCCTGGGACGGGCGTCAGGATCTGGGCGACGCCACCCTTCTTCCCGGGCTGATCGATCTCCATACGCACCTTACGGATGCCGAGGACGCCTACTGGGAGCAGGTCCTCGTGACGACGACACCGTCGGAAGCTGCCCTCTACGGAGCGGCGAACGCACTGACCACGCTCCGAAGTGGATTCACGACGGTGAGAGACATGGGGCCGGCCTGGTCGTTTACCGACGTGGACCTGCGAAACATCATCGATGAAGGCACGCTGCCCGGTCCCCGAATGATGGTCGCCGGCAATTACGTATCTGCCACCGGCGGAGCCGGTGACGCGCGCCAGTTCTCGATCTATGTCGACGTGCCCGCCGTCCAGAATCTGGCCGACGGCGTGGACGAGGTGCGCAGCGCGGTCCGGACCAACCTCAAGAACGGCGCCGACTTCATCAAGATCCTCGCCACCGGTGCGGTCCTGTCCCAGGGCATCCCCCCGGGTGCCCAGCAGTACTCCGATGAAGAGCTCGAGGTCGCGGTCGTCGAGGCTGGCCGGTGGGATCGCTTCGTTGCTGCACATGCGCACGGCGCGGAGGGGATCAAGGCGGCGATCCGTGCCGGTGTCCGGACTGTCGACCACGGCTCGATGATGGATGATGAAGGCATCCAGATGCTGCTGGGCCAGGACTATACCTACTATGTCCCGACCCTGTACGTGGGTGTCATCGTGCCGCGCGAAGGTGCCTCCATGGGGATTCCAGAGGCCCAGATCCAACGATCGACGGAGATGATGCGCTACCGTAACGCCACGTTCCGACGCGCCCTCGAGGCCGGGCTACCGATCGGGTTTGCTACTGATGCAGGCGTCTTTCCGCACGGCCAGAACGCTCGCGAATTCGCGATCCGCGTCGAGAACGGAGAGAACCCGATGGATGCGATCACCGCCGCCACCAGCCTCAACGCCCTGATCATGGGGTGGGAGAACGACGTCGGAAGCCTCGAGCCCGGCAAGTTCGCCGATGTAGTCGCAGTGCCCGGGAACCCACTGGATGACATCACGGCTATGGAGCGCGTCTTCTTCGTCATGCAGGGCGGAGCGGTCGTGCGGCACGACGCGGAGCGTTGACGGCAGCGAGTCCGTGACGCAGGCGTTCTCTCTCAGAAGAGCTGGATGAATCTCAGCAGGGCTCGGTTCCCACCACCGTCCAGAGCCATCAGAAGTTCAAGCCGGATCTTGGTGTCCCCCGACGCGAGCGCATACCGAAAGTCGGGCGTATGGCCGGCCAGGAGCTTCAGATAGGTCGCATTCGATGCGTCTCGGTCTTCGAACCTGTATCCGATACCAAACCACGATGACGTGTGGACATACTTGTCCACTTCGACATCAACGGACTCCGAAGAAGCGGTCTCGACGTGGGTAATCCCGAGGACGAGATCCCGTCCGCGTCCGTCGACGTCTCCCCCGGCGAACCTGAGAGGATTCGTAACGCCGAGAGCGGTGGATTCCGAAAGGTTGTGTCTGCGCCCGCGAAGCGCCTGCATGGCGTCGAAGTTGCCGAGGCCACGGGCGTGAACCGTCGCCAGCACCTCAGTACGGCGAAATCCCGGTTGATCGATCATGAAGAACCGAGCGGCGGGTGCATCCCGGGCCACATAGCCGCTCACGAGCCGCCACCCCTCCCAGACTCGACTCACGCCGGCGAACCATCCGGAGATATTCGCGGCGCCCAGCCATCCGACTCGATCCTCGTCCCCGACTCGCACGGCCTCGAGGCCCAACGCGAACATGCCGTCGTTCTGGAACTCACCTCCGATCACCCATTCGGGCGCCAGGTACGCGACGGGTTCATGGGCTTTGTCGGCACGCCCAGCGATCCGACCGAACCCGGTGATGATCCCGAGCCCCGCTTTGGGACGGAGCACCACCTTGGCTTCCAGATCTCCGCGTGCCGTGGCGTACAGCGCCGGCGCTACCGGTCCGAGCGACACGGCCACGGCGGCGGAAAGAGTGTTCACCGACGTGTTGACGTGCTCAAGCCCCGCCCGCAGACGAGCGTTCGACAGGAGCATGGCTGTCGAACTCGTCGGATCGTCCAGTCCCGTGCCCGACAGATCGAGAACGACCTGTGCGTGCCCCGAGTTCGGTAGCGTCCAGATCCCGGCCGTTACCAGGAAAAGCCGGACGACTCGATGAGCCAGCATCACGATTTCACTTCGCCAGAGCTCACCATGATCCCGTGGGCTTCCAACACGCCTGCATCTTCCGTACACGATATCGATCCGCGGCACCTGCAGTCATCCATTGAGCGAACCTGAGCCGAAGGCTAATCTGTGCTCATCCAACTCATGCGCCATAACTGAGATTGTTCGTGACCCAAACCTCGCAGCGTCGCCCTCGCGTTCTGGTGGTCGACGACAACGACGCACTGCGACGCTCCACGGCGCGCGTTGTAGAGTCGTTCGGCTACGACGTAGATACCGCCGAAGATGGGATCGAAGCGCTCGCCAAGCTGATGCTCGACTTCGACCTCGTCCTTCTCGATGGCGAAATGCCGCACATGGACGGCTTCGAAGTTGCGGAGCGAATTCGAAGCACCGATGAAATGCAGCACCTGCCCATCATCATGGTTACAGGTCTCGCGCAGCCGGAAAGTCGGCGCAGAGCCATTCGTTGCGGCGTCAACGACTTCGTGGTCAAGCCGTTCGACAGCGAAGAGCTCGAGATGCGATCCAAATGGCTGATCGAGATGAAGCGAAATTTCGATGAGCTGCAGGGCAACCAGAACCGTCTCGAAGAGGAAGTCGAGCGTCGCACGGGGAGCCTTCGCACCATCGTGAGGGAGATGGCGGAAGCACAGCGGCGCACGATGGAGGCCCACGTCGACACGATCCATCGGTTGTCATTGGCCGCTGAGTTCAAGGACCGAGTGACGGCCTACCACATCGAACGGATCGGTCTCTATTCGGAGCGTCTCGCTCGGGCGTTGGCCATGGCCCCCAAGGTCGTCGAGACGATTCGTCATGCAGCGACCATGCATGACGTCGGCAAGCTCGGTGTACCGGAAGCCATCCTGATGAAGCCGGGCAAGCTGACCGACGCGGAGATGGACATCATGAAGACGCACACGACCATCGGCGCGCAGATCCTGAGCAATTCGGACTCACCGCTGCTTCAGATGGGCGAACGTATCGCCCTCTCTCACCACGAACGCTGGGATGGCGAGGGGTACCCCTACGGACTGGCGGGCGAGGACATACCCATCGAGGGACGCATTTGCACCATCGTTGACTTCTTTGACGCGCTGACGACGGACCGCCCGTACCGCGACGCAGTTCCTGTCGATGAAGTACTGGACATGATGCGGGAGGACTCGGGGCGGCACTTCGACCCGAACTTGCTCGAGACCTTCTTCTCAATCACGGACGAGATCCTCGAGATCTACGCGCGATACTGATCAGTAGCTAAGGCTGTCGCTCGCCCTACAGCCCGAGCGAGCGCATCAGAGCAGGAGTCGTTCGACCGCCTCCACGAAGAGTGGAAGCGGGAAGGGCTTCTCCAGAACGTCTGTCGCGCCGAGGGCTTGAGCATCCTCGAGGAGGTGCTCTTTTGGGAACAGCCCACCACCGGAGATCGCCAGAACCGGGAGATCGGGCTGCATCTCACGCAGAGAGAGGATCAATTCGATACCGTCCGTCTCGGGCATGTTGATGTCCGTTACGACCAAGTCGACATCTGGGGTTTCAGGGTCCCCAGAGCTGAAGATCGCCATCGCTCGGCCGCCGTCCTCTGCAGTGACAACGTCGTAGCCCGCCTGCTTCAAAGCTCGCTCAAGCCCATTCCGAAGAAGGTGGCTGTCCTCGACGATCAAGATGCGGGCCATGAATTCTCACCTGAAGGTGCGGAAACTGCGCCAACATTGCGGACGGGGGCAACCGCGGGCAAGCCAGGTGTTCCGAGGTGCGTCAATGACCGCACGGGTCGCGGAGCCTCAGGCCTCCGACGTTGCTCCGGAGCGTCTCGACCCCTCTCCGGAATCGACTCCCGCCAGGGGCAACTCGAACCAGAATGTCGATCCGTGCCCCAGTTCCGAGGTCACGCCGAGCTCCCCACCTACGCGACGAACAAGGTCTTGAGTGATGAAGAGTCCGAGTCCAACTGAGTCGACGTCGGGATCCCCATCTTCTTGATGGGCGCGATTGAAGGGCTCGAAGACCAGGCGCTGGTCTTCTAGGCTCAGCCCGGGGCCCGAATCCTCGACGGTCACGCGGAAGTGGCCGAGTGGCGTGGTCTGCCCTTCAACGCGAATCGAACCTCCCTCACGATTGTACTTCACGGCGTTGGAAAGGAGGTTCAGCATCACCTGTCTCAGTAGCGTCGAGCTGGCCAGGACCTGCACGTCACTCGGCGCAGGAATCGTGTTTTCGATACGAAGTGACCGAGAAGCCGCGCCGGGTCGAACAAGGTCTATGCTCTCGGCAACGATAGGTGAGACCAGGATAGGTTCAATGACTTCGTCGTCGAGCCCGTGCTCGATCTTGGTGAGATCGAGAAGCCGATTCACCAGGCTGAGGAGGTGCCGTCCGCTTGCCTCGATGTGGGAGAGCCAGCGCTTCTGTTCCGTCGTGATCCTGGCCTCCGAGTCTTCGAGCAGCACTCCTGAATACCCGATGACCGCGTTGAGGGGTGTCCGGAATTCGTGGCTCATCTGTCGGAGGAAATCGGACTTGGCTGTATTCGCCTTCGCCGCGCTTTGACGAGCTGCCTCGGCTCGAATCAGCGCACGGTTCAGTTTCCCGGTGGATAGCAGGACCGCAATTCGGAGCGTTCGCTGAAACGATAGGATCCGATAGGTGACCCAGCTCACGAGAAACGCCACAACCAGCCCCACGGTCCAAAGCCAGGGACGCCAGAAGAGTAACTCGGCCGGAAGTTCGCCCGATCGCGCCACCGATATGTACCATGGCTCGGCCACGTCGACAAACAACGGGACTGATACGCCCCCCCGCATCCTCGGTGACCGCCCGGACGAGCTGGCAGGGCGAGCAAGGGCGGCTGCGCGGCCCACCGAGAAGGCGATGTCCTTGGGTATGAACTCGCGCCTCGCCGACGCGACGACCTCGTCGAGGTCGAAGACCACCGTCGAGAACCCCCAGAACGTCGAGGCGTCGACGTGTTCCGAAAGGTCAGATATGAAGATCGGGTACCGAGCCACCACGCCCGTCCCACCCTGGGCGAGTTCGAAGGGTCCCTGGATCACCGTCCGACGTGTCGAAACCGCCGCCCTGGCTGCGGCACTGTCGTTCGCGCTGGCGAACAAATCCAGCCCTACGACGTTTCGGTTTCGATCGGGGCTCGTCACATAGCTCACCACGCCGTTCGGCGCCAATTGAAGACTGAGGACTCCTGACAGATCGGCGACGAGACCATCGGCGATCGCGTCGAAACGTTGTCGAGCGAAGTCAGGATCGGTTCGCACCACCGCCGCGAGGGCACGAGTCAAGTCGACACGCTGAGCCACGGCAAACGTTATTTCGGATGCCAGTTCCTCGCCGTACACACGCAGACGCTGATCGTCGATCGTCTTGGTACGGGCCGAGAAGACCGTGTGCAGAAAGAACACTGCGCCCACGAAGCCCGCGAATACCGCGACGGCCGTCCCTATCTCCAGTGCCCGGCTGCCCGCACCGGACGATGAGAGGTCCGGACGCGTCACCGACTGTCCACTCCACAGGCCCAAGAAGAAGATCCCCTCATCAGCACTGGAGTCCGACCGTCATCCGGCCTTACGGACCTCAGCCAGGATCTCTTTAATCTCGTGGGCAAAGGTACGGGTGTTGATGGGCTTGGTGAGGTATCTCGAAACACCCGCGGAACCAGCCCGTGCTACATCCTCGGGCATCGCGTGCCCGGTCACGCACACGATCGGCAAGTCAGCGTTCGCATGATCATGCCTGATCCGCTCCGCGAGTTCGATCCCATCCATGTCGGGCAATCCTACGTCCATGATCACCAAATCAGGCCGCTCCTTCGAGATCAGTTGCTGCGCTTGCCCGCCGTTGGTGGCTCGCGTAAGCCGGAACCCTTTCAGCCGAAGGATGATCTCGAAGAGCTCATAGTTGAGATCGTCGTCTTCTACGATGAGGAGATGGTCGACACTTTGGGTCAATGTTCGAATGCCCGAACCAGATTCCTGGTTGAATCAATGACGCATCAATACTACATCGATTCCGGAATTTCTCCATGAGGGCGGCAAACGTGGGCACCTTGCGGGCCCGGGTCGATAAAGCGCCCTGTTGAGCGCCCGCCCTCTCAACCAGCTTCCGCACATCGGAACGTGAAGCGAGATCCTTTCTCCAACTCGCTTTCGACCTCAATGGACGTCCCGTGCAGGCCTGCCAGCTTCGCGGCCAGAGCCAAGCCGAGACCCGATCCCTCGAAGTGCCTCGACTTCCCGTGGTCCAGCTGTATGAAAGGTTCAAAGATTCGCTCGTAAGCTTCGGGATCGATGCCGATCCCGGAATCCCATACCTCGATCTCTACGCCTCCTTCGACGCGTCGTGCCCGAAGTCCCACTGAGCCCCCTTCCGGCGTGAACTTCACAGCGTTTTCGAGCAGGGCCATGACCATCTTCTTGAGGTGGGATTCACTCGAGAGGACATGAAGCGGCCCACTCTCGATGTCCATCTCGATCGCGATACCCTTCAGGTCTGCGGCACTCGCCATCATGGTCCTGCAGCTTTCAAGCAGCGCTTCCACGTTCACGGTGGTGAGTTCGATCTCGGCGGGATTCACGTCGGATCGGGCGTAATCAAGGATGTCGTCAATCAACTTCATGAGTCGGCTACCACTCTCATTGATGTTGCTCAACACACGTCGCTGGTCCGCAGTCACCTCACCATAAATGCCGTAGGAAAGCCCCTCACTGAACCCGAGGATCGGCGTAAGGGGCGAGCGCAACTCATGGCTGACCATGGACATGAACTTGTTTCGTGTCTTCAACGCCTCACTCAGCCGAATGTTGGCAACCGTCAAAGCGTCCTTCTGACTTTTCACCACTTCGACCGCAGCCGTGCGGGCCACCTCGGTCCGATGCGCGATTACGATCTGCGCCAGGCTGTCCAGGAGAGGGCCGACGCTCTCCACGTACCGTTGTGAATACCCACCGGGACGGTTCGCCAGACCGACCATGCCCACGGGGACTCCATCCCGGACGAACGGCACACCGAGGAACGCGTTCAAATCCGGGTGCCCGTCGGGTAATCCTCCCGAACGGTGATCAGTGCCAGGGCTGTTGGCCACGACGATCTCACCGGATGTGATCGCCGCCCCGAATAGTGTCTCCATGTTCCGAAAGATCATCCCCGTCGGCGCGTTCTCATCGTAGAAGCGCCGGGTCGCCTCGTCCCACGCGATGTTCGTGACTGCAAAGGTGTGCAGGTACGGAGTGCCATCCTCCTCATGCAGGATCTGACCGATGAAGCCATACTCGCTGCTCGTGAATCTGAGCATGCGCTCCAGGAGAGCGTCGAATTCATCACCCGGCGAATCGGCACCGATGAACCAAGACTGCATGGCCCTGACCTCGGCCAACATCTGATTCCGGGCTTCGAGGGCGTCCTCGACTCCCTCCAGAATTCCCTGGGTTTCCTGAAGGTGCTGCCGGTGGTCTGCGATCTGCTCCGCGAGATCTCGAACGACGCACAGGACGAGGCGCTCCCCATCGACCTCGAACGGGGTCAGCGTGACGTCGACCGGCGTCTCGACACCGTCCTTGCGGCGCGCGGTCAAGGGAAGCCCCCGAGCCATCATGCGTCGTTCGGGGTTCTTCCAGTAGCCCATCATGAGATTGCCGTGTTTGTCTCGGCTCGACTCAGGTATCAGATCGGCGACGGGTCGGCCGACGAGTTCCTCAGGTGTGTAGCCGAGCTCATCGCGCACCAGCTCCGAGGCCATCACCACGATCCCACCCTCGTTGACCACGAGGATCGGAAAAGGCAGCACTGTGCCAGTAGCCCGTATGGAATCCAGAACTGAACCGTCGATTCTCGCACCCTTCGCATCCATGCGGCACATCACTCCATTGAATCGCGAATTCTATAATCTTGGTGATAAGTTCATGATACTCTGTGGATGTAAACAGAGTTAAGCTTTTGCATGTCAGTAGGCGTGCTTGACCTGGCTCGCCATCGCTGATCCCGAATGCCGATTCGTACTTCACAATAACGCAGAGACGCCCCGTGAGCTTGGCGCCATCCAGCATCATCGGCCAGCTGAAGGATGCTCGGATCCTCGTGACCGACGACGATCCGGCGATCCGGACGGTCATTGTGGATATGCTTTCCAGCCAGGGGGCCGTCGTTCAGGGGGCGAGTGATGGGCCGGAGGCGTTGGAGGCGCTGATTTCCTTCGAGCCCGACCTTGTCATCCTCGACGTCATGATGCCCGGAGATACGGGCTTCGATGTCGCGAGGAAGGTGAAGGAGCTTCACGAGTCGCACGGTACAAGAACGTCGCCCCGCATTCTCATGCTGACCGCGCTGTCCAGTATCGACGCGCTGCCGGAGGGAATGAATGCAGGCGCTGATGACTTTCTCTCCAAACCCTTTCGCCATCTCGAACTGCTCACTAGAGCCGCGGGCCTCGTTCGGACAAAACGAACCATGGATCGACTGGCTGTTCTCGTCGAATCCCGCGAAGAAGTCGCGAGCACCATCGTTCACGATCTCCGCACTCCGCTTGCGGCGATTCTCATGAACGCAACGGTCCTCTCCCGGCTTATGGCCGATGAGGACGCTCCGATCGTCAACGACGTGATTCAGGCGGCCCGTGAGATGTCCGGCCTTCTCGACGATATGCTCCTTGCCGCCAGAGCGGAGGCTTCGCAGCTCATCGTGAGCCGATCCCCCGTGAGCATCCGACAACTCTTGGAGACCGCATCGAGCCGCGCCCGCCGACTTGATGATTCAGGTGGCCCCTCCATCGTCATCGAGCTTCCCGAGACGGAGCCCCCCCCACTCGTCTTCCCGCTCGACGAGAAGCTCATGATCCGCCTCCTCGACAACCTTCTCAGTAACGCTGCGAAATACGGAGGTGGGAGTGAAGCTCAGGTGATCGTCGAGGCCCAGCTGGATGAGGAAGGCCTCCTGATTTCGGTCATCGACGACGGGCCTGGGGTCCCGGAGGAGTGGCGCACGTCGATCTTCGAGCGCTACAAGAGGATCGAGTCCGGAGGATCGGGGTTCGGCATCGGACTCGCCTTCTGCAAATCTGTTGTTCAGGCACACTCCGGCAGGATCTGGGTTGAAGACGGACCGACGGGTGGCGCTGCCTTCAAGGTGTTCTGTCCCCGGGTGCCGGAGTCATCATCCGAGTGATCGTGGCGGCCAACACACCGTTGATTCGAGTTGGACTCCAACGATTGCGGGACGCGTAGTCAGACCTGAGCCTGGTCGGCTCTGCATCACGCCGCGCACCCAATCGTCGCAATGAGCGCGGAAGCGGATCAGAGCAAGAGCGGAGAGCTCATCCACAAGGGTTTCCCCGGCCGTCTTCCGAGCCCGACAGCTCCGAGTAGCTCCTGAGCAGCCTGCGCATGGACTGCGGCGGCTGCGTTCAGAACGCCTCCACCGAGACATGAGCGAAGAGCCGGGCCAGCCCAGAACAGGGGCCACTCCTTCAAGATCAAAGCTGGAACGCGCCCCACCATGCGGGGTCAGGTTTGAAATGAATTCCGCACACAAATTGGTCCACCGGCTCATCATCTTCGCCGTCCTTCCGGCTTGGACGGCCCCGCCGGTCGCGGCGCAGATCACGTCAGACCGCGATCCATCGGCGTGGACCTTCTTCTTCAACCTCGGAGCCGGGGGGATTTCGGGCGACCTCGGAGGCGCGCTCGAGAATCCCCGCACCGGCGAGTTTGGTCTCCGACGGACTTCAGCGGCCTGGCGGTATGGATTCGGTGTCAATTTCGGCTCGATGGCGCTGAAGGCTCCGTTCAACGACGAACTCGAGTGGGGATACCAGCGTTTGTTCGCCTCCGTCGATCGTCGCTTCTCGACAGAGGGCTCGCTACGTCCGACGCTGGGGCTGCAGGCCGGAGCCATCCGAATGCACCCACGCAGCGAGCTATTCGAGCTCGACCCTCTCCCTCCCGATTTCTCGATCGGAGACAGCCCAACCCCACCTTCGAATGGTGTCTTTCTCGGCCTGGTCCCCGGGCTCGAGTGGCGTGTATCTCCGGCCGTCGCGGTAGAGACATCCCTGCTCGCGGCCTGGCACGCGATGAGCGAGGTCGATCTTTCTCCGATCGGCCGGCCAGCGGCGACGTCCGGAACGGATTGGCAGCTTCGACTTGGCCTGAGCTGGAGAACTGCCCGCAGCGACAACCTGAACCCATGGGGCATCCCAACCTCATGGGGTTGGGCGCTCGGAGAAGCCGCAGCGATCAACTTCGGCGCGTCCGCGCTCAACGAGTACGTACGTAACGCCAACTTCAACCAAATCAGTCCACGGAGCTGGTGGAGTAACGTGGCGGACGGATTCACCTACGACGACAACGAGTTCCTGACGAACCAGTACATCCACCCGTTCAACGGCTCGCAGTACTTCAACGCCGCCCGGTCGAACGGGCTCGGGTTTTGGTCCTCGTACGCGATCGCCCTCGGGGGAGCCCTGCAATGGGAGCTCGCAGGAGAAACCCACCCGATGTCGTTCAATGACCTCGTGTCGACAGGGGTCGGCGGCGCAGCACTCGGCGAGACGATGTATCGCCTTTCATCGATGGTGCTCGACAACGAGGCCACTGGGTCGAGTCGCTTGTTCCGGGAGGCGTCTGCCTTCTTTCTCGACCCGATCCGCGGCTTCAATCGGGTCGTGACCGGTCGCGCGTGGGATGTTCGTCCGAACCCTCCAGACGCGGCCGACACCAACCCGATCAGACAACGGAACGAGTTGAATATCGGGTGGCGGCGACTCGGCGAGAACGCCTCACTCGGCCGCAACTCCTCCGACTTCGGCTTCGCGGAATACTTCCACGAGCACGGTGACCTCTTCACGGCGGAGCGGCACGGACCGTTCGACTTCTTCACCGTAGACGCTCAGCTGAACTTCGGCGACAAGCGCCTGATCGGCCGGGCGATGATCGCGGGCAACTGGTTCTCCGTGCCCGTGACATCGAGCCTCGGTCACCACAGGATCGGGATCACTCAGCACTTTCAGTACATCAACAACCAGGCGTACGAGTACGGGGGCCAGAGTCTGGGCCCGTCCTTTTTCTCGCGATGGGGGAGTCTAGGTGACTTCGGGCTCGAATCCCGCTTCGATCTGCTCGCGACCATCCTCGGCGGTGTGAACTCGGAGGCAGCGTCCCTCGCGGATGTAGCGGACCCCGAGCGACTTCGCGAATACGACTACGGACCGGGGGCCGGGGGGGTCGCCCAGGCGGTTCTCACCTACCGCCAGCGCCCGCTCCTCAGCGTCGACTACCGTTTGCACTACATAGCTACGGTGAATGGCTCCATTTATCACAAGGACGGGGAGCCGGGCCTGGACTCGCACCACTGGCTGCACGGCATCGACGCTCACCTCGAGCTGCCGATCGCGCACGATCTGGGCCTGGGTCTCCGCTACTCGACATTCAACCGCGAGAGCCACTACGACGTCTCGGTACCGGGCCAGCTACCCGCCGGGGCGACCCTGTCCCAACTCATCGAGCAGTCCAATCCCGAGCTTCGCATCTACGTGAGCTATCTGCCAAGCGTACGCTGAGCACCAGCTCGGCACCCAGAGCCGCTCTTCGGGGTGGACCTGACGCATGATCGAAATCTTCCCGCACGAAAAAGGTCCGAATGATGTTCGAGTCCTCGAGATGCGCCCGCCGATGGTCCATCCTTGGCTTTGTCTGTCTGAGCGCCGGGTGCAACCCGCCCACGGATCCGGCCGACACCATCTACCTCAACGGTGAGATCGTAACGGTCGACGACGAGCAACCCACCGCGGAGGCGGTCGCCGTCCGCAACGGGATCATCGTCGGTGTAGGATCCGAATCCGAGATCCTCGACATGCGTGACGAGTCGACGGTCGTGCGCGACCTCGGAGGTCGGACGCTCGTGCCCGGATTCATCGATGGACACGCGCACTTCGGAGGCTTCGGGGCCCAGGCCGTGGGCGCCAACCTTCTTGCATCTCCGGACGGAACGGCCAACACGATCGATGATCTGGTGACCGCGCTCCGTGAGTACGAGGATCGCGAAGAGCTGGGTTACACCGGATGGATTTATGGGATGGGGTACGACAACGCGGTTCTCGCCGAACGCCGCCATCCGACGCGTGAGGATCTGGACCGTGTGTCGACCGAGATCCCTGTCATGGCCGTGCACATATCCGGTCACATCATCGCCGTGAACAGCGTCGGTCTCGAGGCGATCGGCTATTCGGCGGACACGGAAGATCCGCCAGGCGGCATCATCCGTCGTCAGGCAGGGAGCCGGGAGCCCAACGGCGTACTCGAAGAGATGGCCGGTCTTCCCGTCATGTTTGGTATCCTGAGCCCGACGGATGTCGAGGCTCAGGCGTTCTTCATTGACCAGGGGCTGCAAATCGCGAAGCGATTCGGTCACACGACCGTCCAGGAGGGTCGGGCGAGCGCCGCAGCCCACCAGAGTCTCGCCCTGGCCGCCACGGGTGGGGCGTTCGACATCGACGTGGTCGCCTACATCGACTACACCAGCCGAGAGATGATCACCGACGAGTGGCACGGTCCCGACTATCGTGACCGGTACAGGATCGGCGGACTCAAGGTCACCCTCGATGGCTCGCCTCAGGGTCGGACCGCGTGGCGAACCACACCGTATCACCTGCCGCCGGAAGGCCAGGACGCGGGGTATGCCGGTTACCCGGCCATACCCGACGAGGAACTAGTGTCCTCGTTGTTTGAAGAGGCATATGACAAGAACTGGCAGGTCCTCACGCACACAAACGGGGATGCCGCGATCGATCAGCTGATCCGCGCAATCGGCCCCGTGCACCGGAGCGCTCAACCGGCCGACCGACGTCACGTGCTGATTCACGGCCAGTTCATCCGTCAGGACCAGCTCGACTCTCTGGTCGCGTTGCAGATGATTCCCTCACTCTTCCCCATGCACACCTTCTACTGGGGCGATTGGTACGATGAGATCGTCGGACCGGAACAGGCGCAGCGTATCTCACCCATGAGGTCGGCCCTGGACCGTGGACTGATCGCGACCAGCCACTCCGATGCCCCCGTCGCGCTACCGAACCTCATGCGGGTGATGGCCGCAACCGTGAACCGGACCTCGCGAAGCGGGCAAGTCATGGGACCGGACGAGCGGATCACACCCGAGGAGGCGTTGAAGGCAATCACCCTCTGGGGGGCGTACCAGCATTTCGAGGAGGACCGGAAGGGCTCGATCGAGGTCGGAAAGCTCGCAGACCTCGTCGTGCTGTCCGAGAACCCACTTACCGTCGATCCGACGGAGATCGGAGAGATTCTCGTGCTGGAGACGATCAAGGAGGGGAGAACCGTCTACGCGCGCTGACGGTCCAATGGCGACCCCGACCTCTCCGACATTCGCCGGAACCAGGAGGAGGGACGTCCGTCTTCCGGTAGCGTGCCGGTTCTGCCCCCCGTAGCGTTCGGGTTCCGGGCCCGAACGTTCGGGCCCAGCCCCGCCCCCGAACGACGGCAGGCAACCATGCGCGTGAAGAAGTGGACGGGACGGGTGGCGACTCTCGTGATCCCGGGGTTGGCACTTTCAGGGTGTGATCAGCCGAGAGAGCCGGAGCCCGTGCGGTTCGCGCCCGTTGCGGAAGAGTTGTTCGCTGAAGGGGGCGCATTGACTGACGCGTGGGCCGACGTGGACCTGGACGGTGATCCGGATCGCTTCGTCGGTTTCAACGGGACGCCGAGCCGACTCTACCGGAACGACGGCATCGAGGGCTTCGTCGAGGTCGCCTCCGATGTCGGCCTGACCGTGGAGCGGTCGGTGCGCACCTCCGCGTGGGGTGACTTCGACGCCGACGGGGACCCGGACCTTCTATTGGGGTTCGCCGGTGACGCGCCGGTGACGGCGCTCTGGCGAAACGACTTGAACCGCTTCACCGAGATATCCGCCGACGTCGGCCTCCAACTCGATGCCGGCACCACCCGACAAGCCGCATGGGTCGACATCGACGGGGACGGGGACCTGGACCTCTTCCTCGGTATGCGGGACGGCCCCAATCGTCTGTTCATTCAGACGAACGGTGCCTTCATCGACCGCGCTACCGACGTTGGACTCGATGACCCTCGACGGACTGTCGGGGCTGTCTGGTTCGACGACGGTGATGGGTGGCTCGATGTCATCGTCGCCAACATGAACGGCGATGCCAACGGACTCTACCTCGGGTCTCCGGACGGCTTTTCCGAGGCGGGCAATGACCTCGTTCACGAAGGAGGCCGCTCTCTGAACGACGAGGCCGAAGGCTCCGTTCGCCCCTGCTCCGTCGACTTCGACACAGACGGAGACTTCGATCTCTTCTTCGCCAACTATGGTGCGAACGGTCTCCTCGAACGCACTCCGGACGGCTGGCGGAATCGCGCCGAGGAACTGGGAGTCGCAAATCCATCTCGATACGATACGTGCACATGGGCGGATTTCGACCACGACGGATCAGTCGATCTCTTCGTAAACGGAACGGTCGGAGGAGGTATCCACTACCGCGACTGGCTCATGCGACGAGAGGGGTCGGAGGTGTTCGTGGACGTCACCCCCGCCGAGATCCTCGAGCGCAACGCCAGCCACGGAGCGACGTGGGTCGACTTCGACATGGACGGAGATCTCGATCTCGCGCTCGCAGGAGCCGCCGAGGACGGGACGCACAGTCTCTTGCAGAACCTTCTTCGACCCGAGTTTGCATGGCACTCCCTGCACGTCCGAGTGCTCGACGAAGACGGACGCAGCACACGGGCCGGTGCCGAGGTGCGAATCTACGCCGCCGGAAGCTCGGAGCTGCTCGGGACACGCCGCGTCGACTCGGGCTCCGGGTACGATGCTCAGTCAGATCTGCCGGTTCACTTCGGCGTTCCCGGTGGGCAGCAGGTCGACGTCGAAGTCGTGGTGCCCGGCGGGGGACGCCGGACCGTCACCCGAGTCGAGGGTGTCGATCCTCGCTCGCTTCAGGGGCGGGCACTCGAAGTACGAGCCAGCCGACGCTAGAGGGTTCCGGCCGCCTGCATATGCTCGACGAACCGTCCACACGAGCTCGGACCGGTATGCATGTACATCCGCGCGACGCGCGACAGGAGCCCCAGCTCGGCCGGAGACGACGCCCCGAGCCAGCCATAGCGTGCCAGTTCGAAGATCGCCTCGTCAGAGGGCCAGCGGACGAGACTCGCACGAGCCTCATCCACGAACGAGCTGTAGTCGTCACCCACACCGAAGACGATCCGATTCAGGCTCAGACAGGGCGCGATCGTCGCCAGGTTGATGAAGTACTCCCACCGGAGTCCCCGAGCGATCGTGGTGTCGGTCGTCATCGTATAGAGAGACCGAACCCATGCGTCGTTACTCGTCGGCACCGACCAGCGGGCCATCGTCGCGTTCCGCTCGGCGACCTGGCGTAGCCGCGACAACTCGGCGGCCGGACCGGTCTGTCCCGAGAGTCGATACAGGTCACCGAGGGCGGTTCCACCGAGGTCCACGAGGGTGTAACCGATCAGGTTGTCGATGAGGGTCGGGCCATCATCGGCCATCAGGAACCCGACGCTGATGACCTCGCGAAGCCTCTGCTCCGCCGCCTCCTCCTGCCCATCCGTCCACGCCAGGGCGGCCGCCGCGATCTGCGCCCGGGAGGCATCGCGGAACGAAGCGAACTTGGGTATCGGGAGCGTCGCAAGCGTCAGGCTCTCAGGAAACGGAAGCGCCCACCGGGCCGACCCCACGTCGAGGGCCGTCGCTGCCGCCAGGCGGGAAAAATCCGCCAGCGACGGATGACCCGCCACCGCGTCGAGGTAGCTACGCTGGTCGGGGGAAAGGCCCTGCGCGACGCGTGGCAGGAGAGAATCACCCCAAAGGAAAGGCTCGAAGCCCATCGGGTTTTCGTCGGGGGCCGTTGGGGGAATCCACGCGCGCTCAATCCGGATGTCAGGCTCGCGCTCCCCCGTACCCGCCCCATCCGAGGACCCCACGTAGAGCAGCCGATGCAGAATCGTGCCGGCCTCCTGCGGGCTGATCGATACGTCACCATCGACCCGGTAACTGCGGTACGCCTCTCCACGCATCACCCGCTGTCCGTAGCGGTCGAAAGAAGGGCTCGACACGGCGGTCAGAATGGGCCCCATCGCCGAAGCGGGGAGCAGGGTCAGAACCGGAAGCACGACGATCAGGGCGAGGCCAACAACGCCCGAGATCGCGACGCGGACGCCACGCTTCCGCGTAGGCTCCGGGCCTATCCCGACGACCTGCTGCCACTCGCGGACCTCCTTCTCACTCAAGTCCGCAGACCACGGCTGCTTGTACCAGAGCCTGCGCGCCCGACGGACACGATCCTCCTGAAGAAGCATGGTCAGAGCCCCGGCCGCATACAGCACGCCCGCCGGAAAGAACGCAATCACCTGAAGAGGAAGGGGCGCGATGGTTTCGCGGGCTGCCGCGAGAAGGCCCACGGCCATCGCGGCGAGGAGCCAGATACCTGCGGCGCACATCAGGAGCCAGCCCGCCACCCGCATCGTGACCAGTCCTTCCCTCTCCCGTGCGTCGACCATGGAGAAGTGTCGCGCTCCAGAGAGGAGGAACCCCATATCCCGATGTCGATCTGCCAGGACGCGTAAGAGCGTCGCCGGCGTGTACCCCTGTTCGAGCGCCGCGCGACAGCGGCGCAGGATCCGAAAGAGACGACCGAGCGCATCGAGAGCGAAGGCGAGACCCACGATCCCGAGCGCGATGAGCACCCACCATGCGTCGCCGAGAGGTCCGAACGCCCCCCGGTCCTGCACCAGACCGACCACGCCGAGGAGAGGCGCAACGAGAAGCATGCCAGCCAGAGCGGCGCGAGAGGCGAGCACCCCAAGGTCGCCCTGCATGCGTTCCAGCCCTGGTGGAGGCCACCGAATCGGGTCAGCCGTCATGAACCACTCCTCTGAGAGCGCGCCCTTCTAGAATTCTCACCAGTGCTCGACGCGGTCCTGCGCCGTGAAGAAGAGTACACGCTCCTTCACGGGTTCGCCGGTCAAACGACTCCACGCTTCGGCGTACAGATCAACCTGCCGACGATACGCAGCCTCCCGCGCCGGAAAGTCCGGATCCGTCCCGAGGTCCGTCTTGTAGTCCGCGATGACCCAACCGCCACGCTCTCGAAACGCCAGATCGATGACGCCTTCGAGGACCATCGTCGGACCATCCTGGCTGTCGTAGCTCCGGTCCGACTCGGCACGCGCCTCGCCGGACGCATCGCGGCTGCTCCCGTCGGCTCGGTCCGCCGCAGACGTCGCGCCACCGAACAGATCCAACTGCCGGCGTTGACCTTTCCTGTCGGCAGCAGCCTCGGGCTCGGGCTCGGGCTCGTCCGGTGCGCCGGTCAGGCCTGGTACCGCGAACGAGATCTCCGTGAGCATACGCTTCGCCTCCCGTGCTCGAGCCCAGAGCTCAGACGACTGCACCGCCCGAACGAGACCGATCAGCTCACGCAGCTCCGTAGGCTCGCCGTGATCGTCGAGTGGACGGCCGTGCTCAACAAGCAAGTTCCTGCAGATTCCCTGCAGATCCGCCTCCGAGTCGTGCTCAGCTGCGAACGCCAGAGCCCCGTGGACAGCGCTGCCCCAGGAATAGCCACGGAAGTCCGACAAGGGTGTTCGTGGCTCGTCACCGGAGGCCGGGGGCGACCCACCCGTCGCTCCAGCAGTAACCCACGAATCCGGCCGTGCGCCCACTCGCTGGTTTGTCACGTCCATCCGTGCCTTCGTCAGGCTGGTCACGGTCTCGTGCATGAACGTCGGGGTTGTCCGATCGGCGAGGTCCGCCGCGGCACGATCGACGCGGGCCGCCGCCTCGGTGGGCGGAAGGTCCACTTCGTCGCGCGCGGCGGGTCGGCGCGCCTCGAGCACGATCACTTCGGCGTTGTCCTCCAGCCATGCGTGGAGGGGCTCCCACGCAGACCGCTTCTTTTCCGGCCAGCGAGCGACCACGAGTTCCTCGCGCGCGCGCGTCACCGCGACGTACAGAAGCCGGACGTCTTCCGCGTGCTCGAATCGCTGCTCGCTGTCCTCGTGGTGGGCCCAGCCGATCGGACGAGCCAGATCCTGACTCGACCGAAAACCGCTCGGGCCGGGCACGCGCAGATACCCGAGCGCCTCCCCATCGTCCGTACGGGTCATGTGCAGTTCGGGTCGCCGCGAAAAACGCGCGGTAGGATCAGCCAACACCACGACAGTACCCTCGAGCCCTTTCGCCTGGTGCAGGTTCATGAGACGGACTGCATCGGGGCGCCCCGGCTCGAGCGGTGCCTCCGCTTCCCTGAGACTCAACGCAGCCTCCAACGCCTCGAGCGCCCCGGGTAACGACGTATCCCCGGAGAGGGCCGCTGCCCGCACCGAATCGAGGGCGTACAGCAACGCACCGGCACGGAGGGTCCCGAGCTCGCCCGCCGCCGCGTACGGGAGAAGCCCGAGCTCGCTGGCGACTCGGGCCACGAAGATGTCCGCAGGCTCTGTCACCGACATGCGCCACCACCCGTGGAGGCGTCGCATCGCCGTCACAACGTCCGGGTGTCCATCGTCACCCGGCCACATCGCATCAAAACCGCCACCCGCGAGACGGTGCGCCGTCAGCTGTTCATAGTCGAGTCCGAAAAAGAGACCTGTCAGCGTCGCGACGACCTGGACCGGGTTCGTCGGATCGATCATGCAACGCAGCAGGATCTGCAGTTCGTGGATCTCTTCTTCGACTCCGACCCCCGCCCCGGTCACGGATACAGGCAGTCCATGAGACTCGAGAGCCCGCGCGTACTCAGCGAGCTGACCGCGGCCCCATGTGAGAATCAGGAAATCCTGGGGCTCTCGTTCTCCGCTGTCCACGCGATCGCGAATCCAACCCGCAATACGCAGCCCGTCATCTGCCGCGGCACGGGGTTTCGTCTCGCGGTCGGGCTCGATGTCGTAGACGAAGATCCCCTCTCGCGGCACTTCGGCGACCGGAGGACGCGTGTCCAGTCGTTCGAACGCCGCCTGCTCGCGTGTCGCCTCGTCCGGGAAGAAGTCGGCTCCGCAGAACACCTGGTTGACCACATCTCCGATGCACGGACGCGATCGGAAGTTGGTCGAGAGGCTGAGAACCTCACCGAACGAACGGAAGCGCTCCTTCACCCAGCCGTACAACTGGATGTCCGCCCGCCGGAAGCGGTAAATGCTCTGCTTGGGGTCGCCCACGACGAAGAGCGCCCCCGGCCGCGGGATCGCGTTGCGCCAATCCTCTGCATCGGTACCACTCCCCTCGGTGGCCGGATCCGACGAGAGGAGCATCATGATCTCCGCCTGCAGTGGATCCGTGTCCTGAAACTCGTCGACCAGAAGACGACGATATCGCTCCCCGAGATACCGACGAACATCCGGGTTCTCGCGCAGAAGTCGGGCGGCCAGCGTGAGGAGATCCTGAAAGTCGAGCTTCCCGATCCGCAGGCGATGCGCCGCAAATTCTCGTGCCGCGCTGCGGCCGAGATCGATGGCCAGGGCGTAGCGATAGGCATACCAGCGGCCCACGAGCTGATGCGCCGGCGTGTCCCCGACCCCGAATGCATCGACGCGCTCGCGCAGCGCCTTGGCCAGGGCGCTGTCCCGCCAGTTCTTGAGCGTGGTCGAGTGTCCCCGCGGACCGGCTTTGCACAGAAGCGCGACGGCACCAAAGAGGTCCGTGGTTTCCTTCCACCCCGTGATGCCGCGCTCGAAGTGAAGCTGGCGGATCTTTCGCTGCAGGGAGTCCCAGCCCCGGGTCGGGGGCATGTCGTCCATGAGTTCCCATCCGGTGTCGACGATCGCCTCCAGCTCCTCCCGGACACCCGCAAGCTCGGCGGCGGTCGGCAGGTCCGATGCCTGGGTCGGAAAGTCGACGTCGTCGTTCTCTACCAGTGAATCGAACAGGCCGTACAGGGACGTGGGCCGCAGCCCCGAGGCAGACAGCTTCTCCAACCGCGGATCGCTGTCCCGAGCGAGGCGCTCGAGGTAGGACTCCCAGAAGCGCCGGCGGAGACCCACGCGTTCTTCGACAGGGAGTTCCTGAAATCCTGGATCCAGCCCGACATCGAGTGGGCGTTCACGAAGGAGCCGTCCGCAGAACGAGTGGATCGTGCCGATGAAAGCCCGGTCGATTTCGTCCAGCGCGTGCGCGAGACGGTCGACGATGAGATCGTCGGGGAGTTCCTTGGCGCGCTCGGCCGAGAGGGCCAGTTCCACACCCGTCTGGAAGCGCTCCCGAAGCTCCGCCGCCGCCTTCCGTGTAAACGTGACCGCAGCGATCTGGTCGACCGTCGCCGCGCCGGTCGAGATCAGGGTGACGAGCCGGCCTACGAGCGCCGTCGTCTTACCCGACCCCGCTCCCGCCTCCACGAGGAGATTCGCTTCGAGGTCCGAGGCGATTCGTGCTCGCGCGCGGGCGTCCGGAAACGGCAGGTGGAGTACGTCGGAATCGGTCACGGCGCCAATCTGACGCCCAACAGCCCCCGTGGGAAGGCGCGTCACACGCGTGCGCGAGCATCTCTCGGCTAAGGACGCGTCGTCGGATGAAGCGCCGAGGGGTGCTTCACGTTACGACCGCCCAAACCCTTACTGTGCAATGGCTTAGTGGCTATTCTCGATTCAGATCGTACTTCATGATCCGTCCGTGAGGTCCGTCGCGGTCCCGTTCCAGCTCGAAGACGTCACCGCGCGGACCGGGCGCCCGATCCAGATGGAGTTGCAGCGCGTCACGGTCGCTTTCGCTGAAGTCGAACTCGAAGGCCGCCACGTTGCGCGCCATCTGATCGAGCCGTGTACCGCCAACGACGACGGCCCCGACGTACGGCTGATCAAGGACCCAGCGAATGGCGACTGCGGATGTCTCGACGCCGTGCTCCCGGCCGATCTCCGCCATCGTCTTCAGAAGACTCTGGTACGCCGCCCATCCGCCGAACTCTTCGATAATCAGCCGGTACTTCACCAGTGAGCGATTCGCGTACGCGTCCGGCTCGGTGAGGCCGAGCCACCGATCCGTCAGGAATCCGCCCGCGAGCGCACCGAAGCCGAGAATCCTCATGCCGGATGTCGAGCAGTGGTCGGAGAGCGGCCCGGCCGGTCGACGATCCAGCAACGAATACTGCACCTGGTTCGTGACAGGCGACACGCCGACCGCCTCCAGGCGATGCGTCCGGGGCGCATCGAGGTTGGTGACGGCAACGTGCCGAATCTTTCCTTCAAGGCGGAGTTCGTTCAGGACGCCGGCCGCCTCCTCGAATCCCGGGACCTCGTGGCGCCACCAGTAGTACTGGACCAGATCCAGCTGCTCGACGCCGAGGCGGGTCAGAGATCGGTCGATGATCTCGCGAACGTAGGCGCGATCGACGTGCGGCAGATCGGACCAGTCCGGCACGAACTTCGTGTGGATCTGGATCGCCGTATCGTTCGAGGTGGAGGCCCATCGTCGAAGAAAGCGGCCGTAGAGCTCCTCGACTCCTGTGTAGATGTCCGCACAGTCGAAGGTCGTGACACCGAGCTCTGCGGAGGCCTCCAATACGTCGATGGCGTCATCGAGCGCCGTCTGCGACAGGCGGTGTCCGGCGGAAAATTGCCACCCCCCGTGAATCAGCCGGCTTATCGAGTACTCGGTAGTAAGGTCGTGCCTGTCCACGGTCACCGACCCTCGCCACCTCCCAGCGGCACCCGAGTCACCTCAGAGTGGCGAAACGTGGTCCGTCCGGTTCGGGTGATCCGGAACCGCGCCCCGCACAAGGGATCCGGACACGCGATGTCCATGTCCGTCGTCATCCAGTCATGCGGATGGGTGTCGCGCTGCTTCGCCGGCAGGAGCGGAAGGAGCGCCGCCAGCGGATAAAGCGGAAACGTCTGGCCCGGCGGGAGGCTCAGATTCTCTCCCGAAAGCTCGAAGTAGTCGCCCACCGCATGGTTGCACACCATGGGCTGTTCACCCTCGATGACCTCCACTCGAAGGTCGTAGAGCGTGAATTCATCGAACTCGGACACGGTGCACTCACTCCCCGGAGATTGGCTGAGCCAGCATGTCCGTCAACCAGTGACCGGCGCGATGCACCTTGGCTTCGACGTAGGGGCGATTGTGCCGGTTCAGCGTTCCGTGCAGCGGCCGCCGTTCGACCACGGTAATCCCCGAATCCTGCATGGCCCGCAACTTCTCGGGATTATTGGTGAGAAGCTCGATACGTTCGAGGCCGAGGACCTGCAGAATACGCGCGGCCACGTCGTACCGACGCTCGTCCGGACCGAAGCCGAGCGTGTTGTCCGCATCGATCGTGTCGAGCCCGCCTTCCTGAAGCGTGTAGGCCCTGAATTTGTTGCGGAGCCCGATGCCACGGCCTTCCTGAGCGAGATAGAGCAGCACACCACCGCCACGAGACCCGAACAACTTCATGCTGCCCCGCAGCTGCTCACCGCAGTCGCACCGAAGGCTCCCGAACAGGTCCCCTGTCAGACACGCCGAGTGAAGTCGGACAGGCACCGGATCCGGCCAATCGTCCGGGTTACCCACCATGATCGCGACGTGCTCCTGAAGCCCGTGGGACTCACGGAAGAGTACGAAGCGCGAGTCCACGGATTCCGCGAGCGGGACGGGCGCCTCACTGATCGCGACGACATCCACACCGGACGCTGCGACGAAGTCGTGCACCTCTCCGGCATCGACGGTGAGCACTTCGCCGTGTTCGAGAGCGTCACGCAGTCGAGAAGCGTGTGGTGACCAGACAGGAACCGCGACCACGGCGGGCAGCAGGCGCGCCAGCCGTACCAGAGACAGCCCCGCAGCCTCTGCGGAAGCGGCCGATGACAAGGTCCGGGCTGACGCCTCGTGATCGGCATCCGCCGAGCAGGCGAGCTCCAGCACCTCGTGCATCTCCACATTGTGACGGAGCGTGATCGAATAGCTCCCCGACGGGACGGCATTCGACTGCTCCGGCGACAGGCCCATGGCAGACAGACGGTGCGCCGTCACGACGAGCCGCAGCGGCTCAGTGCCCATGCTCCGAAGCCGGTTCAGGCCCTCCGGGTCGAGGCCCTCGACGGCAGCTATGAGCACACCCGTGGCCGGTGCACCGTCGGGCAGCGTCGCCCGGCGGTCGGTGATCAGGAGCGGGCGCCCCTGCCGGAGATCGAAGAGTCCACGTTCTGCGTTGTACATGGTGCGACTTACTGGGAGTGAACGGGGGTGCGCAACCGATGGAGTCGACACAGCCCCCTCGGGGCTGAATGGATCCGCGCGTCCTGCGGCGTCTTGAGACATCCGCACGAAGGAGACCTCGTCGGGCTCCGTCGTCTCGGAGGGTACGAGCAGTAGCCCTGATGCGCGCATGCGCCACCCGAGGCCACGAAGGCTGGTCCAGCGGACCAGGGGAATACTGAGGATGAGTCCCACGAAGATCGGACTCATCCAGACAAAGAAGAGCGGACTTAGCGCGAGCGTCGTCCCTCCCCACACGAGGCCGACCATCGTCGGCCAACCGGCGGCGCGGGTGGCGTCGGACCACGTCAGATCGGTGCGCTCACGATCCTGAGCTCCCCACCCGACACTGCGACCGAACACGATCTCGGTCACGAACCGGGCGTGGTACAGCATCATCAGCGGCGCGAGAAGCACAGAGAAGATCGTTTCCAGGCCGGCGCTCATCACGAGACGTAATGGACCGCCGAATTCGGTCCGCTCCCGCACGAGCCCCGCGACGAGCCCGAGACCCTTCGGCAGGAACAGGACGACCGCAGTGAGCGCGAGGAGTGAAAAGGCAGGCGTGGCCACGAGCTGTGTCGAGACGACGATTGGGCCATGGCTCGCTGGTGCGACGACGTACGCGGTACCGGCGACCAGGATCAGAAGCCAGAGCAGCGACGAGACGTACCCCATGGCACCGAGCACGAAGTGCAGCCGGTTCAGCGGGTGGAGACCCGGCTCTCGGAGCAGGCGCAGATGCTGGAGACTGCCCTGCGACCAACGCCGGTCGCGTCGGGCGTAGTCCTCGACATTAGGCGGGACCTCCTCCCAGCTGCCGGGCACGTCCGAGGCGAGCACGACCCGCCAGCCTGCACGTCTGAGGAACGCTGCCTCGACGAAGTCGTGGCTCAGGACCTCCCCGCCCAGAGGCGGACGCCCGTTGAGCACCGGAAGTCTCGAGTGCTCGAGAAACGGACGAAGTCGCATGATGGCGTTGTGACCCCAGTAGTTGGCCGTATCGCCATACCAGAACGCCTGACCGGTCGCGAGGACCGGTCCATACAGGCGACCGGCAAACTGGATCAGTCGGCCGAAAAGAGACCGCTGAAGCACCGGCATCGGCACCGTCTGGATCAGGCCGACGTCGGGGTTCGCCTCCATCAGTCCGATCAGGTGGAGAATCGTCTCCCCGGTCATCAGCGAGTCAGCGTCGAGGACGACCATCAGGTCATACCTGTCAGCGCACCGACGACAGAACTCTCCGATGTTCCCGGCCTTTCGTCCCTCGTTCCGCTCCCGCCGTCGATAATGCAGCGGGATCTCCGGGCATTGTGCCTGGAGCTCGACCCACGCGGCTTCCTCGCGACGCGCGATCTCTTTGTCCCGGGTATCGCTGAGCAGATGCACCTCGACCGACGCGACACCAAGTGTCGTCCGCCGGAGCGAGCCCATCATCGCGGCGATGCGCGCGGCGACCTGCGCGGGATCCTCGTTGTGGACGGGAATGGCGATCGCGGTGCGGGGCATCCCTTGCAGAGGCAGTGTCCCTGCGATCGTGGGGCGCTTCAGCGCAGTGTGAGAGCTCAGAGTGAGCGGATCACGCCCTGACATGGCGAGGACGAAGCCGACCACGGCCGTCCAGAACGGCATGACGATCCAGGCGAAGGTCGGCACGAAGAGCGCGAGGATTATGCACTCGAGGACCGTCAGGCCTCCCGCGGATACGATCCCGGCCATCATGAGCGCACCGGCGAGCGTTGTCGCACCGACGAGCCCGAAGTACACGGCTCGGCGGGTGCGGACGAAGGGAGTCTTCAGCTCAGGGGACACGCAGGGGTTCCCACAGGTAGCTCCATGTTTCACTTACCGGTTGATCGTTGAGCAGAAGGTATACGCGCATATCCGCCCCACGATCCCCCTCGGGCGTCAGAGTGAACGTCGCGCGGCGACCACCCCCGGGCAGGAGATGGACCAGAAGGTCAGAAATCCGGCCAGATGAAGTCTGAGCTTCGGCGACGACCGCAGCCTCCGCAGCGAGCTCGGCGAGAGGGCCACCCGCGAAGTCGAGCACCACCCGGCGCTGGCTTCGCGGTGGAGGCGCAGCTTCACCCGGCAGGGCATCCCACCCGATCCGGGTGCGAACAACCTGGGCCAGCGTCTGACCGTCGCCGACTGACGTCTCCATCTCCGAATCGAGACGGTCGTCAAAGGTGACGAGGCGGTACTGGTACGTGCGCTCCTCTCCTTCATGGAAAGACGCCTCCGGTACCCACGACGCGACAATGTTGTCGTTGAACTCCGAGGTCGTGGGGATCTCGAGGAGCTCGACACCCCCGCGGCCCCAGTCTCCGAGGACCTCGACCCACTCGCTGGGCCGGCGGTGATACTGGGCCTCGAGGTCCATGTAGTTGCCGAAGTCCCGATCTCGCTGGACGAGACCGAATCCCGAAGGGGAGATGTCACGAAGTGACGTGAGACGGACGCCCGCTCCGTTGGTCAGGGGTCGCCAGATCCACTCCGACCGCCCGGTCTCCATGAGGAGGCCCTCCGAGTCGTGCACGCGTGGCCGGAAGTCGTCATCGCCCCCCCGATCGAACGTGCCGTGCAGGTACATGCTGGTCAGCGGCGCGACCCCGAGCTTGCCCACATCCGAGCGCGCGAAGAGCCGAGCCTCGACGTCCATGACGGTCGGCGACGCTCCGTCCGCAGCCGGCATGAGCTCGAAGTGGAAGGCTCCAGACACCGACGGGCCGTCGAGCAGCGCCACGATCGTGAGCGATCGGCTTCGCGCGTCCGGACGCACGAGCCAGAACTCGACGAAATCCGGAAACTCCTCACCCCGGGCGCCCGCAACGTCGACAGCGAGTCCCCGGCTCGAAAGGCCGTACACGTGCCCCGGGCCCAGCAGGCGGAAATAGGACGCCCCGAGGAACGAGACGACCTCATCCATCCTGTCCGCCTGGTTCAGCGGAAAGAGTACCTTGACTCCGGCGTAACCGGCCTCCGAAGGAATCGCCATGTCGATGCCCTCCAACTCGTCACCGTACGAGAAGAGTTCGGCGTCGAACGGGAGCGGGGTCGCCCGCCCTCCTTCTACGAGGTGGACCTGAACCGGCGTATCGTTGCCCCCACCGGGATGGAACAGCTGGATCTGGAACGGTCCGTCATCCCGCCATACCGTTCGTTCCGTTCGGTACCGGATACCCCGATACTGAGCATACGTCAGTCCAGACACGTTCGAAGACACGACCGACGCCGGCAGCTGGTACGGTTCGCGGGCACGAAGTCGCGCGTATTCGGTAACGTGTTCGAACAACGTTGGCCCTCCGGCCCGTGCAGCCCACGCCGGCATGGTCACCAAGGACTCCGAACTCCCCGCGACTTCGGTGCGGGTCGATCCGGAATCCACAGCATCCGTGTTCGGACGAGGAGTGTCTTCGACCGAGCACGCACCGGCCATCCCCGCGAGGAGGACGGCCGCGAAGAGACGGGAGCGAAGAGCGAGGATCATGGAACGAAGGATCTGGAATCGGCCGCCGAGAAGTGCGAGGGCTGTGGCTACCCTCGTACTGGCCAATTCTTTCCTTCTGGTCCCGATATGGATCCTCAACCGGGGGTTCGGGCCGCACCTGCTCGCGCTCGAGGCTGCCATTCTCACAGCTGCGTTTCTCCTGCTTCCCGCATCACTCTGGACTCGCCTGGCTGCATGGGCGTGTGGTTTTCTGGTGGTCGTCGTTTCGGTCCTGGAGCTGGGCGATACCACCGCGCGCATGAGTCTGGCCCGCCCTCTGAATCTGTATCTCGACATTCAGCTCCTGAGCGCCGTTGCGAATCTACTGCGGGGGACACTCGGCGCGTTCGTCGGTACGCTGGTCCTCGCAGGTGGACTCATCGCCCTGCTGTCCGTCGGTGCACTCCTGGGCTTCCTCCTGTCGACGCTGCACCCGGAGCCGGCGCGGCGGCGGCAGTCAATCGCCGGGGCGGTTGCACTGGGCATCGTACTGGCGGCGGTGCCGGCTCGCTGGCTTCACCCGAGCGGGGTCGCACTCGGCCTGCCGGCCGTGCAGCTGGCGCGTGAACAGGTACGTCATGTACGGAGCATGATGCAGGAGAACGACCGGTTCGCGGCCGAGATGGCGGCGGCGCCCGACCGCTACTCGGGTACACCTGGGCTTCTCGACGGCCTCGACGGCCGCGATGTGATCCTCGCGTTCGTCGAGTCGTATGGCATATCGGCCCTGAATGACGATCGCTATGCCCCGACCATTCTCCCCCGACTCGCCTCGATGCTCGAGTCGTTCGAAGACGCGGGGCTGTACGTCGTGACAGGCCAGCTCGTCGCCCCCAGCCAGGGTGGCATGTCGTGGCTGGGACACGGGTCGATCCTGAGCGGCCTCTGGCTCGAGAACCAGTTGAGATACGACCTGCTCCTCGCGAGCGACCGTCAGACTCTTGTGGACGACTTCGAGGCCGCCGGCTACCGGACGACCGCACTGATGCCCGCGATCACCATGGCGTGGCCCGAGGGCGAACGCTTCGGATACGAGCGTATCTACGCGTGGCAGGACATCGCGTACGCCGGGCCGCCGCTCAACTGGGTCACCATGCCGGATCAATTCACATGGTCCTATCTGGAGCGCACGATCCGCGGCCTGGACGATCGACCGCTCTTCGCGGAAGTCGGGCTGATCAGCAGCCACGCTCCGTGGACGCCGATTCTGCCCGTGCTCGAGGACTGGGAGTCGATCGGCGACGGAGAAGTGTTCGCTCCCTTCGCGGACGCGGGCGAGACCCCCGAAGAGCTCTGGCGCGACGGCGATCGCGTCCGGGAGCACTACGCCCTCGCCGTCGGATATGCGATCGATGCGATGGCGTCGTACGCCGCCCGATACGTCGACGACAATACGGTGCTGATTGCGCTCGGAGATCATCAGCCCGCTCCTCTGATCACCGGCGACGACGCGTCCCGGGCCGTTCCGGTCCACGTGATCGCACGGGACCCCGACGTGCTCGAGCCCTTCCTCCGATGGGACTTCCTGCCGGGTGCCCTCCCACCGGAAAGGGACGGTGAGGGCCGCCGGATGGACACCTTCCGCGACTGGTTCGTGAACGCCTACAGCGGATCCGCGACCGAGGGTGGACCCTGATGCGACGCTGGCTCGGGCTACTGCGCTCTCTTGCCGTGTACTGGCGTCCGGGACGGCAGAGGAGTCTTCGCGCACTGTACGCACCCTTCGTGGCTCGAGGAGACCTTGTCTTCGACGTGGGCGCCCATCTGGGTGATCGAACGGCTGCGTTCTCCGGGCTCGGCGCCCGCGTGGTGTCTCTCGAGCCTCAACCGACACTTCTTCCCTGGCTACGCCGCCTGGTTGGCGGGCGGCCGGGTGTGACCGTGGTTCCGGCTGCGGTCGGACCGGAGGCAGGCGTCGCGACACTCGCCGTCAGCGATGCGCACCCGACGCTGTCGACGCTCGCCGACGCGTGGCGGGACGCCGTGGTCACGAAGAACCCGACCTTCCATGCGGTCCGGTGGAATCGCTCCACGGAGGTCGAGGTGACCACGATGGATGCGCTCATCTCAGAATTCGGTGAGCCACGCTTCTGCAAGATCGATGTCGAAGGCTTCGAGGCCGACGTGCTTGCCGGCCTCTCCCGACCCATCGAGGCGCTCTCCATCGAGTTCGTCTCCGGAACGATGGACGTGGCCGAGGCATGCGTCGATCGACTCGAAACCCTGGGCCGTTACGAGTACAATGCGATTCCGGGTGAGCGTCGGGACTTCGTCTGGTCCTCGTGGCGCACGGTGGATGAGATCCGAGCCTGGCTCGACGGCGGCGCCGGTGGCGTCTCCTCGGGAGACCTCTACGCGCGACGTGCCCCCAGGGTCGAGGAGTCCAACCGATGAAGTGGCACGAGATGACCAGCCCACAGGTCGCCACCCTGGTGGCGAGCGACCCGGTCGTGATTCTTCCGGTGGCCGCGATCGAGCAGCACGGCCCTCATCTTCCGCTCTCCACCGACGTGGAGATCGGCGAGGGCCTCGTACGGGCCGCGATCGCTCGACTCGACGACGTTCCTCATGTCGTGCTCCCTGCACAGACGATCGGCGCCAGCCCGGAGCATCTATCCTTCCCCGGAACGCTGACGCTCACGCCCGACTCCCTCGTCGACGCCCTCGTCGAGGTGGCCGGAAGCCTCCACCACGCGGGTATCCGTCGCCTCGTGCTGAGCAATAGCCACGGCGGGAACAAGGCGGTGCTCGATGCCGCCGCGCTGCAGATTCGCTTCGAGTACGACATGCTCGTCGTCAAAGCGAACTACTTCCGGTTTCCACGACCCGCGGAGGTCGATCTGCCAGAGGCCGAGTGGGTCCATGGGCTGCACGGCGGTGCGATCGAGACCGCGATGATGCTGCACCTCCGGCCCGATCTGGTTCGCAGCGACGCGATTCGCCGCTTCGAATCGTTCGGGGAGGAGCTCGAGGAACGGCTGACCTGGGTCAGCCCGGAAGGCGTGGCTCCCTTCGCGTGGCTCGCCCGGGATCTCAATCCGAGTGGCGTCACCGGGGATGCGACGCTGGCCACGGCAGCACTCGGACAACGACTCGTGGAGCACTACGCAGGGATCCTCGCCGACGTCGTGCGCGACGCGCGAGCCTTTCCCGTCGAGCGGCTCGAAACCTCCGACGGCTAGCGTGATGAGCACCGACCTCGACGAGCTGTTCGCACCGCTCGAGCGGCTGGGCAGCTTCGTGGTCGGCCAGCTGGGCCAGAGCCTGGACGGCCGGATCGCGACGATCTCCGGGCACTCTCACTACATCAACGGCCCCGAGGATATCGAGCGCCTGCACAGGCTCCGAGCTCTGGTCGACGCGGTGGTCGTCGGCGCCGGCACGGTCGCGGCCGACGATCCGCGGCTGACGGTGCGGAAGGTGGAGGGCGCGAACCCCGTGCGCGTGGCGCTCGACCCCAGAGGCGACCTGGATCCAGAGCGCGCGATGTTCACGGACGGAGCGGCACCGACGCTCTGGATGAAAGGAGCGACCAAGGCCGACCCGTCGACCCGTTCGTCGAAGGCGGACACCGACGACGAGCAGCAGGGAGTGACGGACAGCGTCGAGGTCGTCCGGCTTCCCCTAGAATCGGGTGCATTCGATCCGAACGACGTCTTGGCCGAGCTCCGCACCCGTGGTCTTCACCGGATCATGATCGAGGGTGGGGGTGTGACGGTCTCCCATTTCCTCGAAGCCGGGTTGCTCGATCGCCTGCACGTCTCCGTGGCGCCCCTCCTCATCGGATCAGGGCGCCCGGGGATCACACTCCCCGAGATTCAGACTCTGGACGAGGCACGTCGTCCGCCGGCCCGTCACTTCCTGTTGGGTTCGGACGTGCTGTTCGATCTGGATCTTCGCCTCGAAGGAGAGTGAGACCGAGAACGGCTGCACCGGGCAGGCTCGACACCAGCACGAGCAGTCCGTACGAGACCGACACCGCGACGCCGTCCGCAGCGGAGAGTCCCGCCGCGCTCCACAGCGCGGCGGCGGCGACCTCCCGAAGACCCCACCCGGCAATCGTGACCGGAACGAGCATCGACATGAGGAGCGGTCCGGCCAACATCGCCAGCAGGGCCACCGACGTGTCGAGCTGAATCGCCCGACCGGCCATGACGAAGATCGCGATGTAGCTCGACACGACTGCCGCCGAAGTCGTGAGTTGGACCGGGAGCGCCACGCCGTCCAGCAGCGCCCGCCTGAGATCTCGCACGACCTGCAATGAACCGGGCCCCGATCGTGCCTGGCGAACCCCAACGAGTCCCAGGATGAGCAGGACCAGAACGAGGGCGAGCAGGGCGGCCCGCGCCCCCGGAGAGACATCCTCCAGGAGGAAGAGTGCCGAGACGGCTGCGACCACACTCATCACGGTCAGGCCGGAAAGACGCTCGAACGCGACCGACTGCACGGAAGCCCGGATGTCCGCTTCGCGAGCGTGGCGCCATGCTCGTGAGACGTCCCCGACCACCCCACCCGGCAGGACCTGGTTGAGGAAGGTCGCCAGGTAGTACTCGGAAATCGCCCGAGACATGGGCAACTCGAGGTCCAGTCGAGCAGCGGTGAAGCGCCACCGCCACGCCGAGCCGACGACTTGAGCCACGGAGAGGAGGAGAGCGGCGGCGACCCAAACCGGATCCATGCGGGTCAGGCGTCCGAGTACCTCTCGCGGCTCGAGCACGAGGGCAAGGACCGTGAGCAGTGCGATACTCGTCACGCCCCTCGCCACGAGGAGGAGCGGTCGACGCGTCACGACCTCAGGCCCCGGAGCCAGGTGGAAGCGCGAGCAGGTCGTGGTGCCCCACGACGACCTCGTACCGATCGGTGAGGACCGACTGCGCGCGCCTCGCTTCCCATGCCTTCAGTCGACCCTCTTGCTCCGGCTGAAGTTCGATCGCGGCCGCGATCCAGCCGCTCATGAGCGCGAGGGTCAGATCCCGATCGTCCGGCCCGCTGAGTCTCCACGGGCTCGAACTCAGCGAGGTCGAATACCCGGCGGCACGAAACAGCCGCTCCGCGAGGGGTGCCGCGTCCGGCCCGAGCGCCTGCCCCAACCCTTTCTCCCGCTGCTGATGCGCGTTGAGGGCGTCCCGAACGAGCGCGTCGTCCTCGTCCGGAACGCCCCACTCGATCGACCCGTCGTAGCTCAGGACGAAGAGCACCGCGGCACCCCGCGCCGCGCACGCCCGGACCGCCGCGGAAAGCCATGTCTCGGACACGAGATCGAGAAGGGCCGAGGCGGTTACCACGTCGGCGTCGGAGATCGCTGCGAGGCCCTCCTCGGCGAGGTCACCCACGAGCCGGACCGGATCCGGAATCGTCGCAGCCCTCGCCGACGCGAGCAGCCCGGAGTCGTGATCGAGGAGGCTCCACGATCGGGCCCACGGCCAGCGGGGTGCCAGGTAGCGGAGGTTCGAGCCCGTTCCGGAGCCGAGGTCGAGAATGCGGGTCCACCCCGCATGCCCGGCAGCGTCCGTCAGGCGGTCCGCGAGCGCGTGCACCCGCGATCGGTGATCCGCTGCTTCACGGAGTGCGAGCCAGCCCGCGTCGAAGACGTCGTCAGACACGTGGGTCGAGTTCGATGAGTTCGGAAACGGCGTCCAGGAATCTTGCCGCCTGTTCGCTCCAAGCGGGTAACGCCTCGGCATGCATTCGTGCCCCCTCGGCAAGCGTCTCACATCGATCGGGGGACACGAGGAGCCCCTCGAGCGCGAGAGTCAGCGCCTCCACGTCACCCGGTGGCACCAGGATGCCGGCGTAACCCGGAACCGTATCCGGAATGGCTCCACCCGTGGTGCCCACGACCGGAATGCCGCGCGCCAGCGCCTCGGCATACGCCATCCCATACCCTTCGTAATGCGAGGGCAGCACGAAGAGAGATGCGGTCCGGTAGACCTCCTCCAGGTCTTCGGTCTCGAGCTCCCCGAGGAATTCGATCCGTTCGCCGAGACCACGGCGCGCAACCTCCGACCGCACCACGGCGGAGAAGGCCGGGTCACGCGTGATGCTTCCAGCGCAGATGCAGCTCCAGTCGAGTGCCCTGAGTCGATCGAGTGCCTCGACCAGTAGATCATGACCTTTCCGCGGACAGAGCGACGCCACGCACACCAGGTGAAGCGGTGCACCGGGCGGCGGGCCCTCCGCCACGGGCGCCGGGTCGGTCCCCGGCTTCACGACGCGGATGCGATCTGCGGGCACGTCGAAGTCGGCGAGGCGGCGCGCCGTGAACGGGCTTGTGACGATCACGCCCCGGACGTGTTGAAGCGTCTCACGCTCCGACGCGAAGAGGTGCTCGATCTGCTCCGGGGTCTGCCCCGTCTCGTCGGCGAGGGGATGATGGACGAGAGCGACCACGGCAAGCCGACCGGCGTGATCGGCCACCACATCCGGGACTCCACCAGCTGCGAGCCCGTCGATGACCACCGCGGTGCCGGAGTCCAGACCGGCGAGCACCTCGTGCAGAGCCGCACGCCCCTCCTCGTCGGCCTCGGGGAATCGTCCCGGAATCGAGTGAACGCGAACCGGAGTCCCGAAATTACCCAGCTCCGAGACGATCCGCGCGTCGTACAGGTAGCCCCCGGTCCGCTGGTCCAGCGGCCCGGGAACGATCAGATGGAAGGCAGCAGACGAGGCGGTCACACGCTCGCTTCGTAGCTCGCCCAGGCGACGTGAGACTCGTTCAGCTTCACTTCGATCGAGCTGCACCCGGAGGCGTTGGGGCCCAGCTTTCCGTCATGGATCGCGCGTACGAGGCGCTCCTGGATCTCGCGGGCAAGGAATTCGGTGGTCGTGTTCTGACCCTCGAACTCGGGGACGTCGTCGAGGTTGCGGTAGTTCAGCGCGTCGAGCACCGCCTTGAGCTGCTCTCCGGCCAGCGCGATGTCGACGACGAGGCCGTCTCGGTCGAGATCAGCGCGCTTGAAGGTCGCGTCGACCACGTACGTGGCGCCGTGCAGACGCTGAGCCGGGCCGAAGGCTTCGCCACGGAAGCTGTGGGCGATCATGAAATGGTCTCGGACATTCAGCTTGTACACGTCGACCCCCTGGGATTCAGTCGTATCGGATACGATGGCAGAGCGTGTCTCCCCCCGAACCGGCAAGGCGTTCCATCACGTCGGGCAACTCCGCGAACTCACTCTCGCCGGTGATGAGGGCGTCGAGCGCGTCGGACTCGAGCAAGTCGAGCGCGACGGCCAGCCGGCGCGCGTAGTCCCACCGAGGAGCCCGTCCCGGCGGTATCCGGCCCACCTGGCTGCTGCGGATGGTCAGGCGCCGATCATGGAACGCCTCGCCCAGAGGCACCGTCACGGGGTGAGCTCCGAACCAGCTGACCTCCACCACCCGTGCCTCCGTACCCGCCGCGGCCAGCGCCGTCGTGAGACCCTCGGGGCTGCCACTGGCATGCACGACCACGTCCGCGTCCATCCCCGGCGGCGCATCGGTCTGGAATCCGAGGCCGAGCCCGGTGGCTACGTCCGCTCGTCGCTCGTTGAGGTCCACAACGGTCACATCCGCGCCAGGAATACCACTCGCCAGCCACGCGATCAGGAGCCCGACGACCCCGGCCCCGATCACGAGGACCCGGTCGCCGACCGAGATCTCCGCGTCCCACACCGCGTTTACGGCCGTCTCCATGTTCGCGGCGAGCACCGCGCGAGGAGCGGGCACGCCTTCCGGCAGGACCGTCACGGCGGAAGCGGGCACCACGTATCGATCCTGATGCGGATGGAGGCAGAAGACGACACGGCCCACTAGAGCGGGCGCGTCGTCCCCGGCGGACTCCACGACGCCGACGCTGATGTAGCCGTACTTGACCGGTGCGGGGAAGTCACCGGACTGAAAGGGGGCCCGCATTTCCCGATACCGGGACGCCGGCACCTCGCCTCGGAAGACCAGCGACTCAGTCCCGCGACTGATCCCTGAGTACAGGGTGCGCACGAGCACGTCGGTCGGCCCGACGGGGTTCAGCCGGCCGGGGACGATCTCCCCGCGCCCGGGCTCCTGGACCCAGAATTCGCGTGTAGTGTTCTCTTCCGACATGTCCTCAGCCCCTTCCTCGGGGGGAGTGCGCGCTCGAGCCGTTCCGGACCTGCTCGCCGGCCTTGCCGTGACACTCCTCGTCACCGCTGCAACGTGGAGCGTGCTCGACCTTCCGGCCACCTATCTGGCGGCCGTCGGCGCACTGTACGCCGCAACCAGTGTGCTGATCCTCGCGACGCTTCCCGCCGAACTCCCCGGGCCGGGCCTCGGGCCCGCGAACCGCGTGACCATGATCCGCACCGTGGCGACCCTCTCCCTCGCAGGACTCGTCACGTACGCCGACGGACTCGGCGTCGACGGGCGCTGGTGGGTCGTGGCGATCGGCACCGCAATCATGCTGCTGGACGGAGTCGATGGCTGGGTCGCTCGCCGCACGCGCACGTCTTCGAACTTCGGCGCCCTCTTCGATATGGAGACGGATGCATTCCTGATGCTCGTGCTCTCTACCCTCGTGTGGGCCGAAGGGCGAGCAGGCGTCTGGGTCCTGATGATCGGAGCCATGCGCTACCTCTTCGTCGCAGCAGGGTTCGTCCTCCCTGCGCTTCGCGGTGAGCTCTTTCCGAGCTTTCGGCGCAAGCTGGTCTGCGTGATCCAGGGGATCGCCCTCCTCGTGGCCCTCGGGCCGATCATCCCCGCACCGGCGGCCGTCGGCGTCTCCGCGCTCGCGCTCGCCATGTTGACCTGGTCGTTCGGTGTCGACACGGTGTGGCTACTCCGGCCCAGGACCCCCTGACCGCCCTCATGCCCGACCCATCGCGACCGACCCCATCCTCCGCACCCGGCTCCGAGCCGGACACGCCCCTGGTGTTCCGGGGCGGATGGCTCGGTGCGCTCACACCGTTTGTCGTCTTCCTGGGCGGCGTCTCCTGGCTGGGCCTCTCGGGTGCGCCCGACGAGACCGGGTTTGGCCCGATCCTGATCGTCGCGCTCGGCGTGGGCATCCTCCTCGCACGAGATCCCGCCCGGTACGCGGAGGCCGTGATCGACGGCATGAGCCATCGGATCGTCATGCTGCTCATCCTCGCGTGGCTGCTCGCGGGCGTACTGGGCGTGGTCCTGCGCGACAGCGGTCTGATCGACGCCCTCGTCTGGGCTGCGTCCACGACGGGTGTCCGAGGGGGTGGATTCGCCGTCGCGACATTCCTGGTCTGTGCCGTCTTTTCGACTGCGACGGGTACCAGCCTCGGGACCATCCTGGTCTGCGCCCCCCTCCTCTACCCGGCCGCTGCCGCGCTGGGCGTGGATCCAGCCTTCGCGATCGGTGCGATCCTGGCGGGGGCGACGTTCGGGGACAACGTGTCCCCCATCTCCGACACCACCATCGCCTCGGCCACGACGCAGGACGCGGACCTCGGTGGTGTCGTTCGATCGCGGATGCGCTACGCGCTGCCGTCCGCCGCCGCCGCGATCGTGGCGTTCGCGCTCTTCGGCGGAGCAGCAGGCTCCGGTGGAGGCCTGACGAGCGGCGGTGACCCGACGGGTCTCGTCATGCTGATCGTGCCGGCAGCCGTGCTGGCTCTGCTCCTGCGCCGCACGCACCTGGTCGTCGGGCTCTTCGCGGGCATCGGCTTCGGGATCGCGCTCGGTCTGGCGCTGGGTCGGTTCGGTGTGTCGGACCTGCTCGCGATCGACCCCGACAACTTCATTGCGACCGGCATCATTCTCGACGGAATGAGGCGCGCGTTCGGCGTGTCGATCTTCACGATCCTCCTCATGGGGCTCGTCGGGGGACTCACTGCATCGGGCCTCCTCGACCGACTGATCACATGGGTCGAGGCGAGGGCCCGGAGCGCCAGAGGCGCAGAGTGGTGGATCTTCGGTTCCATCAGCGGTGCCACGATGCTCACCACGCACTCCGCGGTCGCCATTCTCACCGTCGGATCGCTGGCGAAGGAGGTCGGCAGTCATGCAGGCGTCGGCCCTTACCGTCGGGCGAACATCCTCGACGTCACGGTCTGCACGTATCCGTTTCTTCTTCCCTTCTTCATTCCGACCATCCTCGCGGCTTCGATGACCGCCGGGGTGGAGGGCATGCCCAGGATTTCACCCTGGGAGGCGGGCTTGCACAACGTGCACTCGTGGGCGCTCCTGATCGTCCTGATGGCATCGATCGCGATCGGGCGGCGGGAGCGCGAGTCGGTCGAGACCGCAGAGGGCTGAACCCCGCGATGCTCCGGCGTACGGGGCGTCAGTCGACGGTGACTCGACCGTCCCCGTGGACGGACACGCTCGCCCCGTCCGGGAGGCGCTCGAGCTGGTCCGGCGCCACCTCTACGATCGGGATCGGCTCGTAGCCGATCTCTCGACCGACCACTCCGCCCAGTGCCAGAATCGCATCCGCCTTCCCCATCAGAATCGCAGCAGGTGCGGTCCCCTCCCGCAACAACTCCAGCATGATCGCGCTCGATGAACTCGAGCCTACGGCTGCAGGGATGGCGAGCACCGTTCCGGTGATCGAGAGCTCGAATTCTGGATGGCGGGGATCCACGATCCGACCCGTCGTCGGCTCAACTCCACCCCAGAAGCTGATCGGGTGGGTGAGTCGCCGAAGCGGACCTCTGCCCTGACCCGGAATGAGGGGGCGCCCTCTGAGCTCGACCTTCGATGAATCCGTCACCAGGCCCATACCTCGCTGCTTCGCACGACGTCACCCGTGATCGCCGACTCGACGCAGTCCTCGAGACTCCCATACAGGACGTCGTATCCGGTATTGGAGGGCCCGTAGTGCGCGAACTTCCCCGAGTTGGTCATCAGCACACCGTTCTGAGCCGGTAGGATCGGCGTCACGACGACACACGTGTCTGCCACGATCTCCACGCCTGACGCCCGCAGCTCCTCCGCAATACCGGCGGCCTCGACGTCGGCCAGCGTATCTCTCGCGGTGCACACGTAGAAGGGCACTCTAAGCGTCCGTCCCCGCAAACAACGATGCAGTGCGCGAAATTCGCCCGTGCTGAAGTGCGGGCTCCCCAGAGCAACCGCATCGATTCTGTCCGAGCCGGCCGCCGTGCTCAGTCGTCGGAGTGCACTCCGAACGCTCCCGGAGTCGAGAACGATCGTCCGAGGGATCGTGCGGACCTGCCGACTCCCCCATCCCGGGGGACTCTCCGACAGTCGTGGTTCCCCGAGTCCAATCGCCGCCTCGACCGTCGGGGCTTCCGGGGTGACGCCGGCGACATGGAATAGAGCGACGGCTCCCGACGAGGCCGCGGCAGCCCCCAGTGCCTTGAGCTGATCGCGAGTCGTGGTGGACGGGAGCCCCTTGATGACGGAGACCTCCTGTCCGATCTGCAGGCCGAGCCACGTCCCGAGCACCGGGTAGAATACGTCCCTCGACTTCAGATCCTCGGGTACCGCGGTCGCATCGATCACTACCGTGGCCTTTCGGTTCGCCGCGAGGTGAAGACCGTAGAGCGGCGCCCGGCCCGTCAGGGCGCAGCACGCGTCGAGGAAGTCCCCATACCGCTCGGTACGCGCCCCCAGGACCGAGTTCACGAAGGCGATGGCATTCGACTCTCCCCAGGCGACCTGCTCTCCTACCCCAGGCTCGTGCCCCACCTGATATGGAGCGCACGTGAAGGTCGGCTGGGCGCCCATCGAGACGTATGCCTCCATCTGACGGCGGGCCATGTCGGTCTTGTGAGCGTCGGCGCGCACCACACCCGGGTGGAGGAGATCCAGAGCACCGACATTCAGCGTGGTGGGAACCGCGACCTGTCCCCCTCCCTCGACCAGAGCTTCCGCGAATTCAACGCCACCGTCTCCGTGATGGAGGCACCCGTCGATGTGCGCAGAAGAAACCTCGACGAGCGACTCGGCGCCAAGCAGCTCCGCAGCGGACGTGACGATCCGCATGGCCATCGCACTGGCCTCACCGGAGGCTCCGGAGAGGAGGTCGCGCTCAGGTGGAGTGAGGTGGAGAGGCATGGTGGGAGGCTACCTTGTCATCCGGCTCACGGCCAGATCGATCATGCATCCGGAACACACCCCACCATGCCCAACCTCTTCACCATCGACGAGCGCGTTCGCTGGTCCGCAGTCGACAAGGCCGGGATCATCTTCTACGGCGCGTACGTCCGCTTTTTCGAGCTGGCCGAGATGGAGCTTTTCCGGGCCGCGGGTGTGCCGTACTCGGAAGTGTTCGACCGGTGGGACATGTGGCTGCCGAGGGTCCACCTCGAGTCGGACTTCCACTACCCGTCACGCCTCGACGACACGTTGCGGGTCGCGGCGTACTTCACGCGATTCGGGACGAGCTCGCTGCAGATCAATTTCGACGTCCTCCACCTCGAGGCGGGAACGCTCGCAGTGTCGGGACACGAGATCCTCGTCTGCACGACGCGCGACACGCTGGAGTCGCGCCCACTCCCCGAGGATCTGATCGAGATCCTCAGCCCATACCGCATGACCGTCGAGGAAGCGCGCGCGGAACTGGGCGTCTAACTCACCCGCATACGCCTCGCGCGGGACGACCGGCGCAGACGTGCCACTGAGCGTGCCTTACCCGCCAATTACGCCCCGCACCATCGCGGCCACGAACAGTCCCAGGTAGTTCCCGGCAGCGTACCCCACCAGTCCGACCGCGACTCCCGGCAGAAGTCGATCCGTATACCCTCGAGCGGCAGCGAGGGCCATGGCGGATGCCGGTCCACCGACATTCGCCTGAGACGCCACGGCGAGCGTCTTGAGATCGAGGCCCACGAGTCGACCCACGCCGAAGATGACGATCCCATGCACCCCGACGGTCGCCAGCGCGAAGTACACGATCGGCGGCCCGATGACGACGATGTTGGCGAGGACGGACATGGCTCCGTTGCTGGCCAGGAAGATCAGGACGAGATAGTTGCCAATGACCCCGGCGCCCCTCAGGGCGCGCACCGCGGGAAGTTGCGCGAGGATCAGCGCGATGGTGGTGAGAAAGAGCACGGACGGCACCGGCGCGAGCACGCTGCCGAGCCAATCCGAAGCCCACAGCGTTCCGAGCACGATGAGCGCCATCATGGCCAGGTCGAAGAGTCCGATCGCCCCGACGCTGGAGTAGAGCATCTGGTGGAGGCTGGCGGATCCGCCCTCCTCTGGCTCCACCCGCGCCGGTCCTCCGGGATGCGTCTCCGACACGCCAGCGCCACCGTCCGTCCCCGCAATCCCCACCTCCACGACGGATCTCGCTTCCTTCCGGTCGATGGATGCGAACAAGACGGGCACCGCGAGGCACGTCGCCATCCAGATGGCAGTCATCGTCACGTCCGCCGCGATCCCGGCGGCGAAGAGCTCTCCGCTGGTCTCCAGCGCCGCACCGACGGCCGCGAAGTTCACGCCTCCGCCGGTGTACGTCGCCGTGTACTGACCGGCGAGCTTCCACGTTTCCGGTCCGATCGCATCGGCGAGGAGCACGGCCGCAGCCGACGCCCCGATCGCGGACCCGATGCCGCCGATCACGAAGGCCACCAGCATCCGCGGGCCGGCCTGAGCCACAGAACGAATGTCCACCGTGAGCAGAATCAGGATAATTCCGGCACTCACGGCCGGACCGCCGAGAAAGTCGTAAGCCGGGGATTCGCCGGGGATGATGCCGGTATTGGACAGCAGCATCCCGAGCAGGATACCGACCAGCGCCGAGCCGAGCGCACGGAAGAGCTTCGTCCGCTCTTCGAGGACGATGGCCAGAGCCACGGCGCCGGCGAGGAGGGTGAAGACGGCAGTGGGATGGGTGATCATCGGGCGAAGGTATCATGTGAGGAGCGAGGCTGCCGGACGCGAGGCACCCTGAAGGGGTCACCGGTGGACAGCCTTCCGGCCACGAGGCATCCTGCCTCGATGACGACACCCGACCCTGTTCGCCAACCGTCGATCGACGAGATCCGGGCCGCCCGGACACGCATCGCCAACTCGGCTGTGAGGACGCCTCTGATCCCGCTCGACGGATTCGGCCGGGACGGGGGCGGCCTCTGGCTCAAGCTCGAGTGCCTGCAGCCGATCGGTTCGTTCAAGATCCGGGGTGCCGCGAATGCCATTGCACTCGCAGCACCGGCCGAACTCGAGCGCGGCGTTTACACGGCAAGTGCGGGGAACATGGCCCAGGGAGTCGCCTTCGCCGCTGGTCAGCGGGGTCTGGTGTGCCGGGTCATCGTCCCCGACTCGGCACCCCGCGCGAAAACCGACGCCATCCAGCGACTGGGCGGACACGTCGTACCGGTTCCCTACGACGAGTGGTGGAGCGTCCTCGTCGAGCACGGACACCCCTTCGAGAGCGGCTTCTTCGTTCATCCCGTCAGCGACTCGAACGTGATCGCCGGTAACGGTACGGTGGGCCTCGAGATTCTGGACGAGCTTCCCGACGTCGATACGATCGTGGTTCCGTACGGCGGCGGCGGCCTGAGTTGCGGCATCGCGTCCGCCGTCCGGGGTCAGGGGTCGGACGCCACGGTCTTCGCGTCCGAGGTCGACACCGCCGCGCCCCTCGTCGCGTCCCTCGCAGCCGGTGACGCCGTGTCGGTCGAGCGGATCCCCACATTTGTCGATGGGATCGGAGGCAGCAGTGTACTCGCCGACATGTGGCCCATGGCTCGTGACGTGCTGGCCGGCTCCCTCGTCACCACGATCGAGGGAATCTGTGAGGCGATCCGCACCCTGGCGTTCCAAGGGCACGTGATCGTGGAAGGCGCCGGTGCGAGCTCGGTCGCCGCCGCGCTCGAACACCTCCCCGAGGACCGTCGCATCGTCGCCGTCGTCTCTGGAGGAAACATCGACACTGATGTGCTTCGGCGAATCCTGGTGGGTCAGGCTCCCCACTGACGAGTCCGGGGCAACGCCGACTCACTCTTCGAAAGCACGAACCCTTTTCAACTGCTCGACCGCCGGACTGAGGGGAAAGCTGACCTGCTCCTTCGACCAGTCGGCCATGGGCGAGTCCGTCTTCCCGTAGGGGTCGCGACGCACGCGGCAGATATCCGCAAAGTCACAGAAGCTGCAGTCGTCCGGGTCGTCGGTCGGAACGAAGTGCCCTTTCGCCACCCCGTCCATGAGCAGGTCGAGCAGCGCCTCAAGCCCCGAGAGCTGGAGCCGGTCGTAGGCGAAGGTCTGGTTCTGCCCCTTCCGCGTCGGGAAGTGGTACTGACCGTCGACCACTTCGACCCCGAAGCGTTGCTCCGCAGCCCGCGCGTAGACGGCGTGCTGCAGGCGACGCCCACCGTTGAACGCATCGGATCCATACCCGAACGTGCCACCCGTCTTGTAATCGACGACATGCAGGCCGGCGAGATCCTCATCCACCCGGTCGATCGCTCCTCTGAGTCGCAACCGGCCACCTTCCAGCTCGATCGTGACCGGATCATCATCGCCCAGTCCGAACTTCAACTCGAAGGCCACGCTCTCCGGCGCGTTGCTGCGGATCATGCGCACGAAGGAACGCACATCGTCCCGGAGCGCGGCGGTCTCCCGCTGCAGCGTCCCTTCCCCCGGGATCGGCACCTCCTCCCTGAGCACCTGAATACGCTCGGACAGGATCTCCAGCGCGCGCGTCTCAAACCCGGCTTCGTCGGGCTTGATGCCGTCGACACTCGCTGTTCGCATGGTCGCCTCGAAGACGTCGTGCAGCAGACTTCCCCGCTGCCGATGATCGAGCCACACATCCGGATCCAGCTCGGGGTCATCCGGGGGGTAGATCCTCAGTACGGTGCTGTGCAGATACCGAAGGGGACACCGCCCGAGGGCCTCAAGCCGACTCGCGGAGAGTACAGCCTCCTCGTTCGTTCGTGGGTCCAGCTGCTCGGGCCTCGCATCGATGACGCCGTGCACGGGGCCCGGCTCGCCCACCCGCCGCTCGCGCGCCGCGGTCAATCCCGCGTCGAGCTCCGTGAAAGACGCGCGTACGGCATCGACCCCCTGCTTCATCACCGAATCTGCTCCGAGAGCCAGCATCCACACATCGTCCCGGTCGAGCGCCGGCCGTCCGCTGCGGGGAATCGCGCTGATCGCGCGGCTCATCTCGTGGTGCAGATCCTGGAACGTCAGCGATACGTCACCACGGGCCAGGCGGAGCGCCTGAAGCAGAATCGACGATGGTCCGACCATGCGCGCCTCCGTGGCTTGCCACGCCCCGAAGCTCAACGTGACCTCTCCTCGCAGACGCGCGAAGAAGGCCGCGAACCGGAACACCCTCTCACGCAGGAGTTCAGCCGAGGTCGGGAGGTCACTCCCCAGGACCCGCCGGTCACTGTCCAACAGGACCGCGTCCTGACCGGCGCCGCCCGGCATGCGCTCCGCATCGAGCCCCACCACGAAGACGGCCTCGCGCCCCGAATAGCCACCGTGCTCCAGATCACTGAGATGGAGTGCGCCCCCCGTCGAGGCCCACGGAGCACCGGCTCCGTCCGGGTCATCGCCCACGATCTCCGGGCGAACCCGCAGATCCAGATGACGTCGCAGAATGGAGACGGACGCGCGGAATTCGGTGCGGCGATTCAGCGTAGCCTCGATCCGCTCGAGGATACGCCCGACCTCTTCTCGTGCACCCCGATCCGGGCCCCGGCCGCGCGGGACACGGCGCAGAAAGGCCCTGAGGCCGCGGGCGATCTCTGCGGGGGATACAGGACCCCCACCCTCCCCCATGCGATCGGGAACCGCCGGCGTCGCCTTGAGGGCCGGGAAGAGAATCGAACGGATGGCCTCGAGCTCCGTCCGGGTTCGCTCACGCCGGCGCTCGAAGGCAGCCTCAGACTCCCGCCGGTTCCGATCCATCCGATCGACGCCCTTGAGCGCGTCCCGTATTTGGGCGCGGTAGCGCTTCCGCCCCCACCCAATGCGCAGCCCCCGGAACCGACGCGCCAACACCGCGGGGGCGTGGTTCCCCCGGCTCCTCGGCGGTCGCAGATCACCAGCCTCCAGCAGACGTCGAATCGGCGCCGCCTGAAACCCTTCTTCGATCCAGTCCAGATAGGCCTGAACGACTCTACCGGTTCGGGTCCGACCAATCGGCAGCCCAACCGAATACGTCACAGGGATCTCCAGTCGGGTCGCGATCGCATGGAGCGCCGAGCCGTATGCAGTTGCGTCCGCCGCCACGATCTCAACCTGGTCCCAGGACAGCCCCCGCTCCACCACGCGCCTCAGCACCTCCCGAAGTTCGGCCTCGATCGACGCTGCGCAGAAGAAATCCAGCCCCTGCGGCTTCTCACACTCGTCGGGCGCATACAGGTAGGATCCGAAGGAGGGATCACCACATCGGCCCCACAGAAATGACTTCGGCACGTCGAGCCCACACACCGGATCGGTCTCGAGCAATCGACCACCGCGTGCAGCCAGCGCCGAAATGAAGGAGCCGGACAGGCCACGCATGGAGAGACCGGGTACGAGCAGCAGCTGGTCGGCTTCGAGGACCGAGGGCAGCTGCGTGCCCTCCTGCTCCAGGTGCGTCATCGCGAGACGGAGCAGTGTAGCCGCATCGGCCCGGTGTCGCTCCGACAGAAGTCGCTCGTACCGCTGGAGCACGCGCACGAGAAAGAGCTTCTTCTCCCACTGAGCGAACCGCGCGTCGTCGAGGTCACGCGGCCCAATCCCGGCGAGCCTCAGAGCCAGGATGGCCCCGTGCACCCGTTCCCGGAACCCGACCCCTTCGGACAATTCACCGAGAACGCCTTCCTCGGCCGCCAGAGCGGAATCGAGGGCGCGGTCCAGGAGCGCCTGCTGCTCGAAATGGTCCATGACATCGAGCCCCGCATCGTCGAGCCCCCGCTGCGCGAGTCGCTGAGCCAGGCGCTGAGGCGTGGCGATCTCGAAGCCCACCCAGCCGCTGCCGACCAGCGCCAGCCTTCGAAGCAGTTCACGACCCGCCGCATGGCTGGGGGCGACAAGCAACTTGCGGGCGAGCTTGTGGCGGCGAGATGCCGACGCGAGGGATTCGACGAGACGCGGAGCCGCGGTGGTCGTGTCGGTCATACCCTCGTTGGGTCGCTGCTCGGACGGACGGGCCAAGATACGTCTGTCACAGGTGCCGGGGGAGAGGCCGTAGCGCCCTTCGCGAGTGACCCGTACGCTGTCCCTTCCCCGCAGCCCAACGATATGAGCGTCTCATGATTCCACGCACGATGCCCCGAGCACTTCGCCCCGCCGTACTGCTGGCCGCCGTAGCGATCCCGGTCCTCGGAGTCGAAGCCGAAGCACAGACGTACTGGCCCGGGACTCATCTGGACTGGGAGCGTCGGGCTCCGGCCGATGCCGGCTTCGACCCGGCCAAGCTCGATGAAGCGATACAGTTCGCGATCGCGGCAGAGTCGCCCTCCCCGCGTGACCTGAATCTGAATCACGACATGACCTTCGGGCGCGAACCGCGGGGTGAAGCGATCGGCCCGTTCACGATCCGGGCCCCGCAGAGCGGAGTGATCGTGCACAAAGGGTTCATCGTGGCCGAGTGGGGGGACCCCGAGAAGGTCGACAACACCTTCAGTGTCGCGAAGAGCTTCCTGTCGACGACCGTAGGGCTGGCGTGGGATCGGGGCCTGATCCGGAGCGTCGACGATCGTGTGCGGTCCTACATGCCGCCGATCGTCCTCGACCCCGGCGACGGGGAGCCGGGCGATCAGGAGGGACGGCGCCCCAAACTCCTGTTCGAGTCGGAGAACAACCGCAAGATCACGTGGGATCATCTCCTCCGGCAGACGAGCGACTGGGAAGGAACACTCTGGGGCAAGCCGGAGTGGGCAGACCGGCCCGACCAGGACCGCTCGACGTGGCTCACCCGGCCACGAGTGGAGCCGGGCACCGTGTACGAATACAACGATACCAGGGTGAACCTCCTTGCACTCGCAGCAACGAGCGTGTGGAGACAGCCTCTGCCCGAGGTCCTCCGGGAGCACGTGATGGATCCGATCGGGGCCTCCCCCACCTGGCGTTGGCACGGGTACGAGAACTCCTGGATCATCATGGACGGGACCATGGTCCAGGCGCCGAGCGGAGGCAGCCACTGGGGTGGCGGGATGCTCATCAACGCGTTCGACCTCGCCCGCTTCGGCCTGCTGACGATGCACAAGGGCATGTGGAACGGTGAGAGGATCATCTCCGAGGAGTGGATCGACATGTCCACGACGCCGGGGGCAGTCAACGACACGTACGGGTTCATGAACTTCATGCTGAACCCGGATGGACGCCGGTATTCGAATGCGCCCGACTACACGTGGACCCACTCCGGTGCGGGCTCGAACCTCGTTTACGTCGATCCGGCGAACGAACTCGTCGTCGTGGCACGCTGGATCCGCGGGAACCAGATGAACGACCTGCTCGGACTGATCTTCGAGGCGATGGGGGAGATGGCCACGACGCGCTGACGTCACACTGACGGCGGTTGGTTCGTTCTACAGGTACAGACTCGACGAGTGTATGCTTGACGAGCGAATTCGCGTCCAGCTCGGGACACGGAGCGGGGCGGCATCACGAAGGGGGCCAGGGTGAACGGACCGAGTCGGTTGATCCGAAGTGGTACGGTGGGCGGCGCGCTACTCGTTCTGCTCTCCGGATGCTACCAGAGCGGCACGGTGGAGCCGATCGTGTGCACCGCACAGTTCGTCTTCGGCCTGACGGTGACGGTCGTCGATCAGTCCAACGGTGATCCCATCGCGGACGATGCGACCATGACGATCCGGCAGGGGTCCTACGAAGAGGTCGTCACGGACTCCTGGGACGGCTCGACGATGTCCGGCGCGGGTGAACGACCGGGAACGTACACGATCACCATCGAGCATCCGGGCTACGAGACGTGGACGCAAACCGGCATCGAGATCACGGCAGACGATTGTCACGTCATCCCGGTTCTCATCACCGCCCAGCTGGTCCCACTGCCCTGACGGGATGTGACGCGACGAAGAAGGGGCCGGCGGATCGCTCCGCCAGCCCCTTCGCCTTTTCTGGCACCCTGATCGGGTGCCCTGCTCTCCTTACTTGACGAAGAGCATGTCCCGGTAGGCCGGAACCGGCCACAGGTCGTCGGGCACGACGCGCTCGAGGCGGTCGACGACGTCACGAACGTCATTCATCGCCGGGATGATGTTCGTCCGCATGTGCTCGGCCTTCGAAACGACGTCGTCGCCACCGAGCGTCTGATTCTGCTCGGAGAGGACGCTGACCTTCTCGTTCAGCTGATCGATCAGGTCGTTGACCCGTTTCGCCGTGGCCATCACTCCGTCCGCCTTCATGCCGAGATCGTCCGCACGCTCCGCGGTCGTGAGCAGGTCGTTCAAATACCGCACCGCAGCAGGCATGAACATTGTCTCGGCCATGTACTGTGCGGTCTCGCCTTCGATGTTGATGGCGATGAAGTACTGCTCGACGAAGATCTCGAAGCGAGACTCGAGCTCGCGGTGCGAGAGCACGCCGTACTTCTCGAAGAGCTCGAGGTTCTTCTCATCGACGATCTTCGGCAGTGCGTCCATCGTGGAACGCAGATTCAGCAACCCGCGGCTCTCGGCTTCGGTCACCCACTCATCGGAATAGTTGTCACCGTTGAAGATCACGTGCTTGAACTCGTGAATCTCCGACGCGAGAAGCCCACGGAGTGCATCATCGAATGAGGTGCCTTTCTCGAGCTCGGCCTCGAGCTTCGTGCACAGGTCATCGAGAGCCTCGGCGACGATCGTGTTCAGCACCATGGCCGGGAATGAGACACTCTGCGACGAGCCGAGCGCCCGGAACTCCCACTTGTTGCCCGTGAACGCGAACGGCGAGGTCCGGTTCCGATCACCCGCGTGTTTCGGGATGTGCGGCAGAGCCTTCACACCGAGACCGAGCAGCCCTGACGGCTTGCTGCTGGTGGCCTCACCCGCCTTCTCGATCTGCTCGAAGACGTCCTGGAGCTGATCACCACAGAAGGCGGAAATGATCGCGGGCGGAGCCTCATTGGCTCCGAGACGGTGATCGTTGCCGGCGTGAGCAACGGACGCGCGCAGGAGATCCTGGTGCGCCGCTACGGCCTTGAGCGTCGCCGAGCAGAAGAACAGGAACTGCATGTTGTCGTGCGGCGTCTCGCCGGGCTCGAGGAGATTCTGATCCTCCGTGCCCATCGACCAGTTGAGGTGCTTGCCGCTCCCGTTCACGCCCTGGAACGGCTTCTCGTGCATCAGGCAGACGAGGCCGTACTTACGCGAGACCCTCCGCAGCGTCGACATGACGAGCTGCTGGTGATCGGCAGCCTGGTTCGCGTCTTCATAGATCGGGGCCATCTCGTACTGCCCCGGGGCAACCTCGTTGTGACGCGTCGTGATCGGCACACCCAGGCGGTAGAGCTCGAGCTCGACTTCGTTCATGCACTCGAGGATCCGGTCGGGGATCGATCCGAAGTAGTGGTCGTCGAGCTCCTGCCCCTTCGGCGGCTTCGTGCCAAAGAGCGTGCGGCCGGCCGTCTGCAGATCGGGACGGCGATAGTAGAACTCCTCATCGACCAGGAAGAACTCCTGCTCCGCACCACATGTCGGGGTCACCGGCTTGGGCGGCGAGCCGAACAGCTTGAGAGCGCGGCGGGCCTGAACGTCGATGGCGTCCATCGAACGCAGGAGGGGCGTCTTCTTATCGAGGGCGTCGCCTGCCCACGAGGCGAACGCGGTCGGGATGCAGAGATACGCACCGCCCGGACCTTCCATGATGAAGGCGGGAGAGGTCGGGTCCCACGCAGTGTATCCACGGGCTTCGAACGTTGCGCGCAGACCACCCGAGGGGAATGAAGAGGCATCGGGCTCGCCCTGAACCAGCTCCTTGCCGCGGAACTCCGTAATCGCCCGGCCGTCACCGGTCGGCTTCAGAAATGAGTCATGCTTCTCGGCCGTGCTGCCGGTGAGAGGCTGGAACCAGTGCGTGTAGTGCGTCGCACCCTTCTCGAGCGCCCATTCCTTCATCGCCGCTGCCACCGCATCCGCCACGGATCCGTCCAGCTCCGTCCGATTCTGAATCGTCGAAAGGAGTGCCTCGAACTGAGCGCTGGGGATGCGCGACTTCATCTCGTGCAAGCCGAAGAGATTCTCTCCGAAAACCTCCTCGAGGTTCGTGCGGTGACGCTTCGCGGACGCAGGCGAGGAGTCGAATTTCGCTGCGGCCAGCGTGTCGAAGCGGGGAATCACTCTACTCATGAGAACTCCGATAAGGGTGGGGTTTTGAGCTGCTCGGAACGTGACGGCAAGCACGACCGTACTCAACCCCACCCCTGGGGTATTTAAACTAAATTTAATTACGCTAATATTTCTATATGCACTGCAATCACTCGCTTCTAGCGTGATATTCACCGGAAGGTCCCGGGAACTCGGGCTCCTGCGTACGGAGCTGGACAAGCGAGAGGCACGGTGTCTCTCCGTCTGTGGGCTCCCTGGAGCCGGAACCTCCTCCCTCGTGCGCCGGGCGGCGGACGGGTACCCGGGACTCCACTTTCGTTGCCCTCCGCGCCCCGATCCGCTGATCCGTCTCGAACTCTGGAAACGGATCCGTTGCCGACAGCCGGACTCCGACCTGGCCGCGGACCCTTCAGGCCCACACCGTGCCACTCCCCGGACTACCGATCGGAAAGCGGGGTCGGAGATCCCAAGCTGGAGTGCTCTCTTCGAGGAGCTCCTCACCCACGCGACGGATGGGGCACCCTTCGTCGTGATCCTCGATGACGCGCACCGTTTGCAGGACGCTCGATCTCGATTCGAAAAGGGGTTGGCCGAGGCCCTCACCGAGGCCCGGGCATCGGAGGTCGCATTTCACGTCGTTCTCGCAGGCAGAGCGGGGGCGATGCCATCCGTGGGGCAACATGTCGACATCACGGCACCATCTCTGGCACTCGACATCGATGGACTCCCCTTGAGGGCCGCTGCACCCCACCTGCCGGGCACACGAGCGTCGGACAAGATCCGTGCGTACGCCGTCTTCGGCGGTCTCCCGGGCGTGCTCGCCCACCTCGACACATCGGTCACGGTAGGGACCAACGTCCGACGTCTGCTGCTTCCGGACCACGGCCCGCTGGCCGACGTGCCGATGAGCTGGCTCGAGCGATCCGTGCAGACGGTCACGCGATACGTCTCGGTACTCGAGGCACTCTGTGTTGGGGAGGCCGAATGGGCAGACCTGACTCGTGCGATTCCGGATCTGACGAAAAGCGGGCAGGTCGCCCCGTACCTGAAGAGACTCGCCGAGCTCGGCTTCGTTCGAAGCCGACGATCCCTCGACGCGGCACCTCGGAGCCGTTCGACCCGGTACGCCATCACCGACCCCTTCCTCGCCTTCTGGGTCCGATTCATCCTTCCATGGCGAATGTCGGAGAGGGCCTCGGAAATCGTCCCCTATTACGCGGACGAGATTCGCCCGGGTATCCGTGACCACGTGCAGCGGATGATGCCCATGTTGTGCCGCCGCCATATGGAGATCGACGCCCTCGAGACGCTGGGCTCGAACGCGCGCGACAGTGGGTCGATCTGGGGCTCGGCGGCCGAGATCCCGGTCGCGGGCACGCTGGGTAGCGGGGCCATCTACTACGGGGCGTGTCTCTGGGACCCGCCATCCAGTCGCCCCCGCAAGCCGGAGCTGACACCCCTGGAGCACCTCGATCGTGCGATCCGCGAGACCCGCTACGGATTCGGTCGGCAGGGGCGGATCCGCGTCGTCTTCACCGGGAGGTCGACTCCGACCTGGCTTCGCCGAGAGGTCGCACGACGCGATGATGCTCGGATCGTGGACGCGACCAGCCTTCTGGGGGACGCGCTGACGTGACGAGAGGCGCGCCCGAACCGTTCGGACGCGCCCCTCACCTCATCTAGCGAAACGTGACGGACTAGATGTCCAGATTCTTCACGTATTTCGCGTTCTTCTCGATGAACTCGCGTCGAGGCTGCACCTCGTCACCCATGAGACGGTCGAAGAGATTCGAAGCGATCGCGCCATCCTCGATCTGCACCTGCAGGATGGTCCGGGACTCAGGATCCATCGTAGTCTTCCACAGCTGATCGGGGTTCATCTCACCGAGCCCCTTGTAGCGCTGGATGTGGATTCCTTTGCTCGTCTCGCCCTCCTTCCCTCCGAAGCGCTTGATCGCGTCGTCCCTCTCTCCGTCGTTGTAGCAGTAGACCTCCTGCTTCCCCTTCCGGACGCGGTAGAGCGGCGGCTGGGCGATGTAGACATATCCGGCCTCGATCAGTTCGCGCATCTGCCGGAAGAAGAACGTCAGGAGCAGCGTGCGAATATGCGCGCCATCGACATCGGCGTCGGTCATGATGACGATCTTGTGATACCGGGCCTTTCCCAGCTCGAACTCGTCACGGATGCCGGCCCCGATCGCGGTGATCATCGCCCCGATCTCGTCATTCGAGAGAATCTTGTCGATCCGTGCGCGTTCGACGTTCAGGATCTTCCCCTTCAGCGGAAGGATCGCCTGATACCCACGGTCCCGACCCTGCTTGGCGGAACCACCGGCGGAGTCACCCTCGACCAGGTAAAGCTCACACATCGACGGATCGGAGATCGAACAGTCCGCGAGCTTACCAGGAAGCACACCACCCTCCAGCGCACTCTTCTTGCGCGCGAGGTCCCGCGCCTTACGCGCAGCATCACGAGCCCGAGCAGCCTGAAGTGACTTCTCGATGATCGCCTTGCCGGCCTTCGGGTTCTCGTCGAGGAACGTCGAGAGGTGCTCATTGACCGCCGCCTCGACCGCGCCACGAACTTCGCTGTTCCCGAGCTTCGTCTTGGTCTGACCCTCGAACTGAGGCTCCATGACCCGAACGCTGAGCACGCAGGTCAGACCCTCTCGGACGTCATCCCCGGAGAGGGACTCGCCCTTCTTGAAGATGTTGTTGCGCTTTGCGTAGTCGTTGATGGTACGGGTCAGAGCGGCCTTCAGGCCCGTGACGTGCATCCCCCCTTCGTGCGTGTTGATGTTGTTCACGAAGGAGTGCGTGTTCTCGCTGAACCCCTGATCGTACTGAAGCGCGAGCTCGATCTCGGCTTCCGGCTTGGACGTCTCGAAGTAGCAGATCTTGTCGTGGAGCGCGCCACGCGAGCCCCGAAGGAAGGTCACGTACTCGGCAATCCCGCCGTCGTACTGATACGCCTCCTCCTCTCCGTCAGTGCGCTCGTCGACAAGGACGATCTTGAGGCCCTTGTTGAGAAAGGCCAGCTCACGGAGTCGGTTGGAAAGGACTTCGAACGAGTACACGAGTTCCGTGAAGATCTCGTGATCCGGCTTGAAGGTGACCTTGGTCCCACTTCCCTTTGCTTTCCCCTTCTCCTCGAGTTCCTTCGTCTTGATGCCACGCTCGTAGCGCTGGTGGTACAGCTTCCCGCCGCGACTGATTTCCACCTCGAGGAACGTCGAGAGTGCATTCACCACGGAGACACCGACACCATGGAGGCCACCGGACACCTTGTAGGTGTCCTTGTCGAACTTTCCGCCCGCGTGAAGCGTGGTCATCGCGAGTTCGACACCGGGGACCTTCTCGGTCGGATGGATGTCCACCGGAATTCCACGACCGTCGTCCTCCACCGTGATGGAGTCGTCCTCGTGGATCGAGACGGTCACCTGGGTACAGTGCCCGGCCATCGCCTCGTCGATCGAGTTGTCGACGACCTCGTAGACAAGGTGGTGGAGGCCGCGACCCGAGGTCGAGCCGATGTACATCCCGGGCCGCTTTCGCACCGCCTCCAGTCCCTTGAGAACCTGGATCTGACCCGCAGTGTAATCGCTGCCCTTTTGCTTCTTCTCTTTCGCCATCTCTACTCCGAAGCGTTGTGCGACGCGACCTCGCGTCCTATTCGGTCTCCGCCTGCACGAAGACGATCCGTTCGATGGGCGTGTCGGGCATGTGGTCGTTCACACGCCGGACGAAGTCGCCCTTCATCATGTTCAACTCCATCAACCACGCGCTGCTGCGGACCTCGACGATGAGCACCGCGTCCTCCACGCTCCGTGCGTGCGTCACGTGTGCCACGGCCTCGCCAACGAGCGCGGGCCACTCCTCGAGTACGGACATCCGACGGACCTGATCGAGAACGCCGTGGTCCGCCAGGATCTTGTCGACCACCGAACCCAGCGCCACGGGCTTCCCGGCCCGCCCCTGTTCGGCACGCCGACCGTCACCGTCCCGCTTCCTGGGAGACGTGCTCATCATGTGGTGATCTCCCCGGCCTGAATCCTCCAGCGGGGCAGCACGTCGCGCCGAATCCGAACGTCGGCGTCTTTCGGCGCAGTCAGCACGACCTGCCCCGTGTCCTCTCCCTCCATGAGCTCGAGGATCCGCTCGCTGCGACCAGCATCGAGTTCCGCGAAGACGTCATCGAGAAGAATCATGGGACGACGGCTACGACGCTCACGGATGGTCATCGCCTCGACGAGCCTGAGCGCGAGGGCTGCGGTTCGTCGCTGGCCTCCGGAGCCGTAGTCGCGAAGGTCGAGGCCTTCACCCTCATCGCACAGCTGAAGCCGAAGGTCGTCTCGATGAGGCCCGACCAGCGTCACGCCCCTGCGTGCCTCGCGATCCCGAGCTCCCTCGAGCGCTTCGCGGAACACATCCTGGACGGAATCGGCGTCCGCAGCGCCGTCCAGGGCAACCTGAGGCTTGTACGTCATTCGTGCTCTGCGACCGCCACTCACACGTGCATAGTAATCGTCGAAGGCGCTCGCTCTGGCTTCGACCCAGGTGCGGCGGGCCATCATGATGTCGGCTCCGGCCCGGACCAGTCCCTGATCCCACACAGAAACGAGCGACCACGACTGTCCGGCCTTCAGGGCTGCATTCCGACGGGCCAGGCTCTTCTTATAGTCGGAGAGCGCAGCTACGTAACCGGGCTCATTGAGCGAGAGCACGATGTCGAGAAACCGACGGCGCTCCGACGGTCCACCACTGACGAGATCGACGTCGGCGGGGGAGAAGATGACGGCCGAGAAGTGTCCCAGGGCATCCGTGAGCCGTTCGGCCTCGGTTCCGTCCACGGTCACCCTCTTCCGTTTCCCCTTCTTCTGGAAGGCCGCGGCGACCTGCGAGCCTCGGGGCTCATCCCCCTCGCCCTCGGTCGTACCGACGACCCGGAAGACGTCCTCTCCGAACGCCACCATCTGCGCATCGCGCGCACCTCGAAACGAGCGAAGCGTCTCGAGGTAGTAGATCGCCTCCAGAAAATTCGACTTCCCCTGCGCGTTGTCGCCGATGAGGGCGACACCTTCGCGCGGCAACTCCAGCTCCTGATTTCGGAGGTTCCGGAAGTGCCTCAGCGAAAGCTCGCTCAGGTGCAACGTTCGGAGGGCGGGAGAGTCGCGAAATGCATGGGGAAATCTAACGATTTCACCCACTCGCGAGAACTGCGAAAACGTCCTGTTTCGAGCGATTTCCGGGCTCAATCACACCCGAACTCCGAGCAGAGATCAGGAACCCTTGAACTCGGCCTTACGCTTCTCAAGAAAGGCCTGCATCCCCTCCTTCATATCCTCGGTCGAGGCGAGCAGACCAAAGGCGGATGACTCGAAGCCCAACGCGTCCTCCGTCGCGGTATCGACAGCACGATACATCGACTCGAGTGCCAGCCGGACCGCGACCGGTCCATTCTTGGTGATCTTCCGCGCGAGCGCCTTCGCCTCATCCATCAGAGCGTCCGGCTCTGCCACCGACGACACGAGCCCGATCGTGTGGGCCTGCTCGGCTCCCACCATGTCGCCCGTCAGCGTCAGCTCGATGGCACGCCCCAGTCCGACCAGGCGGGCGAGACGAATCGTCCCCCCATACCCGGGGATGATACCGAGGCCGACCTCGGGAAGCCCGAAGCGAGCCTTCTCGCTGGCGACGCGCAGATGACAGGCGAGAGCGAGCTCGCACCCGCCGCCGAGGGCGTAGCCCCCGACCGCCGCGATCACCGGCTTCGGAAACATCTCGATGGCCCGGAAGATTTCCTGCCCTGCACGGCTAACTGCGACCCCGGTCATCGAGTTCATCGTGGCCAACTCACCGATGTCGGCCCCCGCGACGAACGCCTTCTGGCCGGCGCCCGTGAGGATGACCGCACGGACCGCTTCGTCATTCCGCAGGCTGGCGAAGGCCTCTCCGATCTCCCGGACGACCTCCGCATTGAGGGCGTTCAGCTTGTCCTGTCGATCGATTGTGACGACAGCGAGTTCGTCGTCGCGTTCGACCTTGATGTACGTCAGATCGCCCATGGTGAACGGTCTCCGGAAGGCGTGCTCGGATGAAGAAAGGCGGCCAAAGATAGCGTAGCGAAACAACATGGAAAAACCGCGAAACGCGGCTTACCTTCCCGCCCTTCGCGGGCGCCCGATCACGTGCCCCACAACCCGTCTCGCCCATGAGGGCGGTCTACCGAGGAGTCGTGCTTCCATGAGTCGTTCGCTCAACAAGGTCATGCTGATCGGCAACGTGGGGAACGACCCCGAGATCCGTGCGACGGGCTCCGGGGCCCGGGTCGCGAAGGTGTCTCTAGCAACGAATCGGACCTGGACGGATCGCAACACCGGTAACAAGAACGAGAAAACCGAGTGGCACCGACTGACCTTCTTCGGCCGGCTCGTCGACATCGTGGAGCAGTACGTCAAGAAAGGAAACCGCCTCTACGTCGAAGGCCGGATCGAGTACTCTCAGACCGAGGGTGAGGGCGGCACGAAGTACTGGACCGACATCGTCGTGACCGAGATGGTCATGCTCGGATCGTCCGGGGGTGGCGGTGGAGACTTCGGTGGTGGCGGATACGGCAGTGGTGGTGCGGGAGGAGGCGGATTCCCCAGTGGAGATTCCTCGACGCCGTCTACCGAGCCTGACGACGATCTCCCCTTCTAGCAGCCGTTACCCGCCGCCTTCCTCTCCGGCCTCGGACTCCCAGAGCCCCATGAAGTACTCCTCGTACCGGTCGGGATACCGACGGTAGTCCTCGACCCAGACCTCGAAGGGTGGCAGCGCCACACGTCGACCCAACCACTCGGTCGCGATGCGCACCATCTCGGCGTACGAGATTTCATCGGCGTTGCCCGCTTCGCGCGTCGCCCGATGCGCGAGGAGGTAGATCTCGTCTGGACTCATGTAGACGAGTAGATCCGCGACCTGCGCAGAGCAGTAATCGTGATACTTGGCGCGCAGAATGTGGAGCGGCTCGTCCGAGCCTGTCGCTCCGTCCACCGCGATGCCTCCACCGTACGTAGACGAGCCCCTCAAACCTCGAAGGGCCGGTCGATCCAGGGAACTTTCGAACCGAGCCTACGTTTGGCCAGAGGGGCTCGCTAAAGCAAGACTTTCGAACGCCTTACGGCTGGGCCGGGGCAACGTCCATGTCGAGGTCCGAGGCGCCCGTCTCGTTCTGACGGAGGTGGTTGTAGATGGACCGACGGGTCAGACCGTACAGAACGATTCGGCTCAGAAATTCCGGATCGGAGGCCTGAACCTCTTCCGCCTGCTCCGCGATATCTCGCGGAAGGCGGACAGAAAGCTGCACGGAACGCGTCTCCCACATAGACACACCTCGCCCACGATTGATTGTGGAAAAGTTGGACTTTTCGAAGGGGCGCCGAGGCTCGCGACCAGACAGGTCATCGAGAGCGGCGGGAGGAGCTAGCAACCTCGAGTGGAAGAATGCTAAAGGGCGCCACGAGAGGGCGCAACCCCCATTCTCGCCAGATTTGCACGATATTACGATTTTTCTAAATCCTTGTCCCGCAACGACTTAAAAAAAAGCTTAAAATCTGAAAACCAACTGTTCCTCGGACGTCTCGCACCTTATCCGCACACGCTGCTGCGGGCCGGAAGTTCAAGTATTGCAGCGAGTTTCGTGAGTCGAAGGAGAGCCGTCAGAGAGTCCGGGCGCAGCACGTTTTTTACGAAAAACCGCTATGCCATCGCAGAGCGCAGGAACGACTCCAGAGCCGCCGGTTCGAACGATCGGAAGCGATCTCGGACCTCACGAGGACCCTCTTCCCGGAAGACCAGAGACGTCCGGTGCACCAGCGCCCCCCGATCCGACTGGAATACGATGAAGCCACGCCAGGCCTCCTCGTCCCGGAACACGCGCAATGCCGCCACCCAGTCGCTCCCGGCTCCACGAAACCGCCGCGCGTCCAGCGTCGCCGGAGCCGCTACGGTCGGCGCACCCGCCGACACGTCGAGGGAGTCGACATATGCGTCCGGGTTCTCGCGCACGTCCCGGAGCCACACATCGAGGGGAGGCAGAGGGAGCAGATCGGCGCAGAACTCGGCCAGCGCGCCAAGAGGGTCATCCGCGACCGACTCGGACGGAGACTTCCGACGGTAAAGCCGACGCAGCAGCGGGCGGACGGCCTCAGGCGGGAGCATGAACACCAGAGCACGTCCCTGACGTATTCGATATTCAGCGTATTCCCGCTGCTGTTCCTCGGGATCGACCCCGAAAGTCTCGACGTTCAGCGCGATCAATGGACGACGTGCGAGCCAGCGATGGGGGGAGGCAACCGAACGATGTGGACCGTGGGTTCGTGGATCTGAAGTCCAGCCAGCGTCTCCCGCGCGCCGAACGTCTCCATCAGGGTTTCGACGGATGCGTACCGTTCTGCCTCGAAGCGGGCCATGAGCGCCACCAGGCCGCGACGCATGCGACCCAGAACCTGACGCGCCCCCACGAGACTCGTCGGAATCGGCAGGCGTACGTGGTACGAGACCGCCCCGGTGGGAGACGACGGGTCCTCGCGATGCAGCTCGGCTTCGGGGAAGGCGACACTGAGTGCATGCTCCAACTGCGCGTCCGGCTCGTCGAATGCGGTCCGGAACACGAGCGCGCAGGCATCGTAGTCGAGATGCGCGCGGGTCAGCCGCCCCGGTCCGAGAACGAAACGGATCGACGTACCTTCGTGCAGGTCGAGATCGCGGCAGATGTCTCGGAACCCGACTCGAAGGAAGGTCGGCCGAGACAACGGCCCAAAGCCGACACGCTCCAGCACGCGGAGCCCGAGCTTGCGGCTGTACGCGCGAAGATCCTGGGACTCGCGTGTGGCCGCCGATGCGGTAATCAACTCGGCCACATGATCGACCGTCGGGTCGTAGACCCAGTCGAGCACGACCAGCTCGGTACTTAGATCGAGCACCTTGACGCTACCGCTTCCAAGATCGACCACCTCCGACGTGGAGGCGTAGCGCCCCTCCACGACGAGTGCCAGGCCGATGTCTTCGATCCGCCCCCCGGCGGCGTCCATTTCGTGATGGTCGCGGTACTGCACGATCGCGCGCGTGAGCGGGAGCTCGCAGATACCCGGCACATCGCCCATTGCTTCCGGGCGGGTCTCGGTCGTCGTCGTAGAATGAAGCTGCATCGCGGCTCCTCCGGAGCTTGGCGAAGGGCGTTCTGTCGAGGGATCCGTCGCGGCCCACGGCCTCGAAACGTCCCGATTGTTCGTTCGATTTCCCCGCCCCCGGTACTGCCAGAATTCAGGGGCGGATCCTCACGATAACAATCTGTTTACAGCGACTGCAAGGAAAACGCAGCGGTCGAAACAAGATGGTTGCACCTGCTGTGCGGCGCAGGCATCATTCCCTCGACGATACGCCGTATGTCACGTATCCACCGCGAGTTGAAGGCTTCCCCCACCCCCCCGTACAGTGCCGCATCCGAGCGGCGACGGTCCGTCGGCTTCATCGAAAACCGAGCCGACGCGTGGGCATGCTTTCTCGTCACATTCCGCGCGACGGAAACGACCTGGCACGGATACCTCTCGTTCCGACCCAGTCACTCCGAGCACAGGGCCGACGAGGTCAGGACAACCGACATCTTCGTAGAGGCGTCCGAAGGTGAGATTCACGAAAAGGTCCGAAGCCTCGGTCGCCCGCTGCTCCACGGGCTCCTCGACTCCGCACTCCACACGCGCGGTCAACGCGATGGGAGCCCCACGCACCTGCGGGGTCAGTTTCGAACCCTGCTGAACGCGAACTCCGTCGAGATCGCCGGAGACTGGATCGACGACCCCGAGGACGTGACCGACGACGAACTCGATCGACTCCGCTCGCTGTACGAGTCGTATCGCATCGATCAGGTATGTCACTTCATATCGATCGTGGACCCGGACGATTTCGGTGAGGCGGTAGATCACATTCTCGAGGGCGAGAGCATCGACTTCCGGGCGAAGGACCGGGTGCAGTTCGCCCGCATCGTGGTAGACCACATCGAAGCCCACCTTCCCCTTCCGGACTTCGAGACGTGGGCCACGGACTTCCTCGCACACCCCGAGGCGTATCGCCTCTACACGCACACGCTGCACCGGGAAGGACGCCTGCCCTGAGCCAACCACGTGGAGACCCTTCTGGCGCGAGACTCAGACACGGGGGGCTGTTGCTCGGTACTCCTGGCGTATTTAGCTTTTCACGCTCGAAAGCAGTGATCTACCAAAGGATGTGATCGTCTTGGAAGTCGTCGTACAGGACAACGAGAGCCTCGACCGCGCTCTGCGCCGCTTCAAGCGGAAGGTGCAGCGCTCGGGCCTCTATTCGGAGCTGCGTAAGCGTCGCTACTACGAGAAGCCGAGCGCGCAGCGCAAGCGGAAGCGTGAGGCCGCGATTCGTCGCGAGCGTCGGCGCCAGCGCCGTAAGCGCCCCTAACGTCCTGGCACATTGGACGTCCGAGGCGGTCCCCGACGGGGACCGCCTTTTTTTTGTGCCCCGTCCGGGGTGACGCAGCCCCCCTGAACGAACCGAGGTGCCTCCCTCCCCTGAGAGAGGGAGGCACTCAGCCTCACACCGGGAGCGGAACCGGCTTCTCGCCGCTCCAGTCGTAGAAGCCCTGACCGGTCTTCCTCCCATAACGACCCATGGCGACGATCCGCTTGAGGAGTGGCGGAGGCGCGTACCGCTCCTCCCGATACTCGTCGAACATGATCTCCGAGATCTTGTAGAGCGTATCGATCCCCACGAAGTCACACAGGGTGAAGGGACCCATGGGGTAGCCGCACCCGAGCGCCATGCCCGTATCGATGTCTTCGATGCTCGCGACACCGCGCTCGAGCTGGCGAATCGCGTCGAGCATGTATGGCACGAGCAGCAGGTTCACGACGAAGCCCGAGTTGTCCTTGGCCGCGATCGGAACCTTGCCCAGCGCCTTCGAGAACTCGAACGCGCGATCATACGTCTCTTCGCTCGTCGCGATCGTCCGTACCACCTCGACCAGCTTCATGACCGGCACCGGGTTGAAGAAGTGCAGCCCGACGAAACGGTCCGCTCGCGCGTGAGCGGCCATGTCCGTGATGGTCAGGGAGCTCGTATTGGACGCGAAGATGGTGCCCTCACCGCAGAGACCATCGAGCTCACCGAACAGGGCGTTCTTCATCTCGAGATCCTCGACGATCGCCTCGATGACGATGTCGCAATCTGCGAGGTCGGCGACCTTCGTGGTGAACGATAGCCGCGCCCACGCAGCATCCCGGTCCTCGGCCGTGAGCTTCTCCTTGTCCACCGCGCGATCCATGGATTTCCGGATCCGCTTCTGCCCGGCCTCCAGGAAGTCATCGTTCACTTCCCGGACCTTCACCTCGAAGCCGCTCTTCGCGGCGATCTCGGCAATTCCACTGCCCATGAGACCGCATCCGACGACCCCGACCTTGCTGATGTTCAATGCTTCCTCCATGTAGGGAACTTCATTTCAAGTCTTCTTCTGTCCGTGCCAGATCACGCGCCACGCCGTGGAACTGCCGCTTGACCCAGCGCCGCCAGGACGCGGGTGGCGGCTCGAGCGACTCACCGACCTCCAACCGGTCCAGCACACCTTCGACCTCGTTGTGCACCTGAACGATCTTCTTCTGGTGTCCCCGGCCAACCACCGTCCCGACACCGCCCCACGCTCCGAAGCCCACAACGATCCCGGCACCGACGGCCAGCGCGACCGGGACGGCAGAGGCGGCCGCGATTCCGACGACGGCACCGCAAACACCTCCGGCAGCGCCGCCACCGAATATGGCCGCCGCAACATCTTCGTTCCGCGTCCCGGGGTCGACGAGAAACTCTATCAATGTCCGCTCATCGTCGACCCCGTCGAACCGCACCTCGACCGATTTCGCGGAGGCGATGTAATGCTTCTGAGAGGAGAAACTGGCAGCCCTGGCCAACTGAGACGCCCAGTCCAGAGAGGGCTGGTAGAGCAGTAACTCGGGAGCCCGACGCACCGGCTGCAGCAATTGGGTCGCAACAAGGAAGTCGTCAATCCGGACCTTCAGCTCCGGGACCGTTCCGGGAACGATCCGGGACGCCCGCACGGTCGCGGAGCCGAAGATCCGATCGAGTGTCGTGCCCCCCGCTTCGCCGCTGCGGACCTCCAACAGAGCCGTACGGACATGGGCTTCCGTCAGCCCAACCTCTCCCGCGATGCGGTAGAGTTCGACCTCACTCAGCCGCCCTTCACCGGCGTCGGGATCCGAGGCCGCGAGTTCAGCAGCCCGACGTATGACCGCATCGAACTCCTGCCGCGTGAGGCTCCGACCGACCTCGTCACTCACGCGACAGGAGTCCCCGACCGTGCGGTCTAGAGAGCCTCGACGATCACGGCACCGCCCTGGCCACCACCGATGCAGGCGGAGCCCAGACCGTACTTGCCGCCGCGACGACGCAGCTCGTGCAGGAGATGGATCGTGATGCGGGCACCCGAGGCGGCGAGCGGATGCGTCAGGGCGATCGCGCCACCGTTCACATTCGTCCTCTCGGGGTCGAGACCCAGATCCTTTTCAACCGCCTTGTACTGAGGCGCGAACGCCTCATTCACCTCGACGAGGTCCATATCGTCGAGGGAAAGGCCCGCATTCTCGAGCGCCAGGCGCGCGGCGGGAGCCGGACCGATTCCCATGATCTGGGGCTCGACGCCGACGAAGCCCCACGACACGATACGGCCGATCGGCGTCACGCCGTTGGCTTCGGCCCAATCGGCACTGGCGAGCACGGCGCTGGCCGCCCCGTCGCCGATGCCGCTGGCGTTTCCGGCCGTGACGAGGCCGTCCTTTCGGAAGTAGGGACGCAGACCTCCGAGAGCCTCCATGGTCGTCTCGGGACGCAGGTGCTCGTCCGCGGCATAGCTGGTCTCACCTTTACGCGTCTTGATCAAGACCTCGGCGATCTCGGCATCGAAGTAGCCGTTGTCCCAGGCGGCCTTGGCCCTCTGTTGGGAGTTGAACGCAACCTGGTCCGCTTCTTCACGGGTGACCGCGTACCGGTCCGCGAGTTCCTCGGCCGTCTGCGCCATGGTCAGGTCGCAGTTGGTGTCGAGCAGGGCCTCCCAGAGGAGATCCTCGAAGTTGGGACCGGCAGGCCCGAGACGGAGAGCCTTACCCCACCGCCCACCACGGATGACGTGCGGAGCCTGGCTCATGGACTCCGTGCCACCGGTCAGACATACGTCGGCTTCACCAAGCACGATTTCTTTGGCGCCTTGCACGATCGCTTCGAAACCGGATCCGCACAGCCGGTTGACGGTCAGCGCAGGCTTCTCCTGCGGGATTCCTGAGCGGAGCGCCACGTGCCGAGCGAGATAGATCGAATCGGACGACGTCTGAAGCGCGTTTCCGAAGAAGGTGTGGTCGACCTGGTCGGGCGTCAGACCCGCGGCCTCGATCGCGGCCTCGCTGCTGAACACGCCGAGATCCGTCGCGGTGAAGTCCTTGAGGGAGCCTCCGAAGGTCCCGAAACCGGTGCGCTTACCGGAAAGAACAACGACGTCGCGTGAATGACCCTGCGTTGCCATGAAGCCTCGTATGAGCGGTGTGGAGTGGGGAAGCGGCAGAACTTCTGGTTACCCCTCGACCCTCATCCTGTTCACCTCCCGCATGAGCCATATGTGGCGATCGGTGTGCGCCACGAGCAGGCCGATCGCTGCACCTGCGGAAAGCCGGAGAAGACCGAAGAACGGGGAACCGAATCGGATCCGGCCCAGGTCGAGACCATCCGCGCGCTCGATCGCAGCGAGAAGCCTCTCATGGGCACGACGGAAGTCCCCCAGAGCCGCTTCCGCGGTCGTCCCGGGATCCGGCACCATGGTCTTGAACGTCTTGATCCGGCGCTTCGGCGGAGGCTCGTTCTGGCGGACGAACCATGTCGAAATCATCGAGTGCTTCCACGGCCCTTCACTGCGGGGGACGTTCCTGGCATGGGCCGCTTCCAGCGCGGCATGGACCGAATCCAGATACGGGCCGTTGACGATCGCCATGTGGGCCACGTGGCCGACCAGAGACCACTTCGCCTCATCCGGGCGCCACGTGGTGTACTCCGCGTCCCCTTCGGTGAGCAGTCGCTCGACCTCCCCCACCTGCTCGCGGACGCGAGCAGCCACCCCGTGCAGATCGGCACTGCGATAGGGGATCATGCGTCGTGTGCTCGAGTCCGACTCAGGCGAACTCGGTCTCGGGCGGCTTGTCGAGGTGCTGCATGAAGGCCTGCTTGTTGTTCGCCTTCATGTACGCCTCCTCGGGCGTAATCAACCCCTGCATCAGGAACTCCAGCACGTGCTGATCCAGGAGTTGCATCCCGTCCTTCTTTCCCGTCTGAATGATCGACGGGATCTGATGGATCTTGTTCTCCCGAATCAGGTTTCCGATCGCCGAGGTGCCAACCATGATCTCCATGGCGGCCATGCGGCTCTTCCCGTTCTTGTGCCGCAGCAGCACCTGAGCGATCACGCCCTTGAGCGACTCGGCCAGCATGGAGCGGATCTGCTCCTGCTCTTCCGCGGGGAAGACATCAATGATCCTGTCGACGGTTTTGGGAGCGGAGTTCGTGTGGAGCGTCCCGAAGACGAGGTGACCCGTTTCCGCGGCGGTCATCCCGAGCTCGATCGTCTCCCGATCACGCATCTCACCGACCAGAATCACATCGGGGTCCTCACGAAGAGCCGCACGAAGCGCGTTCGCGAAGCTCTTCGTATTCGTCCGGATCTCGCGCTGGTTCACCAGCGACTTCTTGTTGGGGTGCACGAACTCGATCGGATCCTCAATCGTGAGCACGTGGTCGGCCCTCGTTTCGTTGATGAGGTCTACCATCGCAGCCAGCGTCGTACTCTTCCCCGACCCGGTCGGCCCCGTGACCAGGACCAGCCCCTTGGTCAGCATGCACAGACGCCGTACCGCCTCGGGCAGACCCAACTCGTCGGCCGTGAGAATCTTCTCCGGAATCGTCCGCATGACGATACCCAGTCCCTTCCTCTGCCAGAACACATTCGCTCTGAATCGGGCAAGGCCCTCGATCTCGTAGGCGAAATCGTAGTCCATGCTGTCGACGAAGCTGATGCGCCAGTCTTCCTCCATGATCTCGTAGACCAGGGCCTCCATGTCCGACTGCGACAGTTCGCGGAACTTGATCCGCTGGAGGTGACCATGAACACGCATGATCGGAGGCGACCCTACCGTGAGGTGGAGATCGGACCCCCCCTGCTCGACGAGGACCTTCAGGAATTGATCTATCTGAGCCATTCAGGGATCTCCGCGTACGTCGATTCGTGTCTCGTCGTCATTGATTGAGCGCCTCCAGTGACCAACTCAGCGCATCGGTGTCCTCACCTTCGACCTTGAGAACCCAGCGAACGCCAGCCTCATGTGCTGCGGTCGTGTCGCCCCCGTGCGGCCAGTACAGGAAGGCAACGGCCGCCATGTCGAGCGCACCAGCGGCCCAACCCTCGCCGCCACCCACCAGATCGACGGTCACCACGTCGAAGTGGAAGGAGCGAAGTGCATTCAACTCATCGCGCCATGCCGCGGGATCGTCGGACATCTGGACCGAGAACGTCTCGTCCGCACCCTCGCGCTCGTGCGAGTGGATGTAGATGCTCCGCCACGACGAATCCAGCATCAACTCGGGCAGGTGCGGAAGAATTTCCCGGCAGAGCTCGTCCGGCTCGGTCTGAACGATGAACCGGGCAGTCCCGGAGCGGGCGAGCAAGCGGACCTCCGATATGATGCCGTCCGGGGGAGATGGAAACCGGTCGGTCAATGACTCGGGCTGTGTCACGGGGATCAGGAGAACCTCACGACCGGACTCATCCGCGAGGGAGTCGACCCGCACCCGGACCGCCGCACCCCCCCTCGTGAGCTGTGCGTCCCACTTCGAGCGGGGCCCGTCAGCCGTCACTTCCGACAGCGAGGGAGAAAGAGAACGCTCCAGATCACCGCGCCAGTCGCCCGAGAGGGGACGCCGGCGAATGATCCCGTCTTCTTCCCACCAGAAGCGAGCGCGTGCCCCTCGCACGGAGATCCCGAACCGGGGGCTCTCCACGAGCATCACGATTCCGATCGCTTCGCTCAGGTCGACCGGCGCGCCTGGTTCTTCGTCCGACGCACTGGCCCTCGCATACACCTGACGGATCGTATCACGCACCCGCGTTGGCGAGGACAGCGAAAGCGAGATCTGGCACCCCGTGAGCACCTGCAGATACTCGACCGCATCTTCCTTCATCGGCGAGTCCGTGACGACCATCAGTTCGTCACCCGCTCGGAGAATCGGGAGCATGTTGTGCGTGAGCGCCCACTCCGCCGACACGAGGGACACCGCGGCGAGATCGATCGATGCGGGATCCGGGTTCACGAACGGGAGGTCGAACTGTGACGCAATCCCGAATTCGAGCTCTTCAGGCGTGATGACGCCATTCGCGATCAGCGCTTCACCGAAGAAGCCACCGTGGTCTCTCTGATATTCGAGTGCCGCGGCGACGTCGTCGTCCGTGATTCGCCCGAGCCCCTTGAGGATCTGGCCGATCGTTCGTCGTTCGCTCATCGCATGTCGAGGTCAGGCGCTCACGGCATACGCCGCGCGCAGGTGTTCGATGATGGCCGTCGCAGCCTCGCTCGTCGAGAGCGACCCGCCGAGGTCCGGCGTCGTCTGCCCGTTCTCGAAGGACGACACGACGGCCGCTTCGATGCGTTCGCCGGCTTCATGGAATCCGAAATGGTCCATCATCAGCGCCACACAACGGATCGCACCCACCGGATTCGCCCGCCCCTGTCCGGCGATGTCCGGCGCCGACCCATGGACGGGCTCGAAGAGCGCGTTGCGGCCGGGGTGGATGTTCGCCGACGGCGCCATGCCCAGACCTCCGGTGATCTCCGCCGCAAGATCACTGATGATGTCGCCGAAGAGATTCGAGGCCACGAGGACCTGGTACCGCCCCGGCCGACGCACGAGGTCCATCGCCATGGCGTCGACGTACATCGCGTCGGTCTCGATGTCGGGGTACTCGTCGGCGACCTCGGCAAAGACCCGCCTCCACAGACCGCCCACGAAGCGCATGACGTTGGCCTTGTCGACCAGCGTCACACGATTCCGCCCCCGCGAATCAGCGAACTCGAACGCCGCACGGACAATCCGTTCGACCCCGAGCCGTGTGGCGATGTTCTCCTCCACAGCCACCTCGGCGGCCGTCCCTTCTCTCATGGCTCCGCCCATGCCCGTGTATTCGCCTTCGGTGTTTTCCCGGAAGATCTCGAGACGAAGGGGCGTTTGCGCGGCCGCCAGCGGGGACAGCTCCGGCGAAAGCAGCACGCATGGCCGGAAGTTTACGTAGAGGTCGAGCTTGAATCGCATCCCCAGCAGGATGTCTTTCGCGTGCTGGTTACTGGGCACGCGCGGATCACCGAGTGCACCGAGCAGTACGGCATCGTGGTCCTCATCCAGTGACCTGAACTCTTCCTCCGTGATCGTGACTCCGTCACGCAGGAATCGATCCGCGCCGAGATCCCAATCCACGAGTTCGAACTCTGCCCCTTCGGCTTCGGCCGAGAACTCGAGAACCCGCCGGGCTTCACGGACGACTTCGACCCCGATTCCGTCACCGGGGATGAGTGCGATGCGTGGCATGGAGATCGAGTGATAGCGAAGAGATGGCGCAGAAAAACGCTCGGCAGATTAGGGCATGCCGGAAGGTGGCGCCACCACGATCACGCCGCGCCCCGGGCCCCGATTCCCTTCGAGTCGGAAGGGGTAGCGGCCAGGCGGTGCATCCCGGAAGGAAACCACGAATCGTGCTCCCTGCTGCAGGAGTGGTGGAGAGTCCATCTGGTCGGTCAGGGTCATAAACGATCGAGCCCGCTCATCCATCTCGAGCGAGTCGAAGTGCACCTCGTGAACGAGCCAGTCGGTCGAGACGAACTGGAGATAGTCACCGGGGCGAACCACGATGGAGTCCGGCTCGGCACGTTCGTCGGCACCGGAAGCGAGCGACACCGTGTGGACTCGGTCGGACTGCGTGAGCCCGAGCTCGTCGATCAGCTGAGGATCAGGACGCAGCGTCGGGTCGATCGGCTCGCACCCCGCGCTTGTCACGAGCAGGAGAGCGACGACGCTCCGACGCCACGTAGCCAACCACCCACCCCCTACGTGGTGGTGCTCGAGCCGCACGAAGCGCAGAAGTGCCAGCCCGGCTCCAGCTCCGATCCGCAGGAGCCACACAGATTCATATTCTGATCCCTGCCGCAGTACGGACAGAAGTTCATCGGCGTGCGTGCCGAGAGAGACGCGTGGCACCCGTGGCACTGCACCGAATCACCAGCGGACGCACCATCCGGCGGAATCTCGGTCGACAACGGCGGATCCTCAGCGGAGGCCTCCTCTGCCGGTACGTGATCAGCATCGCCCCCACCGCCCGTTTCGGCTTCGGAGAAGATATCTGCACCGGGCGGAACCACGGTGGGCGAGGCGCTCGGGGCGAGCGCCGCCATAGCCACGGGATCCTCCACCTCGAGCTGCTGCGCCAGATCCGGTCGTTCGTCCATCGCGGCCGCCGAGATGTCCAGATGCGCCTGGTTCAGCCGGACGTCGACCGCCGCGAACTCACGATACATCCCGGTGTTCGGATTGCTGCTCTGCAACTCGGCCTGCAACGTCCGCAACGCCGCATCGGAGTCGAGAACCAGGTATCCTCCTTCACCGGCGAGCAGACGGAGAAGAGCGTCCTCGTAGTCGCCGTTCATCTCGACCCCGATGCGATCCCGGTGCGAGCCGTATGGAACGAGGTTCTGATAGATCTCGGCAACCGTGAACGGACCTGTCAGATACTCCGGACGCTGAGTCTGAATCTCTTCGATGAGCGCCCGGTGAAAACGCTCGAGCACCTGATTCGACATGGGCCTAATCCTCGACTTCCAGACGAATGAGTCCGGCTTCGACCGCTGCCCGCAGGAACGACTCGGGGTCCGTGCTGGGCACCCTCACCCCGGCCTGCTCCAGCCAACGCTCGGCGAGTCGTCGCATGTAGTCTTGAACGGTCTCATGCCCGAAGCCCGCCTGATCGCGCATCTGCCGGACGATGTCCATCCAGTTTCCGCGCAGGAGGTGCCCATCGGCAAGCCGTATGACCCGTGACGTTTCGGATCCTTCGGTCGTCCGCTCGAAGAGCTCCAGCTGACTGGGATCGAAATAGCTGCTCAGGTCACCTGCACCCATCCGCGATTCGACGTCGGCCAGGAGCCGATCGATCGGATCCTCCAGTTGTTCCAGCTCGTGAAGCCGCTGCTCCCAGGGTGAGAGCCGAGTGTCACCCGACTCCATGTGCCACAGCGTGCGCTTGAGCTCCATGAGACGCCATACGGCGAGCGGGTCCCAGTGCTCCTGAGGCGGCACGCGTTCGAACTCGCGAAGCGATCCTTCCCAGTCGCCGCGGTCATAAAGCAGATGCCCGAGGTAGATCCGCGCTTCGTGCAGGTCGGGGTCGAGTCGAAGGGCGCGACGCACCTGGCGGCCTGCGCCCACGTCGTCCCCGAGACGGTGCAGCGCGTAGCCCAGCGATGCCGCGGCCTCCGCAGAGTCGGGACGACTCGCTGCTGCCTTGGCGAAGACGTCACGACACTCGGCGTAGAGGGCCGCACGATACAGCGCTCGCCCGATCGTGAGCATGAGCTCGATGTCATCGTCGAAGCCCATGGCCGCCACCTCGTTGAAGAGGCGGAGTGCTTCATCGCGCTGGCCGAAACGAAGAAGAGTTTCGCCCAGACCGACAAGGGCGTCCTCATGACCGGCGTCCAGAACGACCGCTCGCTCGAACGCCCGGCGCGCCCACGCATATTCCTCGCGGGCCAGTCTTGCGTAGCCCAGACCGACGCAGAGCTCGACTGCGTTCGGGTAGATGGACAGGCCCTCCTTGAGCATCTCGAGGGCCCCGTCGTAGTCACCGTCGTTGTAGAGCCGGTGAGCCTGCTCGTCGTATTCCTCGGAGGAGAGGAACCCTTCGGGCATCTGCTAGGCTCCGGAACGGGCCGCGGGTGATCGCACGCCGTGCTTCATGCGGGCAAACTTAATGCCCGCAGCCGACCCGTACCACCGCACGATTGGCCCGTTTTCACCCCAATCTGGGGTCAGACCTTCCCATACGAGACGCCGCAGTCGCTGCAGACCAGTTCCCTGCCGGCCCGGACGAGCCGGGCGTAGGGTCCGTGCCGCGGGCATACGGGATCCTGACCAGCCGTGAGCGCATCCTTCACCTTCTTGCGCTCAGTCCGGGTGGCCTTGGGGATGGTCACTTCGTACCGGATCCACGAGACATTGCACTCGAAGATCGCGACCGCGCCTCCGCCCTCCTGAGGTCGAATGCCGAGCCGGATCAGGAAGCCTCCGTTCGGGGACTCCATCTGCTGGCCAGCATAGTATCGCTTCAGCAGTTGCTTCTCGTTTTCGAGCTGCACCGCGTTGCTCAAGTCCGTCCCTCGCTGCTGCCTGCCGCGGCGCGGAAACCCTTGCCAAGCAGGGGCTTCTCGACCTCTTCAGACAAAAAAGTGGGCGAAAAAATACCGAATATCGGCGACGCGTCAACCAAGACGTGTCCGGCGCCCCTCGAACGATCGACGCCCCACGCGCCGAGGGCCGGAGCGCGAAACGCTCCGGCCCTCGCGCTGCCTTCGGCAACAGTGCGTGAATCCGCCCTAGCTGACGGCTTCTTCGACCATGCGAGTCGTGGCTTCACCGTGCCCGATCGCAGGCTTACAGAACCGGATGCCGATCTCGTGAAGGCCACGAAGGTCGGCATCGGTCAAATCGGGATAACGCTCCCCGATGTAGTCGATGGTTTCGTCCATCCAGTGCAGCTGATCTTCTTCCGCCGCCTGCAGGACACCGCAGCGATGCACGTGGCTGAACAGCTCGTCGCGTGCACGCTCCATGAGCTTCTCGTGCGACAAATCGTCCTCCTTAAGGGATCTGGCCGTGCGCGCCTTCAGCGCGCCGCTCCAACGTCTTAGCTTCAGCCGTGTAAGATAATTGTGTTCTGTCTTCAGATAAACCGGAGCCCAGGTGAGCCAACACGACGGGCCGGACGCGGTGGAGCTGGAGGTCTTTCGGCACCTCTTCACCGCACTCGCCGAGGAGATGGGTGCCGCCCTGAAGCGGGCCTCGTTCTCCCCCAACATCAAAGAACGTCGCGACTACTCGTGCGCGCTCTTCAACCCGTCGGGTGAGGCCGTATCGCTGGGCGACCACATGCCCGTCCACCTCGGCGCCATGCCGATGAGCGTCACGTCCGCGCTCGAGGAGCTCGGGGCGATCGCCCCGGGTGACATCATCTGCCTGAACGACCCGTTCCGCGGGGGCACACACCTCCCCGACATCACGTTGATCTCGTCGGTGCACACTCCCGATGGGGCACTGATGGGGTACGTGGCATCCCGGGCGCACCACTCCGACGTCGGGGGCTCCACGCCCGGTTCGATGCCGCTGGCCCGAGAGATCTTCGAGGAGGGCGTGCGCATCCCTCCGATCCGGCTGTACCGCGAAGGAGTCCGGAACGAGGAGGTCTGGGCACTGCTGCTCGCGAACGTCCGAACGCCTATCGAGCGCGCAGGCGACCTCGATGCTCAGGTCGCCGCCCTGCACACCGGTGCGACGCGGCTTCTCGAAATCGCAGAGCGACGCGGTACGAATGAGACGCTGGCCGCCATGGACGCGCTCATTGCGTATGCGGACCGACTCGTGGAAGCCGGTCTCGACCAGATCCCCGATGGAGTCTACGAGGGCGCGGACATCCTCGAGGACGACGGCTTTGGCTCCGGTCCGATCCCGATCAGGGCGCGCCTCGACCTCCAGGGCTCCCGACTCCGGATCGACTTCGCCGGCACATCTCCGCAGGTCCCCGGAGGCGTGAACGCAGTCGCAGCGATCACCTCATCCGCGACAAGGTACGTGGTCCGTTGTGTCGTGGAGGCGCTGCTCGGTGAGCCCCTTCCCGCCGGCGGAGGATCCATGTCCGCCGTATCGCTCGACCTCCCTGAGAGGAGTGTCGTCAATGCGTCACTCCCGGCGTCGGTCGCCGCCGGAAATGTCGAGACCAGTCAGCGCATTACCGACGTACTATTCCGTGCGTTCGGCGTCGCCCTCCCGGAGCTGATTCCGGCGCTATCCCAGGGCACGATGAACAATACGACCGTCGGCGGGACCGATCCTCGTACGGGAGAACCGTTCGCCTATTACGAGACCGTCGGGGGCGGCATGGGTGCGGGGCCGTCCGGCGAGGGTCTCAGTGGCGTCCACGTGCACATGTCCAACTCGCTGAACACACCAGTCGAGGCGCTTGAGCACGCGTATCCGTTCCGAATCACGCGGTACGGCATCCGCCGCGGGTCAGGCGGCGCAGGAGCGCACAGGGGTGGCGACGGCCTGCGGCGCGACCTGCAGGTCATGGGACCGGCACGCGTGGCCCTCCTGTGCGAGCGAAGGGAGCGCGGCCCCTCGGGCGCTCAAGGCGGCGAGGACGGCGCTCCGGGGGAAAACGTCCTGATCCGGGACGGGAAGGAGCGAGCACTGCGCGGTAAGGACACCTTCTGGGTGGAAGCCGGTGACATCGTGAGCATCCGCTCACCCGGTGGAGGTGGCTGGGGCCGCACCAGGGACTAACCAAGAGAGACTTTCATGCAGCTTCGATTCGCGGCGATATGCGAAGACGCTCAGCCCAGGCCCGACGGCCGCCTGGACGTGCACGGCATCTTCCACTCCCTGCCGGCGCCCGGATTTCCGGCCCTTCAGGATCACATGGTTCTTGTCATCGTGATCGAGTGGGATCGGGAGGACTACGGTCGTTATCGCTTCCAGGTGACGCTCGATCACGAGACGGAGCCCTTCTCGGAGCGCGTCCTCGACGTCGAGACCGAAGTGCGCAAGCCCACCGACTTCGAGGCCCCAGCCAAGACGCCCGTGATCGTACCGATGCACGAGGTACTCTTCCCGCACGCAGGCCAGTACACGTTCCGGATCAAGGCCAAGGGCAAGACGATCGATGGTCCCGGCGTCTACCTCGTCGAGGTGCCGGAGGCCCAGACCGGAGCCTGACGGCCCGGCGGAGATCCCGATGGCTTCCGCGCCCACACTCGAGGGGTACCTGCGCCGGCGTCATGCTGAGGGGGAGGTACTCGCATGGGCTGGGGCTGTCGACTGGGCCGTTGGCGTCCTCGAGACCGAGACGCTCCACGAGTGGGCCTCGGTGCAATCCGAGCGAGTCGACTTCCCGGGCCGAGGCCGCGTGCACGCCGTGCCCGCCCCTGTGTCCGGGCCCGAGAGGCGCACCCACTGGGCCGTCCGGCACTATCGCCGCGGCGGTGCGATGGCGATGCACATGGAGGACCGCTATATGCGAGGCGGGACCCCGCGACCCTTCCGGGAGATCGCCGCGATCGAGGCGAGTCGCCGCCGGGGAATCCGAACACCCGCGCCCATCGCAGGGGCGACCTACGTGGAAAATGTGTCGTACCGCTGCGATCTCGTGACCGAAGTTGTGCCGGACGTGCGCACGCTGGCCGACCTGCTCCACGAACACGACGGCACGCGAGGCTGGCTGCACAGTATGGCGCGGGCAGGCGACCTCATCCGCTCGCTCGGGGAAGCAGGCGTGTACCACGTGGACCTGAACGCCAGGAACATCCTGATGTCGGACGACCACGATGAGCCGGCGTGGGTCATCGACCTCGATCGCGCCCGGGTGCTCGACGGTGCATCCACCCGAGCGGCGGAGCGTATGGAGCTGCGGCTGGTCCGTTCCATCGTGAAGATCGGGACGCCCACCGGTGAGCATCTCGGTGATCGAGAACTCATGAAGGCCCTCGCGACGAGGAACTCCGAGCTATGAACGCATCCGATGCCGAACCGCTGAGGGAACGGTCGACTTCACCGCGGCCGCCGATGACCGCGTCCGGGCCCGGGCGCATCGTCGAGGGGGCAGGCTGGCAGGGTGCACCACCCCGCGAGATCTGCATCGTCATGCTGTCAGCGATCGGCGACGCGGTTCACGTACTCCCGGTCGCGACCGCCCTGAAGCGTGCATGGCCGGATACCCGGATCACATGGGTCATTCAGCCCGTGCCGTGGCTGATGGTCCGGGATCACCCGGCCATCGACGACTTCATCGTCTTCCGACGGCGCCGAGGTCTGCAGGCGTGGGTCGGCTTCCACGAACTCATGCAGGAGATGCGCGACCGGCACTTCGACCTGCTGATCGGGCTCCAGGTCTATTTCAAGGCGGGCCTCATCACCGCGCTCACACCCGCCCGCATCAAGCTCGGCTTCGATCGCACACGGGCGCGGGATGCCCAATGGTTGTTCACGAACGACCGGATCCCAGCCCGCGGCCAGCGGCATGTGCAGGACCAGTACTTCGAGTTCCTCGAACACCTCGGAATCGACCCGGAGCCGGTGGACTGGGGCTTCGACTTCACGTCCGAGGAGCGTCGTCTGCAGGCCGACTATTTCGAGGGTATCGAGCGACCCGTCTGCGCGGTGGTCGTCGGAACCAGCAAGCTCGAGAAGAACTGGAACGCCGAGGGCTACGCTCGCGTGCTCGAGGCCGTGGAGCGCGACCACGGCCTGCAGCCGGTGATCGTCGGGGGTCCGTCGCCCGTCGAACGCGGGATCGCCGACGAGATCCTCGAGAAGACCGAAGCCCATGTGATCGACGAGCTGGGCGACGACCTCCGACGACTCATGTGGATCCTCGACGGAGCCGCGTTGCTGATCTCCCCGGACACCGGGCCACTCCATATCGGGCGAGCGCTCGGGACGCCCTCCGTTTCCCTGTTCGGCTACACGAACCCGAGACGTTCGGGACCTTGGCGGGCCTTCGAGGACCTCGTCGTCGACGGGTACGCCGAATACCCGGGAGAGGAATACCCGATCATGCCGACCTACCGAGACGGAATGAGACGAATCGAAGTTGCCGACGTCCTCGAAACGATCGATCTCGCCATGAAGCGGTACGTCGCTCCGTGAGCTCTTCACTCGACCGCCGGGAGGAACGTTCTTGAGCGATCCGTGGCTCCGGGCCACCTCCGTGGCCCCGTATGAACTGGTGGAGCCCACGCTCCAGCTGCACTGGGCAGCCCAGTACCTCGCATCAGCCGGACAGACCTTCGTCGAGCCGCGATCGGACGACAGTCATCGCTCGATGACGTGGTCTCATGCCCTCCGATCGTTCGTCGGTGAGCCTCTCTCGGGACCGGATCCCATCCGGGTCGCGCTGCGCCCCCTTGACCTGACGCTCCTCCTCGTGGGTCCGGGTGACGATGAACTCGGCACACTCCCACTCGCCGGAAGGACACGGGACGAGGGCTACGAATGGCTCTCGCGGGCCATCGCGACCTATCTCGATGGCCCGCCGCCGTTGATCGAACGTCCGGAGTACGACATGCCCGAGCATCCGGTCATGCGGGGCGCCCGGTTCTCGACCGGGATAGAACGCGAACTGGCTGCCCTCGAGGCGCTGTTCGCAGGCTCGGCCGGGTTGCTGCATGAGATCGCGACGCACCGGGGCGTCGCGTCGCCCGTCCGTGTGTGGCCACACCACTTCGATATCGCGGCACTGTGCGCACTCGATCGAGACGCCGACGGCACCGCGACGAAGACGGTCGGCATCGGGCTGGCCCCGATGGGTGGAGGGTACGACGAGTGGTATGCGTACGTCTCGCCGTGGCCGTCACCGGACCCGGGAGATCTCCCGGAACTCGAAGGTCCCGCCTTCTGGCATACCCAGGGATGGACGGGAGCAGTCCTGACCGCCTCGAATGTTGCCGTGGCCGAGCCGGGGCAACGTGCGCACCTGGTCGCACGCTTCTATGAAGATGCGATCCCCAAAGCCGAGACGGGATTGGGTTGACCATCCACCTCCGAACCCAGACCCACGCTGACGGCTAGAAGCCGAAGACGGCCTTCGTCCCGAGGAAGAGAAAGGCGGCGAGCACCCCCAGCGACGCTTCCCATTCATTGTTGCGTCGGTACTGGGCCCACCGGAAGCCACCCTGAGCCGCATCCGCACTGCCCGCACGCCGCCACGGCGTGACGCGCGGAATGAAGAGCGGCACGTTCGCAGCATAATCGCCGTACGTGTCCGGAAAGAGCTCGGTCAGGTGATTCACCTCACCGCGCATCGTTCTGGAGTAGACGACCGCGTAGAAGGTCACGAAGAGCAGCGGCCACACCCAGTGACCGCCCGCCAGGGACACTCCGAGGCCGATGAAGCCCGATCCCAGGTACAGCGGGTTCCGCGTGAAGGCGTAGGGGCCGGTGGTCGTCACTTCCTGATCCTTATGGATCGTGCCGGCCGACCAGCCGCGGAGCCAGAGACCGATCAGTGCCAGGCACAATCCGATCGCGATGAGGCGGGGGCTCGGCGCAGCGAACCACATGAAGGGAAGAACGATCAGCCACACCGCCTTCAGGCGCAGCCTCCGCATGGTCAGGCGCATGGTGGCCGACGTTTCGGGGTCAGCGAGACGAGCCGGCCGTGTCGGCCTGCGCCCGCTGCTGGCGGCCAGCGACGGCCTCTTCACGTGAGTTCGGATTCAACGGGTGGCCCTCCGTGACCGAACGCAGATGCAGGGTCAGGGACCCCGGGAAGTTCGGGATGTCCGACTTCACGTAAACCGGGATGCGGCGCTCGTCGTCGGTGAAGTGGATTTCACCCTCTCCGCCCTGGCCGAACAAACCATCCGTCTGAATCTCCGGGGACACGACGATCGTGTTGTACAGCACACCCTCCGTCTCGCGCTGATCCTTGCGCAGCACGATGACCTTCACCGGATTGCCGTCTTCCTTGAAGTACCGGTTGAGGGTGTAGGTCTTCCCCACCTCGAGCGGCAGGGTGCGGATGTAGTAGATGAAGGCGATTTCATCGAGCGGAAGTGCCGAACCGAGATCCCCGCCACGATCGAAGTCGATCCGCTCCCAGCGCATGATGTCGGGGTAGAACTCCCAGTGCCGGTAGCTCTGGTACCCGACCTCGTCGATATCGCGGATGTACCGCCACGTCTGAAGCGTGGTCACGTCGAACCACGTGTGATACATGTCGTTGACCCGGGCAGGCCCGACGCCCCCCGTGATCCCGAGGTTCACCCGATACACGGGATTTCCCTCATGCTCGTCGAGCCCGAGTACGCTCATGTAGCCGTCACCGGCATTGAAGATGCCGACCTTCACCTTGTACTCGAGATGCTCGCCGGGGCCGAACGGAGCCGGCGCCGCGAACGGATCGACAGGGACCTCGTCTTCGGTGACCACGACAGGGACCTGGCCCTCCCGGATGTCGTAGACCGCACGAAGCGAGTCGACGAGAATGTCTCGCTCCGAACGCTCGTCCTGAGCCTCGACTCCGCCGGACGGTACGGCGAGGCATGCGAGCACCAGGGCAGCCGCGCAAAGCAACGGACGGATGGCTGGCGCCCTCATACGGCCTCCACGTCGGCGGACCACATCGATCCCGGCAGCTTCACCAGACCGAGGAAGGTGCGCCACGGACGGAACCGGGACGGACGCGCCTGCAGATCGTAGCGCAGGTGCAGCGGCGCCTCCGTGATCCGCCGCGCATGCGGAGCGAGTCGTCCGAGCAGTTCGACGTTCGCTGCCCATCCGTCCGACGAGATGAGCGGATCGTTCTCCGATCGATCCCGGAACGCCTTCTTGAGCACGATGACCCGGTACGCACGCAACCCCGATAGCGGATCCGACACGGGCGCATCCGCGATCAGCCTCTTGAGGAAGGTCCGAGTCGCCCAGCGCACTGCCTTGAAGCCGCGCACGCCCTCGGCGTCCTCCTCGGAGATCGAACCCGCGACGATGTCGGCACCCCCCTCGAGGAGCTTCACTACGGTGACGATGTCGTCGGGCCGTTCGGTGAAGTCCGCCTGAAGTACGACAGCGCAATCACGCTTCGGATACGGCGCGTCGTCACGCACGTGGCGCAGCAGCTTTTCGACCGAAGCCCCGTACCCCAGACGCTCCTCCGACCGAAGCACGGTGAGGGGCAGCGAGCGGCGGTACCGCGCGAGGACCTCGGCCGTCTCGTCCGTGGATGCATCGTCGTGGACGATCAACCGATAGTCCCGGCCAAACTCACCCAGGACGTTCCGAGTCTTCCAGAGGAGGACGCCGATCGTCGAGGCTTCGTTGTGCGTGGGGATGCAGACGTAGATCACGGTTCGATCCGGTTGGTCCGGCTTCGGTTCAGGGTTTCGATTTCGCGTGTCGACGTACGTGGGACATCGCGTGTAGAGATTGTAACCGGGCGTTCCGAGCGCAGTTCCTCGAGCCCCGAACCGTCACGACACCGACTCCTGCGGTGGCCGAGTCTTCCAGCGCTTGTGCTGCCAGAAGTACTGATCCGGGGCTGATACGATCGCCTCTTCCAGGATCGCATGGTAGGCGGCGAGCAAGGCACGGGTATCGGTCTCGACGTCCCCGGTGCGGTGGAAGTCGAGCCGGCGCGCGTCGACCGAGTACCGCTGCCCCCATCCGGGCTGCCGGATTGCGAACCCGACGAACACCGGAACGTCGCGACGAAGGGCGAAGACCGCGGGGCCGCGCGGCGTCGCTGCATCCCGGCCGAAGAATGGGATGAAGATGCCATTTCGATGCGCATTCTGGTCACCGAGCAGCGCAGCAAGACGGCCCCGTCCCAAAGAGCGCAGCACGCCTCTGGGTGCGTCCGCCATATCGATGACACGCATTCCCAGACGCTCCCGCGTCGCGAAGAGATCGGCCTCGAATCTCCGGTTTGCCATGCCCTTGCCCACGACGTCGATCGGCAGACCAGACGCCGCGATGCACGCCCCCGCGATCTCCCAGTTGCCGAGATGGGCCGTGAGAAGCATCACACCCCGATCTTCGGCCGCCGCCGCACGAAGCGACTCGAGACCCACGAAGTCCACCCGCGATACAATCTCCTCCGTGGACCACCGGGGAAGACGGAAGAGCATCACCGCCTCGCGACCCAGGTGCATATAGCTCCGTCGCGCCACGGCACGACGCCATGCGGGGGAGGCGTCGGGGAATGCGAGGGCGAGGTGGGCATCCACGTCTCTCCGGCGCACACGGATGAGAACGCCGGCTAGCCAGCCGACACCGGCTGCCAGTCGGACCGCCCATGCTTCCGGCACCATCCCCAGCGCGAAACGAGCCATCCTGAAGCCTGCGTACTCGAGTCGGTGTCGGACGGTGGGGCGGAGATCCTCACCCGCCTCGCTCGACGCCGAAGAGACGACCTCGGTCATGTGCGCGTGATCGTCGGTGCCGTCTCGAACTGCAGATCATGGAGACGCTTGTAGCGGCCGGCCTGCGCGAGGAGTGTCTGGTGGTCCCCCTGTTCCACGACGCGGCCTTCCTCCAGAACGAGGATCTGGTCCGCTCGCTGGACCGTGGAGAGCCGGTGAGCAACGACGAAGACGGTCCGTCCCTCGAGGAGGCGCTCGATCGCATCCTGGATCAGCCGTTCGGACTCCGTGTCGAGCGCGCTCGTCGCCTCGTCGAAAATCAGGATCGGAGGGTCACGCAGGATGGCCCGGGCGATCGCAATTCGCTGACGCTGACCTCCCGACAGCTCCACCCCGCGCTCACCGACAACCGTGTCGTAGCCGTTCGGCATCCGTTCGATGAAGTCGTGGGCGTTTGCAGCGCGGGCGGCAGCTTCGACCTGATCCGGCGTGGCATCGGGCCGGCCGTAGGCGATGTTCGCCCGCACCGAATCGTGGAAGAGGACGGTCTCCTGAGACACGATCCCCATGAGCGAGCGAAGGTCGGCGATGCTGACGTCGCGGACGTCCACCCCGTCGACGGAGATCCGGCCGTCGCTCACGTCGTAGAAGCGACTCAGCAGGTCCACCACCGTGCTCTTGCCCGCGCCACTCGAACCCACGAGGGCAATGACGCTTCCGCGCGGCACCCGGAACGAGACATTCTGAAGCACGGGGTCTCCGTCGCGATACGCGAACGAGACGTCATCGAAAATGATCTCCCGCTCAAACGACTCGATCGCTCCGGCACCCGGGCGATCAGTGATCTCCGCCTTCGCATCGAGGAACTCGAAGACCCGCTCGGCCGCCACGAGTCCCGGCTGCGCCATCGCAGGGAACTTGGCCACGTTCTTGACCGGCGCGTACAGCTTCAGCGAAAGGCCGAGGAAGCCGACGAATTGTGCGCCCGTGATGTCGGCACCAACCACGAGACGCGCACCGTACCACAGGATCACGCCCGTGCCGGCGGCGGCCAGCATCTCGGTCATGGGCTGGGCCATGGAGCGAGCCACCTCAGCTCGCATGAACTGTCGGAAATAATCCGAGGTAAGCCCGTGGAACCGGGCGCGCTCACGCTCTTCCGCCGAGGACGACTTGACCAGACGGATCCCGGCCAGGGTCTCGACGACGTGGGCGTTGACCTCGCCTCCGAGATGCAGGACCCGACGGTCTCGACGGCGAAGCACGTTCACCAGTGGTCCCCAGATGCCCATGGCGACCGGGATCACCACGAACGCCGCGACGGTGAGCTTCCACGAGATGAGAAGCATGAACGCGAGCGCACCCAGGAACTCGAAGACGGCCGTGACCAGCCGGGAGACTTCGCGCGTCACCAGCATCCGGAACTGCTCGATCTCCGTGGTGAGCCGGCTGACGATCTGCCCCGTGCGCGTGCGGCCGAAGAAGCCCAGGTCGAGGTCGAGCAGATGGTCGTAGACGGCGTCACGCAGGTCGCGGTTCACGGCCTGCTCGGCACGGGCCAGCAGATAGACCCGAGCGAACGCAAAAACATTCTTGACCAGGAACACAGCCAGAATCAGGACGATGATCCGGCCGATCGCGACCAGAGGGTCTCCTGTCAGATCGACCCATGTGTACACGGTCGCGTCGAGCAGCCGCTGTACACCGTTTTCACTGGAGGCCAGAGGCGCCCCGCCGCTCACGAAGAGCGCATCCACGAACGGAATCAGAAGCACGTACGTGGTCGCGTCGAGCACTGCATATATCGCCGCGGCGACGATCGCGATGAGAATCGGGGCGGCATGCGGTCGGACGAACCCGACCAGGCGCGGGTAGAGGGACATGACTCGGCCTAGCGACGCGGCTTGAGACTCGCGACCGGTACGATCATCTCCTCGGGACTGATGCCACCGTGGAGGAAGGAGTTCCGATAACGCGCCTGGTACTCACGGAGCTTCGTCGGATACACGAAGAAGTAATCCTCGAGGGCGATCAGGTAACTCATCCCGAGTCGACCCGCCGGTAGACGCAGGTGGGCCTGATCGCGCGTCATGTATGCCGTATGCTTCTGCTCGGCTCGAAGATCCTGACCGAACTTGTAGCGCAGGTTGCTGGTCGCATCCTTGCGAGCAAAAACCGTCGACGGATGCTGGCAGAGTATGGACCCGTGGTCCGTGGTAAGGATCACCTCGTGCCCCCGCCGCGCGGCTTCCCGGAGGATGTCGAAGGCGGTCGAACGCTCGAACCACGCGCGCGTGAGGTCCCGCAGGGCAGCCTCGTCCCGGGCCACCTCCATGAGGATCGGCGACTCGGAGCGTCCGTGCGTCATGAGATCCACGAAGTTGAACACCAGGGCGATGACGGACCCTGGCGTCTTCAGCGCGGAGTTCACGCGACCGCGTACCTGCTCCCTCTGCCGGTCCGAGAAGATCTTCTCGTAGTGCACGGGGACGTCGCGCCCCGTCAGACGCTTGAGCTGCTCCACGAGCAACTCGTCCTCGAAGGCGTTCAGGCTGCCCTCGTCGTCCGAGGCGTCCCACCACCCCGGATGTGCCTGGGCGATCTCGTCCGGGTACTGCCCGGAGAAGATCGCGTTCCGCGCGTATGGGGTCGCGGTCGGCAGAATCGAATAGTGAACCGTTTCCTCGATCTCGAAGTACTCGGCGAGAAGAGGCGCCATGGCCCGCCACTGGTCGAGACGCATGCAGTCCAACACCACGAAGTACACCGGATCGGACGAGAGTCGGGGCACCAGGAACTCCCGAACCAGATCCACCGACAGCCGAGGGCGGTCGGGCGCGTCCTGCATCCAGCCCGGGTATTCCCGCATGACCCACTCGCCGAAGTCCCTGCGGAGAGACGTGACGAGCGAAGCGACGGTGTCGAGAAGCCCGTCCTCACCTGCCTCGCGCAATCTCAGCTGCCAGTCGACCAGTTCCGTATACACCGACGCGAACGCGTCCGCACTCTGCGCCTGTTGCGCATTCGTCGACAAGGTGCCGAAACGGGCGGCGAAGTCCTGGGCCGCCCGAGCCTGACGAATGGACGATCCCTCGAGAATACGCGTGACCACGCTCAGCACCTGACGAGGCGACGTGGGCTTCACGAGGTAGTCGTCCACACGGCGGCCGATCGCTTCGGTCATGGTGTGGTCTTCCTCGGATTTCGTGACCATCACCACCCGCTGGTGGGGCGCTTCACGGCGCATGATCTCGAGCACCTCGAGACCGCTGCGGCCGGGCATCTGTTCGTCGAGAAGGACGAGGTCGTACGGCGCTTCGCGCATCAACTCGAGCGCATCATCGCCATTCGAAATGGCGTCGACGTGATAGTTCCGCGCCTGCAGAAAGAGCAGATGCGGCTTCAGAAGATCGATTTCGTCATCGACCCAGAGGATGCGCTTCATCGCGCGGGCGGCCTGCGTCATTCGTGTAACCTACTCGGACACACCGAGAAACAGCACGGTCAGTCGACGGGTCAGCTCATCACGGACCGAACGGAACGCATCCATCTCTTCCTCCGGAGTGTGTCCGGCGCCAGCCGGATCGGGTAGCCCCCAGTGGAGCCGAGTCGCCTGTTTCAGCCAAACGGGACAGACTTCCTCGGCACAGAGGGTGATCACCGCATCGACCTGGCCCTCGACATCATCCGTCCCGTTCGAGGCGTGACCGGAGATGTCGACGCCGACCTCGGAGAGGGCCGCGATCGCCTGGGGACGGACGCGTGTGGGTTCCGACCCCGCCGAAGAGATCGTGACGCCCCCCGGCGCCATGGATCGGGCCAGCCCCTCCGCCATCTGGCTGCGAGCAGAGTTGGCGACGCAGAGGAAGAGAACGTTCTTCGGTTCGAGAGCGCGTAGCACAGCCGCCTCGACCATCCATCCGGGGGCTTCACCGGGCAGTGCTACATCTCCGACTACCGTGTGAGCACCGCCGCCCTCGCGGGCGACGACATCGATCCCGAGCGTGCGTGCCACCTCACCGATCTCGTCTGCACAAGGCGTCCCGTCGCCGAGCCTCACGTCGACCGCTCTCCCGTTCGCCATCGCTCCCTCGGGTGAGTTATGGGTTCTGCCGGTAAGATACACCGGCACCCCATGCCAGATGCCGAGAGGCCGGCCACCTCGTGGCCGGCCTCCGGTCTTTGCACGTCGCGCCCGTTCGACCGACCGCGTGAACGAGGAGCCGTGATGGACGGTCAGCCCGCGGCTGAGTCCTCCTCTCCGGCAAGCACGCCGGACAGGATGAACGCACCTCCGGCGAGAGCGGTATCCTTGAGCAGGTTCGACATCGCCGCCTGATCACCACCCACCAGCGCCATCAGATGGATTGAGGTCGCGAAGATCAGCAGCATCAGGCCGAGCAGACGCGTCGCGAGGACGGCATGCTTGCCTACGATGATCGACGTGGCGGCGGCGAGAAGCGCGACCCCCGTGATGTACACCCAGAGTACCCCGCCCGGCAGCGGGACCATTCCGGCCATTGCGTCACCCATCATGAAATGCAGGACACCGAAGCCTGCCATGGGAATCGCATAAAGGAATCTGCCGATCTGCGGTAACGCGTCCATCGTGCCTCCCTTCGGATGGCGAGGGCCCGGGTACACCCCGGGGCTTCCGACAACCTAAGCGACAGCGGGTCGGCGTGGTTCCGCCCCGGGGCTTCGTGCTTCGTCCGCGCCTACATCGCGATCCGGTACGGAAACCAGGAGGCGACCGGCCTTCCTTCCTGAACGGCAGGCCGAAAGACCCACTCGGCCGCCTCCTCGATCAGGCGCCGGTTGAACCCGCGGTCGCGGGTCGGTGGATCCAGCCGCGTGGAGTCTGCCACGACGCGTCCACCCTCGTCCACGAAGACCCACACCTGGACCTCCGTACCCCGCAGGCTCCGGTTTGTCGGCGGGATGATCATCCCACGCGGGGTCGCCGGCTGGAGTCGGTAGAAGCCCTCCTCGGCGTTTCCTCCATCACCTTCCCCGGTCCCGCTCTCCAGACCCGGCCCCTCGTCGAGCCCGGGCTTCTCACCGAGAACGGACGCCGGATCGTAATCCACCTCGTCCTCCCACTCGACAGGCTCGACCTCGACCGCGACCGCGAGCGGTGTCGGAGGCTGGATGATCGGCTGGCTCGGCGGCGTGCGAACATTCAGCGCCTGCAGAGAACCCGCGGCCGCTCGGTTGTCTCCGGCACGCGGCCCTGCCGCAGCGAACGGCGAGTCGGGAATCACCTGGCCATTCCACCCGAGAAAGATGATGAGGTGGAGGAGTACGGACGTGATGAGCCCGTTGCGCCAGGTGGACCGCTCCTGGCGTCGTCGTTCTCGGGCACTGAAGTGGTGATATTCGCTCATCGTCGTCTCGCACCTGTACTACTGGTAAGACGTTCGACGGGTTTCCGCTCGCACGACCTGCCGGGCCGCCGGCTCAGCTACACATGTCCCCAAACGGATAACGGGCCCCGGGGTGCGAACACCCCGGGACCCGCCGACCCCTGGATCTGTGGCTTGGCTATGAAAGCTACGGGGTCGGAAGCAGCACCGCGTCGATGACGTGGATGATGCCATTGGAGGCCGGGACGTCGGTGATGATCACGTTCACCGTGTTGCCCGCTCCATCCGTGATGGTCACAGCGCTTCCGCTGATGTTGACCGTGAACGCACCGCCCGCGAGCAGCGTGTTCGTGACCTGCAGGCCGTCGCTCAGGTCACCCGACGCGACTTCGCTGTCGAGGACGTGATACGTGAGGACGTCCGTGAGAGCCTGACCGCTCGGAACCGCTGAGAGCGCCGCGAACGCCTCGTTGGTCGGAGCAAAGACGGTCAGACCAGCGCCCGGGGCCGAGAGTGCATCGTCGAGACCCTGCTGGGCCACGAGGTCGACCAGCGTCGAGAAGCCGTTGACCACGGCGACGTCGACGAGGTTGAGATTCTCGGTGAGGACACCGTCGATGAGGTGAATGACGCCGTTCTCGGTCACGATGTCGGTCGCGATGATCTTCGCGCCGTTGACCATCGGCATCGTCGGGTCGCTCAGGTCGATCGTGACATCACTGCCCTCGACCGTCGCGACCATCGCGCCATCCGTCAGGTCGGCAGCCATGACCTTGCTCGGAATCACGTGGTACGTCAGCACATCCTGCAGGATGGCCTGGTTCGCCGGATCCAGAAGCGCTTCGATTGTCGTCGTGCCCAGTGCCTCGAACGCAGCATTAATTGGGGCGAAGACCGTGAACGGGCCCGTGCCCTGGAGCGTCGAAACCAGGTCTCCCGCTACGACCGCGTCGACGAGCGTTGCTGTCTCTTCGGTCACGATCGCGCGCTGCACGACATCCATGCTCTCCGTGAGCAC
>CAZBHZ010000010.1:0-111262 GCA_964492085.1 uncultured Gemmatimonadaceae bacterium | reverse complement strand
GCGCTGATCGGAGCGCTCGAGCGAACCCGGGAGTTCCTGATCGCCCTCCTCGACTTCGACTTTGTGACAGGTCGCGCGCAGGGTAACTGTGACGGGGGTGGTTTTGACATGACGGTCCCCCCGGCAGACACGGCGATCATCCGCGCCTGGATTCAAAACGGGGCGCCCAACAACTAACCATGCGTGCCTGGACTCTCCGCCGATCTGGACCACCAGAGGTCCTCGAACTGACGGATGTGCCCGACCCCGAATTGGGGTCGGGCGACGTCCTGATCCGGGTCGAGGCGATCGGGATCAACTACGCCGAAGTACTCTCGCGAAAAGGGCTCTATGGGTGGGCCCCGGATCGGCCGTACGTCCCAGGCATGGAGGTCGCGGGACGCATCGAAGCGATTGGCTCCGACGTCACTGGGCGAAGCGTCGGCGACCGTGTGCTGTGCGGCATGCAGCACGGCGGCTACGCGGAACGCGTCGTGGTGGGTGCGAATCGTGCCCTTCCCGCTCCGGACCACTTCTCGATGGACGAGGCGGCCGCCTTCGGTGTCAACTTCATGACTGCGTGGGTCGCGCTGACCGAAATGGCGCGCATGAGGCCCGATGATCGGGTCGCGATCACCGCTGCGGCCGGGGGCGTGGGAACGGCGGCGGTACAGATCGCGTCGGCCTTCGGTTGCGACGTGGTCGCGCTCGCCGGGAGTGAGGAGAAGCTGGAGCTCACGCGGTCACTGGGGGCAGCGCATACGGTCAACTACCGCGCATCGGATTTCGAGTCCACGTTCGACGTGGTCACGGCCGATCGCGGACTCGACGTCGTGCTCGAGGTGGTCGGTGGAGACGTCTTCCGCGCCTGCAACGCACGGCTCGCGAACTTCGGGCGCCTGGTCGTTGTCGGGTACGCCCAGCTCGACTACACGAAGTGGAATCCGTTCTCGTGGTGGCGGGCATGGCGGGACGCACCGCGCATCAAGGTGATGGACGCCGCCGTTGCGTCGACGGGTCTGCTCGCCACGCACATCGGATATCTGCTCCCGGACGAAGAGCGGCTGCTGGGCGTGTGGAGCGCACTGTCCGACTTCGTCGCCGCGCACGATCTCCGGCCGATCGTCGGATCGACCTGGGCCTTCGAGGAGTTGCCGGAGGCGCATCGCTTCATGGAGTCGAGAGCGAGTACCGGCAAGCTGGTGGTGCGGGTGGGGCAAGGCGAGGACTCGCCCTAGGTCAGTCGAACCAGCCCTCGTCCTCGAGGAGGCCCCAAAGGCGCTGTACCGCACGTCCACCATCCGCGGCGATCGCCTCGAGGTCCAGCTCGAACCGCCCATCGGACACGAGGGGCCGTCCGTCGACGAAGACCCAGGACACGAAGCGGCCGTTCGCGTAGAGCAGGTTGTTCAGCGGTTCCGGAGCGGGCGCGCCGGAACCAGTCAGCGGGCCGCTCAACTCGACGGCCACGAGGTCCGCGAGCGCACCGGGCTCGATGACACCGAGATCCGGACGCCGGAGCGCCCGGGCGGGCACGATCGTACACCCGAGCAGGGCGTCCTCGACCGTAGGCGCCTGAACGGGGCGCTGGCCTCCGACCTGCTGGAGCAAAGCCGCACGGGCCTGCCCCTGAAGCACGGCGAGCTTCACGTTCTCCATCATGTCGTTGCTGTGGGTGTCGATACCCACGTTCACCTCGAGCCCGGCCGCGAGGGCTTCGGGATACGGCTGGGTCGCGCCGCCGGCACCTCCCGCCGATGGGCACGTCGAGTAGACGGCGCCGTGCTCGATCAGGATGTTCGGATCCGTCTCCCAGTCGGGTGCGGTGAAGTGCGCCCCGAAGAAGGGTCCGTCCATCAAGCCGGCATCCGCCAGCCACCGTGCGGGCGTGACGCCATGTCTTCGGCGGACGGCGTCGGTTTCACGCTGACCCTGGGACAGATGCGTGTGAATTCCCGTTCCGAGCCGGGTCGCGGCCCGGGCAAACGCGTCGAGCGTGGCGGGCGTCTGCGTGTCGGCAGCGTGAGGCGTCATCATCCCGAGGACGAGGTCGTCACCCTCGCGGCGCAGGGCTTCGGCGGCAGCCAGGTTGGCCTCGATCTCGACCAGGGTACCGTCCTCGGAGGCGACGAGATCGTCGTCCGAGCCGAACCAGATCGGGAAGAGGCGATCGATGCCGGGGACCATGCCACCCACCCACCCTCGCGCGCCGAGCCGACGGGCGACACGGGCGTACGACCGAGCCTGGGACAGACTCATGCTCATCTCGACCTGACTCGTACAGCCGCTGAGCAGCAGCTCGGTCAGATTGTAGGTCGTGATCGCCTCGATCTCTTCGCTGGTGAGCGCTTCCTGAACCAGCGTGAGGGGGCGTGCGTACGATCGCCCCGATTCGATGATGCCTCGGGTCGGAGAGCCGGCGGCGACATGCGTATGTCCGCTGATGAGGCCGGGAAGGAGGAGGTGGCCGGTCAGGTCGATCCGGTCTCCGCCCGAGAGACGACCCGGACCGACCTCCACGATGCGGTTGCCGGCGACTCGGACGGAGACATCGTGCTCGACGCGTGCGCCCCCGGGGCCTGGCCGGAAAACCGACGCCCCTTCCAGTACGACATCGACGACACGATCGTCGGATCCGGTCCGGGTGCGGCGCGGACGGCCCCCCGGCGCCATGGCACGATGGGCCAGGATGCCCGCACCGACTCCGCCGAATCCGAAGTGGCGCAGTGCCTCTCTGCGGTCCATCGCCGAACGGCCTTTGCTCAGCTGGTCTGAGCCACGCCTACCTGTGCCAGCACGATCAGCATCACCCTCTGCACTCCGAGGGCTCCGTTCTCGTTCCGGAACCATTCGTCGAGGGAGTGCGCGCCGAAGCCCTGTCCGCCACCGCCGATCGTCATCGCGGGGATCCCCAGGGAGATCGGAATGTTCGAGTCCGTCGACGAGCGGCTGAAGGTCGGCTCGATCCCCAGAGCGCGCGTCACAGCCGCCGCCTGCTGGATGTACGGATGGTCCTCGGCGATCACGCCCGACGGCCGATCGCCGATCATGTCTACGTCGACCGTGAGGGGCTCGCCCCTGGTGCGGCGTGCATTCTCTTCGGCCAGTGCGCGCTGCACCGCACCCTGAAGGATCGCGTCGACCGCGTCGAGCGTGGCATCACCCTCGGAGCGCATATCGATTTCCATCCACGCCTCGAACGGGACGGAGTTCACGGACGTGCCGCCTCCCATCCGTCCCACATTGTAACTGGTGCGGAACGGCGCGGTTGCCGTGTACGGTGCGGCCCCATCCTGGAAGTAACCGATCGCCTGCCCCATGGCGTGCGCCGGGTTGGCGAGGCCGAAGGCTCCCCACGAGTGCCCACCGGGACCCTTGAACGTCACCCGGTACCGGTGCGACCCGAGCCCCATGTGCGTGATGCCGGTCGGACTCGTCCCGTCAACGGAGATGAAGTGGTCGATACGCGGACCTCCGTCGCGGAAGAGGTGCTTCACACCGCGGAGATCTCCGAGTCCCTCCTCACCCACGTTGCCGATGAAGAGGACGTCGGCTTCGGTGCGGATGTCGGCCTCGTTCATGGCACGGAGGACGGCCAGCACGGTCGCCAGACCGCGTGTGTCATCCGCGATCCCAGGAGCGAAGAGCGTGTCACCGCTCACGCGGATCGTGACGTCGGTCTCCGGAGGAAAGACGGTGTCGAGGTGACCCGCGATCGCGAGGACCTCGCCCGTGCCCGAGCCACGGCGCAGGCCGATCGCGTTGCCCACCTCGTCCGTCCACGCGCTGTCGACGCCGAGATCGATCATCATCTGCAGGAATGCGGCGCCCCGCTCGTCCTCCATGAAGGGAGGTGCCGGGATCTCGGTGAGGGTCATCAGATCGTCCATCGTCTGGTCGTCCGTCTCGACGATGTGGTCGAGCGCAGAGCGAACAGCGGGGTGGTTCATCAGCTGCTCGATCTGCCGGTTGTAGTCGGCCGACGACTGAGCTACGAGCGGTGAGGTCGAAACGGCGGTGATCAGGACGGGCGCCAGGGCGCCGGTGAGAAGACGCTTCATCATGTTTGCTTCGCTTGTGGAGAACGGTCGTGAAGCGCTGAATCTAGGTGGTGGACGGCGGTCTCGGGGAGGTCAGGGTGGCTTCGCCCGGTCGCAGGTCACAGCTTGGATCGATCGCATGCCGAGTCCCCTCGTGAACTTGAGTAGATGATTCCGGACGGCTGGACCCGATACGAGATCGAGGATCTGATCGGTACCGCGGAGCCCGAGGAGCTCGCGGAGGTGCCGATCGTGGTCTCATTGGACCCGCCGGACGCGAGCTGGGCCGAGGAGATCTGTCTGGATCTCACGGATCACGACGACCCCCTCGTCCGGGGCAACGCGGTCCTGGCGCTGGGCCACCTGGCCAGGACCACCGGGGACCTCGATGAAGAACGGGCGCGCACGGCGATCGCCGCGGGACTCGAGGATGAGGATGAATACGTCCGGGCTCAGGCCGAGGCCGCCGCGGACGACGTCGAGATGTTCCTGGGGTGGTCGATCGAGCGTTGAGCTCGCCGCGCGCGGCTCGCCTTGTACGGCTCCCGTCTGCCGCCTACCCTCATCGTCCCCCGAGTGAATCCGTTCTATCAGGAGTCCCGAAGTGAAGAAGATCGGCGCAGCGTTGATCGCTGCCGTGCTGCTCGCACAGCCTGTTCAGGCTCAGAGCGTGAAGGACCAGCTTGCCGCGTTCATCGACACCAACGCCGACCAGTATGCCGCGACGGCCCAGCACCTGTGGGACCTCGCGGAAGTCGGATACATGGAGACCGAATCGTCCGAGACGCTGCAGGGCGTTCTGAGTGACGCGGGCTTCGAGATCGCATCCGGCGTAGCCGGCATGCCGACCGCGTTCGTCGCCACGTACGGTGGTGGTGGTCCGATTATCGGGATCATGGGTGAGTACGACGCCCTTCCCGGCATCAACCAGAGCCGTTCCTCGGAGCGGGACCCGATTCCCGGCAAGATCGCCGGACACGCGTGCGGTCATCACCTCTTCGGTACCGGGTCCGTGGCGGCTGCACTCGCCATCCGCGACTGGCTCGCGGAGTCCGGTGCGCCGGGTACGATCCGCGTGTACGGGACGCCCGCCGAGGAGGGTGGAGCGGGCAAGGTCTACATGGTCCGTGAGGGACTCATGGACGACGTGGACGTGATGCTGCACTGGCATGCGAGCTCCACGAACAGCGCGAGCGCGTCGTCTTCTCTGGCGAACAAGTCGGGCATGTTCCGCTTCTACGGCCAGTCCTCCCATGCCGCGGGAGCGCCATGGCGCGGGCGCTCGGCGCTCGATGCGGTCGAAGCGTTCCACTACATGATCAACATGATGCGCGAGCACGTGACGCCTGCGGCACGGATTCACTACGTCATCACGTCCGGCGGGTCTGCGCCGAACGTCGTGCCGGACTTCGCCGAGTCCTACATCTACGTTCGGCATCCCGACCCGGAAGAGTCGCGTCGGATGTTCGACTGGGTGACGCGAATCGCCGAGGCGGCCGCCATGGGCACCGAGACGCGAATGGAGCACGAGGTCATCCACGGGATCTACAACGTCCTTCCCAACGAGGCCCTGGCGCGTGCCATGTATGAGAACCTCAATCTCGTCGGGGGCGTCGAGTACAACGCCGAAGAGCGCGCGTTCGCCGAGGCGATCCACAGCACGTTCCCGGAGGACGCACCGCCGATCGAACGGGCCGCGATGATCGAGCCTTTCGAGGTGATCGAGGTGGGTCAGGGTGGTTCGACGGATGTCGGGGACGTGTCGTGGACGGTTCCCACGGCCGGGCTCGGTACGGCCACCTGGGTCCCCGGTACGTCGGCGCATTCATGGCAGGCGGTTGCCGCCGGCGGGACGAGCATCGGGAACAAGGGCATGATCAATGCGGCCAAGACGCTGGCGTTCACCCTGTATGACCTCTTCACCACGCCGTCGTTGATCGACGCGGCATACGAAGAGTTCGACCGTCGTCGCGGCCCCGGCTACATCTACGAGCCGCTGCTCGGAGATCGGGATCCGCCGCTCGACTATCGGGCGAGTGTGGTCGGGGGTGCAAACAACCAGTGAGCGTCTGGTCGCGCGCGTCTAGCTCCTGATCAGGAGCGTTTCTCCGTGCCGCGGGATACGGAGCCGGTCTGGGTCCAGACCGGCTTCGGTCCACGCGGCACGCGTGCGTTCCGGGGGTTCGAGCGGATCCTCGAATGTGAGACGGAAGGTGCCCCAGTGGGTGGGAATGAAGTCGCCCGCCGAACCCAGGTCGACGTATGCCTGCACCGCTTCCTCCGGGTTCATGTGGGAAACCTTCATGAACCAGCGTGGCTCGTAGGCACCGATCGGCAGGAGTGAGGCGTCGAACGGTCCGAGACGGTCCGCCACCTCGGTGAAATGGGAGGCGTACGCCGTGTCTCCTCCGAAATAGATGCGGGGTGCGCGAACGCCTGTGCCGCCCGCCCCGGTTGGCGTACCGATGACCCAGGAGTTCCAGAGGCGTGTATTCGTTCCCCACGGGGTCCGTCGCGTCCAGTGGCGGGCGGGTGCGGCGGTGATGGCGTGACCCGCGGGGCCCGGAGCGCTCTGCCACCAGTCCAGCTCGGTCACGTTCCGAATGCCTCGCCTTTGAAACCAGGAGCGATAGCCCGGTGGCGTAAACCACTCGAGGGCGTGGCCGAATCGGCGATGGAGCCGACGGACCGTTGGTGAGTCGAGGTGGTCGAAGTGATCGTGAGACAGGATTACACCGTGAATCTCAGGCAGCGCGTCGACACCTGGGGATGCCGGCACGAACCTCCGTGAACCGATCCACGGGACGGGCGAGACACGAGGCGACCAGACCGGGTCCGTGAGGAGGTTGGCCCCGGGCAGCTCCAGCAGGAACGAGGCGTGCCCGACCCAGGTGACGCGAGCCTGGTCCTGATCAACGGGTCTTCGGTCCGTTTCCCACGGCTCGATCGGAAGTTGATCCGGTGACGGGTCGGGTGGATGGTCGCCCGCGAGCCACTCCCTGGCGACCTCGCCAATCCTGCCGCGTATCGAGTCGTCCAACGACGCCTCTGGCCACGGACTCCGGTAACGGCCGTCCGGTCCGTGGTGGGCGGGCCGGGGACTGGGTTTAGTCACTTGAGGGCGAGCTGCCGGCGTGGACGGACTTCCCATCTTCCAACCCAGAAATGCCGATGAAGGTCCGGCGGGACCCGACGAATTGGGCACCGGCGAGCGCGTCCAAGGACCGTCGGTACCGATCCTAATTGCCGAGCATGCGTGTCAGCAGATTCCGGGTCATTTGCTGAACCCTGGCGTCCGTTGCAGGTCGGTCGGGGTTGAAGCCGTCATTATCGAGGAACCACGACCAATAGTTCGTGCCGGCGGCGAAGACGATCGCGCCACTCGCGGACCTCGTGTGAATCGCCGCATGGTGGACGTCGGGAAGGGAATTGCGATCAAGGACGGGGGATTCGGCGAGCAACACGAGGTCGACCGAGGGCGGTGACACGCCGTTGTCCCAGACTCTGTCGTACTCGTAGCCCACAAGTCCGGGGATCTCGTCCCCGTCGACGACTCCAGTTCCGTCGTAAATCCAGTGTGCTGAGTTCTTCACCACCCAGGGGAAGGAGTCGCCAAACGTGTAGTCGGAGCTGTACATGATGCCGAGGATGCCGTTCTCCGGCTCGTTGACCTCCGCGTCTCGCCATCGGACGGTCGTTTCACCCGGGGGTGCACCCACGTCCAGCGCGGCCTCCTTGAAGCCGACCATCACCCGGTTCGGCGCGGACGAGGACGACGCCTCGAAGCGGACCTGCCAGTACAGGTTGTTCGCATCGAAGAACGCGGCATGCGTACCCGCGTCGAGGGCACCCACGAGCACGTCGCGCATTCCTCGTGACCAGTACTCGTCGTGGAAGTTCGAGACGAAGACGCGCACGCCCGACAGGAGGGAAGGGTCTCTCTCCAGATCGATGCTCGTGACGTAGGAGGCGTCGTACCCCTCCCGCTCCAGCCAGCGGATGAGGTTGTAGTCCCCCGAGAATACGTCTCCCGCCCCCGACCCGTTCGCGTACGGTCGGTCGAAGGAGACCTTGTACGCTCTCCCTCCCTCCGAGTTGTACTCATACAGGCTCTTGCCACCCCAGTTGTTGTACGCCTGGTAGGTGGTCACCGGGATCTGTACGACCATGTCCCCGGGCGCGGCATCGTCACGGATCACGAACATGATCCGGCCCAGAGGGGCGCCGGTTGACGTCAGGTCGACCAGGTAGACGCCACTCGTCCAGGTCGCGTCCGTCTGCAGCGTATACGTCGAACTCCACGCCGCCTCGATCAGTCCGGTTCCGACCTCTGCCACCGGTTGAGCTTGCTCGAGACCGGCGACCGAGTCGACGCGCAGAATCACACTCTTGCCGACTCCTCCGTACCAGCCCAGTCGTGAGACCTCGAGGGTATGCTCCGAACCATCGGTCGAGATGTGAAAAGAGATGGCGTCCCCCCGATCGATGCTCACGTCTCCGGCGTACCCCTCGATGAAGGTGGCCTCCTTGAGGACCTTGAGAGACTGGACCGCCTGCGCGACCTGACCGTCTCCGCTACGTACCTCGATCGTGAAGGAACGGGCCTCAACGAGTGTCGGTGTGCCGGACATCCGTCCCGAGACGTCGAGGACCAGCCCATCCGGGATGGCTCCGCTGACGAGCGTGACCTCGTAGCTCCCATCCCCACCCGCTGCACCGATCGTGTCCGAGTACGACATACCCACTCGGGCCTCCGTTAGCGCGATCGTGTCGACGGACAGGGGCTCGTAGACGATCAGTTCCACGCTCAGTGAGTCGACCTGCCCATCGCCGGACGTGACGATCGCAAGCACCTGATTCACGCCCGTCATCGCAGGAGTGCCCTCGATGAGTCCGTCCGGTGAGAGCGTGAAGCCCTCGGGCAGACCCTCGCTTCCCGCGGACCACAGGTACTCGCCGTCTCCCCCCGTGGCCTGCAGCGTCCCCGTGTACGGCACGCCCACGACGCCGGAACTCAGCATGGGATTGGATGCCAGCAAGGGTTCGTAGACGCGGACGGTCACCGTATCAGACACCGCTCCGGCCGATGCGACGAGGCTGACTACGCCCGCGGACTTCGCTGTCACGAGCCCCAGTGAGTCGACCGAGGCGACGCTCGAGTCTACGGACGCCCACACGGCACGTTGCCCGACGACGGCGACCCCAAGTGCGTCTGTAAGTGCGGCCACGATGGTTAGCGTATCCTCGCGGACCATCGACGCAGGAGCCCCCGGATCGATCGTGATGTTCGCGACGATCTGGGTGACGGCTACGCTGGCGGTGACGATCGCCGCTCCACTCGTCGCCGTGATCGTCGCGGTGCCGTTCGCCCTGGAGGTTACGACTCCGAAGGCGTCGACCACTGAGACCACGGTGTCCGATGCGGTCCACAGGACGGCGGCGCCGGCCATCGGCTGCCCCAAGGCATCCAGAACCGTCGCCGTGACCGTCGCCGTGTCACCGAGCGACGTAAAGCTGAGCGTGTCGGTATCGAGTTCGATCGACGCAGCCAGCTGACTCACGGTCGCGGATGTGCTCGCACTCGACGCGTCGGCCGTTGCGGTAATCGTGGCGGTCCCATTGGCCCGGGAGACGACCAGTCCTCCAGCATCTACCGCCACGACGGTGGAGTCCGATGTCGTCCACGTCACGTCTGCGCCCTCCACGGGGGCGTCATTCGCATCCAGCGCGGACACGCTCAACCGGGCCGTATCGCCCAACGAGACGAAGGTGAGCGTGTCCGTGCTCAGCCCGATCCACACGACCACTTGATCCACGGTCACCTGCGCGGCCGCGCTTGCCACTCCGCTCGTTGCGGTAATCGTCGCCGAGCCGTTCCGGACCGCTGTCACGACGCCGTTGCCGGCGACCGCGGCGACGTCCAGGTCCGAGGAGGTCCAGGTCACAGTCTGGCCCGGCATCACGGAACCGTTCTGGTCCCTCACCGTCGCCGTCAGTGTCGTCGTTTCGCCCAGAGAGCCGAGCGTTACCGCACTTGTCGACAGCTCGATACTCGTGGCGGTGGGGGTCGGTGGTTCGGTCGGCGTCGGGCTGTCGGAGGTGCACGAGACCACGGCCAGTGCGGAGAGCCCGACGAGCAACCTGTGCACCCGGCGTGCAGCTCTCCGGCGATGGAGACGGTTGGTCTCGTCGCCGCGCCGGTACTCGAGCGTCATGGCTACGACCGCACGATCACGGAGGCCCACCCCGCCGCGAACACAACCGACCGTGGGGACGGGCTCTCTGAGGTCAGCGTCCGTGGCCACGCTCTTGGGATCCGATACAAGGCACCGCTCACGGCCTGGCCCCGTCTTCCTCCCGTGTGAACTGCAGCGCAGCAGTGATCCCACCCAGGTCGACCACGAACGCGTGTAGTCCGGGGACCTCGCGAGCGGCTCGGATCAGGGGGGGATCCCCGCGAAGGGCCTTCAGCTGGCTGACGAAGGCGGTCTCCCACCCACCGATGGCTACGAGCGCCTCATCGCGATCCGAGATGCCCAGCTCGGGAAACGAACGATTGGAGGACTCCAGAAACCTTCCGATGTGCAGCGCGAATCTTCCGTCTGCCCTGTGCACGCTGGCCGAACCCTCCTCCGCTGGAGCGCTGAAGTCCCAATAACGGCTGACCAGAACGCGGCGTTGACCCCATTGAAAGTGGAACGCAGAGCCGTCTGCGGAGACGGTCGCTGTTTCCCGCTCGCGGGCCCAAAGAGGCAACAGCAGATAAAAGGCCTGCTCGGGGACCACCACGAGTTCCGGTCGTGCATCCGAACTCAGTAACGGCATCACCTGGGCCAGGCTCGCGCGTCTGAGGAATAGGTCGTCCGGAGCCCATGGAGTTCTCTGGATACCGATTGCGCTGCCCAGCGGCCCTCCGAACAGGGTCGAGAGGATCAGGGCCAGGACTCCGAGCGTGCCCCGTGCACCCCTCGGTACATCCAGCAAGGAGGCGCAGAACCATCCGATCAACGGAAGGGTGAAGGTCATCAACCACACGGAGTGCCGGGTCGCCCCCATGGGGTACAGCTGCAGTGTCGCAGCGATCACCCCGATGGCAATCGCCGTTCCCCCCGCCACGAGGAGGCGCCACTCCCGCCTCGCACCTGCATAGACCAGCGCACCCAACAGAGCGATCGCTGCAGGCCCCCGAAACCAGGTCGGCGCTGCGAGCCTCTGAAAACCGAGCAGGCTGCTCCAGACTCCGCCCGGGCTCGTGATCATGTATCCACCCAGCCATCCATCCAGGGCTTCCGTTGCGAGCCCGCTCCCCGAGACAGCCCGCAGATGGAAGACCCAGAGCAGTGTGATCAGCACCCCGGGAACGAGGTGCGCAAGAGCCAGACGTCGCCACGCCGGGCGGGCAAGACCATGCGCGACACCCTCGTGGAGCAGAAGTGCGCCAAAGACGCCGATCGCGAAGATCGCCGAGTAGTGCGTGAGGAGTGCGAGACACACCAGCACCACATACGTGGTCAGTCCGCGTGAGCCACCCGCACCGTCCCCTACCTGGGCATCGTCGGAACAGCCACGCGTCGCGTCGAGTTCCTTCAAGAGGAAGTAGAACGCCCAGGCGAGGAAGGCGAAGAGCATCATGTAGGGTCGCATCACCCGGGACAGCTCGACCGCTCCGCTCGAGAAGGTGACGAGCAGCCCGGAGCAGAGGGCGGCAACCAGGCCGCGTGCACCTCCGCCCGACAGCCGGTTTGTGGCTGCCCACACGCCAGCGACCGCTACGACGCCGCATGCGACTGAAAAGCCCCTGAGCCAGACGAAGTCCCAGGTCAGGATCCGGAGGCCGCGGAGCAGAAGATAGTAAAGGGGCGGATGCGCGTTCTCAGCCACCTCCGCGACGAAGTCACTCAACTGGAGGCGTGTGAGGATCGAGTAGTAGATGCCTTCGTCGGGATTGAGCCACCATTCGCCGAGGCCGGGCACGCGAAGCGCCAGGGCCACGACCAGAATGGCGATCAGCGTCCCGTGGCGGGCCACAGAATGCAGAATCGATGAAGGCTCGGTGCTCACGGTCGCGAAAGTAGAAGCGGAGTCCGCCGGGCGTCTACCTTCCTGGTACATCGCCCTGCGAGAGGTCTTGCCTTGGCGGTGTTCTTAGTTGCTCGCAACTTAGCCAATGATCCACACTCCCATGGATGATACCTCTGCGCCCTCGCCGGACGAGTTCGCGGCGGCCCTAGAGGTCGTGCGCTCTCAGCGTGTCGCAGTCTTCGTGGTCGCATTCAACGCTGAGAGCCTCATCAGAGACACCCTTCGGCGCATTCCCGAAGCTCTGCGTGAGTGCTTGACCAGTATCTACGTCATCGACGACTCGAGCCGGGACGAGACCGTCGACGTGGCTCGCACGTTGCAAGCCGAGATCCCCAACCTCGACGTGTTCCAGACCCCCTACAACCAGGGATATGGCGGGAATCAGAAACTCGGGTATCAGTACGCATCTCGTCGCGAGTTCGATATCGTCGTCCTTCTCCATGGCGATGGTCAGTATGCCCCCGAGTTCTTGCCCCGGATGCTCGCTCCGTTCCGCGACTCAGAGACGGCAGCGGTATTCGGTAGCCGCATGATGGTGTCGGGGGCCGCCCGGCGCGGCGGCATGCCGCTGTATAAATGGATCGGCAACAAGGTGCTGACAGCCGCGGAGAACCGGATTCTCGACGCCGATCTCTCCGAGTTTCACTCGGGGTACCGCGCGTACCGGGTGTCGGCGCTGGAGCAGGTGCCCTTTCAGTACAATACGAATGATTTCCACTTCGATACCGAGATCATCATTCAGCTTCTCGCAAGGGAGCTTCGGATCGTGGAGGTACCCATCCCGACGTTTTACGGCGACGAAATCTGCCACGTGGAAGGGATCCCCTACGCACTCCACTGTTTAGGAACGGCGATTCGCTCCAGAGCGAACCGGTACCACCTCGTCCATCATCCCAAATTCGACGTCTTCGATTCGGACGCGTACGTCTTCAAGATCTCTCCGAACACGGTCCACCAGCATGTCGTGAACCGAGTGGTCATGTCCGGAGAGCGCGTACTCGAGCTCGGCGCAGGTCATGGCCAGGTCGCCCTTACGCTCCACGAGCGAGGTGCGAATGTGGTCGCAGTCGATCTCACGAGACCTGACGTCGATGTTCCGTTCCCCTACCTCGCGGTGGACCTTGATGGCGCCTTCTCCGAGGAGGTCTTGTCAGAATGCGGGGGTGCAGTCGATACGGTAGTGGCGCTGGACGTGATCGAGCACCTGCTTCGACCCGAGCGGAGCCTGCGGGAAATACGTCGCACCATGAGATCCGGTGCGAAGCTGGTTGCGAGTACAGGCAACGTGGCCTTCCTCCCGGTCCGCTTCATGCTTCTTCTGGGGCAGTTCAACTACGGCAAGAAGGGGATTCTGGATCTGACGCACACCCGACTCTTCACCGTCCGCTCCTTCTGCCGAATGCTCGAGGGTGAGGGTTTTCGTGTCGATTCGGTCAGCGGCTTCGGGCCGCCCATTCGAGATATGGTGGGCGCCTCGCCCCTACTTCGCTTCCTCGATAAGGCCGCAGGCGTGATTGCCCGGCTCTGGCCCGGGCTTTTTGCTTACCAGATCCTCGTTGAGGCGACGCGAGTCGATGATGTCGAGACGCTCTTGGACCGTACGATTGCGGAGCAGGAGACGTGAAACCGCGGCGCTCGCCGCGTCTGCTCGGGCGGATCGGACGCGGCCACTTGATGCGCGGTCACCGGTGCGGTCGTGCTCGCCATCTCATCCGTCGCCGTGATAGTCGCCTGACACGAACTGCGGGGTAGCAGCAGGAGCTGGATCCAACCATTCAGACGGACATGCAGATGAAGCTCCTCCTTGTGGGTGCCACCGGGACTGTGGGCACGGCGATCGCGACTGCGTTCGAAGCCGAGGGCGACGAGGTCGTTCGGGTCGGATATGCGTCGGGTGATCAGACCGTGGACCTTGCCGATCCAACGTCCGTCCGTGCCCTCGTGGATGCCGCGGGCCCCATTGACGGGATCGTCTGCTCGGCTGGTGTCGCCCAGTTCGGGCCGGTTGAGGAGCTCGACGATCAAGCCTACCAGTCAAGCATCGCAAACAAGCTGATGGGGCAGGTCAATCTCGTGCGTTTCGGGCTCGAGTCGCTACGCGAAGGGGCGTCCTTCACGCTGACCACCGGCACACTGAGTGTCCGTCCGACACCCGGCACCGCGGCCGTTGCCATGGTCGGCGGTGCGCTCGAGGCCTTCGTGCGTGCCGCAGCCCTGGACCTGGATGGGCGGTATCGAGTGAATGCGGTAAGCCCGGGCTGGGTAGCGGAGTCGCGGCAGGCGATGGGGCTCGAGCCGATGCCGGGGATCTGGGCCGACGATCTCGCCCAGTATTACGTCATGGCGGTGCACGGCGACGCGAACGGAGAGGTCTTCGAGGCCGAGAAGCCGCTCGAGGTTGCCCTCGGTTAGACCCTTCGCGGGCCGGTCACGCGAGTGAGGCCTGGCTCGACGGTCAGGGGCGCCACGGGTAGTCAGGCCGCCTGAGATGCCAGTCGGTCTCCGACTGAAAGGACATACCGAAGTCGAGGGCGGCCTGATCATCGAACGGGGATGCCACGATCTGCAGGCAGAGGGGCATTCCGTCGAGATCAAATCCGCAGGGGATGTTGAGGCCCGGGTGGCCGACCAGATTCGCGATGTAGTTGAGTCGAGGGGTCGCGGCGTCGAAGTCTGCGGGCGGCTCCCACTCGTTGCGGGCCGGTATCGGCCACCCGTCGCTCACTTCACGCAGTCCGGCCCCATTCGGCCACGTAGGTGCCACGACCGCGTCGTACCGTGAGAGAATCTCGTCGGCCTCACGCGTCAGCTGGCTGCGGATCCGCTGCGCGGTCAGATAGTCGGCCGCCGGCATCATGCGCCCCGCCATCCATCCCGCCGCTCGGTCTTCGTTGAAGGAGAACATTCCGCCGGCCCGTCCGTCGGCGAATAGCGGCTCGAAAATCGTGCCGCTTTCGACGGTCACGATCGTGCTGAACAGGGCACCGGTCGGGTAGAGCGGGAGATCGATGTCCTCCACGATGACACCCATCGATTCCCAGGTGTCGAGCGCCTCCTCGAAGACCTGTCGGTTGTGATCCGACTGCGTGAGGAGGAACTCGCGGCGGTGCACGCCGAGCCGTCGGCCGCGCATCCTCCCCGGGCTGGGCCGGAAAGAAAAGGGGCGATCCACCGACGAGTTATCGCGTGGATCGAAGCCGTTGATCTGTTCGAGGATGTACCCACAGTCCTCCGCGGACCTCCCGACAGGCCCGATCTTGTCGAGGCTCCACGACAGGGGCATGCAGCCGAATCGGCTCACTCGGCTGAAGGTGGGGCGCAGGCCGGAGGCACCGACGGACGAGCCGGGGAAGACGATCGATCCCCCCGTCTCCGTTCCGATCCCGAACCCGATCAGGCCGGCTACGGCAGCCGAGACCGTGCCGCTGGACGACCCGAAGCTGGTACGATCCAGCTTCCACGGGTTCAACGCGGAGCTGGTGTTGCCACCGGCGAATTCACCGAGCGACATCTTCGCCATCAAGATGGCTCCGGCGTCCGCGAGACGATCGATGACGGCGGCGTTACGAGTCGGAATTCGATCGCGGAAGATCCCGGATCCCCACGTGGTCCGGATACCGTCCGTGTCGAGCAGGTCCTTCACACCGTACGGGATGCCGTGCAGTATGCTGCGCCGCCGACCCGCCCGCAGTTCTTGGTCGGCAAGTTCGGCCGCCGCGAGCGCTTGATCGCGGGCGATCGTGACCATCGTCGAGAGCATGCCGTCATGGTCGGAGCGCGGCTCACTTGGCAGCTCGAACGGGGGTGGGTCGAGTTGCTCGGCGCGCTCGAGGAAGAGACGCGTCAGTTCGACCGAGGTGATCTCTCCGGAGGCGAGGAGGTCGGCCTGCTCGCGTACGGTCATGAAGTGGACTGGGGTCGACTGCATCTCAACCCCTCCGGAAGATCGTGAGGGGCTGCTCGTCCTCGTTCAAGGGAAACGCCCGGAGCTCGTTGGAGATGCGCGCGCTGTTCGCGACCGCTCGACGAAGGCGCTCGAATTGGTCGGGGTCCTCGTAGATGCCAGGGGCTCCCTGAGTGTCGAGCAGTGCCCGAACCATCTCCGCCGAGACGTCTCCCGAGTCGGCGACCTGTGCGCACGCCTGCTGCCATGCCAATGTCAGAGCTGCCGCGCCGGCGCCGGCCACTTTCGTGAACGTTCTACGGTCGATCGACATCACGCCCCCTTGAAGTCTGGAAGCTCGGGTCTAGTATGCCGGCCTCCGATGGACCCTCATGAGGCGTGGTTCGCAAATGGATGACAAGGGAAGCCTGCTGATCCGGGGGGGCACGGTCGTGACCGCGACCGGTCGCTCTCAGGCTGACGTACTGGTGCGGAACGGGCGGATTGACGCGGTTGGCCCCGATCTCGACGTCGCGGATGCCGATGTGGACCGTGTCATCGATGCGGCCGGGCACTGGGTGATGCCCGGCGGAATCGACACGCATACGCATCTGGCCCATCCGATCGGTCGACTCGGGGTCACGACTGCGGACGACTTCTACACTGGTACCGTGGCCGGGGCATTCGGAGGCGTCACGACGATCATCGACTTCGGACTGCAGGAGCAGGGCGGGACGCTGAGGGATGCCCGTGATCACCGCCTCGGCGTCATCGATCCGGATGCGGTGATCGACTTCGGCTTCCACCTGATCGTGACCGACGTGAACGATGGCGTTCTGGCGGAGATGGGTGATCTGATCCGCTCAGGCTTTCCGTCCTTCAAGGTGTACATGACCTACGGAGACAAGAAGATCGGGGACGATGATCTGATTCTTCTCCTCGAGGTCGCGGGTGAGCACGGTGGACTCATCTATGCGCACTGCGAGAATGACTGTGCGGTCACGCATCTCATCGAGCGTCACCTCGCGGAAGGAAAGACCGGGCCGGCATACCACGCCACGAGTCGCCCGCCGGCCGTCGAAGCCGAGGCGACGAATCGAGCGATCATGCTGGCCGAGCTGGCGGGTGCACCCATCTGCATTGCGCACGTGACGTCGTCGGGGGCCGCTCAGCATGTTGCGGATGCGCGTGCGAGGGGAGTGGCTGTCGCCGCCGAGACGTGCCCGCAGTACCTGGTGCTCGACGCCTCCGTCTACGACCCCGGGGCCGGGTGCGAAGTGGCGAAATTCGTCTGCAGTCCGCCGATGCGTGAACACAGCCATGTCGACGCCCTGTGGGATGCGCTTGCTGACGGCTCCATCCAACAGGTCTCGTCGGACCATGCTCCGTTCCGGTATGAAGGGCAGAAGACCGGGGGGTGCGACAACTTCACGCAGATCCCGAATGGGCTACCCGGCATCGAGACGCGGCTTCCCATCGTGTTCACCGAAGGTGTCGCCGCGGGGCGACTCACGCCCGAGCGGTTCGTCGAACTCACCGCCACTGCGCCGGCGCGCATCTTCGGACTGACGGGCAAGGGCCGGATCGAGCCGGGAGCCGACGCCGACCTGATCGTGGTGGACCCCGAGCGTGAAGTCGTCATCTCGGCCGACGTCCTGCACTCGGACGTCGACTACAGCCCCTACGAAGGCATGCGGCTGAAGGGGTTCCCTACATGGACTGTCGCCCGAGGCGATGTCATCGTCGATGACGGGCACCTGACCGCCGAGCGAGGGCGCGGACGGCGGGTGGACCGGATTCCGATCGAGCCCGCGAATCTGCCGTAGGCGCCTGCTCGCGCGGGTCGGGCAGGTCTACGGAATCAGATCTGAGCGCACCTCGTCGATGATTCCGTAGAAGCAGCACCATTCGCCCTCCAGGACCGAGGGCCGCGACCGGAGCCCGAAGACCACGCCATCCTCGGGTGCCACGACCTCGGCGGTCACACGGCCATACAGGTCGTAGACCTTGCCGAGGGGGGTCCCGGCAGGCATGGCGGTCTCGAAGACCATGTTCGGGTCGCCCACCCACATCCCGGAGGCTGGAGCGAGGAGTGCCTCCTGGTGCCCCATGCGCCACTCGGGTGCATACGTCGCGTCACCGGGCACCATCCCATAGTGACGCATCACATTCAGGTATCCCGCGGCCAGGTCGTCGGCGATGCTGTGGAAGTCACTGGTGAGGGTCCGACAGTTCCCGCCGAGCTCCACCGTGATACCGGCCTTTCCGAGTTCGGCCATCTTCGATGACGGGTTGGCGCCACCGACACCCGAGCGGAACACCAGATCCCACGGCTCTCCCATGGCGGCGGCGAGCTCGAGACTCTGGGGGTTGTCCGAGGCGAAGATCATGTGGGCGAGGTAGCTGTGCTCGCCGCCCGAGTGCACGGCGATCTGCAGATCGCATGAGTCCTTCATCGCGACCCAATGGGCCCAAGCTGCCCGTTCGCTCGGGTAGCCGTCTGCGCGGCCGGGATACATGCGGTTCATGTCGTACGTGAACGAGTCGAGCGGATCACCCCGCTTGCCCGCCTCGAACGCCGGGACGTTCATCGCCGCGACGCCGACCACTGTGCCCGATACTTCGGCGGGGTTCAGCCGATCGAAGAGTCGGAAGATCGAGAAGGCACCCTCCGGCTCATCCCCGTGCGTCGCGCCGTTGATCCAGAGGATCGGTCCGTCGTTCGCACCGTGGCAGACGAGAACCGGAATCTCTCTGGGTCGTCCGTCGGCTTCCGAGCCGACGGGCAGAGCGGCATGTCCGATGCTGCCGGCGTCGATCTCTCCGTTTCCGATCTGAAGTGCGTCTCTCATGCGTGTCTCGGTCGATGTCTGTCGGGGCTGGCGGCCGGGAAGGTACGGCGGGGACAGACGACTGTCACCGGGACTTGAACACTCTTGCCCGCTGACGGGTCTTTCTTGTACAATTGTTCAATCAATAGCTGAACAACAGCTTAACATCATAGAAATCATGCTCACATCACCTCTGCTCCTCGCGGCGCTGGTCCAGCTTTCGCCGGTCCAAGGCGACTTCGGTCCCGACCCTGTTTCTGCCCGTTCCTCCGACGGTCGTCCGACCTCGTCAGCGGTGGAATACAGCGGGGTCGCGCGCGAACTCGACGTCGCGGCTCCGGTGCTCGCATCCCCCGACATCTCCATCGACGGTCGCCTGGATGAAGTGGCGTGGGAGCGTGCGGCGCTCCTCACCGGCTTCTCCCAGTACGAACCCGTAGAGGGAACCCCGGCGTCCGAGGAGACGACCGTTCGCATGATTGTGACCCAGGACGCGCTCTACTTCGCCATCCGGGCTGAGGATTCGAGCGGCGGGGTGCGCGCCACACTGACGCAGCGCGACGGGTATGGCCGCTCGGATGACTATGTCCGCGTCATTCTCGACACGTTCAACGATCAGCGGCGCGCGTACGTGTTCATGGTTAACCCGTACGGCGTTCAGGGCGATGGACTCTGGGTCGAAGGGGGAAGCGGTCGATTCGGTGATCCGATCGACTGGAATCCTGACTTCCTCTGGGAGTCGAATGGACGCGTCGACGATGCGGGCTACTCAGCTGAGATCAAGATTCCGCTCAAGACGCTGCGGTTCCCGGAAGCCGATGTTCAGGACTGGGGACTCCAGGTTCAGCGGACGATCCGCCGGACGGGCTACCAGTCGTCGTGGGCGCCCATTACCCAGGAGCGAGCGAACAAGTTGGAGCAGGCTGGCTCGCTGACAGGGCTCAGGGGTCTGGACGCGGGTCTGTTCATGGAGATCAACCCGACGCTGGTCGGTTCACGCACCGGCCAGGCCGCGACCGATGGCACGGGCCTCGTGGGCGACGGAGGCCAGGGCGAGATGGGGTTGAACCTCACCTACGGCCTGACGTCGAATCTCACGCTCGACGGAACCGTCAATCCCGACTTCAGTCAGGTTGAAGCCGACGCGGGCCAGATCGCCGTGAACGAGCGCTTCGCACTCTTCCTGCCCGAGCAGCGTCCGTTCTTCCTCGAGGGGACGGACGTCTTCAACATGCCGAAGCGGCTCGTGTATACCCGATCGATCGTGAACCCGGTCGGAGCCGCCAAGATTTCCGGAAAGATCGGCGGGCTTCAGGTCGCCTACCTCGGAGCTGTCGACGAGGTCAACTCCGGGGCGTCAAACCCGATGGTCAATGTCATGCGGGTGCGCGGTGACATCGGCCAGTCGTCGAGCATCGGAGCGGTCTACACCGACCGCACCGAGCCGGGCGTCGACTTCAACCGCGTGATGGGTGCGGACGCCCGGTTTGTTCTCGGCGGTCGCTACACCCTGGAGATGCTCGCGGCCGGAAGCGCAGATGGTGCCAGTGGGACCGACACCGACTGGGGTTCGATGTTCTCGCTGAGCGCTCGCCGCTCCAGCCGAACCCTCTCGATGAACGCCTCGTTCGAGGACTCGTCGGAGGAATTCCGGGCGGGCAGCGGGTTCATCCGCCGGGTGGGCGTGACCCAGCTCGATGGACGGACGAGCTACACGTTCCGCGGCAAGCGCGGGGCGCTGGTGGAGAGCTGGGGCCCCTCGATCGACGCCGATATGACGTGGCTTCGCGAGGACTTCTGGTCTGGTGGTGCGCCGCAGGAGACCCAGCTCGGTGCGGGACTCAGCGCCTCCTTCCGGGGGAACATCGGTGGCTTCCTGAACTTCCGACGTCGCGGCTTCAGCTTCGATTCTGCTCTGTACGATGGGCTCTTCTCGGGGCCGTCGGAGTCGACGGTGGTTCCGGTGAGCGAAGGGGCGGACCTCTACTCCGGCTTGAACAGCGTAAGCCTTCGAAGCTGGATCAGCTCATTCGAGCGGGTCCGTATCTCACTGGGCGGTGGGTGGAGCGAGACGCCCATCTTCTCCAGTGGCCTTCCGCTCGACGTCGGAGAACAGTGGAGCGGTGATCTCGGATTCACCTTCTATCCCACTGGATCGATTCAGGCCGAGATCGGGGCGCGACACGTGACCATTCTTCGGAGCCTGGACGGGTCGACCTATTCTCAGGCGACCATTCCGCGTCTCCAGGCCCGGTACCAGGTCACGCGCGCGATGTACGTACGTGGCATCGGTGAGTACTCCAGTCAGAAGCGGGGCAACCTGCTCGACCCCGTGACCGGCGAGCAGGTGTACACGTGTTCCGACGATGGCTGCGCTGCACGGCGCGGTTCGGACCGCCACGACTTCCGGGTCGAGGGGCTGCTCGGGTACGAGCCGTCACCGGGCACCGTGCTCTTCTTCGGGTACACGCGTCAGTTCCGTGACACGTCCGCGTTCAGCTTCGATCAGGTTCAGGCCGTTCGGGATGGGCTCTTCCTCAAACTGAGCTATCGCTTCCGGATGTAGACGCGACGTCCGACGGCGACGCAACGAGGCCGGCTCCGCCCTGGGCGGAGCCGGCCTCTTCGCGTACGTGCTCTATCGGGGACCCGGCACTGCCGGGGGGGGCACGTTAACGGTTGCAGTTCCGGTAGTTGCAGACGGGCGTCAGGTTCGCGCCGGTCAGACCCTGTGGCTCCGGCTCTGCTACCGCCGGCAGGGTCAGTGTGCCGATCCCGTCGATCGAGGCCGATACAACCTCGCCGGCCTGCAGGTAACCCCGGTCGGACCCGGCGTTCGTCCCTCCGGACGTACCATTGTTGATCACGTCGCCCGGATAGAGAGTGATGATCGAGGAGCCATACTCGATCAGCTCCCACAGGGAGTGGATCATGTCACCGGCGGTGGCTTCCTGCAGCTGCTGGTCACCGATCGAGAGCGTCTGACGGAGGATCTCCATCGGGTTGCCGTAGAACTCCTTCGGGACGATCCACGGCCCCTGCGGCGCGAAGGTGTCGTGTCCCTTCCCGACGAACCAGTCGGACGTCATCGGGTTGCCGCCCGGCGGGCGACCGCCACGGTCGGAGACGTCGATGGTGACCATGTACCCGAACACGTGCGCCTCGGCGTCGTCCGCGGAGATGTACTTGCCCGCTCGACCGATCACGGCGCCCAGCTCGACTTCCCAGTCGATACGGTCGCGACCCCACGGAAGAACGATCTCGTGACCGTTACCGATGACCGCACCGCGGCTCGGCTTCAGAAAGAGGTACGGAACGCCGCGGTTCTCACGACGCTGACGACGGGCTTCCGCCTGCTGCTCGGGGCTCCCGGCCTCGTTCACATGACTGTAGAAGTTGACGGCCGCGTTCAGGATCTTGCCGGGATACATGATCGGGGGCAGCGTCCCGACCTCGTCGAGGTCGTAGACGTAGTCCGGCCGTGCGCCCGTAATCATGTCGTTTTCCACGACATGGTTTACGAGCTCGTAGAGACGGGCCTTCATGCCGTACTCGTAGCGCGCGATCAGGTCGAGCATGTCAGCGGGCTCCGGGATCGCAGGGTATGCCGGATCCCGCTCGAGAGCGGCGTTCGCCGGGTTCAGCGCGACGATGTACTGGTCGCGGAGGACCACGCCGACCTGCGGTGTTCCATCGATCTCGAAGGTGCCGACCTTGAACGGTTCGGCTACGTCCATTTGAGCCGTCGTCGGTGCCGGGACCGATACGGCTGCCGCCAGGGCGAAGGCAAAGACTGGAAGGGTCGTTCGGATGCGCATGGCCATGCCTCGTCGAACGGGTGGGGTGAGAGGCTGTCAGTCTGAGGTGCACCTGCGTGCGGGTCAATCGCCGGAGGTGCGACGCGGACGAAAAGCGGTATGATGGCCGTCCCTTCAACCAGTCAGGTTCGCCATGTCACAGTCTCCCTTCGCCGTCACATCGTCCGCAGGCGCTGCCCTCGTGGCTGCGGCTGCACTGTTACTCTCCGCGACCCCGATCCGGGCTCAGGATCCGGGAATCGATGCCGCGGTCGAGCGCTACGTCGCCGACATCATCGAGATGCGGCATCAGATTCACGAATTTCCGGAGTTGGGGAATCGTGAGTTCGAGACCTCGGCGCTCGTCGCGGCGCATCTCCGGGCGCTGAACTTCGATGAAGTCCAGACCGGGGTCGCACACACCGGCGTCGTCGGCCTCCTCGTCGGCGGGCTGCCGGGGGATACGGTGGCGGTCCGCGCGGACATGGATGCGCTGCCGGTCACGGAGAACACACCGTACGAGTTCGCGTCCCGCGTGCGAACGGAATATCTGGGGCAAGAGGTCGGTGTCATGCACGCCTGCGGTCACGACGTTCACACGGCGGTACAGCTTGGCGTCGCCTCGGTCCTGGCCTCGATGCGCGACGAGATCCCCGGTGTGGTGAAGTTCATCTTCCAGCCGGCTGAAGAAGGGCCGCCCCCGGGTGAAGAGGGCGGTGCGGACCTCATGGTGCGGGAGGGCGTGCTCGGTTCCCCCAGGCCGTCGGCGATCTTCGGGCTGCACACGCTTGCGTCCATGCAGGTGGGCACGCTCGGCTATGCGACGGGCCCGATGCTCGCTGCGGTTGACGGGTTCAACATCCGAATCATCGGACAGCAGGCGCATGGGGCGTACCCGGAGCTCGGCATCGACCCCGTGGTGATGGCGTCCCAGGTGGTCATGGGGCTTCAGACCATCCGGTCTCGCAACCTTCCATCCCTTGAGCCAAGCGTGGTGACGGTCGGCCGAATCCAGGGTGGCACCCGGCGCAACATCATCCCGGAAGACGTGATCATGGAGGGGACGGTGCGGACGTATTCCCCGCAGGTCCGGGACGACGTCGAGCGGCGGATGCGCGAAATCGTCGACGGAATCGTCTCCGCCGGTGGCGGCAGCTACGAACTGGAGTACAACCGCGGCACGCCGGCCACCATCAACAGCACCGTGCTCTCGGCCCAGATGGCACCGACGCTCGAGCGCGTGGTGGGTGCGGACCGGGTCGAGGTGCTCGATCCCGTCATGGGCGGCGAGGACTTCGCGTACTTCGCCAACGAGGTGCCGGGGTTCTTCTTCCGACTCGGCATGGTTGCCCCCGGGGTGGTGTCCGGTGGGCACCACACGCCGGAGTTCCAGGCGGACGACTCGTCGATCGGAGTCGGAATGCGCGCGATGTCGAACCTGCTGATGGACTACCTGAAGACTCGGCCGCGGACCCAGTAGAGCGGTCAGGAGACCAGACGATGAACACGTTGTTGAAGACCTCGAGTGTGACCGCAGAGACGTTGCTCGCCATCGCAGGCGTGACCCTGACCATGGCACTGCCCGAGCCCGTGGATGGCCAGACGCGCTTTCTGCGGCAGCCCGCGGTGAGTGCCGAGGAGATCGCATTCGTCCACGCCAACGACATCTGGGTCGTCGGTCGTGACGGGGGTGATGCCCGGCGGCTCACCTCCGCGGACGGCGCCGAAACTGAACCTGCGTTCAGCCCGGATGGTCGATGGATCGCCTTCACGGGGGAGTACGGTGGCAATCAGGACGTCTACCTCGTGGAGGCGTCAGGGGGGCAGCCGAAGAGGCTCACGTGGCATCCGTCCTCGGACGTCGTGCAGGGTTGGACGCCCGACGGAGAGATTCTGTTTCGATCCGGGCGCGAGGCAGTGCCCACGCGTCTCTGGACCTTCTATACCGTCGGCACCGAGGGTGGACTCCCGGTGCGATCGCGGCTCCATCAGGCGTACCAGGGTGAGTTGAGCGACGACGGAGCCTACTACGCGTATCAGGAGATCCAGCTCTGGGATCCCGGATGGCGGAACTACCGGGGGGGGCAGGCGCAGCCAATCCGGATCGTCTCCACGGAATCACTCGACCTGGAGCACCCCTCGTGGGAGGGCGAGCGACATCTCGATCCGACGTGGATGGAGGGCACCGTCTACTACATGTCGGAGCGTGACTGGGCGAGCAACGTCTGGGCGTACGACCCCGCGACGGGGGTCGACCGGCAGCTGACGTTCCACGCCGACTTCGACGTGATGAGCCTCGATGCGGGTCACGGCGTCGTGGTCTACGAGCAGGCCGGCTACCTGCACGAACTCGATCCGGCCACAGGCACGACGCGGCAGCTCGAGATCCGGGCCGCGGGAGACCAGAACTGGGCCCGTGGACGGTGGGAAGACGTGCCGGCCACGCAGCTGACGAACCCGGGCCTGTCCCCGACCGGGCAACGCGCGGTGTTCGAGCACCGTGGTGACATCTTCACGGTACCTGTGGACGAGGGGAGCTGGCGGAATCTCACACGGACTCCAGGGGTCGCCGACCGCTCTCCGGTCTGGTCCCCGGACGGCTCGCAGGTGGCCTGGTTCAGCGACGCGTCCGGGGAATATCAACTGGTCATCGCCGATCAGCTCGGGCGGGATCAACGGACGATTCCGATTTCGGAGCCGTCTTTCTACTTCGAGGCGCGCTGGTCTCCGGACGGAAGCAAGCTGGCGTTCACGGACACCCATTACCGGGTCCTCGTCATGGACGTGGCGACCGGGCGTGTCCAGCACGTGGACACGGACCGGTATGCTCACCCCGAGCGCACCATGAATCCCGTGTGGTCTCCGGATTCTCGCTTCGTCGCCTACGCGCGCCGGCTCGATACCCAGCTCCGGGTGATCATCGCGTACGACACCGAAACGGGTGAGCGGCATCAACTCACCGACGGAATGGCCGACGCGATCAGTCCGGTCTGGGACGAGTCGGGTGACTACCTGTATTTCCTGGCCTCGACCAACTACGGGCTCAACACCGGCTGGCTCGACATGACGTCGTATGACCGCCCCGTGACCCGAGCACTGTACGTGGCCGTCCTCGACGCCGACGGGACGTCGCCCTTCCTGCCGGTCAGCGACGAGGAAACCGATGACGCGGCGGATGACGAAGGGGACGGGGAGGTCAGCGTCACGATCGACATGGCGGGTATCGCCGGCCGGATCGTCCCGGCGCCGAGTCTGCCGCTGCGAGACTACACCGGACTCCTCCCCGCTCCGGGTGGTCACGTCTTCGTGCTGGAGTCCGTGCCGAACGAGTCCGGGGTGACGGTCCACCGGTACAGCCTCGCGGATCGCGAGCCGACCGAGTACGCAACCGGCGTAGCCACGGCTACGGTCTCGGACGATCGGAGCACGATCCTTCATCGATCCGGGTCCACATGGCGTGCCACTGCGACAGCTGGATCGCCGCCTTCCAGTTCGGATGGCCGACTCTCGCTGGGTGACGTACGCGTCCGGGTCGAGCCGACCGAGGAGTGGGCCCAGATGCTGCGGGACGGGTGGCGCTTCATGCGTGATTTCCTGTACGTCGACAATCAGCACGGCGCGCCATGGGATGACGTGTGGGATTGGTATTCCGCATGGCTTCCGGACGTGGAGCATCGCTCGGACTTCAACCACCTTCTCGACATGCTGTCGGGTGAGATCGCGGTGGGTCACTCGTATGTCCGCGGGGGCGACTACCCGGAGCTCACGAACCCCCGTACGGGCCTCCTCGGTGCCGACCTCTCCATGGTGGGCAGCGCCTATCGGATCGACCGCATCTACTCCGGCGAAAGCTGGAATCCGGGCCTCCAGGGGCCGCTCGCGCATCCGGGGCTGGCCGTGTCCGAAGGCGACTACATCGTCGCCATCGACGGACGTGAACTTCGCGCGCCGACGAACCCCTTCGCACTCCTCGAGGGCACGGCTGGCCGCCCTGTAACACTCACCGTCAGCGATGCGCCAGCCGGTTCGGCGACTCGGGACGTCGTGATCGAGCCGGTCGGCAGCGAAGGGCAGCTGCGTAGCTGGGCGTGGATCGAAGGCAATCGGCAGAAGGTGCACGAGATGAGCGATGGGCGGTTGGCCTACGTCTACCTGCCGAATACCGGTCAGGGTGGGTACACGTATTTCAATCGCATGTACTTCGCCCAGCAGGATCGACAGGGCGCGGTGATCGACGAACGGAACAACGGGGGCGGGTCGGCCGCGGACTACATCGTGGACGTGATGGCGCGAGAGTTGACCGGCTACTTCAACTCACGTGCTGGGGATCGAAAGCCCTGGACTCAGCCGATGGCCGGTCTCTTCGGGCCCAAGGTCATGATCATCAACGAGCGTGCCGGGTCGGGCGGAGACCTCATGCCCTACCTGTTCCGCTTCCGGGAGGTCGGGCCGCTCGTAGGTACCACCACATGGGGCGGTCTGGTCGGGACGTGGGACACGCCTCCCCTGATCGACGGCGGACGCTTCGTTGCCCCGAGGGGTGGGTTCTTCGATGTCGATGGCGAGTGGGCCGTCGAAGCCGATGGCGTCGCCCCGGACATCGAGGTGATGAACGCGCCGAGGGAGGTCGCGGCCGGTCGTGATCCTCAGCTCGAGGCGGCCGTGGCCGAGGCGTTGCGCCTGCTCGAGAACGGTACGGTCGAATTCATGCCGGAACCGGCGCCGCCGGTCCGGTATCGTAGACCGGGAGGGCGCTGACACTCGTTCTGCCGGTGTATCGCGAGGGCCTCGCTTGACATCGGTTTAGGTTCACCTAATTATTGAATTTAGGCACACCTAAATCCTGTCCGGTCGTCCCCCGTTTGGAATGAAGTCATCGTCACGAGTCGCATGGCGGGCCAGCGCGCCCTGCGCGCTTTGTGCCCTGCTGTTCGCACTGTCGCCGGGGACTGTGTCTGCGCAAAGCCTCGATCGGGTGCAGGGACAGGTGGTGCGTCAGTCGGGTGAACCGGTGCCGTACGCCAGCATATCGGTCATGGGTAGTCAGCGGGGTGTCGTCGCGGATGGCGACGGACGGTTTCGCCTGGTCGGCATGCCTCCCGGGGAGCATACCCTGATCGCCTCGGCGCAGGGCTTCGGTGCGGTCGAGATACGGGTCGTGGCCGGCGCGGGGGAGACGGTCACGATCGTACTCGAGCCGGATCCCGTCGCGCTCGAAGCACTCACGGTGACCGGGACGATGAAGAGTGCGACCGTGGCGGAATCTCCGGTGAAGGTGAACGTCGTCCCGCGGGCCGTCCTTCAGCGCAATGCCACGAACAACCTGGTCGATGCCATCCAGTTCGTGAACGGCATCTACAACCAGGTCGACTGTGGCGTCTGCTACACGAACAACCTGCGCATCAATGGGATGGAGGGGCCGTACACGGCCGTGCTGATCGATGGCATGCCGCTGATGAGCTCGCTTGCGTCCGTGTACGGACTGAACGGAATCAACCCCACGCTCATCGAGCAGATCGAGATCATCAAGGGACCGTCTTCGACCCTGTACGGGTCCGAGGCGATGGCCGGGGTGATCAACGTGATCACCAAAGATCCTCGATTCGCTCCGCGTGTCGCAGTCGACGCGTGGGGGACATCCGACGCCGAGGGGAATATCGACTTCGCGGCCTCGACCAACCCTGGTGACGTGAGTGGCTTTCTGAGTGGGAACGTCGCCTACAACAGTCGTTTCGTGGACGGAAACGGAGACGGTTTCACCGACTTCCCGCTGAACAGGCGGGGCGTCGTCTTCGGCAAGATGGACGTCTCCCCCGGGGGTGAGCGGCGGGCAAGCGTCACGGCGAAGTACCTCTACGAGGATCGCTTCGGGGGGGTCGAAGGGTGGACGCGTGACCACCGCGGGAGCGATCAGATCTACGGTGAGTCGATCTACACGAATCGTGTGGAGATGCTCGGCTCGTATCTGCCGGGCTGGTCGGACGAGATCCGGCTCGAGGGGTCATACAGCTGGCACGACCAGGACTCGTGGTATGGAGACAGTCCGTACGCGGCGTCTCAGCACATCGTATTCGGGAACGCGCTCTGGGGGCCGATGGTTGGACGCCACGATCTGCTCGTGGGCGCGAGTGTTCGCTACCAGACGTACGACGACAACACCACGGCGACGATCGAAGTCGACCGCCGCCTCATTCCCGGTGTGTTCACCCAGGACGAGGTGCGTTTCGACAACGGGATGACCGTCCTCGGGGGGCTCCGAGCGGACCACCACCAGGAGCACGGCGTGATCGCCTCTCCTCGTGTCGCGTTCAAGTGGGACGCCCTCGAGCACACCTCCTTCCGAATCAATGCGGGGACCGGCTTTCGGGTGGTGAACCTCTTTACGGAAGACCACGCCGCGCTCACCGGTGCACGGGACGTGGTGATCACCTCGCAGCTGGAGCCAGAGCGTTCGCGCTCGATCACACTGAATGTGAATCAGGTGGTCGAGTTCGGGCCCAATCCGATGATGATCGACCTGGACCTCTTTCACACGCGATTTTCGAACAAGATCGTCCCCGATTACGACGTCGATCCGAACCAGATCGTGTACGGCAACCTCGAGGGGCACGCGGTCAGCCGAGGGGTCGGGCTCACGCTGAACCAGAACGTCGACTTCGATCGCTTTCTCTACAGCGTCGGCGTCACGGTGCAGGACGTGTACACGGTCGAGGCCGACCAGCCGGCCGACGAATTCTTCGCGCCGAACCTGCGTGGCGTGCTGAGCGCGACGTACAATGCCCGAAGCCTTCCTCTGCGCTTCGACTACACGGGCAGCATCACCGGTCCCATGCGTCTTCCGGCGTACGACGCTCCCTTCACGCGCGCCGAGCGGTCGCCGACGTATTCGATCCACAACGTGCAGGGCTCGTGGCGGATCGAAGGCGGCGCGGAGCTCTACCTCTCGGTGAAGAACCTGTCCGACTATGTGCAGCCGAGTGCGTTGGTCGATCCTGCGAACCCGTTCGGGGACGACTTCGACACGGCGTACGTGTATGGGCCGTTGCGAGGCCGGCATTTGATGCTCGGCCTGCGCTACGGGGTGGGGCGGTAGAGGAGATGTGGCGCACCGGTCTACCCAGTCTCGTGGCGGGACTGCTCATCGCCACCGCCGTGCCCCTGGGCGCTCAGGGCAAAGTCGACGACAGCCATCGTCTCGAGGTCTATGGAGAGGCCGACTACGACTGGACCATTCGGCGACTCGATGGCGGAGAGCTCGAGCTCGAGTCGTTCCGGGGTCGGGTCCTGTTCATCAATCTGTGGGCCTCGTGGTGTACGCCGTGCATCCGTGAGATGGAGACGATTGAGAGGCTGAAGCATCGGCTTGCCGATACCGATACCGAATTCCTTATCGTGGCCGCGGAGGGCGAGCGCCCGGTTCGCCGACATTTGCGCAGGTACCCGTACGATCTCCCCATCTACCTGGAGATCGATCGCATGCCATCGTCCTTCGGCCTACGAGGATTGCCGACCAGCTGGGTCGTGGATCGCGCAGGGCGCATCGTGCTCGTGCGTCACGGAGAGGCGATCTGGGACACGGATGAGGTCGAACAGTTCGTCCGGTCCCTGGCCGAGCCGGGGTAAACGTGACATGGGGGGGCGCCCTTCCGGGCGCCCCCCCATGTACTCGCGTGCTTCGATGTACGGCACGCGGCAACAGTCTCTACGCTTCCTGTTGCCGTGACCTGGCTGCCCGCGGCGTCCAAATAGGCCCTTCGAAGGTCTGATAGACCAGCACGGCCATCGTGATGGACGTGAAGCCATTCCCGAGCGCGAGGGGGAGTCGCCCGATGCCATCGATGATGCCGGGGAACAGCACTCGATCGACGCCCATGGTGCCAACAGTCAGGATCGCCAGAATCGTGGCGGCCACGGCTACCACGTGCCGGGGAATCAGCGACGACCTGGCATAGGCGATACTGACCGCCGCTCCGACCCCGATGAAGGCGACGAGGTGCACGAGCGAGTAGAGTGCCATGGCGTCGAGTCGAACGGTGGAGACGTCCGCGGGAGCCATCCCGAACAGAACAACCTGACCCATGAAGGACGGCGTGAAGAGAATGTCTCCTCTCAGCGCGTCGACAATCAGGAAGAAGAGTGCGATCGCCGAGCTGCCGTACGCTCCGGACATCAGCGACGAGAACTGGATATCGCCGGGCTTTGTCGAAACGGCCATGAGAGCCTCGCTGTTGAGTTGGTGTTGATAAAAAATGTAGCAAAACTTGTACAAAGAGCAATCATTCGTATTCTTCAGGCGTGAAACTTTAACAAGAGCTATACACGGATGCGCCGTCTCTCGGGATCGAGAGCGGGCGCTCGCTCGCCCCTGGGGTGAAGAGGTCGACTCCACGCCCTGGGCTTCAGCGATATGGTCGAAGCCGTAGCGATGGATGCGGGGGAGTTCGCGCGGACCACCCCGGTCGCGGCCTGACGTCTTACAGACGACCGCCTAGGGTGCCTGGCCCAGGATCCATCCCTCCACGTATCGAACGTCGGCGTCGTCGGGCGCGCCCTCGGGCCGATGGCCCCGCACGACGTCGAGCATGGAGAAGAGGGCGACGACCGAATCGAACCGATCTTCTCCGTCGGGTCGATCACTGAAGCCATCGTCGATGGATGCCGCGAGCGCCGGATCGAGACCGACCCCTCGCGAGATGCTCCACTGATGCAGCGGAGCGGCGTGCATCGCACGATCAGGCTGAGAGCGCTTGCTCCATCCGTGTCCCGGGGCACCGAGTCCCAACTGCACGCACGCTTCCGCTGGATATACTTCGGCGAGTGTGACCTGGTGGTCGCGCAGAAGCTCGATGAGCGGGCCGTCGAAGGGCCAGACGCCGACGTCGAAAGCCGCCGTTGAAACGGCTGGAGCCAGGACGTCTCGCCACGCCGTGATGGCAGCCTTGCCCACCTGACGCGCGCCCATCGTCCAGAAAACGGGGGCCGCTGCTGCCCGGTGCTCGGTCGCACGGTCGGCACGGCGGAGCAGGGCGTCCATATCGTGAACGTCGAGCGCCTGGACGAGATGCTGCTGGCGCGCTCCTCCGGGGCGCATCGGATAGAAGGGACGATGATGGGAGATCTCTTCCGGTCGCTCGGCGACGTCGTACAGGTTTGCCCACGCTCCGTGCCCGAATCGTGGGAGAGCTCGCAGGAAGGAGTCGATGCCCGCCCCGACCGCGTACGCGGTCGGTAGGCCGATGGGCACATCGATCCCCAGGAGCACACGGATCTCGTTACCCGTCTGCCGAGCCCGGTCCGACAGGCGAGCCAGCAGGGACCCGGACGGGCCGACGGGCTCAGGTGCCGAGACCGTGTACCGTCGATCGTCACGGGACTCGGCCACACACATCCATCGCCGTTCCGGGCGCAGGCTCCAGTCCGCGTGGACGACGAGGGTCGGCAGGATCACACGACCGCCGAGTCCCTCATGTGAGCTGGGATGCGGGGATCCATGACTCTGCGCCACACGGATGGGACGACGGCGAGCCAGAGGCAGCCGTAGTACCCCGTCGGGAGCGTCGGAGCGTCCGGGTAGGGGCGGAGCTCCCAGAACGGGACGCTCGCCTTGAGGTGATGGGCCGGATGCCGAGTCAATTCGAGCAGCGTCCATCGTGACCACCGTTCCTCGGACTGCCACGAATGCATCTCGGTCTGGCGTTCTCCGACGTCCCGGCGAAGACCGTAGTGCCGGATGTAGTTGATGTACTCGAGGAGGAGAACGGCGAAGGCGGCCTGGGTCACGAACGCCGCCGTGCACCACGGGCCGAGCACGGCATACATGGCCACGACGAACGCCACCTGAACCAGGGCGCCCCGCACGACCGGGTTGCGCAGCCCGGAGTGGCCCTTGCTCGTGTGCACACGGAGAGCGTCGGCGAACTGCCCGGGGATCGTCCGAACGACGAACGCCCACAGCGACTCACCTCTGCGGGCGGACGCCGGGTCGGCGCTCGTCGAGACGTGGCGATGATGCGTGTGGTTGTGCTCGGTGGTGAAGTGCAGATAGAGCACCGATAGCAGGTTGAATCGACCGATCCACCACGCGAGAGAGCGTGGACGACGGTGTCCGAGTTCATGCGCGACGATGATTCCCGAAACGCCCGAGCTCACACCGGTACTGAGCGCCGCGCCCCACATCGTCCACGCACTCTGCTCGATGCCCGCCCGATAGAGGAGGGTCCCGAGAGCCGCGAACTGCAGAGCCGCATGCACGTACAGCAGGACTTCGAAGGGTCGACCCGAGGCGCGGGGTGGCCGTGGGCGGGTGGCCCGGCCGAATGCGAGGTCCAGGATGGGGCCGATCGCGAGGATGTAGATGATGCCGCCCAGGACCCAGGGGCCACCGGCCAGATTTCCGGCGATGACCATGGAAACGGGTGCGAGACCGAGGAGGTGCACGCCCCAGGGTTCGGGCTTCAGTTCATGTTCGTGAGGCATGAAAAGGCGTACGCCCCAGTTCGTTCTTTGCTCCCGTCCCGGGGATCATCGTGGAACGGGAGACCCGCCTGCCGCTCCTCGGACGTACCTACACTTCCTCCGACCCGTCGACCTCGACTTCGGCTTCGACGACGACTGGATCCGATGCCACGCTGTCGCCCTCGTCGGGCTCGTCATCGTTCTCGTCGGTACGTTCGACCTCGATGGTGCAGTTCGTCACCATTGCGGCGATCGCGCCGACAGCGGCCCACACGGGTAGCAGGAGTGCTCCCGCGAGGCCGATCGTGACCGGGAACTCGATCAGTACCTTGCCGTCATCGTTCTTGATGACGATGTGCCGCACGTTCCCTTCGTGCAGCAACTCCTTGAGCTTCGTGACGACCTGGTCGCCCTTGACCCTGAACTCCTCGCGCATCGACGCGCCTCCTTGGCCTGATCCCGTACTCGAGTTCGATCGCATGGAGCTCGCGAGTTCGGCCTCACGAGTCCGTGCTTCTGTCATACCAGACGCGTTCGGCGCCCAACCTGTTTCGTTTTTCGATCCGAGCGCGCGGCTGACCGCGTGACGAGCGCAGGCGACCGGATCAGCTGATCGGCCTGTTGACCGGTCCTCTGAGCCACCGACCCGGCTTTTCGCCGGTGATGCCACCGTTACGGATGACGGGGACACCGTTCACCAGCAGATCCGTGATGCCGACACTGTATTGATGCGGGTCGGTGTACGTCGCCAGGTCACGAACCTCGTCGGGGTCGAAGACTGCGACGTCGGCACGCATCCCCTCGGCCAGCACGCCCATGTCGGTTCGGCCGAGCCAGCGGGCCGGCATGGAGGTCATCTTCCTGACGGCCTCCTCGAGCGTGAGGACCTGGAGCTCCCTTACGTACCGCGACAGGACTCGAGCGAAGGCGCCATAGCTTCGGGGGTGCGGATATCCAACGCCGTATCCGACAGCGTCGCCATCCGTTTCAATCATTGCGAGCGGGTGCTGCATGATCCGGATGACGTCCGCCTCGTCCATGGCGTGATAGATCGCGCTGAAGCCACCCCTCAACTGAAGGTCGATGGCGAGATCGATTCCGTTGTCGAGGTTCGCCTCGAGCCCGTGGTCGACGGCGTAGTCCGCGAGGGTGCGACCGTTGTAGCTCGGGTCCGATCCGAGCACACGAAACTGGATACGACTGATGTCGTTCCCGACCCGGTCGTTCCGAAAGATGTGCAGCATATCCTCTTCCAGGCGGGCGCGGATCTCCGGATCGGCCACCCGCTCTGCGAAGGCCTCCGTACCACCTGCCAGCGCCCATTGGGGAAAGAGGATCGAGGAGCCGGTGCTCGACGCGGTGTAGGGGTAGAGGTCGTGCGTCACCGTCAGTCCGGACGCGTTTGCGGAGTCGATCATGGCGAGCGTGCGCTCGCTCCAACCCCACTGCCCGGCGCCGACGGCCTTGTGGTGATTGATCTGGGCGGGAATGTCGGCCTCATCGGCGATCCGGATGACTTCGGCCACCGACTCGATCAATCCGCTGCCCTCATTACGCATGTGGCTCACGTAGATGCCGCCATGCGATGAGGCGACCTTCGCCAGTTCGATGATCTCTTCGGTCTCGGCAAAGTTGGCCGGCACGTAGAGAAGGCCAGTGGAGAGCCCGAGTGCTCCTTCTCGCATCGACTGGTCCACGAGCGCGCGCATCTCGTCGAGCTCGGTGTCGGTCGGGGCACGATCGTCCATCCCCATGACCTGCTTCCTCGTCCAGGAGTGGCCGGCGAAGAACCCGACGTTCGGAGCCGTCTCCAGCGATGAGGCGAATGCCTCGAGGGGCCACGGCTGATCGCCCGAATGGAGGGAGGCGACAAGTGTCGTAATGCCCTGACGGAGGAAGTTCTCCGCCAGCGGATACTCCGCGATGGACTGCTGGACGTGCGCGTGATTGTCGATGAATCCGGGAGTTACGACCTGGCCGTCCGCATCGATGACTGTGCGGCCCTCCGCTGGGTCGATGCCGTCCCGCGAGATCAGTGTGATCCGACCATCCGTGACCGCGATATCGGCTCGAAAGCGATCGGCGCCGGTACCGTCGACCACGGTGCCTCCGACGATCACCACGTCGTATGCCTGGCTTCGGGCGGATTGTGGCAGGCAGGCAATGATCAGGGTCAGCAGGCCGAGAACGAGGCTTCGCGGTTGCACGTCACACTCCTCGCAGTACGGGGTAACGACAGAGAACTCCAAACTTCAGCCGATGCCCGAGCTACGCTACCGCCTCCCTCTCTTTCCGCTGCCTGTGGTCCTTGTTCCGGGCGCGGTCATGCCGTTGCACATCTTCGAGCAGCGGTATCGCGACATGGTCTCGGACGTGCTGGAGCGGAACCGCACCTTCGGGCTGATCTACCACGACTGGGACGACCACGGGCCATTTCTGGCGGAGCACGGGCAGGTCGGCTGCGTCGCGCACATCCGGGAGCACGAGCGGCTGGAAGACGGCCGTTACATGCTGATCGTGGAGGGTCTCGAGCGATTCGTCATCGATGAGGGTCTGGAACAGCGGGCCCTGTATTTCGAGGCGATCGTCACGTCGTACTCGGACACTTCGGCCATGCATGGCGAGGAGATGGAGTTTCGGCGAACGGAATCGATCCGACTCTTCGAGCAGCTCGTCGCTCTCCTTCCCGAGCGTCCCGATCACCTGCCGGAGCTCGACGCGGGGGCCGAGGTTTCCTACGCACTCGCGCAGACGATTCAGATGGATCTGCCGTGGCATCAGCGCCTCCTCGAGATCCGGGACGAGGGGTCTCGTCTCGAGCGCATCGATCAGGTGCTGCGGGCCGTGATCCGACACGGGGGCGCCTGAAGGGCCGACGTCGGGGTGGCGAAGCGCCGTCCAGCGGCTATGATCCCGCGCTCTCGGCAGACACCATCATGTTGCCGGCGAACCAATCCATCATCACCCCATCATTCGGAGGCACACGTGGCGACTCCCCATGAGAGCGCGCAGTCCCTGATGCAGCTGTACGATCTTCGCCGTGAGGCCAAGATGCGGGAGGCCCGCCACTGGTATATCCGCTCCTTCAACCCCGCATCGCTGGACGATATCGCGGCCGCGATGCAGACGGAGGAGTACACCTATGTCCGGATGGTCGTCGGGTATTGGGACATGGCGGCTTCCTTTGTCGTTCATGGCGCCATCGATGCCGAGATGTTTCACGACGTGAGCGGGGAGATGCTCGCCGTCTACTGCAAAGTCGAGCACATGATCGATGAGCTCCGGGAGCGCTTCGGGCAGCCGACGCTCTTCAAGAACGTGGAGGCTGTGGCGCAGGACTGGCCGGGCGCCAGCGAGCGCATGGCAGCGATGCGTGAGTACTTCGCCAACATGGCGCAGAGCTAGGCCGGGAACGCGAGATGTCCAAGCAGAAGGTGGTTCTGGCGTACAGTGGAGGACTCGACACCGCGTGCATCCTGAAGGATCTGCAGCAGAGGGGGTACGAGGTCATCGCCTATGTCGCGGACGTAGGGCAGCAGGAGGATTTCGACGATGTCGCTGAGCGTGCAAAAGCGACGGGTGCGTCGAAGGTCTTCGTCGAGGATCTGAAGAAGGATTTCGTCTCGGAGTTCATCTTCCCGGCTATCGCCGGAAATGCCGTGTACGAGAACCGCTACCTGCTGGGCACGTCACTCGCCCGGCCCGTGATCGCGCGACGTCAGGTCGAGATCGCGCGGGCAGAGGGGGCCACCGCCGTCTCTCACGGTGCGACGGGGAAGGGAAACGATCAGGTCCGGTTCGAGTTGGCCTTCGCTGCGCTCGCACCGGACCTGGATATCATCGCACCGTGGAAGGACCCGGACTTCCTCGCGCGCTTTCAGGGGCGGAGCGATCTGCTGAAGTACGCGAAGCTCCACTCGATCCCCGTGGAGGCGACCGTCGACAAGCCGTACTCGAGCGACGAGAACCTCATGCACCGCTCGTACGAGGCGGGGATGCTGGAGGATCCGGAGGCCATCCCGCCCGAGGACATGTTCAAGCTCACACGGTCCATCGAGGATGCGCCGGATGCACCGACCGATCTGACCATTCACTACAGAGATGCGTTGCCGGTCCGGGTCGTGTGTGCGTCGGAGGGTGTGGATCTGAGCGAGCCCGTCGCGCTCTTCGACTACCTCAACGACAAGGGTGGCGAACACGGAATCGGTCGCATCGACATGGTCGAGAACCGTTTCGTAGGCATCAAGTCGCGTGGCGTATACGAGACGCCCGGGGGGACGATCCTGCACCACGCGATCCGGGACCTCGAGGGCATTGCCATGGACCGTGAGGTGCTGCGGCTGCGAGACATGCTCTCGCCGAGGTTCGCGGAGATCATCTACAACGGCTTTTGGTTCTCGCCCGAAATGGACTTCATCCAGGCGGCGTTCCGTCAGTCGGAGAAACTCATCGACGGCGAGGTCCACCTGCGGCTGCTGAAGGGCAACGTGATCTGCCGGGGCCGCAGCTCGACCAGCTCCCTGTACGACCAGGAGCTGTCGTCGATGGACGTGGCGGGTGGCTACGACCAGGAGGACGCGCGCGGCTTCATACGTCTCAACGCGCTCCGTCTGAGGGCGCACAAGGTGATCCTGGAGCAGACCGGGGAGGAGTAGGGGGTACGACTCTAGCCGGTCCGGTCGCGTGAAGGCTCCCGGCGTGCGAATGCCGTCTGAGTGACCAACGCGGCAAGGATGACCGCTATCGTGATCAGCGCGGCCATCGTGCCGTAACCGACCACGTCCGCGTGCCGGGCCATCTCCTCCTGTCGTTCCTCGAGACACGCCTTCATCCACGCCTCGAGGGAGTCCCCCCGCTCTGAGATCTCGACCGGCGTCGACTCTGCGCGCTCACGTGCGACGTCCATGCAGTCCGGCTGCCGAAACACGATCCGGCGGTCGAGTGACTCCATGTACAGTGGAAGGGCGAAGTACGCTCCAGCGGCGAGGCCGATGAGGAGGAGCCAGAGCAGGAGCAGTCTGCCCGGGGAGATTCCACGCCCCGGCGTCGGTCGAGTCACAGAGTCTGCAGCACCTCGATGCCCGCCGACTTGGTCATCCTGCGCTCACCCATCCTCAGCGACTCCCGACACGGTCCGCATCCGCGTTCGGCGGCTCAAGCCGCCACCACCACTGCGTCGGAAGTTCTCGCTGTCGGGGCCAGACCTCGTCGAGCGTCGCGGCTTCGTAGAGTCGACCATTCTTCATGACATAGTCGATGTCGACCGTGTTCTCGAGGTCATCGAGCGGGTTCGAACCAAGGACCTGCAGGTCCGCGAGCTTGCCCGGCTCGAGCGAACCGAGGTCGCCACCCAACCCGATCGCCTCCGCGCTCATGATCGTGGCCATTTCGAGTGCGGTGTGATTGTCCATCCCGCCGGATGCCATCATCCACAGCTCCCAGTGGGTGCCCAGGCCCTGGACCTCACCGTGCGAGCCGAGCCCCGCCTGCCCGCCCGCATCCATCCACTTCACGAGCTGTTCTGCGTGGAGGACGTGCGGGTATTGATCGGTCCGGTACCACTGCGTGCTCTTCCACTTGTCCATCTCGTCGTGCGGGGTAAAGCGCTGCAGGCGGTCGATCCCGTCCATGTCCGTGTTTGTCAGGTAATACTGACGTCCGGAGGGCCCTCCGTACGCGACGATCAGCGTCGGCGTATACACCATGCCGCTCTCTGCGCCGAGCCGGACCACGTCTTCGTAGAAGGGGCTGATCGGCAGCGAGTGCTCGAGCCCCGCATACCCGTCCTGAGCCAGCGTCAGGTTCATCGTGAAGTTCGAGCCGCCCTCGGTCGTGGGGGTGAGGCCGAGCTCACGGGCTGCCATGATGACCCACTGCCGGATCTTTCGGTCTCCAGCCAGATACTGCTTGATCGTCTGCGTGTTGTAGTGGTCCGCGTAGCGGCGGAGGACGTCCCGGGCTTCGTCCAGACTCGAAATCTGATCCGCGCCGAAAATACCTGGTCCCGTTGAGAAGAGGCGGGGCCCGATCAGGTCACCGGTCTCCATGAGGTCGGCGTACGTGACGATGTCTTCGCTGGACGTCTGCGGGTCGCGCTGCGTGGTCACCCCGTAGGCGAGCTGTGCGAGGAGCTGCGACACCTGACCCCGGTGCACACCCCAGGCGAACCAGGTATGCGCGTGGATGTCGACCAGGCCGGGGTAAATCGTCCGTCCGGACATGTCTCGCACGTCGGCGCCCGCGGGGATGTCGACCGAGCCGGAAGCTCCGACCGCGGCGATTCGATTGTCGCGGATGACGATGTCGCCCCGTTCGATGACCTCGTCGCCGTTCATTGTGATCAGCCGGGCCCCGGTCAGGGCGATCACGCCCTCGGGCCTGTCCTTCTGAGCGATGATCTCGACCTCGAAGCGAGCAGCCTCGTACGCGGGCGCCCCCTCGTCGTCGTCCGCCTGCTCCTCCTGCTCATCAGCGTCCTCTGCTTCGTCCTCTGCTTCGTCTTCGGTCGAGGCTTCCGCGCGGGCTGTCGCGACCGAGTCCGCGATCAGCGCGTCGGCCGTCTCGACGTCATACTCGAAATAGCTCCGGCCGATCGAGTAATGGGCTACGGAGGCATCGTGGCTCCATCCCACGAAGTCACCACCCACCTTCGTCAGCCGGCGTGTCGGGACGACGGAGGAGCTGGAGACGGAGACGGTGGGGACTTCGCCCCCCACGGGAGGAACGGTGATGAGGTAGACGTTCCTGTTGGCCCGCACGATGGCCCGGGAGCCGTCGGGCGAGAGCACGACCTCGTCAGGCGTCGGCGCACTGCCCGGACCCGGGCGCGCCGGTGCCGTCACCTTCACCTCGACACGGATGTCCGTGCCGTCCATGCGCATGGAAAGCAGCCCTTCGCGGCCGGCCCACACGTACATCCGCTCGGGGTCGGGTCCCACGTGTGGCGCGTTACGTCCCTGCTGGGTCTGGCCGCTGCCGACCCAGGTGATCCGCTCCGAGTCGCCGCCGTCCGCGGGGATCCACACGTACTCGAGCTCGGCCGTGGGACTGTGGCTCCCGAAGTCCTCGAGGGTTCGCATGCGGTGCATCCTCGAGCCGCGAACGGCCATGAGACGTGAGCCGTCCGACGTGTACGCGATCTTGTCGTAGAACGCCGATCGGGTGGTCAGTCGCTCCGGGTCGCCCCCATCCGCACGAACACGCCAGATGTCACCACCGACCGAGTCGTTCCATGTGACGTAGGCGATCCAGCGTCCGTCCGGAGACCAGACGGGAGCATGCTCCACGTCCGTCGACCCGGTCAGGCGTTCAGCGTCCCGCAGCACGGGGAAGCCTTCGGTCTGCGTTCCGGACGGCTCTGTGAGATCGGAGATCCACAGGCGGTCGAGGGCGGAAAAGACGACGCGCTCGCCGTCGGGGGACGGGCGGGCTCCCCTGATCTGCGCCACCCGCAGTGACTCGTCGTCGATCGGGTAGTCGAACAGGGCGAGCGGTCCCAGCTCCTGCTGGATGTGAGCCGTGAACGGGATTTCGGTTGCCTCACCCGAGGGCACGTTCACCCGCATGATCTTGCCGCCGTAGCTGGTGATCAGCGACCGGGAGTCGGCGGTCCACGCGCCGCCCGGGTACACGTCACGGTCGCGCGTGCGTCCCCCCTGTGAGTCGTCTCGCTGGACGTCCATCACAAGCCACTGCTCCTCCCCGGTCTCGAGGTCGCGCAGCTTGAGCGCAGTGCTGGCATCGTACCGCGTGGCGTAGACGAGCCACCGTCCGTCCGGGCTGGGCATCGGGCGGAACGCACCTTCGTGCTCGTGCGTCCGCACGAACACCCGACCCGTCTCGCGATCGAGCATCCCGATCTGGTAGCTCCCGAGCTGCCGGGACGATGACCGCGGTCCGTGCTCGGGCCCAAAGCCCGGATCTCCCGGCTCCGGCATGAGACGATCGTAGTCATCCGGATTCCATGCGAGGGCCTCGTCGGCAGGGGCGCTCTCCCCGCCCCACATCGCCGCTGGGTCGAGTCCGAGCCCTGAGGTCCCCCCGACGAAGCCGTCCGCACTGAGCCCGCCGCCGAGGTTGCCGCTCAGGTTCAGCCATACGTAGCGAGCATCCGGTCCGAAGGCCGCTCCGAAGTGGGACGCGGGTGCGGGTGCCCCCTCTGCTCGATGCCCCGTGACCTGGACGCCCGATCCACCGTCGGTGTGGTAGAGCCACTGTTGGGTGCCTTTGGTCGCCATCACGTAGGAACCATCCGGTGTCCACACGGGCGACATGTAGTTCTGACGTTCGCCATCCGTGAGCTGATGCGCGTCTGATCCATCGGCGTTCGCGATCCAGAGGTTCTCCGATCCGTCCCGGTCGCTGACAAAGACGATCCTGCTTCCGTCGGGTGAATAGCGCGGCTGCATATCGTAGCCCTGCCCGCTCGTGATGCGGGTCGCATCTCCACCCGAGGTCGGGATCGTGTAGAGGTCGCCCAGCAGTTCGAAGATGATCGTGCCCTGGTCCGGCGACAGGTCGACCGAGATCCACGTCCCTTCACTGGTGGTGAAGTCCAGAGTGCGCGTCGCGATCAGGGGCAGGCCGTTGTCCCGGCGGGCTTCCCTCGCGGAGCTGTCGTTTTCCTCAACCGTCTGCGCGGCGAGTGCGAGAGGAATCAGAAGCAGGGCCGCGGACAGGGCGGCCACGAACGGCGGGCGGCGGGACGTCATCATCACTCGGAGGCTCGTGTTGGGTCCATGTGGGGCCGACAGATTGGGGCGCACCGGCTGCAGTGGCCAGCGGATCGCACCGTGGGGGCCGGGATGCGCTCACATTCCTCGGGGGAGTTCTCCTGACACCGCGCATGGTTCGAGTGACCGAGGTTCAAGGCGCTGACCCACCCGAAATCTAGGAGTCCAGATGAAGACGAACATGGGAACGGTAGACCGAAGCGTCCGCGCCGTGATCGCGCTGGTCATCGGTGGTCTGTACTTCACCGGCATGGTGACCGGTACGGGCGCCATCGTGCTCGCCGTCGTGGCGGTCATATTCACGCTTACGAGCGCGGCCGGCTCGTGCCCGGCCTACATGCCGCTGGGGCTCGATACGAGGAAGGGAGACGGGGCCGGCTGACGCCCCTCTCAGGCTCGCCTCCAGGGTACCGCAAAACCGGTACCCGGTCGGTCAGCTTCCTCCGAACAACCCTCCGAAGAAGTCGCCTTCGTTCCAGCTGGGACGGTTCTGTTCCTGAGCGATGATGTAGCCGGTCAGAAAGTTCACGCGCGCGTGGTCCGCTCCGGCACCGAAGTCGAAGTCCTGGGACATATCGTCGAATGGCGTGTGGTAGCGGTCCTGGCGAAACGCAGTGTTCATCGCTCCCCCGTCGCGGTCGTCGCCGGTCTCGAAGCCGCTCTTGATGAAGAGCGCGGGGATGCCCTGTCGGATGAAGCTGAAGTGGTCGCTCCGGATGAAGAGTACCTGTTCCGGGATCGGGTCCGGGCCGATGGCCAGCCCCATGTGCTGAGCCGCCTGCGCCACCGACGCGCCCATGCTCGAGTGCTCGGCCCCGTATGGCACGATGTCGAGCAGTGGATGGAAGAGGAACGGCATGTCCAACGAGAAGTTCGCGACGAGGTTCGACTGTGACACCGTCGGGTTCTGGACGAAGTAGTCTGAACCCAGCAGCCCCCACTCTTCGGCTGTCACGATCATGAACAGAACCGAACGGCGGGGAGGCTCCGTGAGGCTCGCGAAGGCGCGTGCGATCTCGAGGACGATCGCTGTTCCCGACGCGTTGTCATGCGCGCCGTTATAGATGTCGTCTCCGTTCACCTCGACACCGACACCGAAGTGGTCGACGTGAGCCACGTACGTGACGTATTCGTCCTTCAGGTCAGGGTCGCTGCCCTCGATCTTCGCGAGGACGTTCCAGCTGTCGACGTCCCGGTGCGATGTCGTGGTCGTGATGGAGACCCTGGTCGCGAGGAGGACGGACTGAGGTGTGCCGGCCTGCGCCGCCGCGATCGCATCCTCGAGAGGGACGTAGGCGCCCTGGAAGAGAGACTCGACCGCAGAATGATTGAGTGACGCACTTCCGAGGACCTGGGTGTTCCCGCGGTTGGGTGCGCCCTCCGCGTCAAGCCAGGCGAAGCTGCCACGCTTCGAGCGAGCTGCGTTCACGTCCCAGCGGAGGCGTGGATCGTCCGGAGCCCAGAACGTCATGGTTCCGATCGCGCCGCGCGCGATGGCCTCGGTCGTCTTCGTCGCACCGGAGGAGTAGTACGCTCGCTCGTTGCTCGGGAACGCGGCGGGTGCGCCGTTGAGGAACATGACGACCTTCCCGTCGACATCCGCGTCGGCGTAGTCGTCGTAGCCCAGGTCGGGGGCACTGACACCAAAACCGACGAAGACTACTTCCGCGAGGTCGATCTCGACCCGCTCACGGAGAGGGTCCGCACCCAGGTAGAAATCGACGTCGTACGTCATCGTCTCCGTGCCGATCGGGGTCCAGACCGACAGGCTGCTCTCGTCCTCGACCACCGTGCTCTGCCGGAGGGGGACGTCCTGGCGCCAGCTCCCTCCGACGCCGGCCGGCTGTAGTCCGAGGGCTCTCAGCTGCTCTTCCGCGTACACGGCACCACCACCGTATCCGTCGGTCCCCGGGGCACGCCCCGCGAGGGAGTCGTGCGCGAGCACGCTCATGTGATGCTCGATCATGGCCGGCTCGACCGAAGCCAGAGCGGCGTCGACACCCGGCGTGTCGAGAGGAACCGGGCCCGGGTCCGAATTCGAGCATGCGGATGCCGCGAGAACGAGAACGACCGGTAGCGAAAGCGAGCGAGCCGAGTGATGCATGAGCCGAGTCATTCGAGGGAGAACGTCGTCGAGCTCAAGAGCATGAGGGGCCTCACGGCCCATGGCAATTGCCGCAGGGCCCCCGGTCTCTTCACAATGCCCCGGATGAACACGCACGATCTGCAGTCCACCGGGGCACCTCGATCGCCGACCGATGCCGTGTGGCGGCTCGGTCTCCTGCTCGCTGGTTGCCTTGCACTGGCTGGTTTGCAACCGCTGGCGGGCAGCGCTCAAACCGTCGTCCGGGTCGCTGCCTACAACATCAAGCATGGCCGAGGGATGGACGACCGGGTCGACCTCTCGCGCATCGCGGCCGTACTGCGCTCCCTCGACGCCGACGTGATCACGCTTCAGGAGGTCGACGACCGCACGGAGCGCACGGGCGGCGTGGATCAGGTCGAGGTGCTCGCCGATCTCCTGGGCTATGAAGGGGTGCATGGCCCCCACCGGCCGTACCAGGGCGGCTTCTACGGCAACGCGGTGCTCACACGTCTACCGATCCAGCGGCAGCGTACGCACTCGATTCCGCCCGCGTCCGGAAGCGCTCTCACCGTGCACGAGGTCGAGGTCTTGCTGTCGGATGAGCGGCTTCCGAGTCTCTCCGTCGTCTCGGTCCACCTGGCGGGATCGGATCACGAGCGCATGGCTCAGGCGGATTCCGTGACAAGCTACTTTGCAGGTCGGACCACGCCCGTCGTTCTCGCGGGGGACTTCAACGGCCGACCGGGGAGTCCGGTGCTCACCCGCCTGGCTCGTGACTGGACGATCGTCGTGAAGGACGGGCCACCCTTCACGTATCCTTCGGATGCACCGGACAGGGAGATCGACTTCGTCATGCTCCGCAGCACCGATCCGATCGAGATCGTCAGTCACCGAGTCGTCGACGAGGCTGTCGCGTCCGACCACCGTCCACTCATCGCAGAGATACGGGTTCGATGAAGCTTCTTCTATGCAGTGACCTGCACACCGACCATTCGGCGACTCAGAGCCTGGTCGACCGATCCGAGGACGCGGACGTGTTGATCTGTGCTGGAGATCTCGCCGTTATGCGAGACGGTCTTCAACCGGTCGTGGATATTCTGTCGGCTGCGGCGTGCCCTGTGGTCATGGTGCCCGGGAACGGGGAGTCGGATCGTGAGCTTGCCGCGGCGAGCGACCAGTGGCCCCACCTTCACGTGCTTCACGGCTCGGGTTGTGAGATTGAGGGGCGCGCATTCTGGGGTGTCGGGGCGGCTGTGCCGGTCACGCCGTTCGGCTCCTGGAGTTTCGATCTCTCCGAGGACGAGGCACGGAAACTGCTTGCCGGCTGCCCCGCCGATGCGGTCCTGGTGACGCATTCACCACCGCTCGGCCACGTTGACGAGCCGGGTCCCGGCGTGCACCTGGGGAGCCAGGCGATTCTCGAAACGATCGAGGCGATGTCACCCGCCCTCGTCGTGTGCGGTCACATCCACGCTTCCTGGGAACGAGAGTCGAGGGTCGGTGTCACCCGGATCGTCAATGCTGGGCCGCGAGGGGTCTGGGTCGAGCTGTGATGCCCGACCTGGCCCGGCGGCCTATCATGTCGCGACCCACTCTTCCGGAGCCCATTCCATGAAGCGTCTGTCTTCCAGCGCGACGGTCCTCGCGCTGCTCGGTTCACTCCACGCGTGCTCTTCGGCTGCCCCGATGTCATCGCCCGTGCCCGCTGCCGCGGCGCTCAGCGCCCCGGAGGCGTCCGCCGCGGAGGGTACGACCGCGGGCGTCATGGGCGAACGCGCGGTGATGCCGCTGAGTGTGCCCGGAAACGCGCCAAGAGTGTCCGATGCGGAATGGACAGGGCACGGCCGTGACCTGGGTGAGCAGCGGTATAGCCCGTTGGGCCAGATCACATCGGACAACGTGGACCGGCTCGGTGTGGTGTGGACCTACGATATCCCCCGTCGTGGTGCGCGTCTCGAGTCGACACCGCTCGTGGTCGATGGCGTGATGTACGCGACGGGCCCGATGAGTACCGTCTTTGCACTCGACGCTCTTTCGGGGGAGGAACTCTGGTACTGGGATCCCGGGATCCCGGACGAGGAAGAAGGGGGTCCTTCGGCCTGCTGCGGAGATGTGAACCGTGGGGTCGGTGTGCACGGAGACAAGATCTTCGTCGGTCTGCTCGATGGACGCCTCGTCGCCCTCGATCGGCACAACGGCCATGTCGTCTGGACGGTGCAGACGACGCCTGCCGGTGAGGACTACAGCATTACGGGTGCGCCTCGCGTATTCCGGGACAAGGTCGTCATCGGGAACGGCGGTGCGGAATACGGTGTGCGTGGCTACGTGACGGCCTACGACGTCGAGGACGGTGAGCAGCTGTGGCGCACGTATACGGTGCCCGGGAATCCTGCGGACGGCTTCGAGAGTGAGGCGATGGAGCGGGCCGCCGAAACGTGGAACGGTGAGTGGTGGACGATCGGAGGAGGCGGCACGGTCTGGGACGCGATGGTCTACGACGGGGCGCTCAACCTGCTCTATATCGGAACGGGTAACGGCTCACCGTGGAGTCGCGAGTACCGTAGCCCCGGTGGCGGGGACAACCTCTACCTCTCCTCCATCGTCGCGCTCGATGGCGACACAGGCGAGTACAGGTGGCACTATCAGACCACACCCGGTGACGACTGGGATTACACCGCGACGCAGCCCCTCATGCTCCTCGATATCGAGATCGACGGCCGCATGCGCCAGGTCATCGTTCAGGCCCCGAAGAACGGCTTCTTCTACGTGATCGATCGTGTCACCGGTGAATTCATCTCTGCCGAGCCGTTTGCGGACGACGTGACATGGGCGACCGGGATCGATCCCGAAACGGGTCGGCCGATCGAGGCGCCCGAGGCCCGGTACGGTCAGACGGGGCAGGGGGTCTATCTCGCCCCCGGACCGACCGGCGCCCACAACTGGCCGCCGATGGCGTTCAATCAGGAGACGGGGCTCGTCTATCTACCGGCGAAGAACAACAATTTCTTCTACGCGATGACCGAGAGCCTCGAGTACACGAAGGGTGTCTGGAATACGGGGACAGTCTTCCGCGGAGGAGAGCGGCCCGCCCGTCCCGAGATCCAGGGCCCGACCACCTTCTTCCTGGCGTGGGATCCGGCGCAGAATCGCGAGGTGTGGCGGGTGGAGTCTCAGGGAGAAAACGGGGGAACCCTCTCGACGGCGGGCAATCTCGTGTTCTGGGGTAGCGGGGACAGGATGATCGCCTTCGATGCACGCTCTGGAGAGGAGGTGTGGTCCGCTGAAGTCGGCCGGGGTACGTCGTCACCGATGACGTATGCCATCGATGGTCGCCAATACATCACGATCCTCGGTGGACGCGCGACTCGACGCACCCGTCCCGATGCCGACTCACCGACGGTATGGACGTTCTCGCTAGACGTGCCGGGTAACTGAGGCGACCCAAGGCATCGGGGGGCTGGGGTGCCTGATGGTTGCTCCGTACAACGGAGCGCCGCGGTGTATCGTCTGAAACACCGTGACGGGGCTTCACGTAGAACCCGGTGACGACACGAGGCAGGAGGACCGGACATGTTGATGATGCGATTTGCGGGCGGCGTTACGATTGCCGGCATTCTGGGCTTCATCATCGTGGAAGCGCTCAAGATCCTGATGGTACCGATCACGGCGTGGGTGATGGGCCTGTTGACCATGGCACTCAAGATCCTCCTGATCTCCCTGGCCGCTGCCACCGCCCTCGGTTTGGGCGTCTTCTTCTACCGGCGGTCACAGCAGGCGAGCGAAGACTTCTAGCACTTCTCGCTCAACTCTCCAGGCGCGTTATTTGTCATCCTAGTCGATGACCGAGACCGTATGCACGGTCGCCCTGTCCAAAGACCACTGCTTTGAAAAGACGAGTTCTGGTCCGCCGCGTGCGGACCTTCGCAGCTGCGCTCACCGTGCTCGGATGCGCGGCTGCAGGGGCGGAAGCCCAGACCGCTGACCAGACCACTCCTGCGACGGGCCTGTTCGCCGGCGACTCCGTACGGGTGAATGGGGACGTCGTGGGCCGGGTTCTCTCCGTGGAAGGCAACTTCTTCACGTTGCTCAGTCGCGGTAAGCCAGTGTGCAGGGCCGGTGAAATGCATGGCGATGCTCCCATCTGTGATCCTGCGCCGATGCGACGGGAGACACTGGCCCTCGACGAAGTGACGCTCGAGCGCCGAACGACGAAGGGTAGCCCGGGCATGTGGATGCTTGGAGGCGCGGTCCTTGGAGGCGCTGCGTTTTCTGCGCTTGGTTATGCGATCGGTCCCTCGGTCGGGTTCGGAAAGGTCGACGCCTGCACCTCGAGTGAGAGCAACACGTACTGCGTGAACCCGGTGTCCCGCGAGGAGCTGGACGTTCTGCAGGATGCGAGGGACCAGCGCCGGGGTGCGCTCTTCTTCGGTCTGGTCGGGGGCACCTTCTCCGCGGTCATGGCACGGAAACTCTCCGTCGGCTGGGTTCAGATCAATCCGACCATGCCTGTGCGGCCCGAAGAGGGGTGGGGGATGTCCGTCACCCTGCCTTCGAACTGACCCCGGACGAGCGCGCGACGAGGTAACGGGCACCCAGATCCGGGAAACGTTCAGTCGCATCCTCGATCGTCGTGAAGCCCGATCGTCTGAGACTGCGTTTGATTTCATCCAGGCTCCAGCGCCTGAGACGGAAGCCGTCCCGATACTCGATCGGTCCGTCCGGAGTCCGCACCACGGTATGCTCGCGGTAATCGTAGATCCCGGGATCGACCTCGTTCATCGCGACGGAACGGATCAGCTCTCCGCTCTCGATCTCCATCGGTTCGAAGACCTCGGGCTCGGGCACGTCCAGAAGGAAGGGCCCGCCGGCGGGCAATGCGTCGAACGCTACTCGGAACGTCGAGCGCAGTTCGTCTTCGGTCAGGCAGTACGCCACGACGGTGAAGACGCATAGAACGAGGTTGACCGGGCCGATAGCGCCCGGATGGGTCATCGAGGTACGCCTGAGCTGGATCCGATCTGCGACCTTGGGTCCGAGCGCCGAAGAGCGTTGCCGCAATGCGGTAAGCATCCGGTCCGATCGGTCGACCGCGATGACCCGGCGACCCGAGCGGGCGAGCGGAAGGGCCATCCGGCCCGCACCCGCGCCCAGGTCGAGGATCGTCGCGTCCGGCGGAACCAGGCGGTCGACTTCGGCCAGGGTACTCGCGGTCATCTGCTCGTACAGATCGCCGAAGGTGAGTGCCATGACCAGCTCGTACTGGTCGGCCCAGGGGTCGTGGGGTGCCGTGGGGAGGTCAGGTGACATCCCGGCAAGGTGGATTGGCAGTCGTCCCGACTCAATCCGTCACGTATCGTTCCCCATGGTCGCACCTCGACTTCGCTCCATGGCTCACCCAATTGTCGGGCTGCTCGTCGCTGTACTCGTTGTGTCGGGCATGCCCGATGTGTCGCACACCCTGGCCGCACAGGAGGCTCCCATCGGGGTCACCTTCCTCGATGTTGGTCAGGGGGATGCGATCGTGATCCGCGCGCCGGACGGTCGGTTCGCGATGATCGATGCGGGCCGGGGATCTCCGCTTCGGCAGCTGACACGCCTCGGCGTCGACCAACTTGCTCTCCTGATCGCCACACATGCTCACGTCGACCATATCGGTGGCCTGGACGACGTGCTTACGGCGCGACCTGTCCAGACGTATCTCGACAACGGGACCCCGCACACGACAAAGACGTACCTGGAGCTCATGGCCCACGTCGAGCGGCTGGACGTGCGCTACCTCCAAGCCGTTCCTCGTCGCCTTCTGCTCGGGGGCGTCTCTCTGGAAATCCTTCCGCTTCCGTCCCACACCAAAGAGCAGAACGACCGATCCGTCGGTGTCGTACTCCGGTACGGGGAGTTTTCGGCACTTCTGACCGGGGACTCCGAGCACGAGGAGCTGGACTTCTGGCTGGATGGGGGTCTGGTCGAGGACGTGACCCTCCTCAAGGCACCCCACCACGGCGCGTCCAATGGCTTCACGTACGCTTTTCTCGATGCCGTGGAGCCCGAGCTGGTGGTTATCTCCGTCGGTGAGGGGAACGCCTACGACCATCCCCGCCCGGACGCCCTGGCCGCATATACGTCGTACGCGGATCGGGTACTCCGTACGGACCGTGACGGGACCGTCACGATCTTCGGGTATGCTGACGGCCGCTACAGCGTGGTGCTTGGAGACAACCCCTACCAAGAGGGGATCCCGGCAGCCTCAGACCCCCGTACTGAGGCACGCGCCCCTGCGGGCACGAGTACGCCCGGGGTCACGAACGCGGCGGGCCTCGGGGGTCTGCTGTCCGTCACGGTTCATGCCGACGCTCGCGGTGATGACGCGGACAACCTCAACGACGAGTACGTGGTGATCGAGAATCGGAGCCGAACGAGACTCGGCATCGGCCTGTGGCGCCTGTGCGACCTCTCGAGTCGGTGCTTCCGCTTCCCGCCGGGTGCCAGCATCGCACCGAGTCGCTCCGTGGTGGTCTACACCGGGTATGGCTCGACCGACGGGGTCTCCTTCTTCATGAACAATGGTCGACCCGTATGGAACAACAATGGAGACGAAGCCACTCTCTTCGATTCGGGTGGCCATGTGATCGTGAGGTACGTGTATGAAGAAGAGTGAGCCCGAGGTATGGGTCGTGGACGCGATCGAGGAGGGCGTCGCGCTTCTCGTGGAGATGAGTGACGACGAGGAGCCTGCACTCATCGAAATGGCTGCCAGCCTCCTCGGAGACTCCGCGGTCGAGGGGGCGGTGCTTGTGGTCCCGTTGGGAGAAGTCGGGGAGCCGCTATGGGATCGGGCACAGCGTGATCTCGAGACCGAAGCCGAGGTGCGCGCCGAGGCCGAGCGGATTCTGAAGGAGCTGGGGACGCGAGATCCCGGCGGCGACGTCGTGCTCTGAGCCGACGCTCACAGCGTTCTGGCGTTCGAAAGCTGACTATGCGGCCACGGGACGTCGCACCGCCTCTACTGCACGCCAGACTTCGGAGTGCAGGTGGTCCTCACCGATGTCCTCCACGACGCCACTCACACAGAGTGCGTCCAGGAGTGGCCCCTTGGTCCCTGCGATCCGGAGGTCTCCGCCGCAGCGCCGGATCTCGTCGATGAGCTCCCGAAGCACGTGCAGACCAGTCGAGTCGGTTCGGTTCATCGGATAGGCGTCGAGCACGAGCGTGAAGCCCGGCCCGAGATCGCGCACTGCGTTGCGCACCGCGTCACGAAACGCTTCCGCATTCCCGTAGAAGAGGGAGGCGTCCATGCGGATTACCGCGATATCCGGCTCGACGACCACGTCGGGGTTCCGGAGGACATTCCGGTACTGATTCGAGTCGGGCATCCGCCCGAGGACAGCGATGTGTGGCGTGGCGATCTGGTGAAGGACGACGATGACCGAGAGCGCCACCCCGGTCAGGATCCCCTCTTCGATGCCAAGGGCGAGCGTCACCACAAAGGTCGCCAGCATGAGTGCAAAATCTCGGCGGTCAACGGTCCAGAGCGTCCGGGCGGTACGAAGGTCCACCAGGCCCGCCACGGCGACGACGATGACCGCGGCCAGGATCGCTTTCGGCAGGTGGTAGAAGAGTGGTGTCAAAACGAGGAGGGTAACTCCGATCACCAACACGCCGATCAGAGAGGAGAGCTGCGACCGAGCACCCGCCTGTGCGTTCACCGCGGTGCGTGAGAAACCACCGGTGACGGGGAAGGAGTGGAAGAGGGATCCGGCGATGTTGGCCGCGCCGAGTGCCTTCAATTCCTGGTCCGCGTCGATGTCGTATCGCTCACGTGAGGCGTACACCTTTGCCACCGCGATCGACTCCATGAAGCCGACGAGGGCGATCGCGAGGGCGATCGGGACGAGGGCGGTCACGTCGCTGGGGAGGAGCACGACGTCCGCGACCGATGGCACACCGGCGAAGCCGACGCCCGGCACGGCTAGACTCGGGAGGCCGGTCGGGATCTCACCAACGATCGCGACACCTTCGGCACCGAGTGCCAGACCCCAGGAAGTCAGTGTTCCGACGGCGACTACGAGCATCGGTGCGGGGAGCTTCGGCGCCCAGCGCCTGAGCCCGAGCCCGGCGAGGATCGCACCGCCACCCAGCAGGAGGGTGGGTACGTGCGTCGCATCGGACTGCCCGAGGGCTCCAATGAGCATCTCGTGGACGGGGCCCTTGGGGATCGCCAGTCCAGTCAGCCCTCCGAGCTGGCTCATCCCGATGATGATGGCGGCCGCCGACGTGAAGCCCGCCAGGACCGGGTGCGAGAGGAGATTTACGAGGAAGCCGGCGCGAAGCAGCCCCATCGTCAATTGGATGATTCCGGTGAGCAGGGACAGCGTCACCGCGAGTGCCAGGTATCGGCCCGCGTCCCCGCCGGCGAGATGTCCGACTCCATTCGCCACCAGAAGCGCGACCATCGCGACCGGTCCCACCGCGAGTTGGCGCGATGTGCCGAGAAGGCCGTACACGATCAGGGGGACGAGTGCGGCATACAGCCCATAGACGGGTGGCAGCCCGGCGATCAGGGCGTAGGCCATTCCTTGGGGGATGAGCATGACCCCAACCGTGATGCCGGCGGCCAGATCACGATTGAAGTCCGCTCGCTGGTAGCCCTGGAGTGATCGTCCGAGTGGAAATCGGTGGAGCAGGGCGAGGAGCCGGCCATGGCCGGCTCCCTCGCCCGGAATTGTCGACCGGCGGGTCAAGCGACCCCCGCAGGCTCCGCGGTACGCTGGAGTCCGGCCCAGGATGAGAAGGGTCCGTCGACGAGGGTCACCTCGAGGCCCGCTCTCGCGAGGAGGGCCGCCGCGGCCGATGCGCGGTTGCCCGATCGGCAATAGGCCATGACGGGCTTGTCCCGGGGCACTTCGGCCAGTCGTGAGGCCAGACGTGTGTGCGCGATGTTCATCGCGCCCGGGATGTGCGCGCCGCCGAACTCGGCCGCGCCCCGCACATCGAGGACCGTCCACATCTGGGTGTCGACCTCGTCGGGCAGATCCGCGAAGTCGATCCATGGGATGGTTTCGGTCGCGAGCTCGCATTCGACGAGTGCTGACGGAGGCACGAAGCCCGCGATCCTGTCGTATCCGATCCGGACCAGTGTGCGCACGGCCAGGTCGATGTCGGAGGCGTCTGCGATCAGGTAGATATCCGTCGACGGGTCGACGTACGAACCGACGATCATGGGGAAGTTGATTCCCAGTGGCGCGTGGAGGGAGCCGGGAACATGGCCGGCCATGAAGCCTTTGCGGTCCGCCCGGGTGTCGACGATGACGGCGCCCTCCGTGGAGCCCCGCTCGACGAGCTCCTCGATACCGAACAGCTTCGGCATCGGCACGTCGCCCAGAATGGGGACTCCGTTCTTATTGAGGTCTTTCATACGTGCGAAGTACAGCGGGGGCTCCGGCTGTCCCTCGAGGATCGACCCGACGAAGCGGTCCTCGGTATCGAAACCGAGCGCGGCGTTGAACTTCCGCTCGTATCCGACGGTCGACATCGGTACAGCACCGAGCGCCTTGCCACACGCACTTCCGGCACCGTGTCCTGGCCACACCTGTACGTGATCCTCGAGCGCTAGGAAGCGCCTGGTCGACGCAAAGAGGCGGCGGGCCGAGGGCTCACGGGCGCCGCTGACACCGGCAGCGGTCTCCAGCAGGTCGGGACGTCCAAGGTCGCCGACGAAGACGAAATCGCCCGACGCGATCCCGATGGGCTCGTTCGCTCCGCCTCCCATATCGGTCACGAGGAAGCTCATGTGCTCCGGCGTATGACCCGGCGTGTGCAGAGCCTGTACCCGGATGTTCCCGATCATGAACTCGTCGTTGTCCTTCAGGAAGTGGACGTCGTAATCCGAGTCCTTGGCCCAGTTGTACTTCCAGTCGTCGTCGCCCTCGTCCGAGAGATAGAGCTTCACGTCATGCTGTTCTCCGAACTCCCGGAGACCAGAGAGGAAATCGGCGTGAATGTGTGTTTCGGTGGCTGCGACGATTCGCAGACCCTCCTCGCTTGCGATCTGCACGTAGCGATCGATATCGCGCTCGGGGTCGATGACCAGCGCTTCCCCGGTGCGTTGGCAGCCGAGTACGTAGGCGTACTGGGCCAGTTCAGGGTCGAAGATCTGACGGAAGAACATGAAAAGGGTCTCCTTGAAATCAGCTATGCGGCAGGCGGTGGCGGAGGGCGCCGTACACCCAGGCGCCCGCGAGCGCGCTGAGGAAGGCCGCCGGCATCACCGTGACACCGTTGCCCAAAAGGACGTAGATGGGTCCGGGGCAGGCACCGAGAAGGCCCCAGCCTAGTCCGAACACGCTGCCCCCGAGCCAGTATTGCTTCCCGGGTGCGGTGAATGATTCGGTCGGCATCTCCATGGGTCGGTTCGTGACGGAGCGTACCCCGAACCGCCGGATCAACTGAACGCTGATCGCACCGACCGCGACCGCCGATCCGATGATCCCGTACATGTGGAATGACTGGAATCGGAACATCTCCTGAATACGAAACCACGACACGACGCCGGATCGCGTGAACACGATGCCGAGCGCGATCCCGAGGAGGAGATAGGGCCAGAGCCGCTCCGTTTTCGTGGGCATCGAGCGGTCCCGGACTGAGGCGTGTTGTGTTGGATCTTCAAGCTCAGCCATCAGAAACCACCTCCGAGGAGCAGAGGAAGAATCACGTGGGTGGACAGCAGGCCGCCCGCAAAGAAGCCCACCACGGCGACCAGCGAGGTCACGCGCAGGAGTGAGAGGCCTGAAATCGCATGACCGGACGTACAGCCGCCCGCATAGCGGGTCCCGAAGCCGACCAGGAAGCCACCCACGATGATCATCACAAAACCCGGAACGGTCGTCAGACCGCTCCACGAGAAGATCTCCGAGGGGACGAGGCCGTCTACGCTGAGGATACCCAGGGCCCCGAGATCTGCCTGGGTGGCCGCGGAGATCGGCTGACCGTCGGTCGTCGTGAGGCCGGCCAGAAAGCCTCCGATGACCAGCCCGATCGCCATGGTGAGCCGCCATGCCCCCCGGTCCCTCCAGGAATACTGGAAGTACTCCGAGCCGCCTGGAAATGTAGCCGCGCAGACGTCGCGGAAGGTCGAAGAAATGCCCCATTTCCGCCCCGAGTAGAGGAAGACGATCGGGACCGAAAGTCCGATCAGCGGGCCGGCTATGTACCAAGGCCAAGGTCCTGTGAGGAAGTCCGTCATCGTGACTGGCTAGTTCCTGAAACGTGGAGTGAGGAGGGAGGGGTCAGTTGCCATTGAGGAGGGCGCTCTGTTCTTCAGCCTGTTCCTCCAGGCGGCCGCACATGATTTCGCACAGCGCCCACACGGAGTGGTCCGCGATCGCGTAATACGCGTACAGGCCGTCCTTGCGGCGAGCCACATAGCCCGATGCCCGGAGAACACTCAGATGCTTCGACAGGTTGGCCTGGTTGAGTCCGGTTTCCTTGGCGAGGTCCGACACCGTCAGCTCCCCCTGCATCAGCGTGTTCAGGATCCGCAGACGCGCCGGTTCCGCGAGGACGCGAAAACGGTCCGCAACGAGCTCGATCACCTCAGACGGCAGCTTTTCTGACATGAGATCCAGGGGGTAAGAAAGGGAGCGCATAACCAAATAGTAATATAGTGATGTATGACTCGCAACATCCCGAGGTGGTGGGCTCCAGGGGGCTCGGTTTGCCGGCGGGCCCCCTGCCGACGCATCGTGTCAGCCCTCGCCGGACCCACACCTCGTGATGCTCCCGATGCCGAATCGTCGCGTTTCGCTTCTCGCCGCCAACGTTCTTCTGGTCTTCCAGCTGCTTACGGGGGCCTCTGCCGCCTTGGGTCAGGAGCGGGCGACCGTATCGGAGGAGCGGCGGACGCTGCCCACGTATGAGTTTTCCGAGCCAAATCCACTACCGGTTCTGACGCAGGACACTCGACTCTATCCGTACCACCGCTTCGAGGGGTACGCGCACGACGCGGAGCCCCGGGAGTGGACCGTCGTGACCCTCGAGAACCCGTGGATCGAGGTCTGGGTACTGCCCGAGGTGGGAGGGAAGGTGTGGGGGGCGCGGGTCAAGTCGACCGGGCATGAATTCATCTACCGCAACGAGGTGATGAAATTCCGCAACATCGCGTTGCGCGGACCGTGGACGTCCGGTGGCATCGAGTTCAACTTCGGCGTGATCGGGCATACGCCCGCCACCGCGACCCCGGTCGAGTATCTGACCCGGGAGAACGACGACGGAAGTGCCAGTGTCTTCGTCGGGGCGATGGACCTCCCGTCACGGACGCGCTGGCGGGTCGAGATTCGACTTCCCGCGGATCGGGCATATTTCGAGACGCACGCGCAGTGGCAGAACCCGACGCTCGTCGAGCATCCGTACTACAACTGGATGACCGGTGCCGCATTCGCGCAGGATGATCTGATTCTCTCGATCCCCGGGAACGCCTATCTCGAACATCCCGGCGCCGAGCGTCGATGGCCGGTGGACCCGGATGGCCGCCGCCTCACCGTGTACGATGAGAACCGATTCGGGGGCAACAAGTCCTACCACGTCGTGGGTTCGTACCAGGATTTCTTCGGGGGCTACTACCAGGACGACGGCTACGGCTTCGGACATTGGGGACGCTACGAGGACATCCCCGGCCAGAAACTCTGGTTGTGGGCGTTGTCCCGGCAGGGTGGTATCTGGGAGGATCTCCTCACCGACACTGACGGACAGTACGTCGAGTTCCAGGCCGGTCGTCTTCTTGTCCAGTATTCCCCCTCCGGTGAGATCAACCCGATCTCCGAGGTCGGCTTCGAGCCGGGGGCGTCCGATCGTTGGTCCGAGACCTGGTTCCCTGTAGAGGGGCTGGGTGGGCTGACAGAAGCGTCGAGGGAGGGTGCACTGTTCGTGGAGCGCGACGAGAGAGTCCTCACCGTTCGCGCGCATGCGTTTGTGGAGGGCACCGACACACTCCTCGTCACGGTCGGGGAAGACACGATCGTTGCCGCGGAGACCGACTTCGAAGTCCTCGAACCCATCTCGTGGACGGTTGACGTACCCCTCGGGGAGGACGTCACCGTCATGCTGTCCGGTCTCGGACTTCGCTACGACACCGACCCGGCGGCTACGAGACTCGATCGCCCGTTCACGACGTCACCGGAGGCGATGCCGTCGATTCCGTGGGCCGATCGTACGGCCGAAGCGGCTTCGGAACTGGTCCAGGGGCGGCGCCTACCCGAGGCGCGTGCCGCATACGAGGCCGTGCTCGACGTGGAGCCGTGGCACCGGGACGCGCTCCTGGGCCTCGCCGACCTGGAATACCGTCGCGCTCGGTACCCAGACGGACTCGCCCTCGTGCGTCGAGCGCTGCAGTTGGACGCGTACGATGCCGAGGCAAACTTCATCGCAGGAAACCTCTACGCTGCGGAAGGCGATGATCTGAACGCTCGCGAGACGTACGGGTGGGCCTCCCGCTCGACCGCGTACCGGTCGGTCGCGTATCAGCAGCTGGCTGCTCTCGACCTTCGCTCGGGTCGGCTCGATGACGCAGTCAGGTACGCGGGCCTCGCTCTCGACTATGATGCCTATGCACTTCCGGGCCTTCACGCGTCTGCCGTGATCGCCCGACTCCAGGGGGATGAGGGATCCTGGAGCAGGGCACTCGATCGGATCTCCCAGATCGATCCGATGTCCCACGTCCCGACGGTGGAGCGCTGGCTCGCGGATGGATCGACCTCGGGCGGGGCTGGCACGCTTCGGGCGCGGTTACGTGGGGAGTATCCGGGTCAGGAGATCCTCGAACTCGGCCTGACGTATGCCGCGTTCGGACGTCTCGACGATGCACTCACCGTGATGGCGCTGGCCGAGGGTACGGTGGCCGAGCCGCTGGCCCGCGCGTGGCGTGCCCATGCGGTCCGCGACTCGGCGGCGCTGGGTGAGGACCTCTCCGTCGACTTCGTCTTTCCGTTCCGACGGGAAATGGTGCCGGTGCTGGCGTGGGCCTCGTCCGTCTCGGACCACTGGGGCTGGTCGTACCTGAGCGCCCTGGTGCTCGCGGCTCGCGATCGAATCGACGAGGCTGGGCCGCTGCTCAGAAGCCTTGGAGACGAGCCCGACTACGGCCCGCTCTACACGACACGTGCGCTGCTCGCCGGTGCTCATGCGGAGGATCGGGAGCGTGATCTACGTCGGGGAATCGAGCTGGATCCGACGGAACGTCTTCTCCGGATCCCGCTGGTGCAGCAGCTGCAGCGCGAACGGCGATGGGAAACGGCGCTCGAGGTGTCCGGCAGTGCGCTGGATGTCTTTCCCGACGACTTCGATCTCGCGCTCCTGCACGTCCGGAGTCTCAACGAAGTGGGTGGATATGAAGAGTCGCTGCGGATCATGGAGCAGATCCGCGTGCTTCCCTCGGAGCACTCCTCGGAAGCACATGATCTCTTCTCGCACGCACATCTCATGGCTGGACTTGCGGCGCTCGATCGTGGCGATGCGCATACGGCCGAAACGCACTTCGAGGCAGCTATGACCTGGCCGGAACGCCTTGGCCAAGGGCGACCGTACGAGCCGGAGGAGCGACTCGCGAGGTTCCTCCTTGGACTGGCCCGCGCGGACGCAGGTGACGGCGAGGCGGCCAATGAGGCATGGACTGGCGTCGTCGAGGCGACCCCGAGTGCGGGCTTCCGTGGCGGCAATGTCACGCGTCTCGATCTGTTGGGGGCATTGGCGCTCGAGCGGCTCGGTCGCCGGTCGACGCTGAGCGACTTCGGAAACGGGCAGGAGGGCGCCATGGCCCGGCTCGTGCAGATCGTTCGCTCAGGTGCCCGGACCGATACCTCGGTGGCCTATGCGCTGGAGGGCGCCTCGGCTGGCATGCACGACGTGTTCAGCGACGTCGAGGGACGACTCCTGAGGCACGCGTTCGCGGCATCCGCTCGGAGGTAACCCTACCGGGCGCCCCGGCGTGGGAGCACTTCGTTTGCGATCGCGGCATGATAAACGAAGACAGCCATGATGACCGCATTCTTCCGGAGATGGTCCAGCGGGATCGTGTCGAAGAAGTCGAGGTTCGTGTGACCGCCGGTGCCCCCGACCCGCGCCTGAAGGAATTGAAAAGCCGGAAGCCCCACATCGTCGAAGGGCACGTGGTCGGTGCTGCCGACGCCCTGGGGTGAGATCGTCGTCATCCCCATGTCACGCAGGGGCTCCATCCAGGCGGAAAACGGCGCCCGGACATGCTCGTTGCCCTGCAACCAGATCCCCCGGTACTCACCTGGCCCGTAGTCCTGGTTGAAGTAGACGGAAAATCGGTCGTAGTTGTCCGTCACTCCGATCGACGGATCGCCCGGATCGCCGAAGTGCTCCCGAACGTACGCTCGAGAGCCCCAGAGACCCTGTTCCTCGCCGGACCAGAGTGCGATGCGGATGGTCCGCCTCGGTGCGGCGCCGACCGCCTTGAGAATGCGCATCGCCTCGAGCATGACGGCGACACCCGAGGTATTGTCCGACGCATTCGGACTGGCGTGCCACGTGTCGAAGTGCGCCCCGAGCATGACGACCTCGTCTGCCCGGTCGGTTCCGCGGATCTCTCCGACGACGTTGTGCGCCTGCGTGACCTCCTCGCCATGCCGGTTTCTCACCTCGACCTCGACCTCGACGGGAATTCCGCGGGCCGCAATGCGATACATCCGGTTGTAGTGCTCGGGGGTGATGGCGATCACGGGGACCGAGCCCATGGTCTCCGCCCGCGCCCATCGATCGATCTTCGCACCCGCGCGCGCGAAGCCGCGAACGGCTCCCGGCCAGCCGCTGCTCGATTCGAGGACGGCGGCGACCCCCTCCTCGACGTAGAAGGCCAGCTTCTCGGCGGCGGTCAGGACCTCCGGGTTGGTCGGTGCCGGCGGATATAGACGGGAGAAGTACGGGTCGGGGCCGGGAGGCGGAACGATGACGTCCTGCTGGAGGGCACGCAGTTCTTCCTCTGTCCGACGTGGCGTGCCCGTCTCGAAGCGACGTTGATCGACCGCGGCGGGCGGCGTCGAGAGCACGGCCATGCCCCTGAGCTTGCCACGATACTGCTCGAGGTCGGCGCGGGTGTGAACGTCGCCGATCACCGCGGAGAGCTGCTGCCTCCCGTCCGTCCCGGGTGTGTGTGCGATCGGATAGCCGACCATCGGGGAGTAGTCCGGTTCGAGCATATGCAGGGAGACGTACTCGTTGTCCCAGCTCACGCCGTAGTCCATGAACGGCTCGCGGTCGACGTTCTCGAGCCCCATGCGCTCCATTTCTCCGACCACCCACTCTTGGGCTCGGAGCATGTCATCCGAGTTCGTGAGCCGCGCGCCGATCACGTCCGTCATATAGGAGAAGGTGTTCGGCAGTTCGGAGCGCTGGAGTCCCTCCTCGCGGATCTTGGCGATCATGTCGAGGTCGACCGGCCAGCGGGCGTCCTGGGCAGTAGCGTCGCTCACGCCGATGGCGAGGGTGAGCGTGAAGAAGAGGGTCAGTCGGACGCGATACACGGGTGGCTCCGGCTCATCGAGGTGACAGGGGGCTGACGATATCACGCAATGGGCCGACGCGCCGGAGGGAAGCCCGATCGCGGACTCCCCTCCCCGTCGTTTCAGGCTGTTGTGGCCCGCCCGCGCGCAATCAGAACAGACCCGTAACCACGCCGTCGGCCAGATCCACGTTCATGGCGGAAGGCACCGCCCCGAGGCCGGGCATCGTCATGATCGCGCCGGTTTTCGCGACCACGAATCCTGCGCCCGCGGACGGCGTCACTTCGCGCACGTGGATGTTGAACCCGGACGGGCGACCCAGAAGGGCAGGGTCGTCCGAGAAGGAGTATTGGGTCTTCGCGATGCACACCGGCGCCTCGCGGAGCCCCGCCGCCTCCAGGACCTCGATCTCCTTTGCCGCGGATGGATGGATGTCGAGGCCATCCGCACCGTAAATCTCCCGGGCGACCTTCTCCATCTTTTCGATGAGACCCATGTCGCTCGGGTACAGGGGTTGATAGGCGGCATCGCCACTCTCGAGTGCCTCCCAGACCGCGTCCGCGAGATCGAGGCAGCCGGCCCCGCCGCCACCCCATGGGTCGGCGACGACCGCGCGAACACCCATCTCGGCGCATCCGTCGATCACCACGGCGAGTTCCGCGTCGGTATCCGTGGCGAAACGGTTGAGCGCTACGATCGGGGGTACCCCGAACTTCCGAACGTTTTCGGCGTGAGCCTTCAGGTTCACGAAGCCTCGCCGCACGGCATCCACATCTTCGGTCGCGAGGTCGTCCTTCGACTTCCCACCGTTCATCTTGAGCGCGCGGACGGTGGCCACGATCACCGCGGCCTCGGGGTTAAGGTCACCGAAGCGGCACTTGATGTCGAAGAACTTCTCAGCGCCGAGGTCCGCGCCGAAGCCGGCCTCGGTCACCACCACATCACCCAGGGAAAGACCGACGCGGGTCGCGGTGAGCGAATTGCACCCGTGAGCGATGTTCGCGAACGGGCCACCGTGGATGAGCGCCGGCGTACCTCCGAGCGTCTGCACCAGGTTCGGGTTCACGGCATCCTTGAGAAGTGCGGCCATCGCACCGGATACGCCCAGCCCCTCGGCTCGAATCGGCTCGCCGGAGCGCGTGTAGCCGATGATGATCCGATCGAGGCGCTCCTTCAGATCGCTCGTGCCGTCCGCCAGGCAGAAGATCGCCATGATCTCGGACGCAGCCGTGATCACGAAGCCGTCCTGACGTGGGACACCCCCGGTCCGGCCCCCTAGGCCCACCACGATGCTGCGCAGTGCACGATCATTCATATCGATCGCACGAGGCCACGTGATGCGTGTCGGGTCGATACCGAGCGTGTTCGGTCGGTACAGATGGTTGTCGAGGACCGCCGACAGCAGACCATGCGCGGAGCTGATCGCGTGGAAGTCCCCGGTGAAGTGGAGATTGATCTCCTCCATCGGCACGACCTGACTGTGCCCGCCGCCGGCCGCCCCACCCTTGATTCCGAAGACGGGTCCGAGGCTTGGCTCGCGCAGGCAGAGCACCGGGTTGCGTCCGCGCAGGTTCAAGGCGTCGGCGAGGCCCACCGAGACCGTCGATTTGCCTTCACCGGCCGCGGTCGGGCTGATACCCGTGACCAATACGAGCTTGCCGTCGCTCCCACCGCTCGACTTGGCTACGTCGAGTGGAATCTTGGCCTTGTAGTGGCCATGCGGCTGGATGTCCTGCGGACCGAGCCCGATCTTCGCAGCGATCTCCTGAATCGGACGGAGTTCGGCTTCCTGGGCGATCTCGATATCGCTCTTGATGGGTCTGCTCCCTGAGTACTGTTCTTGCGGGCGATGTTCGGTCGCCAAGATCGAGCCGGTACTCACAGCAACGCAATGTTCTCATCTTTCGTCATCAATGACGCTCCGTCGCGTGTCCGTGGTGTGGCGTCACCTCAATCCGTGAACGATTCCGAAACCGCTATGCGCTCGACCACTCGATGTTCAGCAGGATGGACGCTGCTCGTTCTGGGCGCGATGGCCGTTTCTGGGAGCGGCGTGGACGCTCAACAGGCGGGCGACGGATATCGGGTCCGAGCGGTCAGGACAGACGTCGCTCCGGTTCTCGACGGCCTCCTCGAGGAGCACATATGGGGTCGCGCCGGGCTGATCGACGAACTGATCCAGCAGGAACCGATCGAGGGAGCCCGTGCGACAGAGGACACCGAGATCCATCTACTGTACGACGCGGAAACGCTGTACATCGGGGTGCGTGCCTGGGAGCGGTCCGAGCACGGTGTGGTCGCGACCGAGATGCGGCGGGATTCCGACCGGATCCTGGACGAAGACAACATCCAGATCATCCTCGACACGTTCAGAGACTCTCGCTCGGGCTACATGTTCGTGACGAACCCGCTCGGCGCGCAGCTCGACCAGCAGATTTTCAACGAGGGGCAGGGAGGGGCGAGACAGTTCGGCTTCTCCAGCTCGAACATCAACCGCGACTGGGATGGCGTGTGGCACGTCGCCGCCCGGACGCTCGACGACGGGTGGGTCGCCGAGATCGCGATCCCGATGGTCACGGTTCGTTTCAGCGATGCCGATCAGCAGAGCTGGGGCATGAACATCATGCGCAACATGGGCGGGAAGAACGAGCAGGCGTTCTGGGCCCCGATCTCGAAGGAATTCACCATCACGCGCGTGAGCATGGCCGGTGTGCTCGAAGGCATGGAGTCCCTCAACCGTGGCATGGACCTGAGAGTGACGCCGTTCGTGACGGGTGGCGGAAGCAGCACCCTCGAATCGAACGTCGAGAGCAACGACTGGCAGCGTGACTACGGGTTGGACGTGAAGTACGGCCTGACCGCCGGCCTCAATCTGGACCTGACACTCAACACCGATTTCGCTCAGGCCGAAGTCGATGACGAACAGGTCAATCTGACCCGTTTCGCCCTCTTCTTCCCGGAAAAGCGTGACTTCTTTCTGGAGAATTCGGGGCAGTTCCGCATCGGATCAGCCAACCCGTTCAACCGTTACGCCGAGCTCTTCTTCAGCCGTCGCATCGGGCTGACCAGAACGGGCGACAACGTGCCCATCATCGGAGGTGCGCGTCTGACCGGGAAGGTCGGTCAGAACGACATCGCCGTGATGAGCGTTCAGACGGACGAGGCGCTGGGCACGGCAGCGGAGAACTTCGCCGTCGCGAAATTCAGCCGGAACTTCGGCCGGTCACGGGTGGGTGCGCTCTTCATCAACAAGACGGACATCGACGCATTCGGTGACCTCGCTGCCGACACGAGCTATCACAACCGCACGTACGCGATCGATGCCGTGTTCGCCCCTCACCCGAACTTCACGGTTCAGGGCTTCCTGTCGGGAACGGAAACCCCCGGTCTGGTGGCTCCTGTGGACGACCCGGCCACGCCGGCTCGCGAGGACGAGGGTTGGGGCGGGATGGGCAGCTACATCAACGCCGAGTGGCTCGACGCCGACTGGCGGATCTACGGGGAGTACGCCGACTTCGAGAACGACTACAACCCCGAGGTCGGCTTTCTGCCGCGGAACGGGATCAGGACCTCCAAGTGGCACATCGAACGGAGCCCACGACCCGACTTCTGGGGCATCCGGGTTCTATCGCCGATGGTCAACTACATCTACACGACCGACCAGACGGGACTTCGGGTCGCGGACCGCTGGCACACCATGCTCGGGGTCCGTTTCGACAACGGTGCCTTCCTGAACCTCTGGTGGAACGACAACTTCGATCGGGTCGACCGCGACTTCTCTCTGAACGACGTCGTGATCCCCACGGGCGACTACGACTTCAACGAGTACCGGGTCTCGTTCGATTCGAATCCCTCTCGCCGATTCTACTACGGTGTGATGGTGTCGCCGCAGCAGTTCTATGGTGGGGATCGTTTCGACACGCAGGGCAAGTTCGGGGCGCGCCTGACCGATCGGCTCTCGTCGGAGGCGTCGTGGACCCGGAATGACGTGGAGCTCCCGAGTGGTGACTTCACCGTCGATCTGGCATCGATTCGGGTCGACTTTGCGATCTCTCCGACGATGGCCATCCGCTCGATCACCCAGTACAACTCGTTTGTCGAGCAGTTCAGCACCAGTGCTCGCTTCCGATGGACGTATCGGCCCGGGAGCGACGTCTTCATCGCATACGACGAATTGAGGCGCGATCCCACCGACCCGCTGTCGACGTTCACCTTCCGGGATCGTCGACTGATCGTAAAGGCGACGTTCCTCCTGACCGGCTAGCTCGGCGGCGCTCCGAGAAAGACGGGGTGCATGCGGCCGGTCCGAGCCATGTTGACCCGTAATTCACCACTGCTTCGACTGAACAGTGTGGTCAGCTCGCCATTGATGGCCCCCAGGGCCAGATCGTGGCGCTGCATCGCCGGATCCCCGAAGTCACGCTCGATCCACGACGTCGGGTGGAATTCCTGCACGAGCCAGCCTTCGTCCATGGCTCGCTGAACGGCTGCGGCGAAGCTAGAGATGGGCGTGAGGCGCGGCAAACACGCAATTACTCAAAGCGTTGGGTGATTCGGCGGCGAAGGCGACCGAGGTAAGCGCCGAGGAAGACGGCACGAACGACGACGTACCCGATGAAGGCGACCCAGAGGCCGAGGTTCGTCCATGCCGCGATCGCGGGAAGCGAACCGACTACGAAGAGAAGGCAGGAAGCGATGCTCGCGTTCCGCATCTCCCGGGTCCCGGTGGCACCAATGAAGATGCCGTCGAGCTGGAAGGCCGCGAAGGAAACGAGGACGTACATGGCTGTGAAGGGCAGGTACAAAGCGGCGATGGCCCGCACAGGCTCCAGATCCGTGAGGCCCGCGATCACGACGGGGCCGGCGAGCAGGACCAGCGCAGCGAGCCCGACGGCGGATCCGGCGGACAGCCGGGTGGACACGCGCACGGCAAGGTCGAAAGTCGAGCGGTCCCTCGCGCCGAAGGCACGTCCCACGAAGGTCTCGGTGGCGTGCGCAAAACCGTCGAGGAGGTAGGCAGACAGGCTGATCAACTGGAGAAGAACGTGGTTGGCTGCGAGCACGTCGTCGCCGAATGCAGCGCCCTGGTTGGTGAACCAGGCGAAGCCGAGCAGGAGAAAGAGCGTGCGGAGCATGATGTCTGCGTTGGCGCCGAGTGTGCGTCGCGCTCGGTGCGGATCGACGATCCTCTGCCGCGGCCAGAACGGCTCCTCATCCCGGCGCTCGGCCGAGAGCACACGAATCGCCAGCCAGATGGCCAGCCCGAGCGTCGTCCACTCCGCGATGACGGTGCCGATCGCGATCCCGCGAATACCCATGCCCATCACGCCGCCGAGCGCGATGTCCAGGACGATATTGAGTCCGTTGAGCGTGAGCTGGACGACGAGAAGGTGTCGCATGCGACCCAGGCCCACGAACGAACCGAGGATGCCGAAGGTGGCCAGGCTCGCAGGCGCACCCCAGATCCTCAGGTCGAAGTACGCTCGGACCAGTCGCTCGACCTCCGGGCCTGCCTCGAAAAGGGTGAGCGCCAGGCGGATGATCGGACGCTGAAGGATCAGCAGTGCGAGACTGATGCCGAAGGCGAGCACCAGCGCTCGCCCGAGTGTCGCACGGACCTCCGCCGTGTCTTCCGCTCCCAGGGCCTGGGCCGTGAATCCGGTCGTCCCCATCCGGAGGAAGCCGAAGCTCCAGTAGACGAAGTTGAACACGAGCGCGCCGACCGCGATGGCACCAAGCTCGGCGACCGTTCCCGTGTTGCCCAGGACCGCCGTGTCCGCGATGCCGAGGAGCGGGACCGAGGCGCTGGCGATGGCGACGGGCCAGGCGAGGCGCAGAATGGCGCGGGTGCTGACGTCGGTCGGTGGGGTGTGACTCAGAAGAGCTCCGCGGTAACGGACGGGTTCTGAACAAGGTACCCGATTGGCGGCGGGGACATCCTTTCCGCACATTGGCCGTCTCACCCGAACGGAGGCGCAAAGCATGTCGGATCGCTCACACCGCGTTGCACGGACACCGTCAGAGCTCTACGGACTCGACCTGGTGGAGCCCGAGGGCGTGACGCGCCGCGAGGCGATTCGGCGGGGCGGTGCCGTCGCCGCGGCTGCCGCGGTCTTCCCGTCCGACTTCGCCGAGCGGTTGGCTCGCATCGCGCCTCAGGACGCGGTGATCCCGTGGACGAATGCACCCGAGGCGGGTGGACGGGCGAACACGCTCGATTGGCAATCGCTCGACTCGTGGGTCACGCCCACCGAGCATCTCTTCCAGGTGGGGCACTACGGGATGCCGGAGCTCGATGGCGCGGCGTGGCGGCTCGAGATCGGGGGGATGGTCGACCGTCCCATGACGTTCACGCTCGACCAGATTCAGTCACGTCCGAGCCAGGACGTCACGATGCTTCTCGAGTGCGCGGGAAACCGGGGCTTCGCCACCTTCCAGGGGGCGGTCCACAACGCCACCTGGACCGGCACGCCCCTCGCTTCTCTTCTTCGTGATGCGGGTGTGCAGGACGGGGGCATCGAAGTCGTCTTCTTCGGCGCGGATGTCGGTACGGAAACGATCCGGGACATGGAGGTCGAGCAGCAGTTCGCACGCAGCCTCTCGATCGAGGATGCCATGGCGGAAGACATCATCCTCGCCTGGGCGGTCAACGGAGAGGCGCTGCCGACCGGAAATGGGTACCCGCTGAGGCTCATCGCACCCGGCTGGTATGGGGTCGCCAACGTGAAGTGGCTGACCCGGATCGAGGTCCGCGACACGCGCTTCATGGGGAAGTTCATGGCGCGCGACTACGTCACGCTGCGTCAGGAAGGGTCAGACGAGGACGGGGTGTGGGCGGAGACGTGGGTCGGCCGTACGAATATCAATTCGACCCCGGCGAAGGTGGTCCGCACGGATGGCGGCTACCGGATCCACGGGGCGGCGTGGGGCAAGCCTATCGACCGCGTCGAGGTCAGCATCGACGGGGGTGCGTGGCAGGCCGTCACACTCGGCGAGGGCCGGGACGACCCGCACACGTGGACCTTCTGGCACCTCGATTGGGACGCCTCGCCAGGTGACCACACCGTCATGTCGCGGGCGGTGTCCACGGACGGCGAGGTTCAGCCCACGATGGAAGATCCGCTCATGGTGCAGAAGATCACGTACTGGGAGAGCTACGGCAGCATCATCCGGGAGATCACGATCCCGGCCGAGTAGCCGGGTCCGTTCAGGGGCTCGAGCTGTCCGGGTCGGTCGGAGCTGCGGCGCGTGTGAGCGGGAGGAGATCGAACGCATCGGCGGCCTCGGGCGCCTGCTCCTTCAGGTCTGCGAGCGCGCGAACCAGATCCCCGTCGTGGGTCGCCAGGAAGGCGTCGAAGTCCGCGAGCCGATTGTAATACCGAATCCGCGACAGCAGCGTCGCATTGTTGACCGGCTGGTTCCGGAAGCCTGCAAACGTCAGTGCTTCGAGCTCGGGAGCCACCCGCTCGTCGAAGTCGCGCAGGGCATCCGCGATGACGGGCAGGCGGTCCACGATCTTCTGTTCGGGAGTGAGCGCAGGGTCGTCGTACACGGCCTCCAACCGCTCGACGAAGTCGTCGAGGTACTGGCTGAAGCGCTGGACGTCCCGCCAGCGGGCGAGTGCGCGCTGGCACTTCACCGAATCCGGCCCGCTTCCCTCCCGGGTACAGAAATAGCGCGCCGCTCCCACGCGTCCGACGAAGGTGGCGAAGCTCTCGTTGAAGGTGACTTGGCCCGGTAGGAAGAGATGTTGATGGGAGAGCTCGTGGATCACCGTGGTGACGACCTCGACCTCGTCGGTACGGAGGGCGGTCGAGAGGATCGGGTCGTTGAACCAGCCGAGTGTACTGAACGCCGCCGTCGGCCGGACCCAGGTGTCGTAGCCTTCCGCGGCGAGGCTGGCTTCTTCGTTCAGCGCGGCTTGGAGGGAAAAGTGCCCTTTGTAGGGCACGTGCCCTACGATCGGGAACCACCACGTCTTCGGCACGAGACGGTCGGGGTACGCGGCCGTGACGACCATGGCCAGCGTGTCCCGGTCGAGCTGCGTGAACATCGTGTACGAATCACCGACGTCGATCCCCAGCTCGTCCGCGGCAAAGCGTCGGGCTTCGACGACGTAGGCAAGCTTCCCACGTGTGTCCGGATCGACGGTGCTGTCGTTGAGGACCACATGGATCGGCTGCCGGGCCCGCAGAATCCCTACCTCGGCGATCCCTGCCTTCACGACGTAGACGGGCGAGCACGCCGCACAGCCTGCGGCGAGGACGAGTGCCGAGGCCGCGAGCCATGCACGTCCGCGGCGTGAGCCGATGCGGTTCAGGAGTGCGGTCACGCGGGCCCCTTCCTCGACGTGCGGACGAGCTCGATGGGACGGCGGTTCGTCAGTTCCCACCTCCGAGCGAGCGCATCAGCGGGACCCCGCCTTCGGTCGGCACGTACACGACTGAACCGGCCGGCATGGTGCCGAGTTGCTCGATGTACTTGAAGGTCAGGTACTCGGGGGTGAGGCCTTCGGAGATGATCTTCTGCGCTTCGGCGATGCCTCGCGCCTCTTCGACGGCCTGCTGGGCGCGCTCCTGGATGATCTCGGTCTGGAAGCGCTCCTGCTCGACCTGCTGCTCACGCTCGATCCTCGCCTCGATCGCCTCGCGGACCCGCGGGGGCGCCTGGATGTCACGCACGAAGACGTCCACCACCTGGATGCGGTCTCCGGCCTTGTCCTGAATCGCCACACGCATGTCGTTGGCGATCTCGCGGCGATCAGGGGAGAAGATCTGGTTGATCGACTTGGTGGCGACGGCGTCTCTGACGCCGTTACGCATGGCGTTGAGCACGATGCTGCTCTTGATACTCCGTTCGCTGCCCAGCCTCTGGTACAGCTCAGGAGCCGCACCGCCGTCCAGCTGGAAGAGAATCGCGACCTCGAGCGAGACATTGAGCTGCTCGCTCGTCTGGGCCTCGATCCGCTCGATCCCGCCATCCGGAGGATAGCTCTGCTCGCGAACCGACATCTTCTCAATGCTCGCCAGCGGGTTGATCACATGGACTCCCTGCTCGAGAGGAACCTCATCGACGTTGCCGAGGAAGTGCTTCACACCGACCTCACCGACCGAGATCACCGTGAGCGCATTCCCGAGGGCGAGCGCCACGCCCGCGAACATGAAGCCGTAACCAGCGACCTTCGACGCGCCGGCGGCGTTGGGCTTTCCGGTGGCCGGTCCGACAGTCCGGATGATGGCACCGAGCAGGATCACGAAGATGGCGAGAATGATCTGACCCATGATGGATTCCCTAAGATCGTAAGGAGTTGACTCGTCTCTACTACGGTCGTGTTGGTTCGTTTCTTCTGTGTCGCGTCGTCATGTGCGAAGCCGGATCACGGGTCGGTGTCATCCTCACCCAGATATGTCCGTTGGTCGGGGTCCACCGCGATGCGCAACTCGACGAGATCCACGTCCGAGGCGATTTCGTCGGGGATCTGGTCCGCCGCGAGGCGGAGGGCAGTCGCCGCGTCGGACGCCGAAACATTGAAGGTGTGATAACGCTGGAAGCGACCGCCAAAGCGGACCGTGATCTGGTAGTTCATGGCGCAATCTACCGACCGTCGGGACCACGCCCTATGCTCCGTGCATGCGCCGCGCCGTACACTGATCAAAGAGCCACCGTTGAGTCTTCTCTATCGGTTCGTGTGGGGGGCCGTGCGCCTCGTTGCTCCGCTGCTCTCGATCGGTGACTCCAAGCTGGCGCGAGGCGTGGCCGGTCGGCGACGTGCCCATGAGCTGCTGGTCCTCTGGGGAGAGACGATGCGGGACCCGCAGCGTCCCGTCGCGTGGTTTCACGCGCCGAGTGTGGGGGAAGGCCTGCAGGCTCAGGCCGTGATTGCCGAGCTGCGCGTCGCTCGACCCGACCTTCAAGTGGTCTTCACCTTCTTCTCGCCCTCCGCAGAAGATCTCGCGCGCAGCATGGACGTGGATGTCGCCGCCTATCTCCCGTGGGACCTGAAACGGCCACTCACGCAGGTTCTGGATGCGCTGAGGCCGACCGCCGTCGTCTTCACGAAGACGGAGATCTGGCCGACGCTCGCCTCGGAGGCTACGCGTCGGCATATCCCGGTGGCCATCGTGGCTGCCACGGTCCCGGAGGGGGCAGGGCGCACGAGACCCTTGGCGCGGCTGCTTCTCGGGCGCGCGTGGCGGAGGTTGGCGTTGGCAGCCGCGAATTCAGAGCCTGATGCGGACATGCTCGAAGAGCTGGGCGTACCGGCCGACGTCGTCGAGGTCGTGGGTGACCCGGGGATCGACTCGGCAGCGAGCCGATTCGATGCCCGGAATCGTGATGCGGCGTGGCTCGCACCGTTTCGGCGGGACGCCAGGCCGACGTTGGTGGCTGGCTCAACGTGGCCCTCGGATGAAGACGTGCTCGTCCCTGCGCTCGAGGAGGTGCGTACAGTCGCCGAGGATCTTCGGGTGGTCATTGCTCCGCATGAGCCGTCGGACGCAGTGGTGTCCCAGCTTATGAAGCGCCTTCGGTCGGCCGGCTGGCGGACGACGACGCTGGCCGACTTCGAGGGCGAGCCCGAGAGGTCAGCCTCCAGTGGGAAGAACGGCCCGGATGCGATCGTGGTCGAACGCGTGGGTGTGCTCGCCGAGCTGTACGAGGCCGCCACGGTGTCCTTCGTTGGAGGTGGCTTTCACGATCGAGGGCTGCACTCCGTTCTCGAGCCGGCCGCCGCGGGCACTCCGGTCGTCTTCGGTCCGGGGCACCACAATGCCCGCGCCGCATCGGACCTGCTCGAGGCTGGCGGCGCGAAGGTTGCAGGGGATCCGCAGGCGTTGGCGGGTGTCCTGAACACATGGCTTTCCGACGAGGAAGGCCGCACCGAGGCTGGAGCGGCGGCTGTCGGGTATATTGACCGACATCGCGGCGCTGCCAGACGGTGTGCGACCCTTCTCGATTCACTTATCTCGATGACTCGATGAACCATCAGCCCGACGTGCCGGAGATCACACCGCTGGAGCTCAAGGAGCGCCTCGACGCGGGTGACATCCCGGTCCTCGTGGACGTCCGGGAGTACCATGAGGCACAGATTGCCGACCTCCCGCAGCACGACCAGCTCCGGATCCCGACGGGTGAATTCCCGCAGCGGATGGATGAGGTGTCCCCTGAGGCCGAAGTCGTTCTCTACTGCCGGAGCGGGGGCCGGAGCGGATGGGCGGCGGCGATCCTGATGCAGCACGGGTACGAACGGGTGCTGAATCTCCAGGGTGGCGTGCTCGGGTGGCGGGCCGAAGTCGACCCGACGCTGCGCGCCTACTGACACCATGAGGTCTTCGTTCACCTTCGCGCGCGCCCGTCGGACGATGGCGGCCGTGTTCGTGCCACTCGTCTGGGCGTGTGCGGACGCGACTCCGGACGGTGAGGCCTGGCCTCTCTCGGAGATCGAATCGCCCGACTCGGCGCCGCCGCTCTCGGGGGCTGCCGGAGAGGGTCGTGCACCGGGGAGCGAGGATCTCTACAGCGTGGAGCCCACGGAGACGGAGGACGAGGGTCTCAATGGGGACGGCGGCGTAACGCCTGAGCCTGAAGCGGCGCCCGCGGCACCGGCCCGCGCGGGCGCACGTCCGTACCGCCCGCCGACTGGCCTCTCCCTCGAGGGGCGGCTCGAAAAGCCGTCCGTCCCCGTACGCGAGGACTTCGAGAACGCCCGGTTCCCGAGGCCGGAACACGTCCGGGGCCTGTATGTGAACGCGTGGGCCGCGGGGTCGACGCGCCGCATGGCCGAGTTGCTCGAGATCGCGAAGACGACCGAGGTCAACGCCCTCGTGATCGACATCAAGGATGCGACCGGGTTCATCAGCCACGACACCGACCTCGAGCTCGCCAGAGAGATCGGCGCAGACGGTGAGATCCGGATCCGTGATCTACCGGGTCTTCTCGACCGCCTGGAAGAGGCCGGAATCTACCCGATCGCACGGATCGTGGTGGTGAAGGACCCCCTCCTCGCCGCTGCGCGTCCGGAGACCGCCGTGCAGGACACCGCGGGAGGTGTCTGGGTCGACAGTAAGGACATCATCTGGCAGAACCTCTTCAACGAAGAGCTCTGGGCCTACAACGTCGCGCTCGCCCGAGAAGTGGCGGACATGGGCTTTCCGGAGGTTCAGTGGGACTACATCCGGTTCCCGGATGCACCCGCGTCGGACATGGCGCGCGCGGTCTTCACGGGCGGGGAGGACCGACTGAGGGTCGACGCAGTCCGGGGCTTCCTCAGCTACGCTCGCGAGGAGCTTGCCGACCTCCCGATGCGTTCGACGGCCGACGTCTTTGGCGTGACCACATCGTTCCGGCGGGACATCGGCATCGGCCAGCTTTGGGAAACGTTCATCGACGTGGTCGACGTGGCGTTGCCCATGGTGTATCCCAGTCATTACTGGGAGGGGAGCTTCGGATACTCGGTGCCCAACGCGTACCCGTACGAGGTGGTGTACGCTGCGCTGCGCGACGCGCTCCGTCGCTCCGACGCGGTCGAGGGTGCCGGGCTTACACGACCCTGGCTTCAGGATTTCAGCCTGGGGCAGCCCGCGTATGGCGCGGCCGAGGTGCGTGCTCAGATCCAGGCGACGTACGACGTCGGCGTGTACGAGTGGATTCTCTGGAACCCTTCGACGCGGTATTCGACGGCGGCTCTCGAACCTGTCGGTGGCTTCGAAAACGAGCCCCTCGTTCGTGTGGCTGGAGTTCTGAGCCCGACGTCACGCCGGTACGCAGTGATGGACTCGGTGTCAGTCTTCGAGGTGGCGTGGTTCGAAGCGCAGGAGGGTGTGGAGGAAGCCGGCGTGACCGGGGGTGCAGCGGGGGTCGAGGAGGACGAGCGGGTCTCGGAGGAGGCGCCCTCGCGGGTCGGTGCGATTTCGCCCGGCTGGACGTTGCCCGTCCCGAACCCCGGCGATGTCACCGACTCGATCGCGCCTGTCGACACAGTACCGTCCGCACCAGGGCGCGGCTGAGCGGAGTTCGGGCTCGAGGCCGTCGCTCCCGACGGGGAGCGCTACGCCGCCGCGAATTGAAGCTCGTGCAGACGGGCGTAAAGTCCGCCTTCGGCAAGGAGCTCCGAGTGGGTGCCCTCCTCTTCGACCTCACCGCGATGCATCACGATGATCCGGTCGGCGTTCTGCACGGTCGAGAGCCGGTGTGCGATCACGAGAGACGTACGACCCGCCAGCAGTTCGTCGGTCGCGTGTTCGATCTTCGCCTCGATCTCCGAGTCTACGGAGCTCGTCGCTTCGTCGAGTACCAGGATCTGTGGGTCGAAGGCGAGCGCGCGCGCAAAACTGACCAGCTGCCGCTCTCCGACCGACAGGGTCGACCCGCGCTCACCCAGCGCCTGGTCGTATCCGTCGGGAAGCCGTCCGATGAAGTCCGCGGCCCCGATTCGCTCGGCTGCTGCGGTGATCTGCTTCTGCGTGATGTCCGGTGAGCCGAGGCGCACGTTGTACGCGACGTCCTGGCTGAACAGGAAGACGTCCTGAAGAACGAGGCCCACGCGCTCCCGCAGGGCCTCCAGTCGGACCTCTCTGATCGGGACACCGTCGAGCAGGATCCGTCCTCGTTGCACGTCGTAGAAGCGCATGAGGAGGTTGATGAGGGTCGTCTTGCCGGCACCCGTATGGCCCACGATCGCCACCTTCTCGCCGGGTTCGATGATGAAGCTGACGTCCTTCAGCACCCAGTCGGGCTCTCCCTCCCCGGCATCCCCATAGGCGAACCACACGTCCTCGAAGACGATCCGCCCCTGGCCCTCCGGGGGGAACGACCGGGGGACCTCCGGATCACGGATGTCGATCTCCTCGTCGAGGAGCTGGAAGACGCGCTCCGAGGACGCCATGGCCGCCTGCAGGAGGTTGTACTTCTCCGACAGGTCCTGAATGGGACGGAAGAATCGTCGCGCGTACTGCAGAAAGGCTGCGATCACACCCACCGTGAGGAAGCCGTCCAGCATGCGCAGACCGCCGTACCAGAGGATCAGCGCCAGGGCGAGCGCCGTGAAGAATTGGATGACGGGGAAGAAGAGGGCGTAGTACGTGATCGAGCGGAGGTGTGCTTGGAGATGGTCCTCGTTGAGTTCCGCGAGGCGCTCTGAGTCGGCCTCCTCGCGGTTGAACAGCTGGACGACGCGAACGCCCGTGATGCGCTCCTGGAGGAAAGCGTTGATTCGGGCGATGCGGACACGGATGTCGCGGTACGCTGTCCGGATCCGGGAGCGGAAGAGGAACGCTGCCCAGAAGACGAAGGGCAGGATACTGAACGAGACCAGGGCGAGCCGCCAGTTCATCGTCAGCATGGCGCCGATGATGAACACGAGGGTGAAGATGTCACCGAAGACCGTGACGAGGCCGGAGCTGAAGAGCGTATTCAGCGTCTCGACATCATTGGTGATGCGCGTCATGAGGCGGCCGATCGGATTCCGATCGTAGAAGCGCAGGTCCGCGCGCTGCAGCCTTTCGAAGATCTGCCGCCGCAGGTCGTACATGACTGACTGACCGAGCCACGTGGTCACGAGCGCCCTGGCGTACTCGAGGACGAATCCGGCCGTGAGCGCCGCCCCGTAGATGGCGATCAGCTCGATCAGGAGGCCACGGTTCCCCGTCGGAATCGCCTCATCGATCACGCGCTGGGTGACCCAGGGTCCGATGATCGCCATCCCCGAACCGAGGAGCAGGACGACGAGGGCTCCCGCGACGTGCCACCGGTAGGGCTTGAGGTACTGAATGAGCCGACGCATGAGGCGCGCGTCGTAGGCTTTGCCCAGTGCCTCTTCCTCGTGAAACCTCGATCCGTCGGCCATGGTCAGGGGCTACCCGATCCGGGGGGTCGGGGTCCGGAGGGGCCGGGCAGTGATCGGATCAGCCGGCCCGCTCCTCCAGCGCGGTCATCACGGCGTCGAGCCCGATGCCTTCGGCCCGCAGCGCGACGAGCGTGTGGTACAGGAGATCGGCGGCTTCGTCGGTCGCGCGCTCGGCGTCGCCGACGGCCAGGGCTGCGACCAGTTCGGCGGTCTCTTCGCCCAGCTTCTTGAGTCGGAGGTTGAGGTCGTCCAGCAGCTTCACCGTGTAGCTCCCGGCGGGGCGCTCATCGGCTCGGGCGGCCAGCGTCGCGTTCAGACGGGAAAGGGTCTCGATTCCGTCGCTTGGGTCACCCACACGCTCGGCGGCCGGGACGCTCGCTCCCTGTCCGAAGCAGGTCCGGTCTCCGGTGTGGCACACCGGACCCGCCGGATGCACCAGAGCCAGGACGGTGTCTCCGTCGCAATCCGCGTGAAGCGATCGGACCTCCAGTACGTTCCCGCTCGACTCGCCCTTCTTCCACAGCGTTCCCCGCGAGCGGGACCAGAAGTGCACTACACCTGTCTCCACGGTCTGCTCGAGGGCGTCTCGGCTGGCCCACGCGACCATCAGCACGGCCCCGGATCGGGCGTCCTGCGCCACGACTGGGATCAGGCCATCTGCCGTCTGGAAGGCGAGCCCGTCGAGATCCTCGAGCGCCGTGATCCTGCGATTCGTCATGGTATCCATCCGGCTCTCCGTCATTGCACGTTCACCTCCGCAGGCCCGGTGGGGCGGACGTGGATCCCCCACCCGGTCAGGGCAGACTTGAGTTCGCCGACGGTCGTGAGCCCATCGTGCAGGATGCCGGCGACCAGGGCGGCGGACGCGTGGCCCTCCGTGAACGCATCCCGGAGGTGGACCGCCTGACCCGCTCCCCCCGAGGCGATCACGGGCACGGAGACCCGGTCGGACACGGACGCGGTCAGCGGCAGGTTGTAACCGGTCCGCGCCCCATCCTGATCGATCGAGGTCAGGAGGACCTCTCCGGCGCCCCGCTCCACGCACTCTTCCGCCCACGCGACCGCGTCACGGTCGGTTGGGGTCGATCCACCGTGCGTGTAGCAGCGCCACAGGTCCCCATCGCGCGCCGCGTCGATGCTCGCGACGACGCACTGACTGCCGAAACGCTCTGCCCCGACGGAGAGGAGTTCCGGATCCCGAACCGCTGCGGTGTTCACACTGATCTTGTCGGCCCCGGCTCGAAGCAGAGGACCAATATCGTCGGCAGAGCGCACGCCACCGCCGACGGTCAATGGAATGAACAGGGTCTCGGCCGTTCGTCGGACGACATCGAGCAGCGTGCCTCGCGCTTCCCTCGACGCGGACACGTCCAGGTATACGATCTCGTCGGCCCCCTCCTGCTCGTACCGCCGGGCGAGTTCGACGGGGTCACCGACGTCACGAAGGTTCTTGAACCGGGTGCCCTTCACGACGCGGCCGTCCTTCACGTCGAGGCACACGATGACGCGGGGTCGTAGCATCAGTCGAGTCGCTCCTGCTGGACTGCTCCCTTGGTACTGAACACGCCGTCCGCAGGCACGAGCGCCTGCCGAAGCGCCATCCCCGTCGCCTTGATCGCAGCCTCCACCATGTGGTGTCGGTCTTCGCCCCGGATCACGCGGACGTGCAGCGTCGCGTCGAGGTTGTTCGCGAAGGAGTGCAGGAAGTGCGTATAGAGCTTCGATGGGATCTTGCCCACGTAGTAAGGGCGACCCCCGACGTCGATCGCAGCCTCAACGAGGGCCTCATCCATGGGGATGAGCGCCGACCCGAATCGTGCGATCCCGTCCGGAAGCTCTTCCTTGAGCGCCTGCCCGAGAACGATGGCGACGTCTTCGACGAGGTGGTGCCGCAGGTCACCGCTGGCCTCCACATCGATATCGAGCCCCGAGTACCGGGCGAGTGTCTCCACCATGTGCGCGAGGAAGCGGTCTCCGATGACGACATGCGAGACTCCGGTCCCGAGCCGTACGTCCGCGACGATGCTGGTTTCCTTTGTCACGCGTTCGAGCCTGCTCATATCTGCTCCTTGCCGCCGTACCGACGGGCGAGTTCTTCGATGTCGATGCGATCGGTATAGATCGCCATGCCCAGCACCGCGCCGGCCGCGCCGACAGAACCGAGCCACTCCATGTCGTCCAGAGTCGTGACGCCACCGGAGATGATGAGCGGGTGCGGGCTCGCCCCGATGATGCGTGCACATCCGTCACGATTGATGCCCTCCAGTCGGCCCTCTCGGCCCACGTCGGTCGAGAGCACGCTCGCGAGGGGAAGACCCTCGAGAGATGGCAGGTACTCCTCGACCCTCGCGGACGTCTCTTCAGTCCACCCTTTTCTGAGGATGACGCCGTTACGGGTATCGACCGCGATCGACACCCGCCCCGGATACGTTCGCGCAAGGCGGGCGAACCATTCGGGGTCGTCGAGGGCCCGGGTGCCCACGACGATGGTGTCCACGCCCGCGCTCACCAGTGCGGCGACCCGCTCATCGGAGCGAACACCTCCACCCACCTGGGTGATGGCCGGCGTCGCCGCGGTGACCTGACGCACCACGTCGAGGTTGTCTCCCGAGCCCAGGGCGGCGTCGAGATCCACCACGTGAAGGCGGGCGAAGCCGCGATCGGACCAGTCGCGAGCCACGGCGGGTGGATTCGGCAGGGAGACCCGCTCGTCTTCCGGGCGGCCGCCGACGAGCTGGACGCATCGCCCTCCTTTCACGTCGACGGCGGGGATGGCGATCATGACCCGACCTCCGGGGTTGCCGGTCCCCCGTGGGCGAAGTCACCCGCGAGCCGGACGAAGTTCGAGATGATCCGTCGGCCGGGGGCCGAGCTCTTTTCGGGGTGGAACTGGACGCCCCATGTACGAGCCGCACGCACACCTGCCACGAACCGGCGGCCCTCGTAGGTGGACCATGCGATGGCCGCGACAGGATCCTCCGGCTCACATACGTACGAGTTCGCGTAGTAGGCGACCAGCTGCTGGGTCCCGTCGAAGACGGGGTCCCGCACCGTCTCGACGTCGTTCCATCCCATGTGCGGCACGACTGCTGCTTCGAGGAGACGCACCCGCCCGCTGATCAGCCCGATCCCGTGTCCGTCGGACTCGTCGGATGCGTCGAAGAGGAGCTGCATTCCGAGGCAGATGCCCAGACAGGGGTGTCCAGCGAGGAGTCGGGAGCGAATCGGAGCGATGTCGTCCGGCAGTGCGCGTGCCGCATGACCGAATGCGCCGACACCAGGCAGCACCAGGCCATCCAGTCCGAGCGCCTCGTTCCAGTCCGACGTGATCGTCACGTCCGCTCCCGCGGCCTCGAGCGCCTTGTTCAGGGAGTGCAGGTTGCCGGCGCCGTAGTCGAAGAGGGCGACGTTCATGACGCGGCCTCAAGCACGAAGGTGCGATCCAGCGTGTCGAGGAAGGTCTCCATGAGTTCGCGCGGGCCGACGGTGATGCGAAGGCCGTCCCCCAGCTCGGGGATCCCGCTGAATGGCCGGACACCGATTCCGGCCGCGCGCAGAGCCAGGGCGTCGGGTCGGGCGTAGCCCGTCGGCGCGGCGCAGAGAACGAAGTTGGCCGACGAGGGCAACGGCTGGAGTCCCCGGCGGTCCAGTGCGTCCACGAGGAGGGCGCGGTTTTCGAGACATTGCCGTATGACCCCGGGAAGCCAGCCTTCATCATCTCGGACGGCGGCGGCCGATGCCGCAGCGGCCAGCCCCCCGACCTTGTAGGGCCCGCGCGACTTTTCGACGGCGAGTGCGACCGGCGGAGCACCGACGGCGAAGCCGCAGCGCATGCCCGCCAGTCCATAGGCCTTCGACGTCGTGCGCGCCACGAGAAGGTTCGGAATTCGTGGAGCGTCCGAGATGACCGAGTCCTCCGCGAAATCCGCATACGCTTCATCGATGATGACGAGCGGCCCGTCCGCTCCCCGAGCCTCGAGGAGCTCGTCGAGCCAGACGCGCGGTGCGAGGTGACCGGTAGGATTGTTCGGGCGGCACACGTAGATGAGTGACGGGTCGCCGTCCAGCAGCAGGGAGGGATCGGCCTCGGCCTCGGGCCAGGACACCGAGCGCGCGCCCAGCCCGTTCATCCGGGCGAATGGCTCGATCATCGAGAAGGTCGGAGCTGGATAGGAGATGTGCGCGCCAGGCCCCCAGGCCGCCCGGAACGCAGAGTCCAGGACGTCGTCGGATCCGGCTCCGGTCGTGATGCTGTCCAACGGCACGTCGAAGCGTTCGCTTACGGCGGCGCGGAGTTCGTCCGCATACAGATCCGGGTATCGTGCCACGTCATTCGTGGACGCGTTGCGGATTCGCTCGAGTGCACCGGGATGGGTGCCCCAGAGGTTCGTGTTATCGCTGAGGTCGATCCGGACAGGTGCCCGCTCGGGGTCGTAGCGTCGGATGGTCTCGTAGTCGGCGCGAGGGAAGGGGGTCATACGCGCCCCTCGCCCCGGCGCGGGGACTGTCTCGCATTCGCGGCTGCGGCGTGTGCGGGAAGACCCTCCGCCTCTGCGAGCCGGGCGACGTCTGCCGACAGAGACGCGGCTCCCTCGGCGTCGATCTCCTGGATCGTGAACGAACGCAGGAAGTGATGCGTCGACAGGCCGGAGAAGCTTCGCGAACGACCGGCGGTGGGGAGGACGTGGTTGGCACCGGTCATGTAGTCTCCGAACGCGACGGATGCGGACGGACCGACGAAGGTGGTCCCCGAATTCCGGAGTGCACGCGCGTGGGCTGCAGCGTCCCGAGTCATGATCGACAGGTGCTCGGGTGCGAAGTCGTCGGTGAAGCGGAGTGCCTCTTCGACAGTGTCCGCAACGAGGATCGCCCCGCATGCGGCGAGGGCTTCGGTGACGATCTCGGCCCGTGGCGCGTCTGCCAGTAACCGCTGCACGGCGGCTTCGATGCGTTCGGCCGTGTCCATGTCGGTGGCGACGACCACACACGCGGCATCCCGATCGTGCTCCGCCTGGGCCATGATTTCGTGTGCGGCGAGGGTCGGGTCTGCGCCGTCGTCCGCGAGGACCAGTACCTCGGATGGCCCGGCCGGAGAATCGATGACGACGCGGCCGGCGACCTGGCGCTTCGCTTCCGTCACCCAGCGATTCCCCGGTCCGACGATGGCGTCGACGGCGGTCACGGTCTGGGTGCCGTAGGCGAGGGCCGCGATCGCTCCTGCGCCGCCCACGGCGTACAGGCGGTCCGCGCCCGCGATCTCGCAGGCAGCGAGCACCGCCGGGGACGGGCGCCCGTCCCGACCGGGTGGTGAGCATACCACCACCTCGTCCACGCCGGCTGCGCGAGCCGGTACGGCGCCCATGAGTACCGAACTGGGGTACGATGCCGTGCCACCCGGGGCGTAGACCCCGACACGCTCGAGCGCGACCCAGCTCCGGGTGATCCGGACCCCGGGCTCGACCTCCACGGTCACGGCGTCCGGACGTTGGGCTGCATGGAAGCAGCGGATGTTGTCGGCGGCTCGTTCGAGTGCCGCCCGAACCTCTGGATCCAGCCCGGTGACCGCGTCATGCCACATCTTCTTCGGAACCTCGATCGTCAGCTCGCCGACCCCGTCGAAGCGGGCGGCCATGTCGATCAGCGCGGCGTCACCTCGGAACCGAACGTCGTCCATGAGAGAAGCGACGCCCTCGGCGACACCGGGTTCCGCCATGGGCTCACGCTCCATGAGCGCCGTACGATCGGTGTCGGACAGTGCGGAGACCCGGCCCCTGGCGCGGAGCAAAAGCCGTTTCGTGTCCACGTTGCTCATGGCATCAGCCTCTCGATGCGGGTCACGAGGATGCCTTCGGCTCCGAGTTCCTTCAGGCGGGAGATCGTCTGGTAAACACGGTCCGCGTCCACGACCGCGTGGGCCGCGACCCACTCGCCACCGTCGAGCACCTCGACGATGGTCGGACCCGAGAGCCCCGGAATCACCTCCCGAACGTCGGACAGGCGGCTCTTCGGGACATTGGTCATCAGATAGCGCTTCTCCCGGGCGCGGATGACCGACTCGAGGGCGGTGGAGAGTTCTTCGATCGCCACGCGCGTGCACTCATCCGCCAGCGCAGAGGGAGAGGCGACGAGGCGCGCCGTCGACCACAGAATCGTCTCGACCTCGCGCAAGCCGTTCACGCGGAGCGTGGAGCCGGTGGAGACCAGATCGACGATGACGTCGGCGACCCCGAGGTGCGGCGCGATCTCCGCTGCGCCGCCAACCGGTGCAATCTGAATCTCTGTTCCGACCCGCTCGAAGTACTGCCGCGCGATACCCGGAAATGAGGTTGCCACCCGGGCGCCAGCTGGGAGGTCCGCTACCGTCCGTACCGGTGAATCATCCTTCACCGCCACCGCCAACCGACAGCGCCCGAAGCCGAGATCGAGAATCTCTTCGATGTCGCGTCCGCTCTCGGCGACCAGATCTGCCCCGGTCACGCCGACTTCTGCCGCACCGTCGGCCACGTACTCGGGCACGTCACCAGCTCGAACGAAGATGGCCTCGAATTCACCGCCGAGGGACGCCATCAGGGCGCGGTCGGCTCGAAACGCCGCCTTGAGTCCCGCCTGCTCGAAGAGTGCCAGGGTGCGCTCGGAAAGTCGGCCTTTGTTGGGTAGCGCGACGCGGATCGCGCGTGGTCCACTGCTCATTCGTGTATGTCCTTCTGAATCGGTCCAGGTCGTGTCGGCCCGGGATCGAGTCGCAAAAAAAATCGCGGTCCGTCCGAGACGGGCCGCGAGGGGTCGTGCTGTGATCGAAACGTCCGGCTACAGCAACCTCTCGCCACCCGTGAGGGTCGCGTGATGATGATGATGCCGGGCGTGGATCAGATTGGTCATGGGACAGAGAAGCTCGAAATGGTCGGTGGGGACGTCAACCTCGGGGACGTTCGTTTTATCATCTGACCATGAACGATCCGATACGGATCCGGGGCGCCCGGCAGCACAATCTCAAGGAGATCGATCTCGATCTTCCGCGCCGTGCGTTCACGGTCATCACGGGGCCGTCCGGCTCGGGCAAGAGCTCCCTGGCACTCGACACGCTCTTCGCCGAGGGGCAGCGACGCTACGTGGAGTCGCTTTCGACGTATGCGAAGCAGTTCCTCGAGCGTATGGAGAAGCCCGATGTCGACTCGGTCGAGGGGATCTCGCCGGCGGTCGCGATTGAGCAGAAGAACCCCACCAAGTCGAGCCGGTCGACCGTCGGGACGGCGACAGAGGTCTACGATTACATGCGTCTGCTCTGGGCGCGGGTCGGGCGGACGTACTGCCCCGAGTGTGACCGCCACGTGCAGCCGGACACCGTGTCGTCCGCCGTCGACCGAGTCCTCGAGCTGGGGCGAGGCGTGCGGGTCCAGATCGCCTTTCCGCTGCCGAGAAGTGAGGAGATCAAGCACGAGCTGGTCGTGTCGAACCTCAGGGCGCTCGGCTTCGTCCGCCTGCTGGTCGACGGAGTGGCGGTCGACATCTCGGGTCCGGACGCGGATACGCCGGGTGATCTCGGTCGTGATCTCACGGCGTCGGACGAACTGCTCGTGGTGGTCGATCGGATCAAGACCGATCCTGACGACACGGACCGCCTGGCGGACTCGCTGGGCACATGCTTCGTGGAAGGCGAGGGCGAAGCGGTCGTTCTGGTGTCCGGGGACGACGCAGCGCCGGCGCGACTGCTCTTCACCGAACACTTCCGGTGTCCGGATCACCCCGACGTCGCGTTCCTCGAGCCGACACCGCAGCTCTTCTCGTTCAACAATCCGTACGGGACGTGCTCCCTGTGCACGGGGTTCGGGGCGACGCTGGACTACGATCCGGAGCTGATCATCCCGGTCCCCCAGCGCTCGCTCGCGGACAACGCGGTCGATCCGTGGGCGGCGCCGCGCTACAAACGTGAGCGAACGAAGCTCAAGGAGTTCGGGACCCAATGCGGCGTGTCGCTCTACTCGCCTTGGGAGGAGCTGCCGGAGACGTTCAGGGAGGAGGTGTTGTACGGGACGAAGGGTTTCAAGGGCGTCATCCCCTTCCTCGTGTCGCGCGAGAAGAAGCGGTACAAGCAGTATATCCGCGTCTGGCTCCGTAAATATCAGGCCCCTAAGACGTGTCGTGAGTGTGGCGGTGGCCGTATCCGGCCTGAAGCACTGAGCGTACGCGTGTCGGACCGTACGATCGCCGCGGTCTCGGAACTCCCACTCGAGGACCTGGCGTTCTGGCTGGACCAGCTCGAGCTCTCCGAGATGGAGGCGCAGATCGCGGAGACGATCATGCGTGAGCTCACGTCTCGCGTCGGCTTCCTCGTGGATGTGGGGCTCGGGTACCTGTCCTTGAGCCGACAGATGCGCACCCTGTCGGGAGGCGAGGCCCAGCGCATCAATCTGGCGAACTCTCTCGGGTCGGCGCTCGTGGACACGCTGTACGTGCTCGACGAGCCGACGGTCGGGCTTCACCCCCGGGATACGGGAGCACTGCTCAATCTTCTGCAGCGGCTTCGGACCGCGGGTAATACGGTGGTCGTGGTCGAGCATGACACGCAGGCCATACGCGCCTCGGATCACGTGGTGGAGCTGGGGCCCGCCTCGGGAGAGCACGGCGGCGAGGTCGTCTTCGAGGGAACGCCCGAGGAGTTGGAGGCCGAGGACACGGTCACGGGACGGTATCTCTCGGGGCGGTCACCGATCGACGGAGGAGATGGGGCCAGGCCGATCGACGGTCCCTCCCTCATCCTGAAGGGTGCCACGCAGCACAACCTGCAGGATGTCGACGTCGAGATCCCGCTCGGAACGCTTACCGTCGTGACCGGCGTCTCGGGATCAGGGAAGTCTACGCTCATCCACGACGTCCTCTATCGGGCGGCTGAGCGCGAACTCGGGGCCGGGGAGACAAGCGCCAAGGAGCACCTCGGTGAGGTCGTCGGTGAGTACGCTGCCCTCGAAGGGCTGGCCCACGTCGATGAGGTGGTACTCGTCGATCAGGCGCCGATCGGGCGGACGCCTCGGTCTAACCCGGTGACGTACATCAAGGCGTGGGATGCCGTCCGTAAGCTGTTCGCGGACGCACCGATCTCTCGGGAGCGTGGATACGCACCGGGCCACTTCAGCTTCAATGTGGAGGGCGGTCGCTGCGAGGAGTGCAAGGGTGCGGGTGCCGTGGAGGTCGAGATGATCTTCATGGCCGATGTCTACGTACCGTGCGAGGCATGCGGGGGGCGGCGGTACAAGCGCGAAGTGCTCGATGTGAAGGTTCGCGGCAAGACGATTGCCGAGGTGCTGGAGCTGACCATCGACGAGGCCATCCGCTTTTTCATTCGCGAACGCAGGCTGGGAAAGACCCTGTGGCAACTCCAGCAGGTCGGACTCGGCTACCTGCGCCTGGGTCAGCCTGCGACGACGCTTTCGGGCGGCGAATCCCAACGCTTGAAGGTCGCCCGCGAGCTGGCTCGCGTCGCCGGCAAGAAAGGGCGCAAGCTCTATATCCTGGACGAACCCACCACGGGACTCGCGGGGGAGGACGTCCGAAAGCTTCTGGAGGTTCTCGGGCGTCTGGTGGAGGCCGGTAACACGGTACTCGTCATCGAACACAATCTGGACGTGATCCGCATGGCGGACTGGGTCATCGATCTCGGCCCGGAGGCTGGCGTCCGGGGTGGTCAGATCGTCGGGGTTGGGCGCCCCGAGACCATCGCGAGCATCCCCGAGAGCCACACCGGTCGCTACCTGGCAGAGGCGATGCGAGAGGCCGCCCGGCAAAGCGTCGTTCGTGGTTAGCCGCCAGCTCGCATCGTGCCAGAATGGCGGGTGACTCTCCCGCTGTCAGCGTCGTCATGCCGGTGCGTGACGGCGAGGCCCACCTCGACGAGGCGATGGACTCGCTGGTTGCGCAGACGTTCGGGGACTTCGAGGTCATCGCCGTAGACGACGGTTCGACCGACGGGACGGCTGCCCGGCTCGAGCGCTGGACATCCAGGGACGAGCGGATCCGTGTGATCACGTCCGACGCCGTCGGGATCGTTCGTGCCCTGGAAAGGGGACGGCACGAGGCCCGAGGTCGCTTCCTCGCACGGATGGACGCCGACGATATCGCCGACCCCCGTCGGTTCGCGCTGCAGTACGGCTTTTTGGAGTCGAATCCTCATGTCTCCGGGTGCGGCTGTGGTGTGCGCTATTTCCCCGAGGAGCAGGTTCGAGACGGTGCACGCCGCTACGAGTCGTGGATCAACGGTGTCCGGTCTCCCTCGGATGTGAAGCGGGCCATCTGGGTGGAGTGTCCCATCGCGCATCCGGCTTTCTTCCTGCGCGCCGAGGTCGTGTCGGACGTGGGGGGGTACCAGGATGTCGGATGGCCCGAGGATTACGATCTGATTCTGCGCATGCACGCAGCGGGTCACGCTCTGGCCAACGTGCCCGAGGTGCTGCACGCATGGAGAGAGGGGGAGGGGCGCCTCTCTCGGACCGACGTCCGCTATGCTCCCGAGGCGTTCCTGAGATGCCGCGTGCACTACCTGCGCGCCGGCCCTCTGGCCGACGGGCGGCCGGTGGTGGTGTGGGGCGCCGGTCCGGTCGGGAAGTCGTTCGCCCGTGCGCTTCAGGCCCAGGGGACGCAGGTCACGGCGTTCGTGGATCTGGACCCCAGGAAGATCGGTCAGGAGATCCATGGCGCACCCGTTCTCGACACGGTTCGGGGGCTTGAACTTCGGGGTCCGCTGCATGCTGCGGCGGTCGGGCAGCCCGGGGCACGGGCCCGGATCGAGGCCTTGCTGGAGGGGGGTGGGATGGCCGCAGGAGAGGACTTCGTCGCAGTTGCGTGACGAACGGGGGGCACGACCCTGAAAAACCATTGTGACACAAGGGTTTTCTAGTGGTGCGGGAACCGGGGTCTTCGCTTGGTTTGAGGCCCTTGAAGGGTTAGTTTTCTACGTCTCGGGAACCCTCCCTTGATACCCCGAAATCGCCTCCGCACGTGACGCGGACGGCCATGACGAGGAGCGAATGCGTGCCCGGTTCCGGAGCCCCGCTGAACGGACCCGAGGCAGCTCGCCCGAACGCCCGACAGGACGACCGCGCGTATGAGTGACGAGCTCGAGCTCGGAGGTGACGGAGGAGGCGGACAGACCGTTCTGGCGCGCCTTCTCGAAGACGAAATGAGGGAGTCGTTCATCGACTATTCGATGAGCGTCATCGTGCAGCGAGCCCTCCCCGACGTGCGGGACGGATTGAAGCCCGTCCACCGCCGCATCCTGTATGCGATGAGCCAGGCTGGCTTGAGCCCCGGTCGTGCGTACAAGAAGAGCGCGACCGTCGTCGGTGACGTGCTCGGTAAGTACCATCCGCATGGCGACTCCGCGGTCTACGACTCCATGGTGCGCATGGTGCAGGACTTCTCCCTGCGCTATCCGCTCGTGGACGGTCAGGGGAACTTCGGGTCCGTCGATGGGGACTCGGCCGCCGCGTATCGGTACACCGAGGCCCGCCTCATGCCGCTCGCGACCGAGCTGCTGGCGGACATCGAAAAGGAGACGGTCAACTACGCCGACAACTTCGACGGAAGCCACCAGGAGCCCACGGTCCTGCCGGCGCGGGTCCCGAATCTCCTGATCAACGGTTCGTCCGGAATCGCAGTCGGCATGGCGACGAACATTCCGCCACACAATCTGCGCGAGGTCGTGGCGGCCACGACGGCGCTCATCAACGACCCGGACCTTCCCCAGGAAGAACTCGAGAGCCTGGTCACGGGGCCTGACTTCCCGACGGGCGGCTTCATCTGCGGCCGCGAGGGGATCCGCGACGCATACCGGACCGGCCGCGGACGCATCGTCATGCGCGCGCGTGCGACCATCGAACAGATCGACGCGAACAGTGAACGGATCGTGATCACCGAGATCCCGTTCATGGTGAACAAGTCGCGGCTCATCGAGCAGATCGCCCAGCTGGTGCGCGACAAGAAGCTTCCCGATATCCGGGATTTGCGAGACGAGTCCGACCGCGATGGCATGCGGATCGTCGTCGAGCTCAAGCGCGACGCGGTACCCGAGATCGTGTTGAACCGTCTGTATCGCCATACGCAGATGCAGTCGACGTTCGGGACGATCCTGCTCGCGCTGGTCGATGGCCAGCCGAAGGTGATGTCGCTGCGTGAAACGCTGCAGCACTTCATCGACCACCGCCTCGAGGTCATCGTCCGCCGCAGTGAGTACGACCTCAAGCGCGCGCTCGAGCGGGAGCACATCCTCGAAGGCCTGAAGATCGCCGTCGACAACATCGACGAGGTCATCAAGATCATTCGCGGGTCGAAGAACACGGAGACCGCGTCCGAGCAACTTCAGGAGTCGTTCGAGCTTTCCGAGCGGCAGGCGAAAGCCATCCTCGACATGCGCCTCGCGCGTCTTACGGGGCTCGAGATCGAAAAGCTCGAAGAGGAGCTGGCCGAAGTGCGCGAGCTCATCGCAGAGCTGCGTCGCATCCTGGGCTCGGAGGAGGTCCGCATGGGCATCCTCAAGGACGAACTCGCCGAGGTCAGCGACAAATATGGGGACGATCGTCGCTCGGAGATCACGCACGCGATCGGCTCGTTCAACGTCGAGGATCTGATCGTCGAGCAGGACATGGTCGTGACCGTATCCCACCAGGGATACGTGAAGCGTCTGCCGGTCGACACGTACCGCGCGCAGCGGCGTGGCGGCCGAGGCCTGCGCGGGATGGACACGAAGGAAGAGGATTTCGTCGAGCACCTCTTCGTCGCGTCGACGCACGACTACCTGATGATCTTCACGCGCCGCGGCCAGTGCTACTGGAAGAAGGTGTGGGAGATCCCTGAGGGTAGCCGGGCATCGCGTGGGAAGCCGATTGTGAACCTCCTGAACCTGGGCCCGGATGAGAAGATCGCCGCCGTCGTCCCGGTGCGTGAGTTCAGCGAGGACCATTATCTGATCTTCGGGACCCGCCGGGGTGTGGTGAAGAAGACCGCACTTTCGGCGTACGGAAACGTGCGTTCGGTTGGTCTGAACGCGATCAACATCGCCGAGGGTGACGAGCTCATCGAAGTGCGCGTGACCTCGGGCGGTGATGAAATCCTGATCGCCAGCCGGAAGGGCATGGCGATCAGGTTCAACGAGGCCGATGCGCGTCCGATGGGTCGGGCAACCGGTGGCGTGCGCGGACTCAACCTCCGTGAAGGCGACGAGGTTGTCGGCATGGTGGTCGCTCGTGAGGACTCCACGGTGCTCGTCGTTGCCGAGAACGGACTTGGCAAGCGCACGCCGATCAGTGAATACCGGCTACAGAAGCGCGGTGGCTTCGGCGTCATCAACCTGAAGGTATCGGATAAGACCGGTGAGGTAGTGACGGTGCGTGCGGTGTCCGAGGACGAGCAGTTGATGTTCATCACCCGTAACGGCGTGGTGAACCGCCAGCGGGTGGCCGAGATCCGGGTGATCGGACGGGCTACGCAGGGCGTCAGGCTCGTGAACCTCGACGACGGAGACGTCGTGATGGACGTCGCCCGCGTCATCATCGACGAAGAGAACGGAGATGATGTCGAGGGCACGGATACGCCGGCGGGAGAAGACACCGCGTCATCCGCTGCTGAGGAATCGGATGTCGTCGAGAATGGGGAGGGCGCGGACGGTTCCGCGGACGACGACGCCTCCGCTGCCGACGAATCGTGAGTGACATCGTTCAGGGGCAGGGCCTCGTCGGGCTGACCGAGATCGAAGCGGCAGCCCGAAGGCTCGCGGGCATTATCGTGCCCACGCCTCTGATCCCGTCTGATGCGGTTTCGGAGATGGTCGGCGCGCAGGTGCGCCTCAAGTGCGAGAACCTGCAGAGGGCCGGGTCATTCAAGATCCGTGGCGCCCACAATTTCGTGTCGCAGCTTTCGGACGAGCAGGTAGCCAACGGAATTATTACCTACTCCTCCGGGAACCACGCGCAGGCTGTCGCCCTGGCGGGCAAGCTGCGGGGAGTGCGGGTCGTCGTCGTCATGCCGACGGATGCGCCCAAGGTGAAGCGGGACGGAGCCGAGCGACTCGGGGCCGAGCTCGTCTTCGAAGGGACGACGTCGATCGAGCGCATGGGACGGGCCCAGATGATCGCCGAGCACGAGGGGCTCGTCATCGTTCCGCCGTTCGATCACCGTCACATCATCGCGGGGCAGGGTACGGTCGGGCTCGAAATTGCCCGAGCCTGGGAGGACGTCGACCTGGTTCTGGCTCCGATCGGCGGTGGCGGGCTCGCCAGCGGGGTAGCCGCGGCGGTCAAGCGACTGCTGCCGTCCGCAAAGGTGATCGGTGTCGAGCCCGAGGGCGCGGCGTCGATGCGTCGGGCGCTCGACAACGGCTCTCCTGTCCTGCTCCCCGAAGTCGACACGATCGCGGACGGTCTGAAGCCCGTCATCGCGGGGGAACTGACCTTCGAACACGCCCGTGACCTCATGGACGACGTCGTCACGGTCGATGACGCGTCGATCCGAAAGGCCGCAGGCGTTCTGGTCCACCGTCAGAAGCTGGTCGTGGAATTCAGTGGGGCTGCGACGACCGCCGCGATCCTCTCGGGCAAGGTGAAGAGCGACGGAGGTCGCATTGCCGCAGTGATCTCGGGTGGGAACCTGGGGACGCCGGTGGAGTGTGAAGAATGTCCGGCTGCCCCGTTCCGAGTCGCCTGATCACGTCACCGACACTGCCGGGAGACAGACCTCGAGGGACACGACCATGCGCCAGATCATCCTCTTCGACATCGACGGAACCCTTTTGTGGGGCGGGCCCGCCAAGAGCGCCTTCGTCGATGCGATGAATGAGACGTACGGGACGCCGGGTGATATCGAGAACGTCAGCTTCGCCGGGAAGACGGATCCGCAGATCGCCCGTGAACTGCTCGAGAGTTCCGGCATGCCGCACGATGAGATCGCCCGAGGGCTCGAGCAGCTGTTCGGACGCTATCTGGCGTATCTCGAAGCCCGGCTTCCGGAACATCCTGTGACGGTCCTTCCGGGCGTCCCCGAACTGCTGGATGCACTGGCCGGCTATGACGACGTGGGCGTAGGCCTGCTCACGGGCAACGTTGCAGGAGGGGCGAGGCTCAAGCTGGCATCTGGAGGTCTGTGGGGTCGCTTCGATTTCGGGAGCTACGGTTCCGACCACGAACACCGTGACGAACTTCCCTCCATCGCCGTCGCACGCGCCCGGGAGCTCTGGGGTGAGGTCGTGACAGCGGACAGGGCGATCGTGGTGGGCGACACACCGCGCGACGTCCAGTGCGGCAAGGCCGGCGGCACGCGTACGATGGCCGTCGCGACCGGCTCGTTTACGTCCGACGAGCTTCGAGTTCACGATCCGGATCACGTGCTCGAAGATTTCTCTTCGACGGCCGCGGTGGTGGACCTTCTGCTCGGCTGAGACGTCCTCTCATCCGTTCGATGGCATCCGGACTTCCTTGATCCGCTCCGGAGGCCGAAACATCTTCCTGACCTCGATTCTCGAGGGAAACTCCGCCTCGATACGCGCGGAGATCACCTGACCGGCCTGCATGCCGGGTCGTTCAAAGGAGTACAACGTGTCCAGAGGCGAAGATCGGCGGGCGGCTCGCGAGACCCAGTCCGATATGAAGAAGTTCTACTACCTCTTCGGCGTCGTCGCCGTCATCGGTATCGGGGTCGTCGGCTACAACGTGGGGAGTGGCGTGCTCAGTTCGGCGGCAACCGCGCCGATCGAGCTCGACCTGAGTGACGACGAGGCCCTGGTGGCGCTGGCCCAGGGGGTCACGCTCGGCAATGACGAGGCACCCGTGACGGTTGTCGAGTTCGGCGACTACCAGTGCCCCGGCTGTGGAGCATTCGCCCTCTCGGTGAAGCCTCAGCTCGAGGGGACGATGGTGGCGTCGGGTCAGGTGAAGTTCGTGTTCTACGACTTCCCACTGATCTCGATTCACCCGAATGCGTTCCTCGCAGCCCGCGCTGCTCGCTGCTCGGCCGAGCAGAACGCCTACTGGCAGTACCACGAGACGCTCTTTCGGAATCAGGCGCGCTGGGCCGCGGCGACGATGCCGGCCAGCGCCTTCGAGGACTATGCCGAAGAGGTCGGGATGGACGACGGCGCGTTCTCGGAGTGCCTCAACAGCGACAAGTACGCCGACGTCGTGACGGCGAACATGGAGCTGGGGACGCGCATGGGCGTGAACGGGACCCCGACGATCATGGTGAACGCGAATGGGAACCTGCGCCGGTTGAACATGAACGACTTCCAGAGCATCTCGGCTGCGATCGATGAGATGACGGGAGCGGAAGGCGGCGCCAACTGACGTGAGTGATTCCGTGAAGGTCCGGCTTCTCTTCGTCGATGACGGTGAGTATCACCACGAGACGGTCGAGATCCCGGCCGGCTCCATCGATCAGCATGAGCGTCTAATCGACTGCCTGCGCGAAGACGACGCCGTTCAGAAGACGGTTTTCGTGGACGTCGATCGTCTCGTCGCGGCTCATATCGACGATTGATCCAGGGTTCGGTACCTGAGCGGTGCGTCCTGCGTCGCTCGGGTGCCACCCCGCCCGGGAGTCTCGCTCAGGCGTCCCCCAGCACCTCCAGAGCCCGCTCCAGCGTCCACTCGTTGACGCACGGAGGTGGCCATTCCCCCCGGGAGGCCGCGTGCAGAATGCTCTGCCCTTCCTGCCAGGCACGTTCTGCCGTCGGTGGGTCCATGAGCCCGCGATCCCTCGCGTCTTCGAACTCGTCCTCGTCCAGGAGCACTGTCTCTCCGGTCGGGGTCTGCCATACGTCCAGAAAGAGGTCGGTCGTATGCCAGATTGGCCCGTCGATCACGGGCGGTGTGAGGACATTCGCGTACAGGCCGGTGAACGTGCGATCCGCCCGATGGAAGCGACCGATGTCGTGCCAGACATCGGGAAAGGTGAACCAGAGGGCGAGCGAGTCCCGCTCGAGCATGATCGCGCCGTCATGGTGCATCGCTACGTCGGCTTCGATCGGTTGCGAGAGTGTCACGATGACATCGTCGTCCTCGTGGACGACCCTCTGATCGTACACGCGAACCCGATCGGGAGGGCGTCGGTAATGGATGGCGACTCGCGGCACGGATCTCATGAGCCAGGTCCGACCTCGCTACGCGCGTCCACGGATGCACCGGACATCGGAGCCGGGACCACCTCGACGAAGATGTCCATCACGCCTCCACAGACGGCGGGGCTCCATGTGGTGAAGTCCTCGGTGAGGTCGACGCGGACGCGCTCCGTGACGCCGGTCTCGAGCACACGATAGGCCGACTCGATGACCTCGGCTTCGCCGCACCCACCACCGACCGTGCCCGTCAGCCCGGCGGCGGGATCGACGAGCATCCGGGCGCCCACCTTGCGTGGCGTCGAGCCCCGTGTGCCCACGATCGTAGCGAGCGCGCACGCACGACCAGCGCGTCGGGCTGCGGCCAGCGCCTCGACTAAGGTTTTGTCGTCTTCGTGAGTCATGGGTCCGACTCCGCATCCTTGAAGAAGCGTTCGGCGACGCGCTCGAGACCTTTCAGCGGTACACCGGTGCCGCCACGGTCCAGCATAACGAGCTCCGCCGCAACGGATACGGCGATCTCCTCGGGCGTCTCGGCCCCGATATCGAGCCCGACCGGAGCGTGGATTCGCTCGAGGAGTGCCCGGTCGACCCCGTCGTCGAGGAGTTGGACGTACGTCGCCCTCACCCGCCGGCGACTACCGATCATCCCGATGTACGCGGGCCCCGGATCAGCGCGGAGCGCACGTATGAGGCACTCGTAGTCGTATTTGTGCCCTCGGGTGACCAGCAGGAGAAACGACCGCTCATGCAGAGTGACGTCCGCGAACGGATCCGAGAAGTCGGCCCGGATCAGCCGGTCCGCGTCAGGGAACCGCTCCCGGGTCGCGAAGTCCGGACGGTCATCGAGCACCGTCACGCGGTACCCGAGCATGGCACCCATGTGTGCCATCGGCTGTGCGACGTGTCCCGCTCCGACCACGATGAGTTCCCGGATCGCTCGGCGGACCTCCACGTACAGTTCGACCTGGCCACCGGTGACCTCGAGCACACGAATCCCATCGCGGGCGCGGCTGTCGTCGAGCGCCGCCGTCAGCTGTTCGACCGCCACCGCGTCGAGCGCAGGGTGTCCGAGGGACCCCTGGGTTCCGATGCCATGGACCGGGTGTCGGGCGAAGGCCAGCCGTGCTCCGGTATGCGTGGGAACCGAGCCGGACACACCGACGACCGTACCTGCCGCCGCGCTGCCTCCTTCGGCGGACGTGCTCAGGAGGAGCTCGGAGGTCTCTGTGGCCCCCAGGGCGGGAGCGCCGGATCCTTCGGTGCCGGTCATGCCCGCCCCCGCGGTGCCAGCTCCGGTGGTTGATCGCTGAACGGCGTCTGACCGGATCGGACCGCGTCATAATCCGAAGGGGTGTCGATATCCGTGACGACTCGTGGGTCCCGCACCCTCGCGAGGGCCGCGTCCCCCAGATGCCGGTGCACGACGCTTCGAGCACCGCCGTCGAGTCCGGGATCCGCCAACTCCGAGAACAGGGCCCGGGTGAACACGGCAGGATGGCCGCGCTTCTCGCGCCGCACGCCATCGACGAAGTACTCGTGGACAGGCAGGGCGAGGGTCGCTGAATGCGTTGTGACGCACGTACGCAGGCGTCGAACGATGTCTCCATCCACGAGCGGGTAGTCCACGGGAAGCCACGCGATGGCGTCCACGTCCTCTTCGAGCTGGTTGATCGCGAGACGCATGGAGGTGATTGGGCCTTCACCCGGGGCAGGGTTCACGACCACTCGTGCCCCGGTCGCCCGTGCGGCGGACGTCACCGTAGCCTCTCCCTGGGGAACCACGACGATGACCTCGACACAACCTCCATCACGAAGTGCGTCGACGACCCGCTGGACGAAGGTCCGCCCGTCCAGCTGCATCGCGGCTTTGGCCGTTCCCATACGTCGAGACGCTCCCGATGCGGGTACAACGCCGACAGTCCTCAGATCAGGCAGCACGACCACCGACTCACGAACGCCCGTGATGGATGAGATCCGTCACCACGGTCACCTGTCGGCGCCGGGGAATGCGGCGTAGAGCGTGCGATCCTCGGACGCGAGCCGCACCAGCGTCGGCGCCGGGGCAAACCGGGCTCCGTGCTCATCGGCGAGCTGCTCGAGGCGGTCGATGATGCCGCGCGGATGCAGAGTGTCGGCGAAGCGAAGCAGCCCCCCCCTGAACGGAGGAAAGCCGGTCCCCATGATCATCGCGAGATCGACGTCGGCGGCGGACGCCGCGATCCCATCGCCCAGGATCCGGGCGGCTTCGTTGATCATGGCCAGGACGAGTCGCCGGCGAACCACGCGCTCGCCCTCGTCACCCGCGAGCGCACCTCCCGTGGCGGAGCCCGGGGTCGGTACCGAGGGAAGCTCGGCGTAGATGGACTCGTCGACACCTTTGTCCCGACCTTCGTCGTACCGGTAGAAGCCCAGGCCGCCTTTCTTTCCGAGTCGACCGGTGCGACCGAGCTCCAGCAGGGCCGGTGCCGGGGTGAGCCGTTCACCCAGCGCCTGATGAAGTGACTCACCCGCGTGCCCGGAGACGTCGATCCCGACCTCGTCGACCAGTCGCAGCGGGCCCATGGGCATGCCGAAGCGCTTCGCGACCCGGTCAATCGTCTCGATCGACGCACCATCCGAGAGTAGAAAGCCCGCCTCATTGAGGTAGGGGCCGAGGATGCGGTTCACGAGGAAGCCGGGCCCGTCGCCGACGACCACCGGGACCTTCCCGAGATCCAGACAGAGCTTGTAGATGGTCGCGACGGCCTCGTCGGACGTATCGGGCGCGCGAATCACCTCGACCAGCGGCATGCGGTGCACGGGATTGAAGAAGTGCATCCCGCAGAACCGTTCCGGTCGGGACAGTGCGCTCGCCATCTCCTCGACCGAGAGAGAGGACGTGTTCGTGGCGATGACGCATTCGTCAGAGACGTGGCCCTCGAGTTCGGCGAGCGCGGCCTTCTTCACCGCCATCTTCTCGACGATGGCCTCGACGACGACGTCCGAGCCGGACAGCCCGTGGTAGTCGACACCACCCGCGATCCGGTCCATCGCCTGAGTGGCTTCACGCTTCGTCATCCGACGACGCTTCACGGCCTTGTCGAAAAGCCCTCGCGCGTGCTGAAGGCCTCCCGTGACCGCCTCGTGCTGGATGTCCTTCATCCAGGACTGGATACCACGCGCGGCTGCCAGTTGAGCGATGCCTCCGCCCATGACACCGGCCCCGAGGACCCCGACCTTGGCGACCACTCGGGGCGACGCCGTCGCGCCTGCGGGGAGCCCTGTGCCCTTCCTCGACGCCTCACGCATGTGAAAGACGTGCACCAGGTTCTTGCATACCGGTCCAACGAGCAGGACCGCGGCTTCCCGGGCTTCGGCAGCCAGGCTCTCCTCGACCGACTTGCCCAGCGTTTGAGCCAACACGTCGAGGATGGCCAGGGGTGCCGGGTAGTGGCCCCCGGTCTGCTTGAGCACCTTCTTGCGCGCCAGGCGCAGGACGAGGGCTCGCCCGGGTGATGTTCCGTCCAGAGCCCTCTGGATGAAGGATCGACGACCTGTCCCCGGCGCCCCCTTATCGCCCACGAGTCCGAGGGTGAAGTCCCGGACGGTGTCATGGAAGATGGGCGCGGGGACGACCGCGGAGGCGAGGCCGATCCGCTTGGCTTTCGAGGGCCGGACCTTCTTCCCGGTGAGCAGCATGTCGAGTGCTGCCTGCAGGCCGATGAGGCGAGGCAGTCGCGTCGTACCGCCCCAGGCCGGAAGGATGCCGAGCTGGACTTCGGGCAGACTCAGCGTCGTACGCGTCGAGTCCGAGAGGACTCTGTGGTCACACGCCAGCGCCATCTCCACGCCGCCACCGACGCAGACGCCGTGCACGGCTGCCACCGTGGGAACGGGCAGGGTGGTGATATCCGAGAAGATGGCCTGGCCCATTCGAATCTGAGCCTCCGCCAGGGCGGGATCCTCCGTGCGTCCGATGACGTCGATGTCGGCTCCCGCGATGAACGACGTCGGCTTGCCCCGGATGACGACGGCACGGACCCGGGCCTCCCGAGCGGCGACCCGCGCTTCGTCGATGATGTCGGCGAACCGCCTCATGACGGCTTCCGAGAGCACGTTCATGGACCGGTCGGGGTCGTCGAACGTGATCCAGCCGATCGCGTCGTCATCGATCTCGAAGGTCGGACTGGGGCTGGCGGTCATGTCTGTGGGGGAAAGGCGTCAGCGAGCATACCGGCGACGCCCAGTGGAGGACGCCGGAAATGTCGAAGGATATCGAACGGGGGGCCAAAGGAAAGCCGCCCGGACGCGGTGTGCGCCCGGGCGGCCCGGAGAACCTCGGAATGTCGGCCCGAAGCGGGCTTCCGATTAGAGCTTCACGCGCTCCTGCGCGTTGTCGAGCGTCAGTTCGACCGTCAGCGGATCGCCACCCTCGACCGTGATCGGGATGTTCCAGTACAACTCCGTGTACGCCTGCTCATAGCGAGCGTAGACCCAGTACTGGCCGGGCTTCACCATCAGGCCGCCACGTGCGATGCCGTTGGCGTCCGTGGTGTCCATGACCCAGTCGAGGCCGAGCGTGCGCTGCTTCTCGCTGAAGACGGTACCGATGTCAGCGAACGCGTCGTCAGCCCAGTTGTCCTGGAGCACGCGGACCGAATCCGACGCGCGGATGGTGCCCTGCTGAAGTTGGTCGAACGCAGCGAACGTCCGCTCCTGCTCCCGCTCGGCGGCGGCCAGCTGACCGTCCCACTCGTTGAATTCGCGGAAGAGCACGACATAGTCACCGGAGCCACGGTTCAGCGTCTCGAGGACCTCACTGAGGGTCTGCAACGTGTCGCGGATCGTCGCCCAACGCCGTGTCGCCGCGTCCCACTCGGCCTGAGCGGCCTGCACCTCGGCGCGCCGCTCAATCAGCTCCTGAGGGATCTCGGGCTCGGGTGTTCCGTACGCGGTCGTGATCGAATCGAAGACGGCGTCCCGGTCGAAGGGGATCAACTGCACCTCGATGTCCGAGAGTTGCAGCTGCATCATGCCTTCGCCATCGGGGTTCGGAACGTCGATCTCCATCGTCACCACGACCTCGGCCGGACCGCAGGCGGCTGCGGCGAGGAGGAGGCTCAGGGCGAGCGGGACGGTCCTTCTCATGGAACTATCTCCATCGGTCGTCAAAACGTGGATCCTGAAGCCCTCGAAGCTAGTGGCCGCAAAATGGCCGATCAACCTCGCAGGGGGTTAGGATCGTGGGTGAAGTCGGTGGACGCCTCAAGCGTTTTCGGCGTCGATCAGTTGCGAATGTAATCGGGCAGGATGAAGTCGGACGGGTCCTGGGCCACACCGTTCACCTTCACTTCGTAGTGAAGGTTCGGGGCGGTGGTGATTCCCGTGCTCCCCACCTGGGCGATCACCTGGCCACGGGTCACTTCGTCACCGACCTGCGCGATCAGTTTCGATGCGTGACCGTACAACGTCGTGAAGCCGAAGCCGTGGTCGATTTCCACGGTGAGACCGTAGCCGACGATCCATCCGGAACGAATGACGCGTCCCTTGGCAGCGGCACTGATCGGTGTCCCCGAGGGGGCCGATACGTCGATCCCCTCGTGCGGCAGGGGCCGGTTGTGTACCGGGTGCATGCGCGACTGAGAGAAGCGGCTGCTCAGCCATCCTTCGGTCGGAAGGATGGACGGGGTCGATTCGAGAAGCTCGCGATGGTTACGGACTGAGTCGGTCGCTTCCGCAAGGCTCTCGGAGAGGAGGCGCGCACGGCGTTCGAGGGCACTCAGATCGTAGCCGGTCGCGTGAATGCGCTTCGTCGTGAGGGAGTCGGTCGCCCAGAGAGGCGATGATTCCGGAACTCCGAGTCCTGGACCCCCGACACCGGCCTCGAGAACCTCGGGATCGATGATCTCGAGTCCCGCAAGATTCCGGAAATGGGCATCGTTCTCAGCGACACGATCGAGTGAACGCTCGAGGTCCGTGATTCTGGCCTGGAACTGAGCGAGTTCGGACTCGAGGGCGTGATTCCGCACCTCGAGGTTCTGCGTCTGCGTACGATTGAACGAACCCAGGGCGATCGTGACGGCGCTTGCCACGACCATGATGGTCGCGACGACACCCGCGCCCGCCATCAACTTCAGCGTACGCGAGGAGAGCGAATATTGCTGGACCGGGTCGTCCTGTCCTCGCATGACGAGGAAGGTCCACCTGTCTCCGGCCATGAGGACCGCCTGTGGTTCCGTGAACGTGTTTCCGTCGTACGCTCAGGGGGGAGTGAGAGCCCAGGAGTTTAAGGCTGAGCCATTAAAGCTACGGGGCGTCGAAAAGTGCAGTCAAGCGGCGACCCCTGAACGAAGGGCGTCGAGGGGAGTCGCAGAGCGTCGGGGGTCCGTCAGTCCTTTTCGCTGGCCCATCCGGGATCCACGCGCGGAAAGAGAGGGCTGCCCGGCGTCACCGTGCGTCCGGCCATCTCCGTGGCGACGGCTTCGTCGAGGGTCGGAACGCTGTCGAGGCCGAGACGGTCCGCCAGGATCTCCATCTTCTCGGGGGCGACTGGCTGGAACAGGGCGCACAGAACGACCAGGACCTGAGCCAGGGTCGACAGCGTCTCATCCAGCTCGGCCGCCCGCGCCGGGTCCTTGGCCTGAGCCCAGGGTTGGCGCTCTTCAACGTAGACGTTCGCGGCGCGGGCCAGATCCATCGCCGAGGCAAACGCCTCATGCACCTTCAGGCGTGCAATCGACGCCCTGGCGTCTGCGAGTGCTTGGTGCGCGTCCGGCTTCAATCCGTTCGAAGAGCTGTCCGGCACGACTCCATCCCGATACTTGGAGATCATCGAGATGGCACGACTCGCGAGATTCCCGAGGACGTTCGCGAGCTCATCGTAGCGTGTAAGGAAGCGCTCGGGCGTGTAGGATGCGTCTCCACCGGTGGGCATTTCGCGCATGAGGTACCAGCGAACCGCGTCTGTTCCGAACGTTTCGCGCAGGGCGAGAGGGTCCACCACGTTCCCGAGCGACTTGGACATCTTCGTGTCACCCACGACCCACCATCCGTGGGCGAGAATCTGCTTCGGCACCGGGAGCCCGACACCCATGAGGAGCGTGGGCCAGTACACGGAATGAGTGGTGAGAATGTCCTTGCCCACGAGGTGCATGTCCGCCGGCCACCAGGAACCGGTGACGTCGTCGAAGCCCTGCTCACCATCCGGCTTCGACGGATCGATCGCTCCCGACGCCGTCAGGTAGTTGATCAAGGCGTCGACCCAGACGTACGCCACGTGCTCCGTGTCGAACGGCAGGTCAATGCCCCAAGACAGCCGTGACTTCGGTCGCGAAATCGACAGGTCGCCGAGTGGCTGTCGCAGGAATCCGAGGATTTCGTTCCTTCTGACCTCGGGAACGATCCACTCCGGGTTGTCCTCGATCTGCCTGATGAGCTCGTCCTGCCACTCGCTCATCTTGAAGAAGTAGTTCTTCTCCTCGACGTACGTGACCTCCCGCCCGCAGATCTGACAGCGCCGATCGTCACCGATGTCCTTTTCGGTCCAGTACCGCTCGTCGGAGACACAGTACCAGCCCGAATAGGTGCCTTCGTAGATCTGGTCGCGGTCCCAGAGGCGTTTCAGGAAGGCCGTCACGACGGCTTTGTGTTCATCCTCCGTCGTCCGGATGAAGCGGTTGTAGGAGATCCCGAGCGTCTTCCAGGCCTCCTCGAAGCGCTCGGCCATGAGATCACACAGCTCGATCGGCTCGACGCCTCGTTTCTCCGCTTCATCCTGGATCTTCTGCCCGTGCTCGTCCGTACCGGTCAGGAAAAGAACGTCCTTACCGTCCTGACGGTGAAAGCGCGCGAGGACGTCCGTGAGGATCGTCGTGTACGCGTGGCCGATGTGGGGCTCCCCCGATGCGTAGTAGATCGGGGTGGTGAAGAACCGCCGGTCCGTACCGCTCAACTCCCGCTCCCGTCCTGCTCGTGCCGGCGCGCTACGGGCGAGCCGACTTCCTGTTTCAGTTCGTCCAGCGAAACCGTTCGTCGTTCGCCTTCCTGGCTCCTCAACGTCACCATGTCGTGCCAGATGTCGATCCCGACGACGCGCTCCTCACCGAGCGATGTCCGGACGGTCCGCCCCTCCCGGGGGAAGCGTCGACGCGCCTCGACATACGTCTTGTGTTCATACATGAGGCAGCACATCAGCCGCCCGCAGCACCCCGAAATCTGAGCGGGATTCAGCGACAGCTTCTGGTCCTTCGCCAGCTGCAGGGAGACCGGCTTCAACTCGGGGAGCCACGTCGAGCAGCACAATTCTCGACCGCACCGGCCGACCCCACCGAGCAGCGCCGCCTCGTCTCGCACCCCGATCTGCTTGAGCTCGATTCGGGCTCGGAAGGTTCGTGCGAGGTCTCGAACCAGCTGGCGGAAATCGACTCGCTTCTCCGCCGTGAAGTAGATGATCAGCTTGTTGCGATCGAACTGCCACTCGGCCTCGGTGACCTTCATCTTGAGACCATGCTTGGTGACCAGCTTCCTGGTCTCCGAGCGCACGCGTTGCTCGTCGCTCCGCAGCGCCGACCAGCGGTCGACCTCGTCCGTCCGAGCCAGTCGGACTACGGAGTGCTCGGGGGTGGGGGTCGCGCACCCCCCGCTCGACGACGAGCACTTTCGCTCGGCGATCGCACCCACGGCGGAAACCTCTCCGAGGTCCTCCCCGCGGTCGGCCTGCACAATCACGTGCTGACCCGGTCGCAGGTCGATCCCACGGTAGGCGTAGTAGGCCTTACGCGTGCCCTTGAATCGGATCTCGGCGAAGCCGGCCACGTGCGGCCGCGCCTCAGCCGTCGCGCCAGGCGCCGATGGCTTCGTACTTCGCCCAGCGCTGCGCTTGAAGCTTCTTGACCGTCAGCTTTTCCAGCTCGGACACCGTTCGCTCGAGCGCGTCCCGGAGCGAGTCGGCGGCGGCATCCCAATCCTCGTGCGCGCCCCCTCGGGGCTCCGGCACGATCTCGTCGCACACACCGATCTCATGCAGGTCGTCCGCAGTGAGTTTCAGGGCGTTCGCCGCCTTCTCTTTGTGCTCGGCCGAGCGCCAGAGGATCGCCGCGCATCCCTCCGGTGAGATCACGGAGTAGATCGAGTGCTCGAGCATCAGGATTCTGTCGGTCACGCCGATCCCGAGCGCTCCTCCGGACATGCCTTCACCGATCACGGCGGAGACGATGGGGACTTTGAGGCGGGACATTTCGCGAAGGTTCAGGGCGATCGCTTCCCCGATGCCTCGCTCCTCCGAGCCCAGACCCGGATAGGCCCCGGGCGTGTCGATGAAGCTGATCACCGGCCGACCGAACTTCTCGGCCTGGTGCATCAGGCGAAGGGCTTTGCGGTACCCCTCCGGGTGCGGCATGCCGAAGTTGCGCCGGAGGTTTTCCTTCATGTCCCGGCCCTTCTGCTGGCCGATGATCATGACGGAACGCCCACCCAGCCGCGCCCAGCCACCGACAATGGCTTCGTCGTCGCGGTAGCCGCGGTCGCCGTGCAGCTCCACCCAGTCAGTGAAGATGCGTTCGATGTAGTCGAGCGTGTAGGGACGCTGCGGATGACGCGCCACCTGCACCTGCTCCATCGGAGTCAGGTTGGCGTACGTCTTTTCCTTGAGGTCCTCGAGCTTACCCCGAAGGACCGTCACTTCGTCGGACACGTCGATGCCCCGCCGGTCGGCGAGGTCCAGAAGCTTGTCGATTTGCGCCTGGATCTCGACGATGTCGCGCTCAAAATCTAGATGCACGGCAAACGCCAATGTTCTGCGAGAATACCCTCAGAAACATCCTGAGGGGCGGTAACCTCGCCGAATCGAAGGGTCTTTCGCAAGCGAATCGCGCTGCGGAGAAGTCCTCGCGGCGGGTCAGCCTCGCTCCACTTCCTCGAAGGCTTCGACCTCGGTGAAGTCCATCCAGCGGCCCCAGTAGCGGGCGTACGCCTGCGCCATGCGGGGCCGGAGGTCCACGCGTGGGGCGCCGACCGACTGGTATGCGGCCAGCGCTTCCATCTTCACGACCATCTGGGCATGGACGTCCACGAAGCGGGTCGGGACGAAGGTGCTGCCGGTCGTGGCGGTCTCGTACCCGTACAGACGGGGCACCTCGGTCGCCGCTTGCAGTGTCATGAGTCGAGCCTCACGTCGTGATTCGTCGCGATCGCCGGAAGCGGGCACGTACACGGATGTCGGCTGGAGTTCCGCGACGGTTCGTCGGATGAGGTCCCTCTGCGCTACCCGGTCACCGAAACGCTCGACCTCGAGGCGCAGATCGATACCGAGGATGCCGCAGGCGATTCTCGCGGCCTGGAGTTCCTCGTAGGAGGCAGCGTCCGCATGGTTGAGAATCGGCAGAACCACGACCGTTTCGGCCTCCTGGGCCGCCCCCATCATCACGCCGCCACAACCCATCTCGGCGTCGCCGAGTCTTCCCTCGATCACGAGGATGACCTCACGGGTGTTCGGTTCACCCTCTTCATTCCCTTGGTGCTCGACCATCTTGACGACACGCGTGACGAACTCGTGCTGGCGGAGGGGCTTGATCATGACCTGATCCGCGCCGGCCCGGAGCGCCTGCTCCTCGTACTGAGCCTGCGTGTAGCCGGTGGTCACCAGGATCGGGATGGCGCCCGACAGCTGCCGTGCGGTTCGGATGACGGCATAACCGTCCCGTCCCGGCAGATTGAGATCGGTAACGATCAGATCCCACTGTTCGTTCTTCAGGAGTTCGACCGCCCGGTCTCCGTCCTGAGCATGCGTGACCTCGTACCCCGGGAGCGTGTTGAAGAACGCCTTGACCAGGAGGGCATGGTCGAAGGCATCCTCGAGGTAAAGAACCCGGACGGTCGATGAACTCAAGGTCGAGCGCAGTTGTGCAGGGGGTGGGGTATCTGCCGGACGGGAACTATAGAGGGGAGTGAGACCGTGGACGACCCCGGCCGGAGCGTCGCCCCGTCAGCCGGTCTTGCGCGGTGGTTCGGGAACGAAGAACCAGACGATCAATCCCATGATCAGGACGGAGCCTGCGGCCAGTACGGTGTTGGAGCCGTATCCGATGTCGGCGTAGAGCGGGCCCGCGATCGCCCCCCCCAGGGCGAACCCGACCTGACCGAGGGCCACGGTCAGGCTCATGAGTGATCCTCGACGCTCGTCGGAGACGAGTGCGGTGAGGAGGGCGGAGAAGGGGCTGATCCTCATGGCGACCAGGACCATCGTGAGGAAGAAGAAAACGTAGGCCGGGAGGGCACCCGTCACGGCCCGCGTGGTGAGCACCATCAGGATGGACAGCCCGACGCAGGACATCAGGATCATGCCCTTCCGGCCGATCCGGTCGGAGAGCTTCCCGGCGTTCGGCCCGGTGAGCACGTTGGCGACACCCCCGACCACGAACATGAGTGCGATCTGGTCACCCGTCAGTCCGACCGAGCGCTCGAGCCAGGTCGGGAGGTAGATCACGAAGATCGAGACGCCGAGGAACATCATGAAGAATGCCCCGGCGGCCCATGCGATCTCGGGGCGACGGAGCATGGCCATGTAATTGGAGGCAGCCTTGCGGACGGAAAGCCTCTGCTGACTCCGCTGGACATTCGGCTGCGGCACTCGGAAGAACAGGAGGAAAACCGTCAGGGCCATGGTGGCCGCGAACAGATAGAAGGGGGAGCGGAAGCCCCATCGGTCCGCCATCACGATCCCCATCGGGATTCCGAAGATCTGGCCGAACGCCGATCCGCTCATGACCCATCCCGTGGCCCACCCGCGTCGTTCGTACGGAAAGTAGTCTCCGATGTAGGAGACGGCGGCACCGCTCAGCATCCCACCCGCGCACCCGGCGAAGATCCGGACCGTGATGAAGGAGTAGTAGCCGGTCACGAATCCGTGCAGGATCAGGGCAACGGCCATCGACGTGCAGCCGAGCAGGAGGATCTGCCTGCGCCCGATCTTGTCGGATACCGGTCCGGCGAGAATCGCGAAGATCCCCACCATGATCGAGTAGACGGACACCAGCGTGCCCAGAAGTGCGTCCGCGATATCGAGCTCGTCACCGATCCGCGGCAGGATCGGTGACAGGATCATCGTCTGGCTGGCCGACGAGAACACCAGCAGCCAGAGAGTGAAGACGATGACGTAGGGCTCGAGGCGAGTCGGTTCGCCGGAAGCTTTCAACCGCCCTTCCGCTCGATGTAGCCCGGATAACGCTGGACCGTCGGCATCATCACGAGGTTGAAGATGTCGACGTGTGGTGGCGCATTCGCGACGTAGATCACCGCGTCCGCCACGTCGTCGGCCGTGAGTGGGACGGTGTCGGAATAGACCGAGGCCGCCCGGTTCGTGTCACCGTCGAAGCGGACCTCACTGAACTCCGTTTCCGCGAGTCCTGGATCGACACTCGACACCCGGATCTGCGTACCGAGCAGATCGATGTTCATCGCCTCGCTCAGGGCGCGTACGGCGAACTTCGTCGCATTGTAGACGGCCCCCTTAGGGTAGACCCAACGACCCGCGATCGAGCCGATGTTGATCACGTGTCCGCTGTCGCGCTCGACCATGTGAGGCAGGACCGCGCGTGTCACGTAGAGCAGTCCCTTCACGTTCGTGTCGATCATCTCGTCCCAGTGGTCGAGATCCCCCTCCTGCACCGTGTCGAGCCCTTTGGCCTTCCCGGCGTTGTTCACGAGTACGTCGGGTACGAGCCCGTCGGCCACCAGGCCGTCGACGTACGCCGCGACCGAATCGCGGTCGGTGACATCGACCGAGGCCGTGTGTGCCTGAACGCCGTGGGTGTCCGCGAGTTCCGAGGCCAGCGCCTCGATGCGCTCGAGCCGGCGCGCGGAAAGCAGAAGGTGGGCGCCCTGTGCCGCAAAATGCCGGGCGCAGGCCTCGCCGATTCCGGCGGAGGCGCCGGTGATCAGAACACGTTTGCCAGCGAGTCTGTTCATACCGAGGGGTATCCGAGGTCAGGGACCGGGTGAGATTCGCCAAGCCGGCGCGGGGATGCAACGGGGGCGAGTGCGTGCTACCGTGGCGTCGATTCCATGAGGGAGTGCTGCATGAACAAGAAGCAGGTCGGTGCATGGGCGTTGTTCGACTTCGCGAACTCGGTGTATCCGGCCGTCATCGTGTCCGTCGTCTTCCAGATCTACTTCATCGAATCGGTGGTCGGGAACGAGGCAGGGGAGGGTGACGCCTGGTGGGGCCGGGCCGTCTCGCTTTCCGCGCTCATCGTGGCACTGAGCGCTCCGGTCCTTGGTGCGATCGCCGACCGGGCCGGAGTGCGTAAGCGATTCATGGCGTTCTGCGTCGCCATGTGTATCACGGGTGTGGCGCTTTTCACGACGCTCGAGCCCGGGATGGTGCTCTACGGCTTCCTGATCTTCCTCGTGGCCAACGTCGGATTCGAAGCCTGTCTCGTCTTCTACAACGCCTACCTCCCCGACATCGTACCGCCCGAGAAGCGGGGCTGGGTGTCGGGTGTGGGATTCGGATTCGGATACGCCGGATCGGCGCTGGGCCTGATCATGGCCCTTCCGTTTGCGACGACGAACATCCAGGTCGTGTGGATTCTCGTCGCAGGGATGTTTCTGATCTTTTCCCTGCCGACGTTCATCTACCTCCCGCGCGACGGAGAGGGGACGATGACGGTGCCCAGGGCGGCCCTGTGGGGGCTCACGAGCTTCCGAGAGCTGTGGGGAGAGGTCATCGCTCAGAAGGAGCTGCGTCGATACCTCCTCGCGTACTTCTTCTATATCGACGGGGTCCTCACGGCGATCTACATGTCGAGCACGCTCGCGTCCAACACCTTCGGATACGAACAGACGGAGCTCATCTACCTGTATCTGGCGATCCAGATTTCCGCGTTGGTGGGCGCATTCCTGCTCGCGAAACCAACCGATCGTCTGGGGCCCAAGAAAGTCGTGACGGGCGTGCTCGGTCTGTGGATCACGATCGCGATCGCCATCTTCTTCGTGGAGTCGAAGGCCGCGTTCGCCGTCATCGGGCTGCTCGCGGGCTTCGGGCTCGGATCGGTCCAGTCCGCGAGTCGGGCCTTCATGGCCAGTCTGATTCCTGACGGCCGGGAGTCCGAGATGTTCGGCTTCTACGCACTGTGCGGGAAGTCGTCGTCCGTCATCGGGCCGCTCATCTTCGGGCAAGTGGCCCTCATGACGGGTGGCAATCAAAAGCTGTCGGTGATGTCGATCAGCGTCCTTTTCGTCGTGGGGGCGTTTCTCCTTCAGCGTGTGAACGACCCGAAGGCCGCCGAGGCGGCGGCGTGATGTGATGCCCCGATCCGGTGACAGAGTCCGGATCGCGGTCCTCGCCATCGTCTGCACCGCGCTGGCCGCCGGCGCTGTCACGCGTGCCGCGTCCTCGCGTCAGTCCGCGACCTTCGACGAGATCATCCTCGTGTCCGGCGGTGCGCGCGGGGTGACGCACGGCCGTTGGGACATGATCACGGATCAGCCGCCGTTGATGATGTGGCTGTACGGCTGGGCGGTCGCCCCGATGGATCCCGTTCTGCCCACCGAGGACCGTCGGTGGGGTTTCGAGGAACGTTGGGACTATGCGCGGGCCGTCTTCTTCGAGGGGGCGAACGATCCGGAGCTTCTTCTTCCCCGCGCCCGGCTGGTCACGACGCTGATGGCGGCGGGGCTCGTGCTTGCGGCCGGGCTCTTCGGACTCTGGGTGGCCGGTCCGGTGTCCGGTGTGCTCGCGGCGCTGCTCACCGCGTTCGTGCCCGATGTTCTGGCTCACGGAGGGGTGGCGTACAACGACGTGCCACTCGCCCTCGCGTTTCTTCTGTCCGTCTGGGCACTGGACGCAGCCGTGCGAAGGCCGTCGTGGCGATCGGGTGCCCCCGCGGGTTTCGCCCTCGCATGCGCGTTCGGGATGAAGATGAGTGCGCTCGCGCTTCTGCCGATCGCCGGAGTGGTGTTCGGGATGGAGGCGCTATCCCGGTGGAGGGACGAAGCGTGGCGACGGCACGTGGCCGTATCGGCCGGTGCGTGCGCGGTGGCGGCCTATCTCACGCTGGTCGTGTTCTACAGCGGGGACGTGACGCTGTCTCTGCTTCGCTTCAACTTCTGGCGCACGGTTCTGCACACGACGGCGGGACATCCGGCGCCGGCCTTTCTCCTCGGCACGGTGAGTGACGGTGGGTGGTGGTACTACTTCCCCGTGGCCTTCTTCCTGAAAACGCCTCTGGGGCTGCACCTCGCTCTGTTCGCAGCCGTGGCTCTGCTCGGTTCGTCGGCGGTCACGGCCGTCCGGACTCATCGGGAGACGGTGCTCTCGAGGGCACTCGCCTGGAGAGGTCGGGCTCCCCTGGTGGGTGCGCTGGTGTTCGGAGCCTTTCTCCTGCGATCGGACCTGAACGCCGGCTTCCGCTACGCATTGCCGGCGGTGCCGCTCCTGTGCGTCTTCACGGCCGTCGGTGTGAGTCGCGCGTGGCGTACCGCGGAGGGGGTCGTCGGAGATGCGTCGGGGGGCATGCAGGCGGGTCCGGTCCGGTCCGCGGTCCGCGCCGGGGTGATCGTCGCCGTGAGCCTGACGGCGGTCTCCGTACTCCGGGCCCATCCGTGGCACCTCTCGTATGCGAGTGTCTGGGCCGGTGGTCAGGCCAGCGCGTGGCGGGCCCTGTCGGACTCCAATGTGGACTGGGGTCAGGGGCTGCTGGAGCTTCGCCGGTTCATGCAGGACGAGGGGGTGGCGAGCGTGCGGCTGTCCTACTTCGGGAGTGCGCACCCGTCTGCCTACGGCATCGAATATGTCGCGCTACCGAGCTTCTTTCGTCTGACCGAGGACCGGACGGCCAACGCGGAGGCAACCCCCCGATTCACGGTCATCTCGGCGACGAATCTTCAGGGCCTCTACCTGCAGGGTCGGGACCCGTTCGCGGCCTATCGCGATCGGGAGCCCTACCGGGTACTCGGGCACGCGCTCTTCGTCTACGACGACTCGGCTCGCTGACGTATCCCGGGTCCGGATCGGGCCCTCGCCGTTCCGTGCCGGCCGGCGATCTAGCCCAGCCCGCCGTCGTCGATCGCGAGCAGGGTGTCGAGCAGAACATTCGTCCCGTTCACGATGTCGGCGCTCTCCGTGCGCTCTTCGGGCGCGTGGCTGATACCCCCGAGGGAGGGGACGAAGATCATGCCGACCGGACAGAGAAGGGCGATGCTCTGGGCGTCGTGACCTGCGCCCGACGGCATTCTCATGGACGACAGGCCCCGCTCGCGGGCACTCCGCTCCACCATGTCCCGGATCGCCATGTCCGTCGGAGCGGCGCGGCTGGTGTAGAATCGGTCGAAGGAGAAGGTCACGCCCGTGGCCTCTCCGATGTCATTCGCTCGCGCCTGGATCATCTCGAAGGTGCGCTCGATCCCCTCCATGGAGAGGTCGCGGATCTCGAGTGTCATGCGGACCCGACCGGGGATCACGTTGGGCGCTCCGGGCTCCGCCTGAAGTCGACCGACGGTCGCGACCTGGCGGCCAGGGGTGTCGCGGGCGACGCGGTGCGCCGCAGTCACGAAGCGGGCTGCGCCCACCATCGCGTCCTGCCGGCGGTCCATGGGCGTCGTACCGGCGTGATTCGTCATGCCGTCCACGACGACGTTCCAGCGCATGATACCGACGATCCCCTCCACGACTCCGATGTCGAGGTTGTCCGCGTCGAGTACCGCACCCTGCTCGATGTGCAGCTCTAGGAACGCCGCCAGCGTTCCGGGGGCTCGTTGGGCCTCGGACAGGCGATCGGGGTCTCCCCCGAGCCGGCGAAGGCCTTCTCCGATCGTGTACCCCGAGGCGGTTTCGATCTCGAGTTCGAATGGCTCGACCTCTCCCACGAGCGCGCGGCTGCCCGTCTTGCCTCCTTCTTCGTTCGTGAAGTAGACGACCTCGAGGGGGTGCCGGGTGGTGTGCCCCGCGTCGGCGAGCACGGCAGCGACCTCCATCGCGCCCATCGAGCCGACCTGGCCATCGTAGTTTCCGCCACCCGGTACCGAGTCGATGTGCGATCCGAACATGATGGGATCGAGCGACGCGTCCGACCCTGTCTTTCGGGCGACCAGGTTTCCGACCAGATCGCGTTCGATCGAAAAGCCCGCGTCACGCAGATGTCCGGCACACCAGTCCAGTGCCTCGATATTGGCGTCACTGAAGGCGACGCGATCGATGCCTCCGGCCTCATTTGCACCGAAGGTCGCGAGCGTTCTCATCCGCTCATCCAGGCGCCGAGCGTCCGCGGCGAGGCCCTGCGGCATTCGGGTACGGCCCTCGTCCGCCGCAAGAATTCTCGGGAAGAGGCCGGCAACCCAGGTGCCGGCCAGGCCCATGGAGGTCAGCCGATTGAAGTGTCGTCGATTCATCATGGATCGGACTATAGCGTGGCCCGGTTCTCGCCACGACCTTGGCACATCCCGTCACGCGCACCTCTGGAGACACGACATGCAGTTCCGTTCACGCCTTACGACGCTGCTGGCGCTCGGACTTCTCGTGTCCGGTTGCACGATCGAGCCGCGAACGGACCGCGAGCAGGCGCAGACCCGGGACTCCACCCGCCGCCAGATCATTCGACCCGAGGGGGTCGCGAGTCTTCCGGTATTCTCCCTCGCCGTGCGCTCGGGTGACCTCATCTTCCTGTCGGGGCAGCTCGGGGCCGTGCCGGGTGAATCTCCGCCGCGGGTCATCGAGGGCGGGATCGAAGCCGAGACGCGACAGACGATGGAGAACATCATCGCGGTCCTGGATGCGGCCGGTGCCACGCTCGAGGACCTGCTCAAGTGTACCGTCTTCCTGGCGGACATCGCCGACTACGAGGCCATGAACGCGGTCTATGCCGAATACTTCCCCTCGGATCCGCCCGCACGGGCCGCGCTGGCCGGTAGCGGACTGGCTCTCGGTGCGCTCGTCGAACTCGACTGCATCGCTGTCATGCCCGAGGGGAGCTGAGGCCGGAAGCGCTCAACCGAGCGGAAAGCCCCCGTCCACGGGGATGACGATACCCGTCGTCGACGGGAGCGACGTCACGGCGGCGAGGACGGCGCGGGCGCAGTCCTCGGGTGTTGCGAGGCGACCAAGGGGTGTTCGCGAGATCATCATCTCACGTCGCTCAGGTGCCCAGTCCCGGGTGAGCTCCGTGTCGACGAGTCCGGGCGCGACCGAGTAGACGCGGATCCGCGGTGCCAGGGCTCGGGCCAGCGAGGCCGTCATGTTGTCCAATGCTGCCTTGGATGCGCAGTACGCCACGTTGCTCCCGTTGGCCATCCGACCAGCCAGCGAAGAGATGTTCACGATCGTGCCTCCCCCATCGGCCTCGAGCAGAGCTCGGCAGGCACGTACGGTTGCGAAGGGCCCACGGACATTGGTCTGCATGATCGTGTCGAACAGATCGTCATCGAGTGCCTCGAGGTCATCGTGGGGGATGACGCGGGTGGTCGCCGCGTTATTCACGAGAACGTCGAGCCGGCCCTCTGTTCGCGAGACCGATGCCGAAAGCGCGTGAAGCGCGGTGGTATCGTCCGCGGAAGCCTGTACAACGCGATGGCCCTCGCCCGAGAGACTCGCCCGCACGTCATTCGCACCTTCTGCGCTGTTCCTGTGCGTGATTACGACGCGTGCCCCCGCGTCGGCCAGCGTCCGTGCGATCGCGGCACCGATACCGCGGCTTCCTCCGGTCACGACCGCAACCTGTCCGCTGAGGGGACGACCCTCGTCCATGCGTGTCTCCAACTGAGCGAAACTCATCGGGATCCGTCGCGTGAACCTAGATCGCGAACTCATACCGCGTCGACTGCCGGACGCCGATCTTCGCCGTCGGCGGATCCGACTCCGTTTCAAGCGTGCGGCACGCGCGGGGACCGAAGGGCTTCGACGGACGCTGCGCAGATTAGCGAAACTGCGCCCCGACCCTAGTTTGTCCCGATCTCATTTCCAC
>CAZBHZ010000009.1:0-116076 GCA_964492085.1 uncultured Gemmatimonadaceae bacterium | reverse complement strand
GAGCGCGCGGAATAAGCCGAGTTCTGTCCCTCGTTCGAGGGGAGGATCATTCATCTAGGACTGCTGTCGCCAACAGCCTCATGCAGCCTACCCGGGACTCGAATGGAACGGGCCACTCCGTCGTCCCCTATTTGGCCTTGCTCCGGGTGGGGTTTGCAATGCGACCTCTGTTACCAGCGGCCCGGTGCGCTCTTACCGCACCATTTCACCCTTACCTGTGCCGCGAACGGCCATCGGCGGTGTCTTTTCTGCTGCACTTTCCGTCGTCTCACGACGCCCGGGCGTTACCCGGCACCCTGCCCTGCGGAGCTCGGACTTTCCTCCGACGGACGAATCCGACGGCGATCCTCACTCGCCACGCTCACTCGAAAGATGCCTCCTTCCGTGACAGATGTGCTAGGGCCTGTGACCGAGCCCGCTGAGCACGACCGCATGAACCGCCTCGCCGCAGACATCACACCGCCGTATCCTCGCGTCCATGAACACACCGGCCTACGACCTCGACGAAGTCCGTCGTCAGATCCCGATCCTCGGGACCCACATCCCGATGAACAACTGCTCGCAAGCGCCGCAGAGCGACGTGACCCGTGCCGCCGCGGACGAATACCTATCGTCCTGGGCCAACGATGGGATGGACTGGGATACGTGGATCTCACGGACCGAACAGGCGCGGGCCGAGTTCGCCGCGTTCGTCGGCGCGGACACCGCCGACGTCGCCGTCGCGACCTCCGTCAGCCAGGCGACCTCCAGTGTCGCGAGTGCTCTACCATGGAGAGGACGCCGAAATCGCATCGTGGCGAGCGGAGCGGAGTTCCCGACCGTCGGTCACGTGTGGCTGGCACAAGAGCGTTACGGGGCCGTCGTCGACTGGGTTCCGGTGCGTGACGGTGCCGTCCACCTCGAAGACTACGAGCGCCACATCGATGATCAGACGCTGGTGGTGTCCGCATGCCGTGGCTACTACCAGACCGGTTTCAAGCAGGATATCCCCGCCATCGCGGAGCTTGCCCATGCCCAGGGGGCTCTCCTCTTCGTCGATGCCTACCAGACAATGGGCAGCGAGGCCTTCGACGCCCCATCGTCGGGTGCGGACTTCGTCACGTCGGGGAACTTGAAGTTCCTGATGGGCATGCCCGGTATCGCATTTCTGTGGGTGAACCCGGACGTCGTGTCAAAATTCGAGCCCTCCATCACCGGCTGGTTCGGTCGAACGAATCCGTACGCATTCGACGCGCGCCACCTCGACTGGGCCGGAGGGGCGCGACGGTTCGATCTCGGCACCCCACCGATCCTGGAGGCGTATGTCGCGGCCGCCGGTATGGCGTGGCTACGAGAGCTCGGCCTCCACGCAATCGAATCGTGGAATGCCGAACTGGGACGACGCTGCATCGAAGGGGCACTGGAACGCGGCCTGGTCGTGCTCGGACCACACGATCCGGGGCGGCGCGCGCCCACGACCGCCATCGCGTGTGATGACGCTCATGCGGTCGAGGCCACACTCAGAGACCAAAGGATCATCGCGTCGGCGCGGGGACCGGCGATCCGACTCGCGCCCCATTTCTACAACACGTTCGATGACGTCGATCGAGCGCTCGACGCCACGGCGACCGCCATTCGCGGTGCTTGAGGGCCTGAGCCCATGAACCGGGAGACCTTCGGCTCTCGACTGGCCGTCCTGGCCACCATGGTGGGGCTCGCCGTCGGGCTTGGTAACGTGTGGCGGTTTCCGTACATGGTCGGGCAGTTCGGGGGCGCAACGTTCATCCTGCTATACCTCGCGATCGCAGGACTCGTCGCGGTTCCGGCGCTGATGGGCGAATGGGCGATCGGGCGGCACACGCGTCTCAGCTCACTCGGTGCGTTCGAGGCCGCCGGGGTCCCCGGCGGTCGCGGGCTCGGGTGGATCCTCGTCGCCATCTCGTGGGCGGCCGTCTCGTATTACACGAACGCGATCGGCTGGGTCGCGTTTCATGGGCTCGCTCAGGTCGCAACCGGGTTCGGCGCCGGCTTCGACGCTTCCATCATTCTGCCGCCGGAGACAGGCTTCTCGGTACGGTCCACCGGCCTCCAACTCGGTTTCACCGCTGCGATTCTCGCGATGCAGGCAGCCGTGATCCTGCGGGGGGTACGACGGGGGATCGAGCGCGTTTCGACGATCGCGACCCCGGTTCTCTTCACGACCTTGCTGATCTTGATCGTCCGCTCTGTCACCCTGGATGGAGCGGACGCAGGCATCGCGTGGCTGCTCGACTTCGACCTTCGCGCTGTCACCCCCACCGCGGCGGTCGCCGCACTCGGCCAGGTCGTCTTTTCGGTGGGGCTCGGCGGAACGCTTATGGTCGTGTACGGCTCCTACCTCGCCGACGACGCGGACATCCGCGGTACCGCCGTGATGACCGTGATCGGTGATACCGGCGCGGGCCTCCTCGCCGGCCTCGCGATCTTTCCAGCGGTCTTCGCCCTTGGCCTCGAGCCGGCGGGAGGACCCGGACTCCTCTTCGCCACGCTTCCCGAAGTCTTCGCGCGCATCCCTCTGGGCTGGCTCTTCGGATCCCTCTTCTTCATGGGACTGTTCGGAGCCGCACTTCTGTCGGGCATCGCCGCGTACGAGGTGCTGGTTGCGAGCTTTTCGGATGTGCTGGGCTGGAGTCGCAAGCGAGCGGTGGGGACGGTGTACTGCGTGTCCCTCCTGCTCGCCGTTCCGCCGATGATCAACCTCGGAGTCTTCGTTCCCTGGGACCTCACGTTCGGCTCGGGAGGACAGACGTTCGGCACACTCGTCGCCGTCGTTACGGTCGGTTGGGTGATAGACCGGGGAACCCTTCTGAAGCAACTCGCCGGCGACAAACCTGCGGGTTGGGATCGTCTCCTGATCCGCTGGCTTCGCTGGTTCGTGCCGGTCGCCGTGACTGTCGCGGCGTTCTGGTGGCTCGTCACCGACGTGCTAGGTATTGTCGGAGCGGCCTGACTTCCTTGCCCTTCGACCCATGCGCCTTACCCAACCCCTCGGATCCCTCGGTCCCTTCATGTGGGCCGTGCTGGCGCTGCTCGCATTCGGCGCCCTGCCGACCTCGGCGGCCGCGCAGGTCGACGCTGTCGTCGTCTATCTCGTGCGCCATTCGGAGCGAGCCGAGGACGGGACGAACGACCCACCGATCTCTCGAGCGGGCGAGGAGCGATCAGAGCAGGTCGCAGCGCTCCTTCAGGACGCGGGGATCACGCATGTGCACACGACCGACTTCAAACGAACGCGTGCGACGGGGGCACCGTCCGCGGCGATGACGGGGCTCGAGATGGAGTTGTACGACCCCCGAGACCTCGCGGCCTTCGCCGCGCACCTGAGCAACACCCCCGGACGGCACCTCGTGCTGGGACACAGCAACACGACACCGCAGCTGGTCGAGGCGCTCGGCGGCCAACCAGGCTCGCCGATCGAAGAGATGGAGTACGACCGAATGTACATCGTGACCCTGACGGCGGCGGGTGCATCCACCGTGCTTCTGCGGTTCGGATCGCCGTACGAAGGCTGACCGAACGGCCGGTATGGCGAGCGGCGTGGTGACGTACGACGCCGTCGTGGTCGGGGCTGGACCGAACGGACTCGCTGCGGCGGTCGAACTCCAGCGAAGCGGATGTGCCACGCTCCTGATCGAGGCCGCCGATACGGTCGGGGGAGCAGCGCGAACCGAGGAGGTCACGCTTCCCGGTTTCTTGCACGATATCGGCTCCGCGATCCACCCGCTCGGGGTCGGATCACCCTTCTTTTCCTCGCTACCGCTCGCGTCGTTCGGTCTTGAGTGGGTGCATCCCGACGCTCCCCTTGCCCACCCATTACCGGACGGAACGACCGCATTCCTGGAACGCGACCTCGATCGTACCGCGTCGGCGCTGGCCGAGGACGGGCGCGCGTGGACCGGGATGTTCGGGCCGTTCGTCGACCGATGGCCGACCTTCGCGGAGCACATTCTCCGGTCACCGCTCTCCGTGCCGACGGCCCCGGGGCTCATGGCCCGCTTCGCATCACTCGCCCTCCGTCCGACGCCCTCCGTCGCGAGGGCATTCCGGGGGGAGGCGGCCCAGGCGCTCCTGGCCGGCAACGCCGCTCATGCGGGGACCCCGCTCACACACCCGCTCACAGGCGCGGTCGGGGCGACACTGATCGCCGCAGCGCATGCGGTGGGGTGGCCGTGTCCCCGAGGCGGCGCGGGTTCCCTGACAAGCGCACTGGCTCGGTACTTCGAATCGATTGGGGGGACGATCGAGACGGGGCGAGAAATTCAGTCCTTTTCAGACGTTCCTGCCGCCAGGGTGACCCTGCTCGCGCTCACACACAGGCAGGTCGCGGCTCTGGACGATTCGGGCCTGCCCGAGCGGTATCGTGCTCGACTCGCCCGATGGCGATACGGCCCTGGTGCGTTCAAGGTCGACTGGGCACTCGACGCGCCGATCCCCTGGCGTGACCCCGCGATCGCCAGGGCAGCCACCGTGCATATCGGCGGCACGCTCGCGGACATCGTGAGGTCCGAGGCCGCACCGCTCGCCGGTCAGGTCAGTGAGCACCCGTTCGTGCTTCTTGCTCAGCCCTCACTGTTCGACCCATCCCGGGCGCCCACAGGCAAACACACCGCATGGGCGTACTGCCACGTGCCGAACGGCTGGACCGGCGACGCGACGCCGGTGATCGAAGCGCAGATCGAGCGATTCGCTCCCGGCTTCCGCGACCGGGTCCTCGCTCGAGCATCGTGGGGGCCCGAGCGCCTGGAGCGGTGGAATGGCAACCTCGTGGGCGGCGACGTGAACGGGGGTGTGCTTACCCTCGGCCAGACGGTCGGCACGACACGGTGGATGGTGCCGGGATACCGAACGCCCCGACGGGATCTCTACCTGTGCTCGGCCTCCACGCCACCCGGCGGCGGCGTGCACGGGATGGCCGGATATCACGCTGCGCGCGCAGCGCTCAAGTACTCGCTGAAGCTGGCCGAATGATCAGCGGGTCGACCCGGTCGGTTCCGATCAGCGGGTCGATCAGCCCAGGCGAGCCGCCATGCCGTTCGACCATAGTGGCTTCTGTCCCGACTTGGGGACCAGGAGGCAGTCCGCGCCCTCGTACTCGTCGATGAGCGCGAGGCCGTCTCGAGGAGGGAGCACGAGGATCGCGGTGGAGAGTGCGTCAGCTTCCGCAGCCGTCGGGGCCAGCACCGTCGCCGAACTCAGCACGTCAGGAGAGCGGCCTGTTCGAGGGTCGACAATGTCGTAATGGAGATGATCCGGCGTGAAGTGGCGCAGATAATCCCCCGACGTCGCAATACTCCCGCCCTCGAGTTGAACGCGACCCATGAGTTCGTCGGCCCGACGCGGGTGCTGGATCCCGATCGTCCACGGGTCCTCTGACAGGCCAGGTCCACCGGAGGTCATGTCGCCCCCGGCGTCGACCAGTACACGCTCCGCTCCATTCTCCGTGAGGCACGCGACGGCACGATCGACGATGAACCCCTTGGCGATCCCATCGAGCGAGATGCCCATGCCGGGGCGTTCGAAGCGAATCTCCTCACCGCGGATCATGATGCCCCGGTATCCGATAAACCCGAGCAATGGCTCCACATCCGCAGCCGCGGGTGGAACGCGCTCGACGTCGAACCACGCGTGGTAGAAGTTCACGAGCGGACCGACCGTCACGTCGAAGGCACCTCGAGATCTCCGGCTCACGTCGACGGCCAGCGTGAGCACGTCGATCAGCTCCCGAGGTGCTGCCTCGAGAAACCCCGACGTATTCAATCGCCCGACCGCCGAGTCGGGCCGATACCGGGACAGGATGGCCTCGAGCCGCTCCATCTCACCGAAGACCCGACCGACCATCGCACCTGCAACCTCTGGATCCTCGTGCACGACCGTCAGAGTGACACCCGTTCCCATCCGGATCCGGGTCTCGCTCACTCGATGTAGACCCGCACGCCTCAGGACATCTACGCCAATGCCGATGCCGAATGCAGCGCCGATCCCGACCCCGGCGGTGATTCGCAGGGCATCTCGCCTGGACATCGACCGTGGCTCAGGCACGGGTCTCGACCTTCAGTTGAATCAGACGCGGCCGGATCTCATCGATATCGTGACGGCAGACCCCTCGCTGCTCGATGAGCTGGACCTCGCAGACATTGCATCGCACGCACTCGTGGACGTCGATGACCTCTTTGCGAATAGCTCCCGTGGGACACTTCTGCTCGCACACCGAGCACAGAGCGCAGTGCTCGACGCGCGGGATGCGGCGCAGAGACACCAGGGAGAGGATGCCGAGGGCAGCGCCGAGCGGGCACGCATATCGGCAGTAAAAGCGCGGGATCACGACCGAGGCCGCGAGAAAAGCGCCGGCGATGAGCCACAGCGGGAGAGACGGGCTCAGGAAGAAGACGGTCCCGAAAGGCTCGAAGTACTGGTACAGACTCACCCGGCTGCCGAAGAGTGCCGGCAGGAGGATCAGCGCAAGAATGCCGTACTTCACCCACGTCGCGCGGCGATGCATCCGTGTCGGGAGCGGACGCTTCCACGAGGAGGGTACGAGCGCGTCGATCACGTCCTGCAGGGCACCGAACGGGCAGAGGAACCCACAAAACATGCGCCCCCATACGAGGGTGGTGATGAGGGTAAAGGTCACGAGCAGGAGGAGCGGGAGGTCTCGCACATAGACACCGACGCCTGTCCAGATTCCGCTCGTGATGTGAGAGACGGACAGGAAGCCTCCGTCCACCCAGCCGAGCACCACCAAGGTCACGACGAGGGACGCCCAGCGGAGTGGCGTGAGCTTGGTGAAGAAGGCCGCCGATGCGAGTGCGATGACGAACGCCATGAGTGCCAGGCGGCCCCACGACACTCCGGCGAGCGTTCGATCGAGTAGGGACTCGTCCTCCGTGAGCACGAAATCGAAGGACGACGGCACGTCCTGGGCTGCGGGTGGTGGCGCCTCACCCGCAGGTTGGGACACGTCAACCGGAGGTTGGGACACCTCACCCACGGGCGGGGAAGCTTCGTCCCCCGGTGCGATCGCCGATTCCTCACCAGGAACCGGAGCCGAGGTAGCCCGCGCAGCCTCGCCTCCGGGCACCTCGTCCTCAGGCGGATCGATCGACTTCACGCCTTCGGCATACTCTTCCGAGCGCGTCTCCGCAGCCAAGGTCGAGTCCGTAGCCACCGACTCCGCCTCGGCCTCCGCCGCTGCCCGGCGCGCCTCGAGACTCCGGTACTCAACGGTGTGTACGCCGAACTCTTCGAGGTCGTATACGAAGCGGAACGGGCGGGACGGATCGACCGACGAATCCACGAGCATGATCCCGACCATCGTCGCCTCACCCGAGACGATCCCTCCGGAAGGCAGCCCCATCGAGATGACGTTGCGCGGGTCGATTCCGATCGTGTCACCGTCCTGCTCGATGCTCCATCCCTGCTGTCGAAACAGCCTGAGGCGCGACCCATCGATCGTATAGAGCATGAGATTGTCCGCGCCCCCCCGTCGCTCCGCGGAACGCTGTGCACGTTCATACAGCTGAGCACCCAGGAAATACGCGCCCAGCCGATCATTCTCGATGAACGCGAGACCGATGCCGGCAGAACCTTCACCTGGCTCCGTCACCTCGAAGCGCTGCACGACTCCGGACTGGCGGAGATCGAACCATGACATACCGATGGGGTCCACCACGTCGGTCGCGACCGCAGACGGACCATCGATGAATGCGTACGCGTTGGCGACCCTGCGGGCTGCGTCACGAACCCCACGGGACAGGGCGCGCACGCTGATCGATACGCGGGATATGCCCTCGATATCGCTCCAGAGCTGGAAGGGGTCTCCGATATGCTTCCCGGCGAATTGCTCCTGGAAACCCGGCGTCCGGAGAAAGTCGCCCATGCTCCGCATGTACGATTCGTTGTAATCCGTAACCCGCATCCCGGTGAGAGTCCCATCGGGACGCATCCCGACGAGTGCCTCGATCGGGCCGCTGTAGCCGTACTGCTCAGGCGGCAGATCCGAGGTCAGGAAGATGTAGCCCGATACCACCTCGGAGCCGTCCGGCTGGACGGTGAAGGCCGAGACGACCGGTGGATCTCCCGCAACGTCGCCGAACCGGTCCGCGAGGGGCATGACCGTTCGGATCAGCGAGGAAGGGATGCGTTGGATGCGCTGGCCCAGCACGGGGCTGACGCCCGGCACAGTGAGAAGCACGGCGACGATGGCCGCACAGCGAATCGACACGCGCAGGTACATCGCGCGAGCATACACGCCGCGTCGACGCTCAGCAATCGAACGCAGGGTCCGTCGACGATGGCCTACGTCAAACACCCGCCCGGCTCATCGGCCGGACCCACTCTCGTGATTGTGCCCGCGCCGTGAACTAGTTGTTGTAGCTGCGCGTCGGCGTCCTGCACTGAGGCCACTCCCCGATCGACGGGAAGTTCTGTGTGCGACGCGACACCCGCATCGGCCCCTCCGGAGGGGTAGTCGGCAAGACCACGGTCTCGCGCGACACGCGCTCCGGATCTTCAGACGCCATGTAGGCGACCATCGCCGCGAGTGTTGCGTTATTGCGCAGGTCGTCGAAGACGATCTTGTCGAACGTATCGAGGCCGGTGTGCCAGGTGTACTGACGATAATCCGGGTAGTTCGACTGGAAGCGGAAGGACGGCGCCGGCACGCACAGGAACGACATGTGATCGCTGCCGCCGGACTCGGGCAGGCCCGGAATGTCGAGTTCGATGTGCTGCGTGATCTCCGGTGGAATCGACGAGAACCAGCGTGCGAAGTGCGACCCGGCCTCCCGCAGGCCCATCATGCGGATATAGTCGACCCGCCAGGTTCCGTTGTCCTGGTTGAACGCGGACTGGAGCCCTGCCATCACCTCCGGATGGTCGGCCTGAAAATTGTTGGACCCGATCAGTCCCCGCTCCTCAGCATCCCAGTGCCCGATGATGATGGTCCGACGCGGGTTCGGGTACGCCGTCTTCAGAAGACGGGCAGCCTCGAGCATCATGATGGTGCCCGTCCCGTTGTCCGTCGCGCCCGACGCTCCATCCCAGGAGTCGAGATGAGCACCGAGCAGCACATACTCGTCGGGCAGCTCGGTCCCGGGCATCGTCGCGACGATGTTGAAAGCCGGCACGGTACCCGTGAACTCGGCCTCGGCGTCGATCCGCACGCGAGGGGATTGGTCATTCATCGCCAGCCGGGTAACCAGACCATAGTCCTCGCAGCTGAGCTGGATCGTGGCGATCTCCTCGGTACTGGCGTCGAAGATCCTGTCTGCACCCCAACCGTCAGACCACAGCGCGCGGAAAATCGCCGCGGCTCCCGCCTGCTCGAGACGCTGAGAGACCGTGGCCTCAGCTCCGCGAGCACTGCCCCGCTCCATGCCGGCCGCGACCAGCAACGACCGTGTCCACGACTGCTCGGCAGCCTGACGCTCCTCCTGCATGCGCCGGTACGAGGCCGGGGTCGCGTTCTCTTCCCACGATTCGGGCGCGCGACACGTCGGCTCCGGGAAAGAGATCGACACGGCCTTGCCGGCGACCTGAGGCAACCAGGCTTCGAACTCCGCCTCGCTCTGCAGCTCTGGAAGCGCGATGACCTCGGCCTCGACAATACCTCCGCTGCCCGGACTCCACGCCATCATCGTGGCGTTCAGCGTCCGGACGCGCGGCTCGATCAGATCCACGTGCGTGATGCCACGCTCCCAACCACGCCACGTACCGTACTCGTGCCGATCCACGTCGATGCCCCACGAGGCGTAGACCGACTCGAGCCACTCGGCGGACCGGACGTATCCGGGAGATCCGGTCAGACGCGGCCCGATCGAGTCCATCAGCACCTGTGCGAGTGCGTAGGCCTGCGACCCGTCCTCCATCCCTTCCTGCCACATCTGTCGGATCACGGGATCGTCGGTCGGAAACGTCTGAGCGTGCAGCGCCGGCGCTGCGAACACGCCGGCCGCGGCCAGCACAAGCCACATCTTCTTCATCGATCGTCCTTCTGAGCGTCGTTCAGCATCGAGCCGAGCGGACGGCTGACCGATCGGCGGAGGGTTCGAGCAGGAATCTACGCTCATCGGCGCGCCATCGCCTGTGGTCACAGCCGTGAAGGTCCGCGCTCGCACACCCGGGTACGGCTCGGGCGGCACCCTGACCTCAGAGCATCCCCACATCCGAATCGACGAGGGCCTGCGTCACCTCGGGAAGGAACCACTCCCCTGCCAACTCGAGCAGCATCTCCATTCCCTCCTCACGGGGAAGCCCCGAGCGATACGCCCGACTCTCGAGAATGGCGACCCAGGCTTCCGCGATCCCCACGATCTGTCCACCCAGTGAAATCTCATCACCGCGCCTGGCATTCGGGTAGCCGGACCCGTTGAGCCGTTCATGGTGCTCGTGGATGAAGCGAATCGAGTCACCGAGATGTTCCATCGGCTGGAGGATCTCTACACCGCGATCACAATGCGTCTTGATGATCGCGAACTCTTCTTCGGTGAGTGCTCCGGACTTCTCCACGATGGAGTCGGGCACCGCGATCATGCCGACATCGTGAAGGAGTCCGGCAACGCGCACCGATTCGACCTCGGCTTCCGACAGACCGAGTGCCAGAGCGATCGACCCGGCCTGCAGCGCAACGGCCCGGCTGTGGCCCTGGAAGTGAGGGCTGCGCGAGTCCAGTGCGTTCGCAAACACCGCGAGCGTGGACAGCGTCACGTCTCGGATCTTGTCCTGCCTGCGACCAAGCTCGGCCTTCATCCACGTGACCATCGCACGGTGATGTCGCTCTCCCGAACGCTGGTGAAACGCGCGCTGGACGGCTCGCGCCAGGGCGATAGGTTCGGGCGGCTTGATGATGTAGTCGGTGAAGCCCATCCGAAGTGCGGACTGAGCCGTCGTCTCGTCTCCTCGCCCCGTGAGGAGGATGATCTTGATGTCGGGGTCGACGTCGAGTGCATGCTCCGCAAGCTCGATCCCCGACATTTCCGGCATATCGTAGTCCGTCACCAGAACGATCGGCTCGGCCGACACGAGGTGCTCGATCACATCGGGAGCGCGTTCGAAGGTCTTTACCTCGTAACCCGCCGCCTCGAGGATGGACTGGTGCAGTAAAGCAGAGGACGCTTCGTCGTCGACGATGAGGACCAGCCCTCCCTCACTCGCAGGCAGCTCGAACGAGAAGTCGGGCTCTCCTTCGCCGTTGAGGGGGGAGGTGTGTTCGTCGATCTCGCGCATGACAGGGGGAAAAGCCCGTGAACGAAGCTGGGCGCTCTCGTGTCCTCTTGTAAGAGTCGCAAGGCGGAAGTTACAAGTGGTTGACCATTCCTTTAGGTGTCGAGCAAATCGCGTCGGAGCAAGTCAGATGAAGAGATCCATTCTGGTCGGAATCGCCCTGGCGGTCGTCGGTCTCATACCGGCCGCCGTCACGGCTCAAAGCGATGGAATGAAGGACATGAGCACGTTCGAGCGACCGATCGCGATGGCGGATAACGTGTGGATCGAAGAGCTCACGATGCCGGAGGTTCGTGACCTCCTCGCAGACGGCTGGAGGACCGCGTTGATCCTGACCGGTGGGATCGAGGAGAACGGCCCCTACCTGACCACAGGAAAGCACAACCACGTCCTGCGTGTGATGGGAGAGTCGATCGCACGCGAATTCGGACGAACGCTGGTCGCCCCGATCGTCACGATCGAGCCCGGAAATCCTGAACGTGCGAGCAGCCCCGGTGGCATCCGCTACTCACAGGAGACGTATCGGGCGGTCCTGCGTGACTACGCTGTGAGCCTCAAGGCACAGGGCTTCGACCAGATCTTCCTCATGGGCGATAGCGGAGGGAACCTGCGAGGGATGCAGGAGGTCGCCGATGCACTTCGTAGCGAGTGGGCGGATGAGGACGTCGTGATCGCGCACATTCCCGAGTACTACAATTACCAGGATGTGCTCGCCTACCAGCGGGATGAACTCGGCATCGATGAAGACCCCCGACTCGAGGGGCTCCACGACGACTACTACATCACGACGATCATCATGAACGATGATCCGGAGTTCGTGCGTCTGGGGCAGCGGATCGATGCTGGAAAGGCGTCGATCAACGGGATCAGCATCCTCCCGATCGATGACGCCCTCGAGCACGGTCGACGCCTGATCGAGTTCCGTACCGATGCCACCATCGCAGCCATGCGTGCTGCAATTGCGGAGCAAACCGGGCGCTAGACGACCGAGCGAGCCGTAGGGGATCAGCTCGGCCCCGAGGCGGGACATTCCCGGGCGATGCGCGCGTCCCGGGTGGACCCGATGCAGGCGCTCCGGTACGCGTAGGGGGCCCGTCTACACCACGAGCACCGTCGACCCTACGGTCTCCCGTGCCTCCAGAGCCCGGTGCGCCTCGGCGACTTCGCGGAGCGGGTACCGGGCACCGATGTGCGGCTGGACCTCACCCGCGCGCACGACGTCGAAGAGCGCCCGGATGCCTTCACGGGTCTCCTCGGGCGTCGTGTAGTAGTCCGCCAACCTCGGTCGCGTCAGAAAGAGGGACTGCTGCCGGGCGAGGAGGAGGGGAGATACCGGCTCTACGGGCCCGGACGCGTTTCCGAACGTGACGAGCATTCCGCGCCGTGAGAGTGAGTGAAGAGACGCATCGAACGTGCTCGCGCCGACGGAGTCATACACCACGCGACACCCTTCTCCGCCCGTGATCTCAGCGACCCGCTCACTGATGTTCTCGTCCCGATACAGGATCACGTGGTCGCAGCCGTTCGCCTTCGCGAGCTCACCTTTTTCCGCCGTGCCTACCGTACCGATCACGTTGGCGCCCAGAGCCCGCAGCCACTGGCACGCGATGAGACCGACGCCACCGGCAGCCGCAGTGAGCAGAACGTTGTCCCCCGGCTGCACGGCATAGGTACGACGCACGAGGTACTCGACGGTACATCCCTTCACCATCATCGCAGCAGCCGTCTCTTCGCTGATCTCGTCGGGGAGCTCGACCAGGCGGGCCCGGGGCATCACCCGGGCCTCGCAGTACGATCCGATGGGGCCGTTGCTCGTGTAGGCGACCCGTGCGCCCACGGCCAGATCATCCACGTCCGACCCCACGGCCTCCACGACACCCGCGCCCTCGACGCCGGGCGTGAACGGCAGCGTCTGGGGATAAAGACCGGTTCGATGGTAGACGTCGATGAAGTTGAGCCCGACCGCCGTGTGTCGGACACGGACCTCAGTCGGGCCGGGGTCACCTGGATCGCGTTCGACCCACTCGAGAACCTCCGGCCCACCCAGCTGCGAAACGACGACCGCACCACTCATCGACTTCTCCATATACCCTCGGGAACGAGCATGGAAAATCTACGGGTCTGCCCCCCTCCCCGCCTCCCGACGCGGTTCCTACCTTCCGTCTCCGAAAGCCCACTCCGCGATCAGCCGTCATTACATCGTGCGGCCCCGCTCTGGGCGAATTCATCCCTTCGAACGCCAGGTCCCCCGATGCCCCGATCGCGCCCCCTCTTCTCCCGCTACACGCTGGTCGCTGCAACGGCGCTGCTACTGAGCGCTCCCGCGCTGAGCGCACAGGTCCAATGGGGCGCTGTGCCTCAGGGGTATCCTCGCACCGCGGCCGAGCTGAACGGCTTCACGGCGCACACACGCCACCTCGAGATGTGGGACTATCTGGAGCAGCTGCGGGGCGTGAGTTCCGACATGCGCCTGGGCACCTACGGCGAAACGAGGGAGGGACGGAAGCTTCCGTACGCAATCTTCTCGCGCCCCCTCATCTCCGAGCCGTGGGAAGCGATGGCGCTCGATCGGCCCGTCATCCTCTTTGCGGCGAACGTGCACGGTGGTGAACGCACCTTCCGCGAAGGCCTCCTCGTCCTGATGCGCGACCTCGCGACCCGCGGTACGGCGGCGAACGCGCTCCTCGACGAAGCCGTCATCGTCGTCGCTCCGCAGATCAACCCGGACGGCTTCGAAGCATCCGAGGGCGGTCAGCGCGGCAACTCCTGGGGTATCGACCTCAACCGCGACTACGTGAAGCTCGAGCACCCGACGATCCAGTCATATGTACAGAACCTGATCGGTGAGTGGCGTCCGCACCTCTTCATCGATGGTCACAACGGAGGAGCCCGCCCGTACAACCTGAATTACCAGTGCACGAGCCACTACGACGCCGCGATCGAGCTCACGCTCCTGTGTGACGATGAAATCTTTCCGGCCATCGATGCGAAGCTCGAAGGCGAGGACATGCTGTCCTGGTACTATCAGCGTGGGACCGAGGAGCAGTGGAATACCGGCGGGTCGCAGGTCCGGATCGGGAGAAACTACGGGGGCATCGTGAACTCGGTGGCGATCCTGTTCGAAGCTCCGCGCCAGGAGCTCGAGGTCGGCGCACGCGCCGGCTATCTCGGCTATCTCGCGGTCGCGGAATGGGCGGTCGCCAACGCGGATCACCTGGTGGGGACCGTCGAAGCTGCCCGCGCAGAGACGATCGCGATGGGTGCCGAGCCACGCGGTCAGATCGCGGTCGAGATGGAGTACGGGGCCGAAGACTACCCCGTCGACTACCTGCTCGTGCGTGGGGGTGGCTTCAACGACCCGCCGGACATGGCGATCGACACGATCGAGGTCACCGGGGCGCGTCTCATGAAGAAGCCGGTGGCCGTCACCCTGCGTGACCGGCCATGGGCCTATACGCTGCCGCGCGACGCAGAGGACGCTGTGGCCCTTCTGCTCCGTCACGGGATCACCGTCGAGCGGCTCATCGAGCCCGCTACGATCGAGGTTCAGGCCTATACGGTGGCCGGGGTGACGCACGAACGGCAGTACAACCATCAGGCCGTCGCGAGGATCCAGGTCGGCGACGTCATCACGCAGACGCGGGACTTCCCCGTCGGGACGTACGTGATTCCGACCGCCCAATACCTGGGCCGACTGGTCGCCCACATGCTGGAGGTCGAAACGGAGGACAACGTGGTCTACTGGAACCGCATGGACGCGTGGGTGCCTCGTCCCGGCAGCACGGCGGGTGGGGAACCTGCCATCGCGCCCATCTACAAGATCATGAGCCCCGTGCGTCTCACATCGAGCCTCGTCGAGCCGAGGTAACGGGGACCGGAGAACGACCTACGTCCTGACATCATCGAGGGCCGGCTCCCAGATCGGGGGCCGGCCCTCGGCAATTGGGCCACGGCCCACCCAGTGAACGCGTGATCAAGTGAACGCGTGATCATCAGTGCCAAACGGATGGGGTCTGTCGTTGTCTTCCTCATCATCGATCGAGGCGAAACGAGTTGGGGAAACCCCGAGCGGTGGTGCGGCTAACGCACCTGCGACTGACAGCCGTCCCAGCTCGTGCAGCGGACCCTCATCCGGGAGCGCGCCTCGGGTGGAAGCCCCAGGATCGAAATCGCTTCGATCACGTCACGGATCGCCGCCTCCCTGGCAGGCTCGAACTGGAAGAGGAGCACCCACTGCGGAAGCTCGGGTGTCGGCTCCTGGAGTTCCCACTCATAGACCCAGTCGATGGCATCCATCTCCCGCCGAATCGCGTCATAGTCCTGCTGATTCGCCGGTCCCTGGCCGAGGGGAAGAGTGACGATCTCGAACGACAGCTGGTGGTTCTCCCGCCACGTATTCAGAGCGACGTCGATGTTCTCGAACGGAGCCTGAATGCGGATGAGGTGATGCGCATACTCGGCGAGCAGGAAGTTGTTGTGCTTGATGCCCTTTCCGAGCGCGGTCTCCATGTACTCGATGTACCGCGCCTCATCGCCTTCCTGAAGCGCCTCCATGGCGAGCATGAAATCCGTGTCCGCGTCAGCCGGATTGATCTCTGCGATCACCTCTGCCATGCGAGACCACTCTTCCGAGCCCGGGTCGACCTGATCACCCGACCGCGCGATCAGAAACTCCCGCCCGCCGAAGAGCATGCCGAGCACATAGATGCCGAGCAGCATCCGGAAGCGTCGGTACCACGGCGCGTTGTCAGGCGCGAGAGCCACAGCTTCTCCTCGGGATTACAGCCCCTTCTGGGTCTGCTTGTCGGAGACCTTCCAGATGAAGGAATCGAGGTAGTAATGCATCAACCCGTACGCGTAGATCATCATCTGCGAAAAGAGGGCATAGCCGCTCGAGTAGTCCATCGCCGGCACACCGAACTCCTCGATCGCCGGGTACGGCGCAAAGTTGACGACGCCGAACCCGAACTCGTCGAGCGGCCGGTTGATGATCAACTGGAAGAGCACCGCGTAGACCACGCCGCCGGCCAGGAACCATCGCAGGTGGCCGGGACCGGTGAGCTTGCTCCAGAAACCCGTGCGGAACGTGCCTTTCTCCTGACTCTTCCGCATGAACGAGTACACCATGACGATGTACTGAACCCCATGCATGAGACGGTGCGCCACCGCGTGGAGCAGGATCGAGTTCGTGTTCCACGCCACGAAGTACCACAGGAAGTAACTGGCGAAGATGAAGACGTATTTGATGGGGTTGATGATCGCCCCTTCCTGATGCGTCCTCCACAGATGCCACATGTACACGATCAGATAGCCGACCAGTACGATCTGGCTGACCATGAGCAGCGCGTCCACGACCGGGACCGACAGCGGAACGCGCATCCGATGGAGTTCCCGAATCCACAGGAACTTGAACATCGGGGCGTTCAGGAACATGTACGAGTACAGCACGCAATGCAGGATCAGGTCGTAGCGACGCGTGTTCTTGAGCCCCGCGCCCGCCTTGAAGTCGTAGATCCTGGCGAGACCGTGCTGCTGCATGATGCTGTGCTGGTGATCCCACGCGGTGACCAGCAGAAGAAGAGTGATCGGCGCGAACTGCAGACCCATAATCGTGAAGCCCACGATCACGATCGGACCGATGATCAGACGGTCCTTGAACCGATCCCAGACATCGGGCATGCCGTACGAGCGGACCCACCCGGCGTAGTGGTGCGGGATGGTGATCCACAAATTGATCGACGCCACGGCGACGTACGGCAACCACGCCTGGAAGCCCAACGCCATCGCGACAGCGAAGAACGGAAGTCCCAGGAACCAGACCAGGTCGTGCTTCTGGGAGAGTATGTAGCCGGTCTTAAACATTCAGATGCAGTAGTTCAGGCTCTGCAGGCTACATATCCCTCAGTATGACGGAAGTTCTACCGTTGGTCTGAAACCCGATCGAACGCCTTGAGTACCTCACGCGTCAGATCCCAGCGGTCGAATCCCTGACGACCGTAATCCAGACCCCGACGAACAATCACGAGGTCGTGGTCGGGCACGACAATCACGTACTGGCCTCGGTTCCCGGCGGTGGAGTAGGCGGTCCGGGGCACGTCGGTCCGACCATCCGGCACGAGCCACCACTGCCCCCCGTAGAAGTTGCCGGTTTCAGCGGTCGCGGGCGCGGGCGTTCGGGTGAAGTCGATCCATTCTTCGGAGATCAACCGCTCGCCGTCCCACATGCCTCCGTTGAGGTACAACAGGCCGAAGCGTGCGAGGTCCCGGGCGTTCGTGTAGACCTGGCTGCTGAGGATGAAGTCTCCGAAGCGGTCGGTGCTCAGCAGCGTGTTCCGCATTCCGATCCTGTCGAGGAGACGGCGGCGCGGGAATTCGGCATACGACTGGTCGTCACCGAGCGCGAGCTTCATCGCATACACTCCAAGGAGCGTGTCGTAGTTCTCGTAGTCCCACACGGTTCCGGGTTGGCGCACCAGGGGCCGGCTGAGGGCACCGGTGACCGAACTCGCTCCGGCCCAGTAGGACATGCCGGAGCCGATCGCGTATTCCAGACCGCGGTTGTCCACGGACTCGAGTCCGCTCGCCATGTTGAGCACGTGACGGAGCGTGATCTCGTTGCGGGGATCCGCCTCCGGCGAGAGCGCATCGGGAAGCCACTCGAAACCGAGCGGCGCGTCGAGGTCGAGCTTCCCTTCATCGACCATCATGCCGATCAGCGTCACGGCGATACTCTTGGCGGTCGACCACGTGCGCGTCTTCGTGTTCAGGTCGACGCCCGGCGCGTACCGCTCATGAATGATCCGTCCCTCGTGAACGACCATGAGTGACAGCGTGACCTGCTCGGGGGACTCACGGTCAAAGGCCCAGTCCGAGGCGGCCTGCAGCGCCTCTCCGTTCACACCCGGCGTGATCGAGATCTCGTCGACGCGATCCCCGTCCGGCCAGGCGATCTGCTGCGGGTCTCCGTCGGGCGCGGCCATCACGAGTTCGGGAAGGTCATCGATGTCTTCGAAGGTCTGATCCGGCGACATGATCACGCACCCGATCCCCTCCCTGAACGCGGCACGCATGATCGGCGTCCCCCCGGACGCACCGATCGCGACGGCCTGCCGATCCCAGTCGACGAGGTAGTCACCGCCACGCGGTGTCCCGACCGGCTGGGACAGAAATGCGAGTTCCTGGTCGAACACCTGCTCCAGGGTACGCTCACCCGTGAACAGCCCATTGCACATCAGGATGGCTTGCTGCCCGTAGCGGATCATGTCGCGCTGCGGTCGCCAGTAGTCGTAGGTGTCCTGCTGTTGCGCGGAGAGGACGGAAGGCATCGCTGCGGCGATCGCCACGAACAGAGCAGTGCGCTTCATGGTTCGAGTCCGGCTGGGTTCACACGTCCTGAGAATGGCGGAGAAAGTAGACCCTGTCCCTACCAGCAGCCATCCGACCGACGCAGCCTCTAACGCTCTCCCGCCATGGCAACCGCCTCGATCAGCTCGGCGAGACTCGCGAGGTCCCTCAGATCCAGCACTTCACCCGGAGAATGGCTGTACCGGCCAGGCCACGAGAGCCCCTGATTCGGCGCCCCGTAGTAGGTGAATTGAGTGCCGTCAGTACCGCCCTGCGTGAGGCCCATCTGGATCTGTATACCTGCGTCTTCAGCGGCCGCGAATACGCGAGCACGTTCCCGATCCGGCGACACACCCGAGTTCTCCGTCGCCCGCAGCACCGGTCCGTCACCCAGGGGCGTGTAGGCGAAGTGAGGCGATTCGAGCGGGGTATCCGACGACACGAAGGTGTCGATGGAGTAGATACGCTTGGTGCTTCGGGCGAAGCGGCGCGCCATGGCCCCTGCGCCGATCAAACCACCCTCTTCGTGCACGGACCACGCGAAGATCACCTTTCCAGGAAGCGCGTCGGGATCGATCGCGTTCATCGCCAGGAGTAGCGCCGTCGTTCCCGCACGGTCATCCAGAGCCCGAGCCACGAAGCGGTGCGCCCCCATACGCAGGCCCTCCTTGTAGCTCGTGACCGAGAGCCCCGTCTGTACCCCCCGCACCCGTAGCTCGGCGCCGTCGAGTCCGAAGTAGGCACGCTCGGGTGGCGGATTCTTTCCGTCCGCCTGATCACGAGTCAGGAAGACGCCGCGAAGAGGAGCGGGTGCCTCGGCCGAGAGTGACTCCGTCTTCCAACGATCCGACGTCTCCAGGCCGTCGGCCGTCTGCGTGCTCGGGGCCCCCTCCGGATCGAAGTGAAGCAGCGCCGTCTGTCCCTCCCATGCCGAGGAGACCGCTCCGCCCAGCCTTCGGAACGACACGACCCCGTCCGCGGCGATCGACTCGATCTCGTACCCGACCTCGTCCATGTGAGCCATGAACACGGTCGTATCACGGTCCGGGCCTGCCTCCACCCACACATTCCCGATATCGTCGACGACGGCTCGATCGCGGGCCCACGCAGGCAGATTCTCGAGCACATAGCGACGGATCGGCCATTCGTGGCCGGGCACGCCGTAGAGCTCGACCAGATCTGTCAGCACCTGCGCCACCCGCTGCAGGGATGGGTCGAAGACGTCACCTCGTAACGGCATCCGATCGGGCGCGTCGACCCAGTCGAGCGAACTCGGAGCTTCTCCCAGCACCAGCTCCGCCGCCTCACGGACCAGGACGCCGATCTGCTCTTCGGAGACGACTTCCATATGTGCTCCGGCCGCCAGCACCGCCGGCTGGACCCAATGCACGGTACCAAGTCCGGCATCCGCCAGAACACCGCCCATCCGACCGAAGGAACGAGCCTCTCGACGTTCGCTCACCTCCGCGGCCCCCCCGGGAGCGAGGATCATCAATTCGTCGAATTGCCCGCTTCGCGCCACGTACGAGGACAGCCCAACCCAGCCGAAGCCCTCCTGGGCGCTCAGGACGAAATGAACCTCGCCGCGCCCGGGCGATGCCGCAGCGGCCTCGGCGACCGCGGCAGCGACGGCGCATCCCGATCGACGGCCCGCATCGGGACCGGCCACGCCCCCTTCCATCGCCCACGATGGCAGGTGGCGGACGATCGGGTCGAGGAGTCCGATCCCGAGCTGCTCCACATCGGCCGTCGTCGTCGCGCCGACGTCCACCCAGAGGTCATCCGCCGAAACGACGGCGGTCTCGTCACGATGCTGGGCCGCGAAATGCCCATTGCTCCGGGCAACGACTCCGGCAACGGGCCCGCCGGGCGTGATCACGCGCACCTGCTGAGCCTCGAACTGCTGATCCCACAGCGGATGACGTGAACCTCGTCCAATGCGGTGCACACGCAGATACCCGTCGCCGGTGATCTGAGAGGCCGAGAGCGCGGGCCGATCGAGAGCACAGGCCACGATGCGGCGTGGCGCTCCGGAGCCGACGACACGAACCAGGTTTCCCCATTGGTCGACGTCCCAGGCCGGCAGCGACTCGGCCAGCCAGGGCACCGTGCGCGTCTCGTATCCGGTCGGCACGTCCGGCGTCAACCACGAAGCGACCGCTTGCAGGTCGACGGTCTGTGCGGACGCGGACGTACCCATCAGCGCGAGAAGCCCGAAGGGCACGACCAGCGCGCCCCTCGCAGATTGATTCAGGAGTCGCATCGGTCGTGCCCCTCGTATGTGTGCTGCCGAATCCGGCTGTTACTGAATCCGACGATAGGTCGCGTGGCCGACGCCCGTGATCTTCCCGTCCTCGTCCATGCGGACGTACTCGTTCTCGATCGTGTTTCCGTCTTCTGAGAGGGTGTTGATGATCACCTGCGTGACCCGGCCGTTACGCATGTTCGAGATCCGCGTCGTCCGCTCGTTGACCCACTCCACCGCCGTCTCGGAGTTGTCCTGACCCCACACAGCCCGGAATTCGCCATCGAACATGGTGTCGTAACCCCACTCGGAGTCCTGCCCACGAGCGTTCGTGGCGGCCACCGTGATCGACATGCCTCCGTCGCCCCATGGCTCGTACGTCATGATGTTGATTGCCGGCGGAGGCGCATCCGAGTCCATCCGCCACTGGCCGAACCGGGTCGCGGGGTCCTGGGCGGAGGCCTCGGCGGCCACGAACGCCGCCGTCGCGACCAGGGTCGCACCGAGGATAAGCGAGCGCTTGATCATGCTGTTCCTGCTCCCTGAATAGTCTGGTGGGTCAGCCGCCCGGATGAGCGGACCCGATGTCCTTGAGGAAAATCTGAATCACGCCGCCCACGGCCTCCTCGCCGAAGAGTCGGATGGCCGCCTCACCCTTAACCACCTCGACTCGGTCGATCTCGTCCGGGTCGATATCGGCGAGCACGGCATCCCGGTCGCCCTCCATGCGGAGCCCATCCACATAGAGGAGGGGCTGGGGGCTGGAAGGGGCGCCGACACCCTCCGCGCGAACGACACGGACGCCGCCATCCAGACCGACGACGGGGTCGTCCCCTTCATCGACGTGCTTGACGTGCGGGGCACGCTCGACGTGGACGTCGAGTCGGTCGCCGATGGCGACCAGCCCGGTTACACCGACCGCGACGAGCGCGGCACATGCAATCGCGGCCAGCGAACCCACATCCGTGCGATTCAGCTTCATCCCTACCCCCAGAATCCGTGTCGGGGTCAACATACGAGAGCGGCCCGGCCCCTGTCACGGGCCGGGCCGGTCTGGTTGCGGACGCCTGAGGCGTTCTAGTTCACGACCTGATACGCGATCGGGAACGAGACCCACACCGGAACCCGCGTATCTCGATTCAGCGCGGGCGAGAACCGGTATATGCCGGCGAGCTGTAGTGCGGCCTGATCGAGCTGCTCATAGCCCGACGACCGATTCACCCGGGTCGCCTGCACCCGCCCTTCCGCATCGATGTAGAAGAAGACGTGCACCACACCGCCGATTCCCGCGCTCTTGAGGAGTGGGGGATAGCCGCTCCGCATCTGGTCGATGATTTCCTCACGGTTGAGGATCACCGGAGCGACCGTGAAGGGCGTGAAGGTCGGCTCGACGGAGAGGTCCTCGACCACCTCGGACCGCTCCGGCGGAGGCGGGAGCTTTTCGACCGGATTCATCTCGAAGGTGGTCGGGGCGATTGTGACCTCTTCACTGACCATCGTGGTCGCGATCACCGGCGTTGCCGGTCGCGCAATGGCGTGGGGCGCCTCGGGAATCTCGATCTCGGGCGGCAATTCGACCGCGGTGAGCTCAGCGCTCACGTACGAGATGTCTGGCGCCGTGACTGCGGGCCAGTACTCGAAGGCTGCAAAGTGCCCGACCACGCCGAGGATCATCGATGTCCAGAAGATGGACCGGAAGTGGCCCTTGAACCGATTGTTCGCGCTATCGGCGTCAGGGCGACGAGGAACAGCTCTCTGCGGGGTCATCGAACACCTCCAGCTACGTTCGCCAAGTCTCCTCTGGGCGGGGACATACCAACACCACCACTCCACATGAAGTGTGGCATCATCCTTCAGGTCGGGGTGTCAGGTGGCCGAGGAGATCGCCGTGGGGAATTTCCCGCTCGCGTCACCCCCCCGGGAATTCCTCGAACATGCGTCCGATGGCCTCGTGAATGGCGCGATCCATGAGCTCCGGATTGGCGAGGGCGCGACCGATGTCGAACCGGGCCCACCCCCGCCAGATGACCGCTCTGGTCTCCGCATCGGCGATATCGACGAGAATCGTGCCCTCGTCGTACTGAATGACCTGCGCACCCTCGTTGTACCCCGCCGGACGACGGTATCCGGCACGTTCGTCGACGTCGTAGACGTCAACGCGATTCCTCACGGTCGCGTGGTGATGCACGATGAGACCGCCGTCGGCCTCCGCGACACGAATCCCGTGATCGGCAAGCTCGATGGCGATCGCCGCGTGCAGACGTTCGTCGAAGAACGGGTTGTTCTCGAGACGTGGGTCCCCGATCGGGCGGTCGTCCGGCTCATCCCACGTGAAGGTCGCATACCGCGTAAAGTCCGCATTGGGGTCGAAGTCCGCCCCGCCCACGACCCCGAGCCCACACGCCGCCGCACATGCAGCCAGGGCCAACGATCCCGCCACGTGAGTCCTCATATCCACCTCCAGTGTGGACACCGCGCGCCTGCAGAACGGAGGATAAGCAGATGGAGGCGCGCGATCCGTCAGGAGAATCCCGAGGCAGACCGTGGGAGATGGGGCTCTTACGTGCGGCCCCGCAGAGCCAGCAGCTGCCCGATGACCGCAGGTACGAGGGCAAAACCAAAGGCCAGGCCCCACTCCGCCACCGTCAGCGGACTCGTATCGAGCACGATCGACAAGGGCGTCCAGTACACCGCGAGAAGTTGAAGTACAATCACGAGTGGCACCGCTGCCACAGCCCACCGATTGGCGAAGGCCCGGGCCGGACGCAGGACCGCCGTTCGACTGCGTGCATTTCCGAGATGGAATAGCTGCGCGAGCGCCAGCGTCATGAACGCCAGGGTGGTCGCCGACTCCGCGTTTCCCCGCTCGAGCGCCCAGAGAAAGGCCCCGAGCGTCGAAGCCGTGATCAGCCCGGAGTACACGACGATGGCCCTCATGAATCCTGGCGAAAAGATGCCCTTCTCGGGATCGCGAGGAGGACGGGCCATGACGTCCGGCTCAGCGGGTTCCAGGGCCAGCGCGAGCGCCGGGAAGGTGTCGGTCACGAGGTTCAGCCACAGGATCTGCAGCGGAAGGAGTGGGACGGGCGCTCCGGCGAGACTCGCACCGAGGATGACCGCGACCTCGGCGATGTTACAACTGAAGAGGTAGAAGACGAACTTCCGGATGTTGTCGAAGATGACACGGCCCTCTTCGACGGCGGCACCGATGGTGACGAACCGATCATCAACCAGCACGATCGCGGCGGCCTGCTTCGCCACGTCGGTGCCACGACCGCCCATCGCGACGCCAACGTCCGCTCCCTTGAGCGCCGGGGCGTCGTTGACCCCGTCTCCCAGCATGGCGACGACATCGCCCGACTCCTTCAGGGCGGTCACGATCCGGATCTTGTCCTCGGGGGTGACCCGGGACAGAACGTCCGTCCTCTCGAGCGCCTGCTTGAGCTCCGACGCGTCGAGGTTCGCGATCTCCCTGCCCTCGAGCGAACTCGAGTCCGGCCGTCGAGCCCCGAGCTGATCCGCGATCGTCTCGGCCGTGGCCTTCTGGTCACCGGTCACCATCACGGTCCGGATTCCAGCACGCCTGAGCAGCTGAACCGTCTCCAGTACGCCGTCCGCCGGCGGATCCAGGATCCCGACCAGACCCAGGAACGTCAGTCCTTCCGGGCGCGTACCGGAACCCTCGGCGAGAGCGATCACGCGCAGACCTCGAGACGCCATCTCATCGTTCGCCGCGACCCACTCGGACCGTGCGGCATCGTCGAGCGAGCGGTCGCCCGCCGGGCCGACCGTTCGGACGCTTCGATCGAGCAACGCGCCCGGGGCACCCTTCACGAAGATCACGTCCTCCCCGTCGACCCGATGCGTCGAGGCACTGAGCCGAAGAGCCGTGTCGAACGGGATCTCGTCGACGCGCGGCGCCGCATCGAGGACCTGCTCCGGCTTCACCCCCGCGTCGAGCGCCAGACGGAGCAGCGCCGCATCCGTCGGATCTCCCATCGTCGCTTCGGTGTCGGGCGAGATCGACGCGCGCGTGGTGAGCGCGCACGCCCGAACCATTCGATCTGACGGCGTTTCTCCCTCCCCGTCTCCGACCTGCAGGACCGGCCCGCCGACCGACAGAGCGGTCACACGCATCGCACCGGCGGTGAGCGTACCCGTCTTGTCGGTGCAGACGACGGTGGTCGCGCCCAGGGCCTCGACGGCCGCCAGCCGCCGGACCAGCGCGTGCCGCCGGGCCATGCGTCTCAACCCGATGGCGAGTGCGATCGTCGCCACCGCCGGGAGTCCCTCCGGCACAGCCGCGATGGCCAGCGCGACACCCGTTTCGATCATGAGCCGAAGCTCTTCACCCCGGGCGACGCCCAGCCCCGTCACGAGGGCGGCAACTCCGAGCGTGACCCAGACGAGACGCCGCCCGAGAGCATCGAGGCGCGCTTCGAGTGGCGTGGTCCCGGCCTCCACGGTGGCGAGCAGAGTACCGACGCGACCGATCTCGGTATCGACGCCGGTTTCGCACACCACGGCGACACCCCGTCCGGCCACGACCGAGGTTCCCCGGTGCACCAGGGTCAGCCGCTCAGCGAGCGGTGTACTCGGGGCCAGTGACGCATTGTGGTCTTTGGTGATCGGCAACGACTCTCCGGTCAGCGACGCTTCATTCGCTCGAAGCGCGGAGGCTGCGAGCAGGCGCGCATCGGCCGGGACGGCATCCCCTTCCTCGAGTTCGACGATGTCACCCGGGACGAGCTGATCGCTCGACACCACCTGCACCTCACCATCCCGGCGTACCCGGGCACTCGGGGACTCGTACTCGAGAAGCGCATCCATGGCCCGTCGGGCTCGCAGCTCCACGACGAAGCCGATGGCCGTGTTGATCACGAGGACGATCGCGATCGCTCCGGCTTCGAGCGTGTCGCCGAGGAGTGCGGCTACGACCGCCGCCGCGAGCAGGAGCGCCACGACGACGCTTCGGAACTGATCGAGCAGAACCCGCCATGCAGGGAATGGACGGGGACGCGGCAACTCGTTCGGACCGAACCTGCTCAGCCGGTCCTGCACCTCCGCGGCCGTGAGTCCGTCTGTACGACTCTCGAGGTGAAGCAGGACATCCGCAGGGGCCAGGGCGTGCCACGCGTGGGGCTGCCGTGACGACTCGACCACCCGATCCCGCCCGGCAACGGGCTCTGGCGTCCCGACATCGCCCGGGGTCACGGCAGTCCCGCTCCGATTCTGAGAACCGCATACACGACGTACAGGATGACCAGTGTGAGCGCCTCATGTCGCTGGACACCGCGACGACGACGGAGGAAGAAGAGAAGAACGCACGAGAGAACGATCAGCGAAGGCAGGTCGAACGTCATGGTACCGGCCTCCACCCGAAGCGGGTGGATGACAGCGGCGAGGCCCACCGGAACCAGCAAATCGAAGATGTTGCTCCCGATGACATTCCCGACCGACATGCTCGCGCGCTTCTCGATGGCGGCACGCACGGAAAGGGCCAGCTCCGGCAGACTGGTTCCCGCCCCGATGAGTACCACGCCGAGCATCGTCTGAGAGACCCCCAGCGTCTCCGCCAGACCGATCGCACCCGTCACGACGGCATGCGCACCGAACGTCACCACGAGAAGGCCCAGGGCGATCTCGACGGGCGGAGGCATGCGGGTCTTCAGCGCCTCGATGGACTCGACCTCCTCGACCTCGACCGGACGCCGCCGTCTCTCGCCAAACAGGAGGCTGGCCATGTAGATGCCCCAGGCGAGCAACAGGACGGCGCCCTCGACCGGGGTTACGGAACGGTCCCACACCACGACGGCGACCGCAGCCACGGAGAGCAGAAGAACCGCACCATCTCGACGCACCATGGTCGGAGCCACCGGGAGGTACGAAACGAGCCCCGCGATCCCGATGACGAGGGACCCCTGGGCAATGACGCTCCCGAGGGCTGAGCCGACGATCACGCCGGACGCCTCGATGCCACGGAGCTGCTGGACACTCCCCCCGACCGCTACGACCACCTCCGGCAGATCCGTCCCCAGCGAGAGGATCGCCAGACCGACGAAGCCTTCCGAGAGCCCGAAGCGCTCACTGAGCCTGACCGCACCAGCCACCGCGAACTGCGTCCCAACCCAGAGCCCGAAGACTCCGGCGACGAGGAGGACGAATGACATCTAACGTCCGGCAGGGGCCCCGTACGGAAAGAGGGTCGACAGATCGACGTGCTCGTACGGCAGAGCATCGAGGTACGTCGTACCTACGAACGGGCCTGGTGCCTCGACCACGACGATCGACGGCGCGTAACCGGTCTCGTCGAAGCCCCGTCGGAAGTGCACGCGTGACTTGACGACGAAGACGTCGAAGTCGTCCGGGTCGAGGGGACCGAAACGGAATGCTTCGGGATCCGTGATCTGGGTGTACGCCGGGACGAGAATGACCGCGCTTCCATTGCCGTAGCGGACGACTGCGACCACGTCGTAGCCCCTCCACTCGCCGAGATACGCGAGCTCGCCGGTAAGCCGCGCGGGCGTACCGCCCGAAGGCGTGAAGCCTCCGATCTCTTCATCGAATACATCACCGACCGAGGCCCCGGATTCCACCAGACGCTCGAGGACTGCAGGATCGGTGATCGCCCCGTGCAGGACCCGTTCGATACCGGCCGCCTCGAACGATTTGAAGATGTGTGTCGCATCACCGGGGCGATCCGAATGGTCTCCCACCGCAACCGGAACAGACCCGTTGCGTATGGCGTCTCTTACCTGCTGCGCGGCCTCGTCCGGCAGAGGATACCCCCCGATGGCAAAATCTTCTCGGACTCGCCAGATGAAGTCGTTCATGTCGTCCGCGATCCGGTCGGCCAACGCCTGGTCGCCGTTCGTCATCACGTGCACGGTGGCACCCACGTCCGGGACGTCGGACCAGGGATACCCGTAGAACACGCTGACAAAGGCATCGTCCTCACGCGACTCCCAACGTCGCGCCCGCTCCATGATGTCCATCGACGGAGACTGGCCCGTCCATTGGAGTACCGTCGCCGTAATGACACCGGGCTTACGCGTCGCGGTCGTCGGCGAATACGTCCCCTTCATGACGCGGTGCACGGCCCGGGCAGCCCGTCCGCCCTGCACCGTGGCGTCGTAGTGCGGATACCGCTTCGTCACGAACGCGAAGTCGGCGTATTGGAGGAATTCTTCGTCCTCGTTCCCGTGTAAATCGAAGGTGCCGGCGATGGGCACGCCGGGGCCGACCACCTCTCGGAAACGACGGGCGATCTCGGCCTCCGGGCGGGGCACGTCACGGACAGCCATAGCCCCATGCAGAGCGAGATAGACGCCGTCGACAGGCATCGCCGCTTCCAGATCCTCGATCATTGCGTCGAGGAACCCGTCGAAGGCCTCCTTTGTGTTCCAGCTCCGGGACGACCCACCGAAGACCCCGGAAGGAGATCGCAACCCGACCAGTTCGATGTCTCCGTAATCCTCCGCCTGAGACACGAAGCCACGGACGTACGAACCGGAGGTCAGTACGTCATCTCCCTCGAGCCGGACCCGCCAGTCCTCCGCCGAGATATCGCCCCCGGGGCAGAACGTGCACGTCTCGTGCTGGAAAGACGCGACGACGACGCGGTACGAATCCGAATCGGCACCCCCACCACAGGCGGAAAGTGTGAACCCGGCCAGTGCCAGGCACACGATACGGCCACTCGCGTGCGTCCACCTGGAAAAATCGAACCCGGTGCCCATCTCTGCTCCTTTGAGGGGTGAGCGGGCAACTTGAGGTCGCGCCTTCCCGACCAGCAACCGTGAGCGCAGACGTTACGACGACGGCACCCCGTACCAACCCCGTGACAAGACTCTTGCCCTCGGTCCGCCGGCTGGACTGATTCGAACATGCCTGCATGTCTCCGATGGACCCGACTTCTCGTTCTCGCTGTCCTCGCGCTCGCCGCGTGCGGCGGTGACGCCCCGCCCGCGGGCGACTCCGCAGCCGCCGATGCAGCGGTCCTCCCGCCCTCATTCTCGAGCCTGCAGGAAGACAGCTTCTCCGCGGCGGGTGCTCAGACGAACGCATGGGCCGACTACGATGGCGACGGAGACCTCGACCTGTTCGTCGGATTCCGCGGTGCACCGAACCGGCTGTACCGCAACGAGCGGGGCAGCTTTATCGACGTCGCGGCGGACGTGGGACTCGCCGCGGAAGAGGAGACGAGAGCGGCCGCCTGGGGGGACTACGATCGGGACGGTGACCCGGACCTCTACATCGGTTTCGCCGCCGCGGGAATCGACAATCGCCTCTACCGGAACGACGGTGGCACCTTCCTCGACGTCGCCGCTGATCTCGGAGTCGCTCAGGGTGGAACGACCCGACAGCCGGCCTTCATCGACTACGATGGCGACGGCGATCTCGACCTGTTCGTGGCCTTCCGCGACCGGCCGAACACGCTCTTTCGAAACGATGGCGAATCGTTCACCGACGTGACCGACGAGAGCGGAATCGGCGACGAACGACGCACGGTCGGGGTCTCGTGGTTCGACATGGACGGCGACGGAGACCTCGACGCCTTCGTCGCCAATCAGAACGGAGACGAGGACGGGCTCTTCCGGAACAACGGCGACGGGACGTTCGAGGACATCGCCGCCGCCCTCGGCATGAGTCAGCCCGGCCGCGCCGAGGACCTCGGGAGTGTCGGCACCGCGGTCGCGGACTACGACAACGACGGAGATCTCGACGTCTTCGTCGCGTCATACGGCCCCGACGTTCTGTGGCAGAACCAGGGCGACGGCACGTTCGTCGACGCGGCGCCGGGCACACCCCTGGCAGGAGATCACCACTCGGTCGCGGCGGACTGGGGCGATGTCGACAACGACGGGTGGCTCGATCTGTACGTCGGCACCTTCCTCTCCTCCGAGGCCGAGGCCCGAGACTACCTCTTCCGAGGGGGTCCGGACGGCTTCGAGGAGGTTCTGCCGGCGTCGATGCTCGAGCGGGGCGCGAGCCATGGAGTGCGCTTCGCCGACTACGACATCGACGGCGACGTCGATCTGTCACTGGCGAACAACCATGTCGACGGCACCCACCCTCTCTACCGGAACGACCTCCCGCCCGTGCGGTCAGGCCGGTCCCTGCAGGTCGCCGTCGTGGACCAGGCCGGTCGATGGGTCAGGGCGGGCACCACCGTAACCCTGAGTCGTGAATCGGACGGCTTCAGGTCGGCTCGCCTGATCGACACAGGTGGGGGCTACGCGTCCCAGAGTGTGGGTCCGGTGCACTTCGGCCTTCCGCCCGGTTCGGGACCGGTCAGCCTTACGGTCGAATGGTTCGAGGCGGGTGAGCGGCGCAGCAGCACCGTCTCCGGGATCCAGGCCGAAGCATTTCGGTCCCGGTGGCTCGTTCTGCAACTGGGGGTCGGCTAGACCGGACGCGGTGGCGCGGAGTCAGCCGTGCCCGGAACACGCAGAATCGACGGGGGCTAGACGAGTCCATGAATATCTCACGCATCGCATCGACGCTCGGCGCCGCCGCGCTTCTGGCTGCGCCTCTCTCGGCCCAGACCACCCCTCAGCCCCTCGAGACCGTCCGCAACTTCCAGGTCGTGGACGAGACTCTCTCTTCGGCGGGGCAGATCGGCTATGACCAGATCCCCCTGCTCGCGGAACAGGGCTTCGACGTCGTGGTCAACCTCGCGATCGCCGACGAGCGACGGAATGGCCAGGAGGGCTTCCTTGTCGCCCAGAATGGACTCACGTACGTGCACATCCCGGTCGACTGGGAGCACCCCGAGCTGGACGACGTCGAGATGTTCTTCGACGTGATGCAGGCGAACGAGGGCCGCAAGGTCTTCGTTCATTGCTTCGCGAATATGCGTGCCTCGGCCTTCGTCTACATGTACCGCACCCTCGTCGAGGGCGTCCCGGACTCGGAAGCGCGCGCGACGATGAACGAAGTGTGGGACCCCGACGAGCTCGACCAGTGGGCGAGCCTGATTCGGCGCGCCCAAGCGGAGCTCAGCCGGAACTGATCCGGAAGGGGCCGGTGACCGACGCCCACCGGCCCACCATCGTCAGGGAGAGGGCGCGTTTCTCGTCGCGGTGAACGTGCCGGTAAGCATGCCGCCGGCGATGTCGATCGTTCCGGTCATCGAGCCGTCCTCCGCCAGGGTCCCCTCATACACGACGGGAATGCTCTGTCCCTGAAGGGTGGCGGAGAATCGGATCGTCACCGAATTGCCATCGACCGTACCGCGAACGCCCTGATCCCCGAGGGTGTCGGACGAATAGCGCCCGGTCAGCACGGAGCCGTCCTGCTCAAGGGTCATGGACGGCGTCGTCACCCCATTGTCCGTGGTGACCGACAGGCTCCAGTCCCCCGCCACATTGGCCTGGGCGTGTCCGGCCGAAGGCGCCCCGGCGGACCAGAGCAGGCCGCAGGCCAAGACCGTCGCGAATCGAAACATTGATGCGGTCATGCTGATCTTCCCCGCCCCACACGTGGGCGTTTCGGGTCCGTTCGCCGCTCCGGGCGGCCCGGGACGAAGCTAGGCGCGGAAACCAGGGCCTCGCTAGTCGCCGGAAATCCGTGCGACGAACTGTGCGAACAGGCCCAGGCCGAAGAGTCCAAACACGAACACCGCTGCTCCGACCCGCAGTGACGTCGCAAGCCCCACACCCGTCGACAGGATCAGCCACCACGGAAGACACGACGTTTCGTACGCGCCGAATCCCGGGTTGGAACCATAGTGATGCGGAATCGTCACGCGCACGAGGTGCGCGGTCCGCGCGACCATCCCAAGCACACCGATCAAGAGGAGCGCCCAGGGCGCCCACGAGGGCCATGCGTCCAAGGTGAACGTCTCCGTCGGATGTTCAATCGCCTGATCCTGACCTTTGACGCAGCCGACGCCGCCGCGCAATCTCCGCGTCATGACCAGCTCACGAAGGATCGGCTCAGCCCCGATCAAGCCACGCCTGCCCGCCTTCGCGCCATTTCTTTGCCTGGCAGTACTTCTCGGGGCGTGCACACCCTCCGGGTCAGTACCGTTGGACACCGTCCCCGTCTCGGAAGAGGCGGCGCGGCTCATCCCCGAAACCGCGACGCTGGAGCGCGTCAGTGAACTGGTGATGGATCCGATGGCGGACTCCATCCACCCCGATCCGCGCATGGCCGAGATGATCCGGCTCGGCTTCCAGATCAGTCAGGACCCGCAGACGTACGCGTCGGAGTTCGTGGGGAACGACCTCACCTGCGGAAACTGCCACCTGAACGCCGGCCAACGGGACCGCGCGCTGCCGCTCTTGGGTGTCGCCGCAACGTTCCCACAGTACCGCAGGAGAGACGATCGCCTCGTCAGTCTGGAAGACCGGATCGCGGGGTGTTTCAAGCGCTCCATGAACGGTACGGTACCACCGTACGACCACCCGGTGATGCTGGCCCTCGACGCCTACCTCAACTGGTTGTCCGAGGGCTTCGCGATGGGTGAGCGGCCTAGCTGGCTCGGCCAGAACGAGCTTCCCGTCGACGCTCGTATCCCGATCGAGGAACTCGACGTCGACCGGGGTGAGGATCTCTACAACCTGCACTGCGCACCGTGTCACGGGCTGGACGGACAGGGCATCGACCTGATCCTCGCCGAGCCGGGTCCGCTATGGGGCCCGATGTCCTGGAACGACGGTGCCGGGGCTGCACGGATCTGGAAGCTGGCCGGGTACGTGAAGTACGCCATGCCGCTGACCGCTCCCGGGACGCTCACCGACGAAGAGGCACAGCTGATCTCGGCCTACGTGAACTCGCACGAGCGACCAGCCTATCCGGACAAGGCGTCGGACTTCCCCGGAGGCAACCGCCCCGCGGATGCCGTCTACGACACGCTCGTCTTTCCCGTGCATCCGCTGATGAAGGGGGATGGCGGGCGACCGTGACCCGGGCGAGGCCATCCCCCGGCGTCTCATTGTGGCTGCCACGGTGCCGCCGTAGGCTTGCCCACGCTCATGACGACAGGCGCGACCTCCTTCACACGTGCCCGCATCACCCCGGAGACACCATGGCTTCGATCCGTCGCTTCTTCCCCGGTCTTCTCACCCTCGCGGCTCTCGCGTTCGCGTATGCGCCGGTGCTTGCGCAGGCGGGCTCGTTCGGCAACTCCGTGGTCCTCGACGGCGACGCGATGCTGATCGGCGAGCCGAACAACACGTTCCGGCCGGGCATGGTTTACGTGTACGGCAAGACCGGCGACGAGTGGGTTGAAACGACGATCCTCACCGCACCGGATGCCCAACGGGCCGACGGTTTTGGTGCCGTGCTCGCCATCTCCGGAAATACGCTGTTTGTCGCGAATCGTGGTGGCGCGGTCTTCGCGTATGAGCGTAACGGTGCAGGTTGGACCTTCAGCGACATGGTCACCGAAGACGTATCGGCGGGCCTGGACCCACGGTGTGACTTCAACGGATACTGCGGAGTCGACTTCGGCATCACGCTGGCGGCCGGTGGCGACTGGCTCCTGGTCGGGCATGCGAACGTGACGACCGACCGTACCCGTCTTCGCCCCCGACAGCGTACAGCTACGGATGCCGTTCCCGACGACCCCGCGGGTGAGGTCATTGCATACCGTCGTGGGTCCGACGGATGGACGGAGCGCCAACGCTTCTCGTCACCCGCCGAGGCGAACGCAGACGGCTTTGGAGCGGCGATTGCGTTGATCCAGGATCGGCTTCTCATCGGCGCACCGGGTGCAGCCAGCGCCGACGGTATCAGCGGCGCGGGACGGGTCTTCGAGTACCGGATGGATGGCGGTGGCTGGCAGCATTCGGGGGAGCTCACCGTTGACGCGAATACCGATGCGACGTTCGGAGCGCCCATCGTGCCGACGCAGAGTTCACCCGTTCAGGGAGTCGCGGGTGTGGTCATCGGTGCGCCCTTCGATGATCAGGGCGTCGGAGCGGCCTTCGCGTTCGCTATCGATGACTCACCGGATGGCTGGGCCGAACCGATGCGTATTACACATCCGGAGGGCCAGGAGGGCGATGTGTTTGGCGCAGCAATCGCCATGTCCGATGACGCCCTCTGGGTAGGCGCTCCAGTCACGCGAGGGTTGGAGACGGGCATCACCTACCGCCTCTCAGAGAGTGTCCTGCGGGAGTTCCGATTTACAGAGGAAGAAACCAATAACGAAGACTCGTTCGGTCATCGTATCGTAGCCTCGAACGACGTAGTCGCGATCACGGCGAGCGGATTGGATCACCAGGCGGGCGGCGTCTTCGTGTTCGAGAAGGGCGGTGACGGGGAGTGGGCCCAGACCCAGTTGCTGATCAGCCCACCCGATCAGATGGGCGCCGTGCTGGGAGAGGAACGTCGTTGCTCCGAGGACGGAGCGGTCGAGGTGTTCGAATGCACGGAGATCGAGCTCTACGCCTACGTCCCGACCTCTCTCCTCACCGCACCCGAGGACGCCCGTGGGGTCCGTGCGAACGACAACTGGGGATGGACCGACCCGGAGACGGGGCGCGAGTATGCGCTCGTCGGCCGTAACGACGGGACCTCGTTCATCGACATCACGGACCCGATGAACCCGGTGCTGATCGGGGATCTTCCGAAGACGCCCCGCACGCCCCGGTCGCAGCTGTGGCGCGACATCAAGACGTTCAAGAGCCACGCCTACATCGTGGCGGACGGAGCCGGCGCACACGGCATGCAGATCTTCGACCTGACCCGCCTCCGGGATGTCACGAACCCTCCTGCCAAGTTCGAGCCCGACGTGCTCTACCGGGGGGTGGAGAACAACGTCGTGGAGAGCAGCCACAACGTGATCATCAACGAGGACACGGGCTTCGCCTACCTCACGAGTCGGGGCTGCTCGGGGCTGCACATGATCGACATCAACGACCCGCTGAACCCGGACTTCGTGGGTTGCTCCGAGCCCGGGAGCACGCATGACGCGCAGTGCGTCGTCTACCACGGTCCCGACGACGACTTCACCGGGCGTGAGATCTGCCTGCGCATGTCGGGCAACGTGTTCCAGATCTCGGACGTTACGGACAAGTCGAACCCGGTCGAGCTCGCCAATGCGTCGCACCCGAACCCGGCCTACATGCACCAGGGATGGCTCACCGAGGACCATCGCTACTTCATCATGGATGACGAAAGCGACGTCATCGCAGGAAATGTCGAGACGACGCGGACGCTGGTATGGAATCTCGACGACCTCGAAGACCCAGTCCTGGCGAGAGAGTTCTTTGGGTCGCTGCCTGCGAGCGCGCACAACCTGTACGTGAAGGGCGACCTCACGTACCAGGCGAACTACAACTACGGGCTTCACATCCTCGACGTCTCCGATCCGCTCAATCCAGTCGAAGTCGGGATGTTCGATACGTCGCCGTACCGTACTGGTGCGGGCTTCGGAGGTGCGTGGAGCACGTACCCGTTCTTCGACAGCGGGACGATCATCGTCACGAGCATGCAGGAAGGGCTCTTCATGCTGAAGAAGCGGGTGCGTCCCATCTCGTAGTCGCTCCAACGACGGTTCAATTCATGCGCCCTGTGGGTGCCGGCTTCGGATCCGAACGGATCTCCCGTACCGGAAGACGGGTAGCCGGCACCCGAATGCGTAATCGACTGCACCCCACGCATGAATCCTCGTGGGGCTCCCTCCCCCAGCGATCCGGCCCATGAGCATTGCCATCGGCGACACCCTCCCCAACGCGACCCTCCTTCGTATGACGGACAACGGTCCCGAGGAGATCACGCTGAGCGATCGTACGAACGGTCGCTCCGTGGTGATGGTCGGGCTGCCGGGCCCCTTCACCGACACATGCACGGATGCACACATTCCCAGCCTGATTCGCACGCGTGAGGCGCTCGCGGGGCAGGGCGTGGACGAGGTGATCTGCTTCGCCGTGATCGACCCGTTCATCATGAAGGCCTGGGGAGAGTCGACCGGCGCGGCAGACGCAGGAATCACCATGCTGGCCGACAGTGCCGGAGAGCTGACCAAGGCCCTCGGCCTGGACTTCGACGCTCCGGTCGTCGGGTTCTACGGGCGCACGACGCGGCATTCGATGTTCGTGGCGGACGGCGTCGTGAAGGTCCTCCGATTCGAGGAGTCGCACGGTGTGTGCGAGCTCACGGCCGGCGAGGCCATGGTGGACGCGATCGCGGAGCTCCGCGGCGCCTGAGCTCGGCCGGGGAAGATCGACGCATGTCTGATCGCGTGATCGTCGTCGGTGGAGGCCTCGCGGGGCTGATCGCCGCCGGGCGGCTTCGCGACGCGGGTCGAGATGTCGTCGTGGTCGACAAGGGGCGTCGTCCGGGCGGCAGGGCGAACACGCGCGAGCACGATGTGCACCGCTTCGATCACGGAGCACAGTTCTTCACGGTACGCGACCCGCGCGTCGAGCCACTGCTGCGTGACTGGATCCACACGGGCCTGGTGGCTCCGTGGGATGGGCGCCTGGTCCGGATCCACGCTGACGCCATCGACCCGGCCAAGCCTGCGACCCGATACGTCGGCGTACCGGGGATGGTCGACCTCGCGCTCGCGCTCGCCTCCTCGCTGGATGTGCGAACGGGGATCCGCATCGAGCAGTTGAGCAGGTCGGAGGATGGTTGGTGGGCTGTGGACAGTGATGGCGAGGCACAGGGCCCGTTCGACGACGTCGTCGTTGCGGTCCCGGCGCCCCAGGCGATCCCGCTCCTCAGCGAAGCACCGCACCTCCGGTCCATGGCGGCTTCCGTCGACATGGCTCCCTGCTGGGCAGCGATGCTCGTGTTCGACCAACCAGCCCCACTGGACTTCGACGGCGCCTTCGTGTCAGACGGGCCGATCTCATGGATCGCGCGGAACAGCAGCAAGCCGGAGCGGCCGGACACGGAGGCCTGGGTGCTGCACGCGACCCCCGAATGGACACGGCGCCACTGGAACACTGATCGAGCCGAGGTCCCTGCCCTGCTTCTGCGGGAAGCAGAAGACCGATGGGGGCCGATGCCGAACGTCCACTTCGGACGCGCCCACCGATGGGGCTATGCCTTGGCCGACCCCGGGATGCCACCTGGCTCGCTGTACGACCCCGATCTACGTCTGGGGGTCTGCGGCGACTGGTGCGTCGGAGGCCGAGTCGAGGGCGCGATCGTCAGCGGGATCGAGATCGCTGATCTCCTCGGCTGCTGACTCCAGCTTCCGAAGCAGCAGCATAAGGGCGGTCACGGCGAGGAAGACGCTCCCGGCCATCGTCGGAATCGAGATGAAGCCGAAGACCGCCAGATAACGTCCTGTACAGGGCGCGCCCGTAGCGCACGTCCCGACGTCCAGGGTGGGCTGCCATTGGATCGTGACGTGGTAGACGGCGATGACTAGTCCGATCACGGAGAGCGGCAATCCATAACGCCAAACGCCAACGTCTCGGCGGAACATCGCCACACCCAACACGACGACGAGGGGATACATCGCGATGCGCTGGTACCAGCAGAGCGAGCACGGCACCAGCCCGACGATCTCCGACAGGTACAGGCTCGAAGTCGACGCAACGAGCGCCAGCAACCAGGCCCACGTGAGCGGATGCTGCTCCTGGCCGCCGAGGGCGGATACCAATCCGGACCGACTTCCTCCGAGCGCGACGCTCATCAGCAGTGCCAGTCCACCGGTAAACACTACGATCGCGAAGAAACCGAGCGTCGTTACGACCGTCGAATACACCCTCGTGATCTCCCCTTCCGAGTCATTGATCCGTGCGGGCCACACGATCGGCGATCGGCGCCGCGAAGGCAATCGACGGCACCAAGCACGCACGATCGAGTATGCTCTCCACTCGCCTTGTTTGTTCCGCACGGCTCAGCTCCGCCAAAGACCCCGGAGGTTCGGCATGAGTGATTCGACATCGACCACCAGTCTCCTCGCGGTCCCGGCCATTGTTCTCCTGACCGGCGGCATGGCATGGGCCGGAAGCCAGGGAAGCGCCCAGATCGGAGGGCTACCTCTCTTCGGACTCTGCGTGGCGCTGGCATTCGTGATTCAGTGGATCGCCTTCGTGCCCGCCTTCATGGCCCGGACCGAGCGGTACTACGACCTCACCGGGAGCCTGACGTATCTCAGCGTCACCGCGATCGCCGTCGGATTGAGATCTGGTCCCGACGTGCGCTCGGGTCTTCTCGCAGCGCTCGTGGGCGTCTGGGCCGCCCGCCTCGGCACCTTCCTCTTCCGGCGTATTCGCGCGGACGGGAAGGACCGCCGCTTCGACGCCGTGAAGACGTCGTTCAGTCGGTTCCTGCTGGCGTGGACGCTGCAGGGCATGTGGATCTCCTTCACAGCCGGAGCTGCACTGGCTGCGATGACGTCGACCCGTTCCGTACCGATGGAGACGCTCGGGTGGACCGGGCTACTCGTGTGGATCGTCGGATTCGGGATCGAGGTCGTGTCCGATCAGCAGAAGAGTCTCTTCCGTGCCGACCCCGCCAACGAAGGTCGGTTCATCTCTACCGGCCTCTGGGCGTGGTCGAGGCACCCCAACTACTTCGGCGAGATTGTCCTCTGGACCGGTATAGCCCTCATCGCCGCGCCGGCACTTCAGGGGTGGCAGTACGCGACGCTGATCTCTCCGGTGTTCGTCACGATCCTTCTGACGATGGGGAGCGGCATCCCGCTACTCGAAGAGCGCGCGGACAACACATGGGGCGGGCAACCCGACTACGAGGAGTACAAGGCCTCGACACCGGTTCTGGTACCGAGGCCACCGCGGTAACCGCACGGCCGCGCGCCCGTGCTTCCCTGATTCAAGAGCGCCGTCAAAGCGAGGGACGCCGCCACGCGTGCGGTCGTCCGCCGACTCACCCGTTGCCGCGCCGCGCCCGCTCCATCGATGACATCTGCTCGTTCATGAGGAGCTCGAGCATCACTCCGGTCCGCACCTGCTCGCGCTCCGTGAGGTTGGAGAGGAAGCGCTCCGCGGCCTGCATCCATCCCTGCATGTCCTGGGCCTGAGCGGTGGAGTCGAGCTGGTCGAGAATCTCCTGACGATCGGCCGGCAGCTGCTCCGGGTCGGTCCACCCGCGAGCTTGAGCCACACGGGCCGCGATCGGGTTGTCTCCAGGAACCAGTGCAAATGCCACCCGCTGGATCATCCCCGCCATCATCTCGTCCGCCATCCAGCATGAGCTCGGCGGCGTGAGGTTGGCGCCGTGATAGGGAAGCCAGAAGTTCAGCCCCGCGAAGGGGCCGTTGGACGACGGCACGAACCACAGGTGGAGCATGTGGAGCGTCTGCCCCTCGGGGGCGAACTGCGGATGGTCGTGCCAGTGGGCGAGATCGCTGTCGTATGGAATCGGCTCGTCCGTCTCGGGCACATCGACGAAGGCGTACGCCGCGCCGACCAGTGTCGGCTCACCGTCCACCGGAGCGAACATCAAGTGATCCGGCCGATCCGAATGGATGCCGTCCTCGCTGCGTTCCGCATGTACGTAATGCACACCCATACCAGGTATGTCGCCGAGAGCGGGTCGGAACCCAGCCGCGATCGCGGCTTCAGGCGTGGTGAGATCTTCTACGGACGCGCGCGCCTCTTCGTAACGCTCCCGGTCCAGGACCGAGAGGCCGCTCCACGGCGGCGTGGCCAGCGTGGCGCAATCCACCGCCGGGCTGGAATGGTCGTGCGACGCCATCCCGTCATGACCGGCCTGGGCGACGAGGGCCTGAGGCGCGATAACCATACCCGCCGCGGCTATGAAGAGCAGGGATCCCGTGCGAACCATGATGTGACACTCCTTCGTTTCAGCGATCAGCCCGTCCTGCGCCGGGGGCTGCAGACTGGACTACCGCCAATGTGGTGATCGGACGACCGCGTGGACAGAGAGCGGTCGGACTTGTGGTCGTCCGGTCCTGGCACACCGTCACCGTCGGCTCGGACCTTTCGATCCTCCGTCGCTGGAATGACCGCCGGAACGGCCGGGAAACGTCATCATTGCATTCTGCCGCACCATGGTTGTTACGTGGAACAGGCCCTTCGGAGTCTCCGAATCGCCCCCCCAGCTTCGGCATCAGCACCATGGTCCTCATTGGAGCCCGTGGCGTCGTCACGACGCCGACGCGCGGACGCTTCCACTGCCCGCACTGCGAAGCCGCCCGCACGTACGCGCACAGGAAGGTCCGCCGGATGCTGACCTTCCTGTACGTCCCCGTCGCCCAGCGCGGCGAAGAGCGCGAATTCGTGCAGTGCGGCTTTTGCCGCCGCGCATTCCACCCGTCGGTGCTCGACGTCGCACCGCCCCTGCCGGGTCTCACGGCAGACCCGGAGGACGACCGGCCCGACTGGCGCATCTCGGAACTCACGGGAGACGCAGCGTCGACCCTCCTGACGTGGGATGGCGAGTCCTAGGCCCTCACCCGGTTCTACGTGCGCCCGAAGTGCTCCATGATGGCGGCTGCGTACTTGATCCCCTGCAAGTACCGGCCGACGTGGATGTTCTCGTCCGGCGCGTGAAGATTGGCACCCGGATTCGCGAAGCCGGTCAGGACACACGGAATCCAGACGTGCCGCAGAATCGCGCCCTCGGCGGAGACTCCGTTCACCACCGGTAGCTCTCCGTAGACTTCGGTCGCGGCCGCGATGATCGCCTGACTGATGTCTTCCTTCACCGAGATCTTGTACGGGGGCTCCGCTCCGTCGAAGGCCTCGACCTCGATATGCCCGAAGCCGTGCTTCTCGAGATGCGCCTTCAATTTCCGGATCGCGTCCGCTGGCTGGATGTTCGGGATGAGGCGGAAGTCCATTCGGACGCGGGCCTCGTTCGGGATGATCGTCTTGCGACCCGGTCCCGTGTATCCGGCGATCATGCCCTGGATGTTGGCGGTCGGCTCGTAGGTCCGGGCCCGGATCGCGTCGACTCCGTCACGACCGAGGGCGAAGTCCGAAATGCCCCACTCATCCTTCAAGGCGTTCAGATCCACCCGGGCGGCCTTGTCGACGAGTTGCTGCTCGTCATCCGGGCCAAGCTGCCAGATGCCCTCCTCCCACCCTTCGATGAGGATCTTCCGGTCGCGGTCCAGGATCGTGTTCAGTGCCCAGATAAGCTCCCAGACCGGGGACTCGACGAGCGGGAAGTTCAGGGAATGCACGTCCATCTTCGCGCCCCTGGCGATGAGCTCGACGAAGAGCACGGACTTGAGGCCCAGTGACACGTCCGGCACCTCCGTTCCCGTTTCCATGGAGCCGTCGAGGCAGTGCATCCCGTCGGCCTTCAGGAGCTCCTCATTCTTCTCCGCCCACGCCGCGAGGTTCGGCGAGCCGATCTCCTCTTCGCCTTCGATCAGGAACTTCAGGTTCACGGGAACCTCGCCGCGCACCTGCAGGAATGCCTTGGCCGCCTTGTTGAAGGCTAGTACGCCGGACTTGTTGTCGGTCGAGCCACGTCCGTACATCACGCCGTCGACGATCTCTCCCGACCACGGCCCACCGTGCGTCCACTCGTCGAGTGGCTCGGGGGGCTGCACGTCGTAGTGCGAGTAGCACAGGATCGTCTTGGCGGGCTTCTTGGCTTCCAGGTGCCCGAAGACGACCGGGGGGCCCTCCTCGAGCTCGTGAAACTCAGCCGGCAGACCGTCGTCGTGCATCATGTCGCGGACCAGCGCGGCACACTCCCGCAGTCCGACATCCTGGGCGGAAATCGAGGGCTGCTGAACCAGACGCTGCAGGTCTCGGACACATTCGTCGGCGTTCGCGTCGATCCAATCGTAGATGTCCTGCATGCTCATGAAGGCTGCTCCCTGGATAGGTCCCACGCACTCAGTCGCTGACCCGACAGGGCCATCGGACGGGTGGCGAGATACGAGAACGCCGGGGCGAGTTCGATCGGGTCGACCCACTTCTCCCGAAGCTCCGGCGGATAGGTCGTTTCGGACATCGGGGTACGCATGTACATCCCGGGCGTGACGGTTACGGACAGGATCCCGTGTGACGCCCCCTCCATCGCGAGGCACTTGGAGAAGCCCTCGAGCGCATGCTTCGAGGCACAGTAGGCGGTCTCGTCGACGAAGCCCTCGATCCCCGACCGTGACGAGACGAAGACCAGCGCCCCACCCCGCTCCTTCATGCCGGGCCAGACCGCTTTCGCGAGCTGGAAGCCCGCCTGGATGCCGACATCCATGGTGGCCTGAAAGCCTTCCAGTGTGACGTCCTCGAGCGATTCGACCCGAAGGATCGCGGCGTTGTGTACGAGAGTGTCGACCGGATCTCCGATGACCTCGTCGATCGCACGCTGCGTGTCCGCGGCGTCGGAGAGGTCGACCACCACCGAGACGGCGCCCGGACACGAGGTCGCGGTCTCCGCCAGTCGCTCCGCATTGATATCCATCAGGATCAACCGTGCGCCGGACGCGTGGAAATGTCGGGCGATCGCGGCGCCGAGTCCCTGAGCCGCGCCCGTGACCACGACCGTCTGCCCCTCGACCGGGGTGACAACGGACGCGGCCGGCGGGGCGGCACCCGTACCCTCAGCGCCGGTCATGCGCCTCCTCCGGGCGTACCCAACGACGCTCGGCCCCTGACATCTTCACTGCGTCGAGCACACGCTGGTTTGCGAGCCCGTCCAGGAAGGTCGCCCCATGTCCCAGCGGCCGACCTTCGCTGATCGCGCCGCACAGCTCTCTCATCAGTGAGACGACCGAGACATTCCAGATCCCCTGGTTCACGCCCGGCAGGACCGCGTTCGGGTCGGTGACGGTGATCTCTTCGAAGTCGCCGCCCGCACGAGCGAAGAAGAGACGCTCGTCGTCGTTGTTCAGCGTGACCGTCCCCTTCGATCCGAAAATCCGCGTCGCGTTGCCCATGTTGTGCGCGGCGACACCGGACATGAACACCTGCGCGACGGCTCCGGACTCCATCTCGGCCGTGAAGTAGGCGACGTCGTCGGCGGTGGCGGTCCACGCCTCGCCGGTATCCCGCCCGACCCGATCGGGAACCATGACCGGCGCGGCCCCGGTGACCCACGCGACCTCACCAAGCCACCAGCGCAGGAGGTCCACCTGATGGCTTCCGTTCGCACCGAGCCGTCCCCCGCCCTTTTCCGCCAGGCTCCACCAATCGTCCCGAGGGCGACTGGCCGGATCGGACCACGTCGAGCCCACGTTCGTGATGTCGACGTGCCGGATCTCGCCCAGAGAGCCGTCGGCGATCAGCTCCGCGATCCGCATGCGGTTCGGATTGAAGCGGAGTTCGTGGTCGATCATGTGGATCCGGCCCGCGGCCTCCGCAGCCTCCAGCATCCGGGCTGCTTCACCCGCATTCATCGCCGTCGGCTTGTCACACAGCACGTGTGCGCCTGCCTCGATGGCCGCGAGTGTCTGCGGCGCGTGGAGGAAGGTCGGCGTGGCGATGCACACGAGGTCGAAGTCGTGCGCGCCCAGCATCTCCTCCCAGTTGTCGTACGCGTTCGGGACGTCGAAGTCCGACGCTGCGCTCTGCGCACTCTCCAGACGGGCCGACGCGATCGCGACGACCTCGGTGCCGGGCGTGTGGCGAAGTGCGGGCAGGAACGCCGCCTTCGCAAAGCTCGCTCCGATGATTCCGACCTTCATGCGTTCTCCAGCAGGTGAGTGCAGATGGGTAGTCGACCAGCCCGCGGAGCGGGGGTCATCAGGTACGCTCGCGAAGCCTCGGGTCGAGGAAGTCGCGGAGCCAATCGCCGAGGATGTTGAAGCTGAGCACCGTCAGCATGATCGCCACGCCGGGAAAGACGGCGAGCCACCACTTGTTCGCGACGAGCGTATCACGACTCTCGGCCAGCATGCTCCCCCAGGTCGGGACGTCCGGCGGGACGCCGAGACCGAGAAACGAGAGGGCCGCCTCCGAGAGGATTACGCTCGCCACATTGAAGGAGGCGATGACGGTGAGGGGCGCGAGGATATTCGGGAGGATCGTGCGGAAGATGATCGACGGCGTGCTGTCCCCCATCGCTCGAGCGGCCTCGACGAACTCCTTCTCGCGAAGAGAGAGCGTATCCGCTCGCACGATGCGTGCGTACGTCACCCACTGCCCGATGCCGAGGACCAGAATCAGGTTCCAGACGCCCGAGCCGAGGACAACGAGGAACATGATCGCCAACAAGATGAACGGGAACGCGAGCTGGATGTCTCCGAGGCGCATGATCGCGTCGTCGATCCAACCACCGAAGTACCCGGAAAGCAGCCCCGCGATGATGCCGATGGTGCCTCCTACCGCGATCGCTGCAAAGCCGACCGTGAGCGACACGCGGGCACCATAGAGCAGGCGAGAAAAGACGTCGCGTCCCAGTGCGTCCGATCCGAGCAGGAAGACGCCCCCGTCCGGACCGGCCGCCATGGGGTCCGCAAGGCGGAGGACGAGGTTCTGTCGATTCGGATCGAACGGTGCCAGCCAACCTCCGAAAACCGCGGCGATGGCGGCGATCCCGAGCACGATCAGCGCAAAGACCGGCCAGCGGGCAGCGAGCATAACACGGCCCGCCCGACGCAGCTCACTTCGGAAACCGCTCCCGTGCGGATTCTCCATCACCGCCACGTCCCCGCGAGCCGCACTCATCCGCGACCTCCTGCCAGCTTCACACGCGGATCGAGCCGTACGTAGATGAGGTCGACGAGGAGGTTGAGCAGGATGAAAATGCTCGCCAGTAGGATGACACCCGCCTGAACCAGCGGAATGTCCCTCTGGTTGATCGCCGCGAAGAGAAGGCGGCCGATCCCCGGATAGCTGAAGACCGTCTCCACGACGACCACGCCTCCGAGCAGGAAGCCGAACTCGAGCCCCACGATCGTGACCACCGGGAGCCATGCGTTGCGGAGGGCGTGATGCACGAGCACCCGAAACTCGGGAATCCCCTTGGACCGGGCCGTTCGGACGTAGTCCTGTTCCAGCACCTCCAGCAGAGAGGATCGGACCAGGCGTGTGTTGCGCGCGAGCGAATACGTCCCGACCGCGATTCCCGGAAGTACCAGATGGTAGATCGTGCGCGGCAGGTTGGAGAAGGCGGTCCCGAGGTCTCCTGCGATCAGCGGTGTCAGGAACGGGACGTGACCCGAAATCGGAAAGAGCCGGATGTAGAGCCCGAAGAAGAGGATCATCATGATCCCCATCCAGAAGCTCGGGATCGATTGTCCGAGCATCGACATCGTCGTGATCGAACCGTCCCACGCCGTGCCGCGGTTGATCGCCGCCAGCACCCCGAGCGGAATTGCGAGAAGCAGCGCAAAGATCATCGCGAAGAGGGTCAGTTCGATCGTCGCGGGAAGCGCGTCCAGCACGATCTCCATGGCCGGCTGCCGGTACGAGAGTGACTGACCGAAGTCACCGCGCGTGAGATCTCCGACGAAGCTCAGATACTGCTCGTGCAGCGGGCGATCGAAGCCGAGGGCGCGACGCGTCGCCTCGATCTCCTCGGCCGACGCCCGCTCGCTCACGAAGAGGTACGTGGGGTCGCCGCCCGCCTGGAGCGCGAGGAAACTCACCAGCGTCACGCCGATGACGACGATGACGCTCTGGAGCAGTCTCCGCAGGACGTAGGCTCCCATGGAGGGCTACGCCTCCGACTCGACGCGCGCGGGCACGCTCACCTCAGCGAGGCCTCGAAGATCTCCACGTGCTCGTCGCGACGAGCCGTCCAGGCAATCCGGTTCGAGACACCATAGAAGTCGGGCTGGAAGTAGAGGTGCAGCCACGGTCCGTCCTCGTAGAAGACCTCCAGCATCTCGTCGATGATTACGCGTTGTTCGACCATGTCATCGGTGTTCACCAGATCCGGCCAGCGATCGAACCACCTCGGATCACTCCAGTGCGTGTAATTGGTGCCGGAGCCCACCCGGGCGATGTCCGTCATGTCGTAGATCGGGCTCCAGAGGCCACCGCCCGTGCCCAGGAAGAAAAGGGGTCCAGTGCTCCGCTCGCGAAGGAGGGGCGTGTAGACCGATGCCCACTCCATCAACTCCAGATCGATGTCGAGTCCGACGTCCTCGAGGTACTGCACAATGGCGAGCACGACGTTGACGTCGTTGACGTAGCGCCCCTGGCCCGCCTGCATCCGGATCGAGAAGCGGGTCCCGTCGTCTCCGCGCGGCCACCCGGCCTCGTCCAGAAGGCGCTCCGCCGTCTCGGGGTCGTAGGGGTACGGCGTCAAATTCGGGTTCGCATTCTCCACGTTCACCAGACCCGTCGCACGCTCACATTCGACGCTGAGGAGCTGACGGCAAATCGTTGGCACGTCGACCGCGTACTGAAGCGCCCGCCGGACCGCAGGGTCCTGAATCGCGTCCCCGCCAGGCATCGCAGCGTGCTCCTCCGACAGGTTGAAGCCCACGTACATGCGTCGCGTGCCAGAGACGATCTGGACCTCTGCCCGACCAGAGCTGTTGATCGCCTCAACCTGCTCCGGAACGACATTCGCGATGATGTCCACGTTCCCCGCGATGAGCTCCGCTGTACGTGTCGATGCCTCGGGGATGATCCGCCAGACGATCCGCTCGAAGTTCGCGGGCTCGCGCACCTTCTCGAGCACGACCTCGGACCCCCGGGTCCACGACGCAAGCCGGTAGGCGCCCGATCCGATCGGGTTCGCAGCCGCCTCATCCAGGCTCATCTGCTCGTAGGAATCCTTGCAGTGGACGTAGAGCTCCGTGATGAGTCCGAAGGCAATCGGGTTCCTCTGCGCGATATTGATCCGAACGCGAAGCTCGTCGAGTGCCTCAGCGTTCTGAAAGCCGATCGACGTGTAGACGAACCCCGGCGAGTTCCCGGTGAACCGGTTGGCAGGATCCGCGATACGGTTGAACGCGTAGGCAACGTCTTCCGCCGTGAGCGGCTCACCGTCGTGACAGGTGAGCCCTTCGTTGAGCGTGTAGGTGTAGCCCGTCCCGTCTTCGCTGATGTCGAGGGTGTGCGCGAGTTCCGGGATGTGTTCGCCGTCGGGGCCCAGCGTGAAGAGCGCACCGAAGATATGCCGCGCGATGTTCGCGTTGTCTCGGCTGGAGATCATCCCGGGTTCGAACGTCGTAATGTCGGCGCTGAGCCCGACCACGATCGTGTCGTCGGATTGCTGCGCACACCCGGCGAGCAGAGCGACGCTGAGGCAGGCCGCGATGATCGTTCGGGCCGAAGAGATGCGACGCGTCATGAGCAGATCATCCTCACTGTTCGTTGAGACTCACGGTCCCTTCTCCGGACGAGGCCCGAATACAGGCCTCGACCATCCGAAGGGAGTTCAGGTGGTCGGCCCCCGAGCACGGCAGCGGCGTACCGTCTCGGAAATGGCTGACGAAATCCTCCAGAAGCCCCCGGGCGTCATCGACCCAGGGCTCCTCATTACCGAGCGAGACAGTGGAGAGCTTCGGGTCGTCTCGAAAGGCGTATCCGAGATCACCGAACATGTCCCCCTGCACCGCGATCCCACGCTCGCACTCGGTCCGCCACTCAAAACCCATCTGCTGCCAGTTGCCGGCCCACGTGCCCTGGTACGTCACTTCGATGCCCCCGGTGAACGAGATCAGCGCACCGACGTTCGCGTCGTCCGCGTACATCGACCAGGACGGGTTGAAGGTGCGCGCCGAGATCCGCTCGGGCTCCGCGTCGTAGACGAAGCGCATGAGATCAAAGTGGTGAATGGACTGCTCCCAGAGCATGGGCTGCGCCATGGTCAGGGGATACTTGTTCAGGTGAGGCTGATGGCCGTCCCGCCACCTCTCGTACGTGAACCGACCGAACTCGGGCCGGCCCAGTCGCTCGGCGTCGAACAGCGCCTTGAGTGCACGCGTGACCGCGAGGTACCGAAAGTTGAGGCCGACCGTCAGTGGCACGCCTGCCTCGGCGGCGGCGGCCACGTGAGCCTCCGCATCCTGCAGTGTATCCGCAAGTGGCTTTTCGGCGAAAATTGCCAGGCCTGCCTCACACGCCGCTGCGACCTGGCCGTGGCGGCCTCCCGGCGGCGTGCACAGCAGAACGACATCGGCCTCCACGCGGTCCGCGACCTCTTCGAGCGACGAGCCACCCACGAGGCTCTCGGCCACCCCGCCCGTGCTCGGTTCCACCCCCGCGCGCTCGTGCAGCACCTCCTCGAGGCGGGTAGCGTCGGTCTCCACGACCCCGACCAGTCTACAATCGGCGTGCTCCGCGAGCACACGACGCCAGATACGGGAGCGAGCCCCCAGCCCCACCAGAATGAACCGAAGCGGACTCATGCCACCGCCTCCGCTTCGACGAGGGCCCGTATGCCGTCTCGGGGCGTCGTCCATTGGACGTGCCGGAGTGCGGACAGGTCGCTCGGCACCATCGGGGGCTTCACACGTGCGCCGGCAGGGACGGTGACGACCTCGCCGCCCCCGGTCTCGTCCGAAATCCACGAGGCGAGCTCGCGATCGTGAACCACGTGGGGGCTGCCAAGGTGGACGGGGCGTCGAGCGGGCGACTCCGCGAGCAATTGCACGAGTGCGGGTGCCAGATCGGGTGTGAACGTCCAGTCGCGCGTCGGATCGTCGGCCCGCACTTCGATCGGTCGACCGTCACGTGCAGCGTCCATCCAACGTGCAACGAGCGAGACACCCTGACGAGTGGGCCGGACGGCCTCATGGGGCCCGAAGAGATAACCGAGTCGAATCACATGCGTGTTCGCGAGTCCTTCGCTCCCCCACGTCGAGGTCAGCATCTCACCCCGCCGCTTCGATGTGGCGTACGGTGAGGAGCCCGTGGGTACGTGAACGTCCGTGAGCCCCTCTTCCGCATCGCCCGCAGCAAATACGCCGGACGAGCTCACGAAAACGAGAGCCTCCGGGGGCCTGTGCGTGGCATACGACAGCACCGCCGTCAGCGGCGCCAGATTCTTCGCCTGGTACTCGGCCTCCGTGAGGCCGAGTGAAGCGGGGTCGGACGTGAGCCACGCGGCGTGCACCACCACATCGACCTGCGGAACGTCGGCCCACGCCCCATCGAGCAGATCCGCCACGACGTACCGGATACCGTCGTGACCGGGTGGGTCGTCGAACGATCGATCCAGCGCCCAGACCTCCCAACCGAGTTCGGCGAAGCCGAGTGCCAGGGCTCGACCGACGAACCCTCCGGCTCCCGTGATCAGGATACGCCCGGACTTCATTCCTGCGACTCCGCGATGCTCGCAGGATCGAAATCCGCGAGTGCATCGGCGTGCTCGGAAACCAGCCGCACAGCCGTCTCGACATCTCCTGCCTCGAGGGCCTCGACGATCGGTGGATGCGTGCCCGCGATATCCGACAGGTCCACGTCCTCGTCGACGCGAAGCGACATGATCTGGTGGATGCGCATGTAGAGCCCGGCCCACAGCTGGGCGAGCAACTCATGATCCGAGAGCTGGATCAGGGTACGATGGAAGGCCTCGTCCGCCGCGACGAGAGCCTCTCTGTCTCCAGCCGCGGCAGCGGTCTCCATCTCTCGGCACGGCGCCCACAGCGCCTCCGCGGGCGTGCCCTTCTCGACGATCCGACGAACGGCCATGACCTCGAAGCGCTGCCGCATCTCACAGATCTCCACGACTTCCCGCACCGTGAGCGGCTTCACCCGCTTTCCGCGGTAGGGTACAGTCTCGACCAGGCCGTCGTTTTCGAGGTCCTGAATCGCCTCTCGGATGGGTGCCCGACTCACCTTGAGCTGCTCGGCGAGTGCGGTCTCGGTCAACGCATCGCCAGGGCGCAACCGACCGGTGACGATCGCGGCTCGGAGGCGCGCCGCGACCTGGACCCGAAGCGGGGTCTGTTCGATCGGATCGAGCGCGGGCTCAGCCATGGGCGGACTCGATCACGCTGGCATCCTCCACGGCCACGTCACCCGCGACCACCTCGAACGGCGGTACCGACGCGAATACGTCGTCATCCTCACCCCCCCGCCACATGAACACGGCGAAGCTGGCGTCTGCGTCAAGCACGGAAATGCCCGTGTGCCAGACGCCCGGGGCATAGACGACGCCTCGTGAGCCGGGCACGACGAAGGCCTGCGCCCGGCTGGTGTCCGGATCACCGCCGGCATCCGACGGCATCACGACCACCAGATAGCGGGAGACCTCACCCATCGGCACGAAGAGCTGCGCAGCGTGCGGGTGACATTCCACCCGGTCGACCCTGAGTGGGAGCGTGGAGCACGCCACCCGATTCACGTGAGACTGCTGAGTGCGACCGGCAACCGGCTCGAGCCACTGGCTGAACACCGCTCGTTCACCGAACGCGTCCGGTGGGTCGACGAATGCTCCGTACGGCGCGAACGCGACGGTGTCGGGCGGACGCACGGTAACGGTCACGATCCGATGTCCGAAGGTGGCGGAACGACCTCCCGCCAGTGGGCTGCGAGATCGCCGCGACGACAGACCCAGACGTCGTCACGACCGCCGATGTGATCGAGGAAGGTCTTCAGCCCGCGGATCCGACCGGGCTGGCCGAGGATCCGTGCGTGCATGCCGATGGACATCATTCGCGGATGTACGTCGGCCTCCGAGAGGAGCTCATCGAAGGCGTCGATCAGAAACGCTGCGAATTGACGTCCGGTAACGAGCGGACCCCCGACCAGCTTGGCATCGTTGGTGGCCAGCGAATAGGGCACGACCAGGTGGGCCGTCTCCCCGACCGAGACCCAGTACGGGAGCTCGTCGTTGTAGGCGTCACTGTCGTACGAGAAGCCACCGTGCTCTACAACCAGGCGGCGCGTCGCGACGGACGGTGCGTATCGGCAGTACCACCCCTGCGGCGCGCGGCCGATCAGCTCGCTGATCGACGTGTACGCCTCGGCGATTTCACGACGCTCGGTCTCTTCGTCGAGCAGATAGTGCTCGATCCATCTCCGACCATGCGCCACGAGGTCCCAGTCGCTCTCGCGGATCGCCCGCGTGATCTCCGGGTTTCGCTCGAGCGCTACAGCGCAGGCGAACGCGGTGAGGGGTAGTCCGCGCTCCTGAAACAGGCGGTGGATTCGCCAGAATCCGACGCGGCTGCCGTACTCGAACATGCTTTCGGCACCGAGGTCACGATCGCCGCGCGGAACCCGCGGCGTCGCAACTTCGGAAAGCGAGGCGTCGGTCCGTCCGTCCCCGTCCTGCATGGAATACTCCGAACCCTCTTCGACATTGAGGACGAAGTTCACCGCCAGGCGCGCGCCACCCGGCCAGCGGATATCCGGCGGGCTGTCCGCATAGCCCACGAAATCACGCACGGGATTCACCATCAGCGTCCCGTCGGGTGACGGCTGGTCGATACGAGCGAGGCACGGAACGAAGTCACCTCAGATTCCTTTGTAGTCCTCGTATTCTTTGAGCTGCTCAGGCGTGTAGACCTGCATGAACTCGATCTCGATGCCACCCGCCTCGTCGTCGAGAAATGCGACCCAGCCCTCCGGATGGGGGTGCGAACCAACCACCTGGCACGCCTGACAAATGCGGAGCGTAGCGCCCTGCTCCTGAGCGTGTGCGAGGGCATCGTCGATGTTGTCGACCTCGTAGCAGATATGGTGCAGGCCCTCGGATCCCCGCTCCTCGATCCACTTGGCGAACCGACCATCGGGGTCGGTAGACTCGCAGAGCTGGTACTCGATGCCGCCCAGGTAGAAGAGAGCCACCCGATTCTTGGACTTCGGGAAGAACTCGATCTCCGTGTCCGCCGGCACGTGCAGAAAACGAGCGTAGGCCTCCAGCGCCTTCGCCGCGTCCTTCACGCCGAAAGCCATGTGCTTGATGCCTTTGACGTTCGGATTGTCTGATTTCACGGGTCTGATCTCACTTGATCTGGTTGTCGATGGATCGGGCTACGGTTCGGCTCGCTCTGTACGGATCGACTCGACGACGCCGGCCATGCGCCCGAGCGCTTCCTTGATGCGGGGCACCGGCTGGGTCAGAGACATGCGGGCGAAGTCATCGGTGTAATCCCCGTAGATCTTGCCCGGAAAGATCATGACCCGACCCTCGGCGAGGAGTCGCTCACAGAACTCGGTCGCCCCCACGCCCGTATCGGCGACTCGAGCGTAGACGTAGAACGCACCCTCGGGCTCAGCGTACGGAATGCCGAGCTCGTCGAGACCCGCGCACAGCACCTTCCTTCGTTCATCGAACGTCTGTCGGATCTCCTCCACGCAGTCCTGAGGGCCGGTCAGGGCGGCCAGGGCCGCGTGCTGACCCACGGCCGACGTCGAGATCGCAAAGGCATGATGAATCTCGGCAAGCGCCGGCATGAGATCGGACGGGCCAGCGAAATAGCCGACGCGCCAGCCGGTCATCGCGTACGCCTTCGACACCCCGGACAGCGTGATCGTCCGCTCGTGCATGCCTGGAAGAGCCGCGACCGGCTGCGCCCGATGGCCATTGAACGTGATGCGCGCGTAGATCTCGTCCGATACGACGATCAGGTCATGCTCCTTGGCGACCTCGCAGATCCGCGCCACCTCGTCCGGGGGGATGACCGTCCCCGTCGGATTTCCGGGATTGATGAGAACGAGCACCTTCGAGCGCGGCGTGATGTGCTCCCGAACCATGTCGGCGGTGAGGGTGAAGTTCGTCTCCATCGAGGTTCGGATCTCGACGAGCTTCGCCTGAGTGAGCTCTGCGGCCTGCAGGTACGGGTTATAACCCGGGCACGGGATGAGCAGCTCGTCACCGGGGTCGAGCAGGCCGAGGGCAATGATGAACATCGCCTGCTGCCCACCGGGCGTGACCACGATGTTTTCGGGGGCGTAGTGGGCTCCCCCATATCGGGCGATATCGTCCGCGATCGCCTGACGCAGCTCGGGCATGCCCATCGGATTCGTGTAATGCGTCGCCCCGGAGCCGAGCGCCTCCTGGCCGGCACGGATGATGTGTGCGGGTGTGTCGAGGTCCGGGTCTCCGCGACCCAGCTTGATGACGTCGTCGAGTTCGGACGCGATCTCCATCATGCGGGTGATGATGTGCTTGTCCTTGAGCTGGACTCGCTGCGCGAGTCGGCGTGGAGCCGTCATCATGACGCCAACCCGTAGATTTCCGAGTACTTCGAGGAGAGGTGTTCGATGTAATACCGGGGCTCGAGGCCCTCCCCGGTGGCGTTCTCGAGCAGCTGTTCACGCGTGTACCGGCGGCCATGCCGGTGCACGTGCTCAGTCATCCACTCGCGCAGAGGTGCGTATTCGGCTGTCGCGAGCCCGTCGCTGACACGCTGGTCCTGTTTCGCAGTGTGGAACAGCTGCCCCGCCATCACGTTGCCGATGGTGTAATTGCAGAACGTCCCGACCTGGCCTGAAGACCAGTGGACATCCTGAAGGACCCCGAGCCGGTCATTCGGAACGTCGAGTCCGAGATACTCCTTCACCTTGGCGTTCCATGCCTCCGGTAGATCCGCCACGCTCAGACTGCCGTCGATCAACGCAGCCTCGATGTCCACCCGGAGCATGATGTGGAAGTCGTACGTCAGTTCGTCGGACTCCACCCGAATGAAGCCGGGCTGCACGCGATTCACGGCGCGCCAGAACGTCTCTACGTCGATGCCGTCGAGCTGCTCCGGGAATGCGTCGTGCAGTTCTCCGAAGTTGAGCTCCCAGAACTCACGACTGCGGCCCACGTGGTTCTCGAAGAGCCGCGACTGGCTTTCGTGCGCTCCGAAGCTTACGCCACCCACCGCGTAGAGCCCGATGAGGTCCGTCGCGAACGGGGTACGCGTGTACGCCGGGTCGCAGAACTGCTCGTACAGTCCGTGCCCTGTTTCGTGCAGCGTGCCGAACAGGCTCTTCGGCATCCACTCGTCGTTGACCCGTGTCGTGATCCGCACGTCGTTCCGCGTGAAGGAGATCTCGAACGGGTGGACGGTGAGGTCCAGTCGGCCACGATCCGTATCGTAGCCGAGCTTGCGCGCCATCTTCAGCGCGAACTCGAGCTGCTTCTCCACGGGGAACGGACGCTCGAGGAAGTCGACCCGCGGGGCCTCCTTCTCGCCGATCGCCTGCACGAGCGGAAGTAGTCCCTCGCGGAGCGCCGCGAAGAGCGGCTGCAGAGACGCGATCGTCTCACCCGGCTCGAACCGATACATCAGGGCGTCGTAGGGGTGCTCCTCGTACCCGATGCATTCGGCCATCTCCCGGTTCAGGTCGAGGGTCTGCTCGAGGACCGGAGCGAACATGGCGTAGTCGCTCTCCGCTCGTGCCTTCGCCCACACATGCTGCCCTTTGGAGCCCATCTCGGCCCGACGTTCCACCAACTCGGCGGGGATGCGGAGGTGGTAGTCGATGGCCTCCCGCACGTGCGCGCACATCACCCGCTCCACACTGTCGTCGGCCAGGTTCGCGGTCTCGGCTTCGGCCAGGTCCAGCATGCGCCGGGTCTCATCCGACACGAGATGGTTCCGCGCAAAGAGCTGAAGCGTGGCCAATTGCTTCGCCCGCGTGTCCGCTCCTCCGGCCGGCATCATCGTCCGAGCATCCCAGCTGAGGAGCGATTGGGAGCACAAAAGATCGTTCACCTGCCCCAAACGCTCCAGTAACTCGTTGTATCCCATGCGGTTGGCCTCTTCGCGCTGCAGCCTGTATGTTGTCGACAATCGGCTGCGCAACGTGTCCCCCTACCTCTCACGCTGTCAAGAATGAGTACCGAGCTTCGCTGGAACGACGACGACCTCGTCGAAATGGCCGTGACGGGCCAGGTGAGTCAGCCGGCGCTGCGGCGTGGTGGCTACACGCCCTGGCCGGACGGCGTTGGTGTCATGCTTCCGGGCATGTCCGGCATCACCTACAGCGCCCGTGTGGGTGATCGCGCCTTCGGCTGGGCCGGAGACCACGTGGAGCCCGGGGTCTCGATCGCGCACTCCGACGAGCGGGCCGACTTCGCGCTTCACTATCTGACGTGCATCGGAAACGAGGCAGAGGTCGTCACCGGACTGGCGCGGGGCGCCAGGGGCGTCGTCACCGGAGAGCACGCCCGAATCCTGGTCGACTTCGAGCCGGACGTGCTCGAGGAGATGACGATCGGCGACACGATCCAGATCCGGACCGTCGGGCGCGGGATTCGTCTCGCCGACTACCCCGAAATCGAGTTCAAGAAGACGAGCCCGGCACTGGCTCGAGCGCTGGGACTGAGGGCGGAAGGCGGAACGATCCACTGCCCCGTCGCGATGGAGCTTCCTCCCCGCATCATGGGCTCGGGCGCTGAACTCAACGCCGAGTTCGTCGATCAGGATCTGATGTCCGGCGACCGGGCACTCATGGCCGAACTCGGGATCGATCAGATGCGACTCGGGGATCTGATCGGCATACGGAACGTGGACCACCGGTTCGGTCGGTCCTACCGCGACGGGTGGGTCGCGATCTGCCTCTGCATCCACGGGGACTCGGTCATGACGGGGCACGGTCCCGGCATCCTGACCCTCATGACCGGGCCCGCTCAGCTACTGGACTTCGAGATCGATCCCGCCGCGAACATCGCGCACACGCTCGGCATCCGGGGGCAGGCATGACGAAGAACAACGATCTCGCCACGAATCAGGCCGACCTGGTCGCTGTCTCGGTCGCCGGCCACGTCGCACATCCGGGCTTTCCGGGCCTTCCGGCCGAACCGTATCGGCTCGCAGCGGATGGTACGCCGTTCCTGCTCCCCACCTACGGGGGGATCGTCTACAACGTGTCGGTGGGCGACCGGGCGTTCGGCTGGGCTGCCGACTGCATCCACCCGGGCGTGAGTATCGGCCAGGCTGACGACAACAGGAACCGTGGACTCAACGTTTTCGCGTCCATCGGGAACCGGGCGAAGGTCATGACCGGTGGAGCCGCCGGCACCACGGGCGTGGTCACCGGTAAATCGGGGCGGTTCTCCGAACAGGTCATCGTGCACATCCCACGAGAGGCTCGTGGAAAGATGGCCGTGGGCGATCAGGTGCTCGTGCGCGCGGAGGGCCGGGGGCTCACCCTCACGGAACACCCTGGCGTATCGCTGAAGGGGATCTCGCCGGGTCTGCTGGCTGCACTCCCCGCACAGGCCCGGGACGGGCACGTTGCGTTCGGCGTGACCGCACACATCCCGGCGCACCTGGTCGGTGCCGGGCTCGGCCTCACGTCCGAGGGAGGAAGCCTCCACATGCAGTCGACCGACCGCGCTCTGCTCGGTGAGCTGGGACTCGACCACCTCCGGCTCGGTGACCTGGTCGCGCTCGAGGACACGGACAGCCGCTACAACCACGGATACCTCCGCGGCGCACGTGCCATCGGCGTCGTCTGTGCCACGGACGGTCCACGTGCCGGCTACGGCCCCGGCATCGCCATTCTGATGACCGCGCCGGCCGGACAACTCGGCAGCTTCGAGCAGGCGGGCACCAACATCGTCGACCTCCTGGAGCTGACGCCATGACCCGCGTACCCATGACCGCGGTCACGCTCGAGAGCCTCAAGAGCTTCGTGTTCGACATCCTCCGGGCGATGGGACTCCCCGAGGAGGAGGCCGAAATCTTCGGTGGCGCCCTGGTCTTTTCGGAGCTCCGGTTTCACCCCGGACACGGTCAGGGCGTCAAGAAGCTGAGGCGCTACTGGGGACGATTCGCCGACGGCGGCATCGACCCAGGAGCGCCGTGGGAGATCGTGAAGGAGAGCCCGGCGCTGGCGCTGGTCGATGCCAATAACGGGATCGGTACCGTAGCCGCGACCCGAGCGATGCGCCTCGCGATCGAAAAGTCGAAGGTCTGCGGGATCGGGCAGGTCATCGTCCGTGACTCGACACACTTCGGCTCGAGCGCGGTCCACGCCTGCCTCGGTCCCGACGCCGGGTGCATCGGGGTCGCGATGACGAACGCGGGTCCCGAAATGGCCCCGTGGGGCGGCCGTGAGGGGGTGGTCGGCACCAATCCATGGGGGATCGCGGTCCCGACGGGACTCGGATTCCCGGCCGTGCTCGACATCGCGCTGACGACCGCCGGTAAAGGCATGATGAACTGGCATGCTGCCGAGGGGTGGCCGATCCCGCGGGACTGGGCTCTGACCCCTGACGGCGAGGAGACCGATGACCCGCACGCCGCAATGGCCGGCGCTCTGCTTGGCATCGGGCAGTACAAGGGATATGGCCTCGCATTCATGACGGATGTTCTGACGGGCGTGATCGGTGGCGGCGGCTACGGTCTCACGCCGTATGCAGATCCCAGGAAGTGGGATGTCAGCCACACCCTGATGGCGATCGACATCGAGTGGTTCATGCCCCTCGAGGAGTTTCGCCGGCGGATGGACGATTTCGCGGACATGGTGAAGTCGCGAGCCCTTCGGCCGGGCTTTGATGAGATCCTGATTCCCGGTGAGCAGGAGGCGCGACGTGTCGCGCGGAAGCTGGAGGTCGGGGTCCCTCTCGAGGATGCCGCGCTCGACGACCTCAGATCGCTCGCCTCCGAGCTCGGTGTCGACACCGACGTGGAGATCGCGGGCCCCTGGGACGACGATACGCTTTGACGCCGTCCCCGACCCGACCTTCCGGGCTCGAGCCACTTTCGCCCGATTTCTACGACGGCGTTCGAGCCCGGCTACGCGACCGCGCGGATGCCGCCGGACTGGACGGACTGCTGGTCCTCGCGCCGGGAAACGTCACGTATGCGACCGGCTGGCACTTTTCGCGGAACGAGCGTCCCATCGGCCTATGGATCGGGACGGATGGCGATCCAATCCTGCTCGTCCCCTACCTGGAGTACGAGGACGCATTGGGTATCCCCGGCATCGTCGTCCGCACATACGAGGAATTCCCCGGTGTCACGCCGGCCGTACTCTGGATGCTGGACGAAGTCGGAGCACGTCGCATGGCGATCGATACCCTAGACGCCACCCTCCTGGCCGATGCGACCGCCATCCTCGACCACCTCGATCTGGTAGACCACGTACGCCCCGAGCGCAGCGTGAAGAGCGAGACTGAACTCAGCCTGACCCGGGAAGCCGCGCACTTCGCGGACGAGGTGCTCGAGCGCCTCCTCGCGGTCGGTGGTGACATCATCGCGCAAGGAGGCACGGAGGCGGACCTGCTGGATGACTGCACAGCCCATGTGCGACACCTTCTTGCCGAGACGCATGGCGCGGCGTTCCAGGGTACGAAGATGGGGATTACCGCGTCGGTCCACTCCGGTCCTCGGGGCGCACTGCCACACGGCTCCGTCACCCATCGCCGCCCTCGCCCCGGCGAGCCGGTCATCGCGGGCATCGGCTGCAGCATCGGCGGATACCATGCCGAGAGCGGCGTCACCCTGATCGTCGGGGAGCCGACCGAAGATCAGACGTCGGTCATGGAGGTCATGGCCTCCGCGGCCGCGGCGACGGTCGAGGCGCTCGAGGCCCGGCGGAGTTGCGCCGAGGTGAACGAGGCGGCCCTCGCCCCGATCCGAGACGCCGGCCTGGGTGATGCAATCCGCCATCGCATTGGACACGGCATGGGTGTCGAGGGACACGAGGCGCCGTGGCTCGCGCCCGGGGACGACACGTCATCGGGGCCCGGCATGGTGTTTTCATGCGAGCCCGGCGTATACCGCCCCGGTCTGGACGGGTGGCGTACGATCGATACCCTGATCGTCGGACACGATCGGGTCGAGGTGGCGAGTGGCTTCCTGACACGCCACCCTCCCGGATCTCGCGTGATCCCCTGCTGAGCATCGACGACCGAACTCCATTCGAACCACACCGGCGACCACACCACTTCTTACCGACCACGCCCAGGAGCCCGAAGCATGCCCGAACCCGCCGCATGGCGTTACGACAAGATCACCAAGCCGATGTTCGACGTGCCGCGTGCGCACGTGGTGCTGACCGGTCGCGTACTGACGATGGCCGGTGACCTCATCGAGGACGGCTTCGTGGAGATCGAGGGCGGAAGGATCGTCGCGGTCGGACCTCGCTCCGAGGTCGATACCGGCTCCGCCGAGGTCGAGGAGACCGGAGGCACGATCATGCCGGGGCTCATCAACAGCCACGCCCACCTGAACTGGGACGGCATCCACGACCTGGCACGCCAGTCGATGGACGACGCACGACCGATCTCGGCGTTCAAGGCGGCGGGTAACATGCTCAAGAGCCTGAGCGCGGGCGTGACGATGGTACGCGACCTCGGCTTCCACGACATGAACCTCTACTCGAAGCAGGCCGTCGAGCAGGGGATCGTTCCTGGCCCCCGACTGAAGGTGTGCGGCGCGGCGATCATCCAGACGGGCGGACACACGTACTGGGTCTGCCGCGAAGCGAGCGGGGCCGACGAGATGCGGCGTGCGGTGCGCGAGCAGGTCAAAGGCGGCGCGGATCTCATCAAGATCATGGCGTGCCACGACACCCTCGAGTTCACCGACGAGGAGCTCGAGGCGGTGATCGACGAGACGCACCGCAACGGGCTCCCGATCACCGCTCACGCGACGTACGACGCGTGCATCGAGCGCGTCGCCCGATTCGGCGTCGACTGCGTGGAGCACGGCGGATCGATGTCCGCAGAGACGATCGAGCTCCTCCTGGAGAAGAAGATCCCGGTCGTCACGACCTTCGCCCCGCTGGTCCAGCAGAGTCAGCCGGACATCGCGCGGAAGTTCGGTATTCCCGAGTGGAAGATCGAAGAGCGTCAGAAGGCGATCGCGAACCCCGCGCGCTACGAGGGGCTGGTCAACGCGGCGAAGGCCGGCGTCCCGATCGTCTTCGGAACCGACGCCGGCAGCCCGGCAGTGGAGCACGACGTCATCGCGCCCGAGCTCGCGCACATGGTCAAAGTCGGCGTCTGCCCTGACAACATGGACGCCCTGGCGTCGATCACGATCCGGGCGGCCCGCGTCTCGAACATGCAGGACGTGATCGGCACGCTCGAGGTCGGGAAGGAAGCGGACGTCATTGTCGTCGACGGCAACCCCGACGAAGACCTCTTCGCGCTCGAGCGCGTGAAGGCCACGTTCGTCGCTGGCCGGAGGATGTACGGATGAGCCTGCTCACGGATCGACTCGCACCGCGCATCGTCGAAGAAGACGGTGCCTTCCGGACCCGCATGCTCGGCATCGCGGCCGGGATGAACGACGTCATCGCGCTCGGTCGGGGCGACCCGGACTTCCACACGCCGACGCACATCGTCGAAGCGGCGAAAGCCGCGCTGGACGCCAACCAGCACCACTACACGGGCCCGACAGGCATCCCTCAGCTTCGGGAAGCGATCGCCGAGGATGTGACCGCTCGATACGGCCTCGACTATGCGGCCAACGAGATCGTCGTCACCGCAGGGGCCCAGGAAGCGATGATGCTCACGATGCTCGGCATGTGCGCGCCGGGTGACGACGTGCTGATCACGAGCCCGCGCTTCACGTCGTACGACACGGCCGTGCGGCTGTGCGGCGGCAATCCGATCCCGGTCCCGACCTTCGAACACGACGACTTCGCGCTCGACGTGGCGGAGATCGAGAAGCGAATCACGCCGAACACTCGGATGTTCGTCCTCGTCTCCCCGAACAACCCGACAGGCGCGGTGACGCCGCCCGAGCAGATCCGAGCGATCGCGGACATGGCCATCCGACACGACCTGATCATCCTCTCGGACGAGATCTACGGCCGGCTGATCTACGCGCCGAACGAACACCTCTCGATCGCGACGCTCCCCGGTATGCGGGAGCGGACCATCACGCTGAATGGCTTCTCGAAGACGTATTCGATGACCGGGTGGCGGGTTGGATACCTCGCCGCACCAGCCGATCTCGTCCACATGCTGACCGAGCCACGACACACGCTCTCGATCAACGCGTGCACGATCAGCCAGCATGCCGCCCTCGCCGCGCTGACCGGCCCGCAGGAGCCGATCGACGCGATGATCGCCGAGTACGCGGAACGCCGGGCGTGGCTCATGCCCGCGCTCGATGACGCGGGGTTCACGTACGGGCATCCGGGCGGCGCGTTCTACGTCTACACGAACGTGTCGTCGTCGGGGCTGCCGTCTCCCGAATTCTGTTTGCGGCTCCTGGAGGAAGCCGGCGTCATGCTCTTCCCGGGCACCATGTTCGGCGATGAGACGACCGACTACATCCGCATCAGCTATCTGCAACCACTGCCCATGATCCAGGAAGCGATGGAGCGCATCGCCACCTTCACGGCGAACGCCCGAGCCGGCGCATAGATGACTCCGCCGGTCCCCCTGACGACCTCGACTCACCGCGCACCTACTCGATGACAAACTCCAACGCAGACGACCGTTTCGTCGGCATCCAGATCTCTCCGATCAGCTTCGTCGATGAAGGGGTCGACACCGTGCTCGACACCCTCAAGGACCGGGTCGGGGTGAACGTGCTCATGCTCGGGACGGTCAGCTGGCTCGGCTTGAAGTCCGGCCGCTCGATCAGCCACGAACTCGACGGCTGGCCGGACCACGGTGTGCCGGAGCCGTACCAGATGCGCGGCGGAGCGTACTTCGATCCGGACCCGCGGTACTACGACGACACCTTCATGGCGGACTATCGGAGCCGGGATCCCGAGTTCGCCGGGAAGGACGTCCTGAAGATGGTCATCCCGGACGCCCACGAGCGGGGGATGAAGGTCTACATCGAGCTGATGGAGCCCTTCTTCAAGTACGCCGGGCACGGCTCTGCCGGAAACGTCGAGATCCCGACCCTCGCGCAGGCGATGGAGGTGGACCTGTTCGGCCGGATTGGCGACATGCCATCGACCTCGAATCCTGGGTACCGGAAATGGATCCACTCGATGATCGAGGACCAGGTCCGGAATCACGACATCGACGGAGTGATGTGGTGCAACGAGCGGAACTCGCCCCTCGATTCGCTCATTCAGGGGCGGGCTCCGGGCGACTTCTCCGAACCGGCGCGCCGTGAGGCGACGGAGCGTGGGATCAACGTGGAAGCGTGCCGTCAGGCGTTGCTCCGCGTCTACGACGTCATGCAGGAGGCCGCGGCCGGAAAGCAGTTCGCCGATGGGGCGCTCGTCGAGTTCGTGCGGGTGCTCCTCGACAATCCCGAGGCGCTCGTCTGGGAGAAGTTCTGGCTCGAGCGCAACAAGGATTTGGACCGCGAGCTGTACGGCCTGGTGAAGTGGTGCAAGCCGGAGCTTCCGTTCGGGCTCAACGTCTGGAACCGAAATCACTTCAACCTGATCCGGCGCGCGCAGTGGCCGTGGGCGGAGCAGACGCGGTACGCCGACTTCGTGAAGCCGATTACGTACCAGCATCAGGCGGGTGAGGTCTGGCATCGCGAGCTCGGCTACTTCCGGACCACCCTGCTGCGTGACTTCGAGCCCGACGAGGCGACCCGGGCACTCTTCCGCATTCTGGGCTTCAACGAAGCTTCGTACGACGAGCTCGTCGCGACCGGCATGGACCCGGACACGTACGTGCACGGCCAGTGCGAGGACGCGCTCCGAGGCGTCGATGGCGGCGCCAAGGTCTACATGGGGATCGGGGTGGACGCGCCACGCACCCGGCCCGAGACCGCGAAGTGCTCGAAAGACATCGTGTACCGTTCGGTCATGGCCACGTACCGAGCGGGCGGTCACGGTGTCGTACTGTCACCCAACTATGCGTCGATGCATCTGACCCATCTGGATGGTGTGGCCGACGCACTCGACGAGCTGGGAATGAGGTAGGGATGACGTACCGATCAGGCCACGCCGCGTGAGTAACGAGACGCTCCTCGAGGTCCACGACCTGCAAACGAGCTTTCTGCTCGGGGGACGCGATCCGCTCGCGGCCGTCGATGGCGTGAGCTTCTCGGTCGACCCCGGGGAAACCCTCGCGATCGTCGGAGAAAGCGGATCCGGAAAATCGGTCACCGCGCTTTCGATCATGCGACTGCTTCCGGCTCGTGTGGGGCAGATCACGCGGGGTTCGATCCGCCTGCGCGGCCGCGAGCTGACAGGGCTGCCCGAAGAGGAGATGCGCGCCGTTCGGGGCGGGGAGATCGGAATGATCTTCCAGGAGCCGATGACGAGCCTCAACCCGGTACACACGATCGGAGCTCAAATCGCCGAGGTCCTGATCGAGCACGAGAACGTATCCGCAGCCGAGGCGCGGGAGCGGGCGATCGCCATGCTCGAGCTGGTGGGCATCCCCGTGCCCGCGCGCCGCGTCGACAACTACCCGCATGAGATGTCCGGTGGGATGCGTCAGCGCGCCATGATCGCGATGGCGCTGGCGTGCAGCCCGAGTCTACTCATCGCGGACGAACCGACGACCGCGCTCGACGTCACCATTCAGGCCCAGATCCTCGACCTCATGGAAGAGCTTCAGGATCGACTCGGCATGGCGATCATCTTCATCACGCACGACCTCGGCGTGGTGGCGCAGATGGCCCAGCGTGTCGTGGTCATGTACGCCGGCCAGATCGTCGAGACGGGACCGGTCGAGGAGATCTTCGAGCGGCCGCGCATGCCGTACACTGCCGGCCTGATCGCCTCGATCCCGCGACTGGGCAGCGGAGAGGAAGGTCAGCGGCTGCGGACCATTCCGGGGAACGTACCCTCACTCTCCGAGCGACCTGCGGGGTGCCGGTTCTCGACGCGGTGCGGGCATGTCCAGCCTGAGTGCCGAGAGGCCTCGCCGCCTCTCGAGTCGGTATCGGAGGGGCATGAAATCCGGTGCCGACGCTGGAGCGAGCTGGATCTGGCCGCGGAGGTCACGTCATGAGCGATGAGATGCGCGGCCGGAACGAGACCCGGGGAACGGCGGCCACGACCCGCACGGACGACCTCCTGCGCGTCGACGGCCTCGTGAAGCACTTCCCTGTCCGCGGGGGCGCGCTCAACCGGGTGGTGAATCATGTCCAGGCCGTGAGCGATGTGTCTTTCACCGTAAAGCGCGGTGAGGTGCTCGGCCTGGTCGGCGAGAGTGGCTCTGGAAAGACGACCGTCGGCCGTCTGGTGCTACGGCTCGAGGAAGCAACGGCAGGCAGCGTGGTGTTCGACGGTACGGACATCACGGAGCTGTCGAGGGCGGAGATGCGGCGCTTCCGGAAGCGCATGCAGATCATCTTCCAGGATCCGTACGCGAGCCTGAACCCCCGTGAGCGCGTGAGAACCGTCATCGGCCACGCGCTCAACCTGCACGACATCGGGGCGCCGGCAACGAGAGCCGATCGAGCAGTCGAGCTCATGGAGCAAGTCGGGCTCTCGGCCGCGCAGCTGGATCGCTTCCCTCACGAGTTCTCGGGCGGACAGCGTCAGCGCATCGGCATTGCACGAGCCCTCGCCGTGAACCCGGACTTCATCGTCGCGGACGAACCCGTCTCCGCGCTCGACGTCTCCGTACAGGCGCAGGTGATCAACCTGCTGAGCGATCTGAAGGACGAGCTCGACCTCACGATGCTCTTCATCGCGCACGACCTCGCCGTGGTCGAGCATGTCTGCGACCGCGTCGCCGTGATGTACCTCGGAAAGATCATGGAGATCGCACCGGCGGCTGCGCTCTACAACGAGCCGAGTCATCCCTATACGGAGGCGCTGCTCTCCGCGGTACCGACACCCGAACCCGGGAAGAAGCGCAAGCGGATCGCGTTGACCGGGGACATCCCGAGTCCGATCGATCCACCGTCAGGATGTGTGTTCCGGAGCCGCTGCCCCCGTGCGGAAGCGATCTGCGCTGAGCGAACACCGGATCTGGAACAGGTGGGGCCGGATCACTTCAGCGCGTGTCATTTCAGCTCAGAGCTCTCGAGGTCCCTGGAGGCCTGAGCCCAGCACGCTTCGGACACACCGCTCCAGCTCTCGAGTGTTGCCCGCTACTCGCAGTCCGTCCCGGGATGCACAGCGTGACGCGTTCGGAGGGCTACCCGAAGCTCTCCGCAAAACGCTCCCGCTGGTCGGCCGTACCCAACGCGACGAGTTCTGCCCCCGCCGGCAACGGCATATCCGTCGGTGGGTTAGTCAGGAGCTGCCCGTTCTCCTGCACAGCGATCACATGGAGACCACAGCGCGTACCGATCTCGGCGCCGGCGATGCTCTTACCACACAGGGATGACGGGACGTCCATGTAGAACAGGTTGATGTCCTCACCGAGCACGACGAGCTCACGCTGATTCACGAGAGACATCAGGGTTTCGACGCCAAGCGTCGCATAACTGAGAACGAAGTCGGCACCCGCCCGGCGGATCGCCTCAACGTTCCGGTCGTGTGTGACCCGAGTCAGGATTCGAGCATCGGGGTTCAGGCGCCGACAGTAGACCGTGAGGTAGACGTTCATGTCGTCGTCGTGCGTGGTCAGCAGCACCGCCGGCGTGTTTTCGATTCCAGCCTCGTCGAGCACGTCCCTGTCGGCTGCGTCACCGACGAAGAGTCGATCCGGAATCCCGGCGATCTTCGGCTCCATACTCCGTTCGCGCTCGACGATATGGACGGGAATCGATCGCCGCTTGAGCGCGGCGGCCGCGGCACGACCGACCTTCCCGCCACCGATCACCACGACGGGATTCGGATTCGATTCGTAGATCACGAGCATCTCGTTCAGCTCCTGAACCTGCTGCCTCGTCCCGACGACCACACTGACGCAGTGAGGGGTCAACGGACGGTCCGGAAGGGCCGCGTGAAGCCGGCCCTCGTCCCAGACGCCGACAATCGTGACGCCCGTGAGTTCGCGCAGGCGCGTCTCCCGAATCGTCTTCCCTTCGAGAGGGGTGCCATGGATCGGAAACTCGGCAATCACGAGGTCGTGGAAGTCTCCGATCACGTTCGCAATGGACGTGCCTGCGCTGACACGATTCGCCAGATGCTCCCCGAGGCGATTCGTCAGATGCAACACGTCGGTCGCGCCACTGAGTTCCAGAACGTCGATGGAGTCCACCACGTCGGCGATCGCAACGACCGGAACCGTCTCGCTCACAGCACGCACGGTCAGGACGATGTTGGAATTCACCGTATCCGACGCGTTGGCGACCACCATTCGCGCGTGCTCGACCCCAGCCGCCCGATACGTCTCGACGGAGTCGATTTCACCGGCGATCACCGGCATGCCGGAATCCTGCAGTTGCATGGCGCGTTCGGCATCCGTCTCGAGCACGAAGGCCGATACACCTGCGTGCCCCAGTCTTCGCACGAGGCCCGGCGCAATCGGGTCGTCAGCACATACCAGGACATGGTCCGTCACACCCTCTGGCAGTGCATGAAGCCGGCTCACCCGCCGACGACTCCGTTCATCCAGCCACGGGGCGTACACGAAGCGAATGAAGATGAATGGCAGGATGACGAGCAGCAGGATCACGCCACTCACAAGCACCAGCATGCTGAACGCACGCCCGAGGTCGGTGTGGAACGTGATGTCCCCGAACCCGAGCGTGCTCATGACCGTGAGCGTCCAGTACACACCCGTGAACCACGAATGGGTCTGCCCCTCCCACGCCATAATCACATGGAAGAGCCACCCGTACAGCGCGACGACTGCGGTCAGGAGGGCCACATAACGAACGAACGGGGCGAGTTGCCGGCTCGCCTGGCCCTCCCCGACCAGCCACGTGGCCAAATGAGAACCCAGAGTCTTCATGACAGAAAGGTACAGGAAGTAGGGCGTCGGACGGCAAGTCGTCTCTCCATGGGAGCGAGCCCTTCCACCCCGAACTCGCGCGGCCAGGACGCGGAACACGCCCCCTGCAGCCGCGATCCCGGCGAACAGGTGATCACCGGTGCTCTCGGAGACCTACTGCTCAACGGCTCTCGCTAGAACGTCGCGTTGAGCATGACGTAGAACCACGTCATGTCCTCGCTCAGTCGCCCAATCTCGGTGAGACCGTTGGCGTGAAACACACGACTCAACCCGACGGTCGCCGTGAGATTCTCCATGTACGGCCGAGTCACCGTCAGGTCGACTTCCTCCCCGAAGTGACGGTCCGTCAGACCGGCCCCCTCGGCGGCCCGAAAGCTGTGGAGATCCAGCCCGATGGAGAGGTCACTCGCTGGTCGGTAGAGCAGCTTGACCGCAAGATCCTGTAGCCCCGCACCTCCGGTATGGGTGGGGATGTTCAGGAAGAGGTCCGCAAAGCCGTAGAACTTGTGGTTCGTCGCGAACAGCGTGTTGAACACCTCGACTTCCGAAGTGCCGGGGTCATCACCCGACAGGTAGTCATACCACAGGGTCGCGGACAGCTGCCCGTCGGCCAGCATCGTCCCGGCCCGAGCGCCGAACATGTAGGCGGACACGTCGCTGTCGGCTCGCGTGCCCCGGGCGATCGTCGCTTCGGCCCGTCCGAAGATGGATCCCCCGAAGACATACCGGGACCCGATCAGATGCTCGTCGGACTCCGAAGCCGCCGAGATCCGATCGTTGATCCAGTACACCTCGAGGCGACCGGGACCGACGTCTTTGATCGTACCGTAGATGGACAGGAGGTCTTCCTCCTCGCCCCCCACCGGGGCAGAGTCATCCCCCACGATGAAGCCACTCACGGACCAGTGCGTGCGATCGGTTTCGATGTCGAAGCGAACACCATCGAAGCTCTGTCCCTGCTGAGCCCAACCCACCGCTCCGACAAGACGCTCGCCACCGAGCGGGCTCTCCATGCGACCGATCGTGGTGGTCAGCCAGGTAGCCCTCCGCCCCTGAAACCGCAGATAGCCCTGGTGCAGATCGAGCGCATCCGCAGAGTAGTCGAACAGAGGATGACCTTCCTCACCGAAGAGTCGGACGTCCTGAACCTGAGCAAAGAGCGTCAGCCCGGAGTCCCTCTCGGACCTCACCGAGAGCCGGGTCCGCATCGACACGAAGTCGTCCGGCTCACCCGCAACCGGATCCCTGAACTCGTAGCGTGGTCGCACCTGACCCGTGACGGTGACATCCTGAGCGGCTACCGGCATGACGGCGAGGGGAGCGGCGACCGCGACCATGAGCGTGATCACGGGGCCTCTCGCGGTCAGGGCGTCGAGAAATGAGAGGAACGTGTATCCGGGGATCCGATGCATGTTGATGCTCTTGAATTCATCATGGGACCGTGATCCTCAAACCTACGTTTCCCACAGCGGTCCGGAGTCGGGCAGACTCAACCGCTGCATGGGGGAAAATGCCCCACGCGGATGCCGGTCACGCCGCACGTCCCATAGATCTCGGGGTCGATCACGTGCGATCAGGTCTCGGCTGGCGCGACCTGTCGTCGAGCCTGTACCGTGCCGGATCAACACCTGAACGAGACCCGCCCCATGACGCCACCACACTCCCTCGCCGCGATCCTCGTGGGCTGCCTGCTTGCCGTCACGCCGAGCCCTTCGGTCGCTCAGGGCATCGATTTCGGTCGCGGAGAGCTACCCATCCACGCGCCGACGGCGTACGAGGCCTCGACGCCTGCCCCGCTCGTGATCCTGCTGCACGGATACGGCTCGAACGGGGCCCGCCACAATCGGTACATGAAGTTCAGTACGCTGGTGGACGATTACGGCTTCTTTCTCGTTTCACCGGACGGCACCGAAGCCACCACGGAGCGGAAACCACGCTTCTGGAACGCCTCGGCGGCGTGCTGCAATTTTGCGGGAAGCACAGTCGACGACTCGGGTTACATCATGGCCATCATCGACGAGATGAAGGCTCGCTATCCCATCGACTCCAACCGTGTCTATCTGATCGGCCACTCCAACGGAGGCTTCATGTCGTTCCGGGTGGCGCGAGAGCACTCCGATGGGATTGCGGCCATCGTCAGCCTGGCCGGTGCGGCGGCGTCCCGTGATGTACCGGGGCCAACCAGCCCGGTACACATTCTCCAGGTTCACGGCACGGACGACGAGACGATCCTCTACGCGGGAGACGAGATCGGCGGGACGGAGTACCCGGGCGCGGTCGAGACCGTCGAGCGATGGGCTCGCTACAACAACTGCCGAGCCGAGGGGTCCGTCATGGACGAGAAACTCGATCTCGATGACGCGGTGGATGGTGCCGAGACCGTCGTGACGCGCTTCGCGAACGGGTGCCGGACGGGCGGCTCGGCCGAGCTCTGGACCATCCAGGACGGCGCGCACAGCCCGGACCTGTCCGAGCGTTTCGCACCCGAGGTCCTCGAATGGTTGCTCGCTCACCCGAAACGGTAGGATCGGGCGGGCGCAGAAGGCATCTGGCCGTGGGTCCGGAGGCCCGTGCGAGCCTCAGGCCAGACGTAGCCGAACGCGGGCCGAGACCCACTCGGCAACCACCACGGTGGCGAGGATCACGCCGAGGATGACGCTCACGCGCGACCACGCGAGCGCGTCGATCGACGACTGTAGAGCCATGCCGAGTCCGCCCGCGCCGACGATCCCCAGGATCGTCGCCTCCCGGATGTTGATCTCCCAGCGGTAGACGCTCACACCGGCCATGACCGGCAGCACCTGGGGCACGAGGCCGAACGCCAGCGCGTGTGCCCGTCCGGCCCCTGTCGTATGGAGCGCGGTCACAGGAAGCGCCGGCGCCTCTTCGATTGCCTCATACACCAGCTTCCCCACGAAGCCGACCGAACGCAGCGCGATCGCCAGGATCCCGGCCAGCAGTCCGGGGCCGACGAGAACGACCAGGATCAGTGCCCAGATGATCGAGTTGACCGAGCGTGACGTCACGAGCATGAGCAGCGCGAGCGGCCGCAGAATGCGCCGGGAGGGCGTCGTCGTCCGGGCCGCCAGAAACGCCAGCGGGATCGCGATCAAGACGCCGAGTCCCGTCCCCAGTGTCGCGATATGCAGCGTATCCACGAGCGGCCGGGCCAACTGAACCAGGTACGAGGAGTCCGGTGGGAACATGCGCAGCCCCATGTCCTGGAGCTGGACCCCTGCATCCAGGACGAAACCCCAGGTGGTCCGCGCGGCGATATGACTCCAGCCCCACGAGAGGCACACAGCCGCCATGAGCAGTCCGATGGTTCGATGCCTGCGCTGGGCCGGTGAATACCGGACCCACTCGAGGCTGGGCTGCTCGACCATCAGAGCAACCTCCTACGGAGTCGACTCGAAACAAGTTCTGCCACGAGCAGCATCGAGATGATCAGGATCAGGATCGCGGACACCGACTCGAACTCGTAGCGCGCGAACGCGGTGATCAGGGTGGCCCCGATGCCCCCGGCACCGACCAGCCCGATAATCGCGGATTCGCGGAAATTGATGTCCAGCCGGTACAGCGTGAGGCCGAGGACGCGCGGCATGACCTGGGGAAGCACGCCGAACGTGATTCGACTGGGCCACGTCGCCCCGGCTGCGGTGAGGGCCTCGAGCGGCGCCGGGTCGATTTCCTCCACGGCTTCGGCCAGCAGCTTACCGAGAAAGCCGACCGTAGCGACCACGAGGGTCATGACGCCTGCGAACCCCCCGAAGCCGAACATGGCCACGAAGAGGATGGCGACCAGAACCTCATGGAAGGCGCGGAAGACCGCGAGTGCCCCTCGGCATCCTGCATAGATCGGTGCGGGGGCAAGGTTTCTCGATGCCCCGAGCCCGAATGGGACTGACAGGATGAAGCCCCCGGCCGTAGCCACGAGCGTCATCGCCACACTCTCGACGAGACCAGCCCGAATGTCCGTCCACCGAGTCAGAAAGTCCGGCCGAAGCCAGCCCCCGAAGAAGTCGGCGGCCCTTGCCGCACCCTCGGCGATGCGAGCCCCGTCCACGTCGACCGTGGCCGCGGCGAAGAGTGCGTAGGCGACTGCGGCGACCCATGCAAAGCGACGGGCCGAGGCGCTGGCGATCCGCGGAGGCGGGCGCCAGGTTCGCGCCGCCTCAGTCGTCACGATCGACCCCCTCGGAGAAGCCCACGGCGACGTGGGGCTCGACTGCTTCCTCCCCATAGATTTCGGTCAGCACCGCGTCCGTAAGCTCCCCGGGAGGGCCATCGAAGGCGATGCGCCCCTCGTGGAGCGCGAGGATGCGCGGGCAGAAGCGCCTCGCCAGCGGAACGTCGTGGAGGTTGATCACGGCCGCGAGGCCGCTCTCGGCACACACTTCGGAGATCAGCGTCATGATCCGCACCGAAGCGGCCGGATCCAGACTGGCCGTAGGCTCGTCCACGAGGAGGAGCTCCGGATTCTGAATCAGGGCGCGCGCGATCCCGACCCGCTGCCTCTGGCCACCCGACAGCTCATCACATCGTCGATCCTCGAACCCCGACAGACCCATGCGTTCGAGGAGCTGAAAGGCATGGGCCACGTCCGTTGGATCGAATCTTCGTCGTAGCGCGTGCCAGAAGCGGGTCCGGCCCAGGGCACCGCAGAGCACGTTTTCCATGACCGACAGGCGATCCACGAGCGCGTGCTCCTGGAAGATCATGCCCATGCGGCGTCGCGCATCTCGCAGCTTCGCAGGGCCCAGTGAGGTCAACTCCGTGCCTCCGAGGCGCACCGACCCCGATGTCGGCTCCACCAACCGCTGGACCGCTCGAAGAAGCGTACTCTTCCCGGCACCCGACGCACCGATGAGGCCAACGATCTCCTGGGGGGCCAGCGTGAACGAGATGCCCTGCAGTACCTCCGGCCCATCGGCATATCGGACCACGAGACGATCGATGTCGAGTACGACGCCGGGGTTCGTCATCGGCATGCCCAGCTGGTTCCCGAGGCAACGTCGATCGTGCGAATCACGTCCCAGTGCTCCTCGTAGGTGATGTCGATGAAGCCGTCCTCCTCCTGAAACTCCTCATCGAGGGCACTCCCGTCCCACGGGAACGTTCGGAAGGCTTCCCCGACCGCAGCAGCGATCGAGGGCTCCAGCCGATTCGATACGCCATACGCGGTCGTCGGGAACGAAACGGATCGGTAGAGCACTCGCAGCTCGTCCCGACTCCCGACGCCGCGCGCGAGCACCTGATCGATCACCTGGTTCGCCACGGCAGCAGCCTCGTAGTCACGCTGAAGCACGCCGAGGATCGAATTGTCGTGTCGGCCGGAAAAGACGACGTCGAAATCGTCCTCCGCCACGAGGCCGAACTCCGCCTCGAGCAGAACCGAAGGTGCCTTGAACCCACTGTTGGACGTCGGTGACGTGAACGCGAGCGAGCGACCACGAAGGTCCTGAACCGATTCGATATCGCTGTCACGGTGGGTGAGCAACTCCATCTCGTACCCGAAGCTGCCATCGGCTCGAGCCATCATCGCGACGGGCCGAAATCCCGCGCAGTTCACCGCGAGCGGCACGCTGCCGGTGTTGAAGCCGGCCACGTGCAGACGGCCGGCCCGCATCGCCTCGATCTGGGCGGCATTCGACTGAACCGGAAAGAACAGCACCTCACGACCGACCAGACCTTCGAGGTGCTCCAGGAAAGGAGCCCACACGCCACGGAATTGAGCGGGGTCCTCGACCGGCGTGTAGGCGAATACGAGGACGTCCGGATCGAGTCGGAGGTGATCCGCAGACGGGTCGGCCACCAGATCACCGTCACGATCGCAGTAGCGTCGATCGAGTTCGCCCCGGGCACAGTCCTCTACCAGAGCTTCGGCACACGATGAGGCCGAACCGAGCAGGCAGACGAGCGTGATCCGCCCGATGGCCTTCACGCGTCACACCCCTTCGGCAATCCGCGCCGCCGGGAACAGGTCCGGATTGTCGGTGATGATCCCGTCGACTCCGATCTCCTCGAGAAAATGCAGCATTTCGGCCTCGACCGCGGTGAAGCCGTCCCCCGGGCTTCGGGCACGGAATGTCCACGGTACCACGGACAGATCGAGCGCGTGCGCTCGGGACACGATCGAGGGGTCGGCCATGATCAGGTTCTTGGCCGGGCCAATGCCACTGACGAACCCGGCCGCACGCGCGAGTCCCTCTGGCGACAACCACTCCTCAGCGGCCTCCCGGCCTCCGATCAGAAGTGCGAGAGGAAGAAGCGTCCCGTGCTCCTGTCTCAGGATCTGCAGGCTGGCGGCGCTGAACGACTGGATGATGATCGGAGTCGACGGATCCGCATCGGGCTCCGCCAGACCCAGGGCCTGGAGTTCGCCGAGCAGCAGGGTCTCCATGTCGAAGCCGAGCTCTCCATAGACCTCGGGAGACTTCGTCTCGATGAATAGGCCCGCCCGACCCCGAGCGACCTCGGCGACCTCGCGGAACGTCGGAACGCGAGCGCCCGAGAACGACGGGTCGAACCAGCTGCCGGCGTCGAGTGTGCGGATCTCGTCGAAGGTGAAGTCGCTGACCGGCCAGACACGGGTCATCTCGCCCTGAACCTCGACCTCGCGGTAGCGGTCGGGGAAGCGCTCCTCGACATCGGTCGTCCGCTCGAGCGTCAGATCGTGGAACGCGATCAGGACGCCGTCGGCCGTAATGTGCAGATCCGGCTCGATGTAGTCCGCGCCCTGCTCGATCCCGAGTTCGTACGAGGCGAGGGTGTGCTCCGGAGCGTACGCCGAGGCACCACGGTGAGCCACCAGAATCGGTGATCGGGGCTGGGCATCCAAGACCTCCGGCATCTGGCCGTTCGTACCGTCGGTCTCGTTGGCACACCCGGCCAAAGCCACGCCGACGGCCACGCGTACGAGTCGTGGCCACGCCGTCCGTCGTCGCTCATCTCGAACCATGGAGACCTGCGGTCTGGGTCAGTCAGGAATCGTCCACGAACATGGGCGGGTCCGCGTCCCGAGGCCACTCGAGTTCCTGCATCTCACCGGTCGCGAGTCCTCCGACCTCGCGGTGACGGCTCAACGGCACCCCGGCCGATCCGCAGATCAGAGTGGACGCAACGTCACCATGCGTCACGAGCATCAGCGTACCCGAGGAGACGCCGGCCCAGCGATCATCCATCAAGCGGCACACGCGCGACCACACATCTGCCACACTCTCCACGTTCCACGTTCGATGAGACGGGTCGCGTCGATCGATCTCCCACACGGATTCGTAACGGTTGTCGCGCGCCAGCTCGAGTTCACCGAAGCCACGTTCGATGAGTCGATCGTCCACTTCAGGGACCACGCCGATCCCCTGAGCGACGATCTCGGCGGTCTCCCGCGCGCGTAACAGAGGTGAGGCGACAACGTGCACGGGCCCGGTCAGCCGCCCCCGAGCCGCCTCGATCGTCGTCCGCACCTGAGCCCGTCCCTCGGGGGTGAGCCCGAAGTCGTCTCCCGCATTCGCCAACGAACTGGCGATGACACCCTGTTCGTTCGCCCGGCTTCGACCGTGACGCAATACGAAAAGGTTCCGAGGCATGCGGGCGCTTACCCCCTCCTTTCACCCCGGTTGCGCCGGCTCACTATTGCCAACCGCTGTCAGGCGAGGTCCTATGCTTGTCCGTCACGACCCCACCCGAGGGTGGCGGTCGCCGGAGCCGACTCTTGAAGGAGCCTCGCTCGGATGTACCGCGCCACGACCTGCACGCTTTCGCTCGCTCTCGCCTCCCTGTTCGCCGCCCCGCTCGCTGGCCAGCAGTTCGGCGGGCCACTCGCCATCAGCGGTGATCAGATTCTCGTCGGAGAAGCCGGCAATCAGACCCTTTCAGGCATCGTCTACGTCTTCGGCGACGTCGATGGCACGTGGAGTGAGACCGATCAGATCCGGGTGACGGACGTGGCCCGCTCGCCCGACGGCTTCGGCCAGGCGATCGCGGCGGATGAAACGACGCTCCTGGCAGGCGCTCCGATCGAGGGCGCGACATACGTGTTCGAGCGGACGTCGGGTGGAGCATGGGGTGAGCCCACCCGGATGGATGGGCCGGCCGATTCGGGTTTCGGGGCGGCAGTCGCGCTCACGGATCGCTTCGTCCTGATCTCCGCACCAGGAGAAGGTGCAGGCGTCGTCTACGTGTACGAGCGGTCCTCCATGCAGAACCCGATGCGGCTGGCGGCACCGGACGATGTCGAGGGCGCGTTCGGCTCGATGTTGGCGACGGACGGCACCCACCTCCTCGTCGGTGCTCCGAGGCCGCGAGCGGCCGCGGGTACAGTGCACGCCTACACCCTGAACGGACTCGAGTCGCTGGGATCCCTCTCGACGGCAGACCTGCCGGACCGCTCGGCGTATGGCAGCGCTCTCGCCGTACACGACGGCTCCGCATACGTCGGCGCGTCGGGCTTCGACGCCCGGGCCGGCGCTGTCTTCGTCTTCGAGTTCGGTGAGGCCGGGTGGACGGAGGCTGCTCCGCTCCGGCCTGTCATTGCCGCCCGGAATACGCAGTTCGGCGCATCGATCACAGCCGGAAGCGACGGCGTGCTGATCGGAGCCCCGGGAGCGAACGGCGGTGCCGGCGCTCTGTACCACCTCAGCGACACGCAGGGTATACCGCAGGTCACGATGCTGACCAGCGAGACGGCTGGCGAGGGCGCAGGGTTCGGTGGGTCGGTCACGGTCGTCGACAATGTGATGGCCGTGGGCGCGCTTGGAGTGGACGAACGAGCCGGCGCCGCCGTGATCTTCACTGGATCGACCGAGCAGGGCACCGTCATCAACGAGGCCCGCGGCTTCCCGTCGATCACGGGAGACGAGATCGAGTGCTCGGAAGGCCAGGCGGATGTCTTCGAATGCGAAAGCGTCAATATCGTCTCGTTCGTGCCGATCAACGAAATCGGAGGCGCTCGCGGAACACGAGTGAACGACATCTGGGGCTGGACCGACCCACAGAGCGGTGTCGAGTATGCGATCGTGGGGCGCACGAACGGCACGTCGTTCGTCGATCTCAGCAATCCGTCGAACCCGGTGTACGTCGGTGACCTGCCGAAGACGCCCGGTTCGCGAAGCGCGATCTGGCGAGACATGAAGGTCTACCGAGATCACGTGTACATCGTGGCGGACGGCGCCGGGGCCCACGGGGTGCAGGTCTTCGACCTCAAGGAACTGCGTCGCTTCGAGGGTGAGCCGATCACCTTCGAAGAGACGTTCCACTACGACGGCATTCACAGCGCCCACAACATCGTGATCAACGAGGACACGGGCTTCGCCTACACCGTCGGGAACAGCGCGGGCGGCGAAACGTGCGGCGGCGGATTCCACATGCTGAATCTGGAGGACCCCTCACGTCCGACCTTCAACGGCTGCTTCGCGGACACGAACACGGGCCGGCGCCTGACCGGGTATTCGCACGACGCCCAATGCGTGGTCTACCACGGCCCGGACACCGAGCACACCGGCAAGGAGATTTGCCTCGGCTCGAACGAGACGGCGCTGAGTATTTCGGACATGACCGACAAGTCCGCCCCCCGTGCGCTCTCGAGCGCGTCGTATCCGAACGTCGCCTACGCCCACCAGGGTTGGCTCACCGACGATCACCGCTACTTCTACATGAATGACGAAGGCGACGAGCCCGGGGGTCTGGTCGAAGGTACGCGGACGCTCGTCTGGGACGTGCAGGATCTCGATGACCCGATCCTCGTCTACGAGTACATCGCCGAGACCACCGCGACCGACCACAACCTCTACATCGTCGGCGACAGGATGTACCAGTCGAACTACGATGCGGGATTCCGCGTTCTGGATATCTCGGAGCCCGAACGTCCCGTCGAGATCGGATTTTTCGACACGTCGCCCTACCAGGGCGGAGCGTCATGGAGCAACTATCCGTACTTCGAGAGTGGCATCATCGCCGTCACGGGGACCGGTGACGGGCTGTTCATCCTCAAGGACGTGTCGAGACGGCTGATCAGCTGAGGAGCGGGTCGCCTACGCCCGGCTCCTCAACCCGGTACGAGAGCGAAGCATGCCCCGACCGGATCACGGACCACCGCGTATGTGACATCGCCCTCAGGTCCCCTTCTCGCGTCCACGATCTCACCGCCCTCGGCGCGCGCACGCTCGAGACTCTCATCGAGATCTCCGACATTCAGACAGATGAGCCAAACCGGGGGGAGGTCGCGGTTCACTCCGCGCGCGTGGCACACGCCGGCCACGGCCGCGCCGTCCATGAAGCGAAGGGCGTAGTCGGCGTAGTGCCCGTTTGCGTCCTTCATGGCGACATCATCGGAGGACCAACCGACGACGGCCTGGTAGAAGTCGCGAGTATTGGGGGCGTCCGGGACGGTCAGATCCAGCCACGCGATACGGCCACCCTGGAGCGGGGGGATGGAGTCCGGCGGGACTTCCGGAATGATCCCGAACGCGGCCCCATTCGGATCGCGCAGGACGGCCCACTGGCTTTGTCCGAGATCATCCCTGTGGTGCATGAGTTCGCGGCCACCCTTCTCCACGGCCCGGCCGGCACTGGCCCCGACATCTGCCACCTGAATGTGCGGCATCCATTGCAGGGGAAGGTCAGCGTGCGCCGGGCTGCGCTCACCAAGCCCGATGATCGGCGTGCCGTCGCTGTTCATCAGGTCGTCGCGCCACAACGGTCGGTCGCCTGTGGTCAGCACGTTGGCGTAGAAGCGCAGCACTCGAGCGTGCTCGGGTACGGCGATGTCGGCACTCAGTACGCGGCCGATCCCTGAGGCAGCATGTGGGGTCACAGGATGTACCCTCGCCTTGCTTGGAAGAATGAACCGACCGAACTCGGGCACGGCAGATCGAGATCAGCGTAACGCCTCCAGGGCCAGCTAGGCGACCTGGTCAAACAAGAGGACGACCCCGTCGGCGATCCAACGGTCGGCACGATCCGACGTACCACTGGACATCAAGCCGCGCGCGAATACGCCGCTGATCGTCCCCGCGAAGATTCCCATGTGACGGGTGGATCCCGTGTCCCACCTGCACCCTCCAACGAAAAACGGCCAGCCTGTTCAGGCCAGCCGTTCCCGTAAGTCGTTGTGCTGCTTAGTGCCCCGCCAGGGACTCGAACCCCGAACCTACTGATTAAGAGTCAGTTGCTCTGCCAGTTGAGCTAGCGAGGCTTGTAGAGCCGTGAAAGCTACCGAGCCCAAAGATCGGGTCAACCTCCATGCCCCGACCGGCCGCGGGGCAGCCGGTGCGGTCCTCTCGGCCAATACCTACGTCGCGGACGCACCCTCGACGGAGGGTTCGACGTCAGTCTCCACCGGCGGCTCGCTTGTCTTCAAGAGCGGACTCCGAAGACGCCCCATCTCGATGGGGAGCGCGACCTTGACCAGCACGGTCAGGATGAAGAGTCCCATGGCCCAGATCCCGGCCGTGACGGTGACCTCGACCCACGTCGGGTGATACTCGACGATCTCACCGAGTGGCGATGGAACGAAGCCTGGCACGATGAGACCCATGCCTTTTTCGATCCACACGGCGATGAAGAGGACAACGCACGCACCCAGGAGCCAGCGGCGATCCTCTCGAAGACGATGGATCGTGAGCACAACGGTCGCGCCGATGTTCATGAAAAGCGCGGTGCGAATCCACGGTACGAGAGCATCGTGACCCTCGAGTCCGAAGAAGAGATATCGAGCGCTCTCGACATGGTGAGTCGGGAAGTAGAACTCGGTGAAGATCTCGGATCCGAGCATGATGAGGTTCACCTGAGCCGCCACGGTGGTCACCATGGCCAGCTTCCGCAGGGCACCCGGATCGATGTCGTACTCGGTCTCCGACTGGATGAACCAGAGGAGCAGAATCATGAACGCCGGTCCCGCGGTGAACGCCGTCGCGAGAAAGCGCGGGCCCAGCAGCGCATTGTGCCAGAACGGCCTCGCCGGCAGACCAGCCATGAGGAATGCGGTGACGAGGTGGATGCTCACGGCCCAGAACACGGACAGATACATCCACGGCAGATAGCGCGACTTGTCGGCCTCCACACCGGTGTAGTGGCTGTAAAGGATATAGAAGGGGATGAAGAGGTTCAGGACGAGATAGCCGTTCAGAACGATGACGTCCCATGCCAGCATCGACCGCGGCCAGTTCAGGATCCCGACCCAGGGCATGAGGTGCCATGACGCGAACGGATTCCCCAGGTCGACCACGACGAACGCGAGACACATGCACAGGGCCGACACCGCGACGCCCTCGGCGATCAGAACAGCCCGTGTGAAATCCACATCCTCGAGCACGTACGCCGGCAAGACGAGCATGATCGCGGCAGCAGCCATGCCGACGAGGAAGGTGAAGTTCGAGATGTACAGGCCCCAGCTGACGTGGTCGTTCATCCCGGTCACCACCAGACCATCTCGCAGCTGCACCGCGTAGCCGTACGCGCCGAGCAGCATGAAGCCGGTCAGCACCGCCATCCACACGTGGTACCGACGCCCGCCGGTCGTGGCGGATCGGAACGCGCTCAGGATAAACCACTTGAGATGCATGCGATCTAGTCCATGAAGTACCAGAAGCGTGGCTCAGTGCCGAGGTCTTCCTTGAGCCGGAAGACCTGCTTGTTCTCGAGCACCCAGCGGATCTCGGAGTCCGGATCCAGAAGGTTGCCGAAAACCCGTGCGCCGGTCGGACAGGCCTCGGCGCAAGCGGGCTGGCGGCCCTCACGGGTCCGCTGGATGCAGAACGTGCACTTCTCGACCACACCCGACTTGCGCGCGCGATTCCCGAGATAGTGCTGCCGCGGATTCACCTCTTCAGCGGGAACGGTCGGCTCGTCCCAATTGAAACGCCGGGCCCAGTACGGACACGCCGCCATGCAGTACCGACATCCGATACACCAGTCGTAATCCACGACTACGATCCCGTCTGGCTCCTGCCACGTGGCCTGGACCGGGCACACATAGACGCAGGGTGGATTCGCGCACTGGAAGCACTGTGTCCCCAGATAGAAGTGGCCTTCAGCCGGGACGGAGTGGCCGTAGGTTGCGTCACCGTGATCGAGCGCGTCGATCGACGAACCTTCCTCGATCTCGAAGATCCGGATGTACTGCTGGTCACTCGCTCGATCGAGATTGTTCTCGTGAATGCAGGCGTCGACGCAATTCCGGAAGCCTTCGCACTTCGAGATGTTGAACGCGTAGCCGTACAGGGCCCCGGGCACGGCCTGATCCGTTCGGATGCTGACATCCCCCTGCCCCCGCAGTTCGGCGAGCCGTTCGAGCCGGCGCACGGTATCGGCACGCTCCGCCTCCGTCATGACACGGTAGTTGCCCTTGAAGTACTCCTCCTGAGCCAGGCGCTTCGCTTCGCGCTCCTCAGCGCTATCCGGCCCGGGCGCACACGCTCCCATCGCCTGCGTGGTCACAGCCAGGGCGCCAAAGAGCGTACCGATCGCACGCCGGCGATCCAGAGGCTTGTCGAGCAGCGTCTGGCCGCCCGAGGAGCCGCAACCACCGGAAGACCCACACCCGCATCCGGTGCTCGCCGGCTCAGGCGAGAGCCGTTCGAGCCGATCCTGGATCTCGTACGCGCCCGCAGCTTTGAGCACGTCGTCGAAGGTCAGGTCTCTTCGCGTCACGGCCGACCTCCATGCTCTGCGGCTCCGGTCGTTCCAGCCTCACCGTGCGAATCCCCGTGCTCCTCCGAGTGCAATGACTCGGGAAGGCTCGGACCGGCGTATGGAGCGCGCGGCTCCGTGGCCGGACGGTGCGGATCGTGGCATTCGGCGCACCCGAACACGACCCGGTCCCCCCGCCACGCGACGAGTCTCTTGCCGTGGGCGCCCTTGGCCCAGGACTCCACCGGGTTGAAGTGACACTGGGCACACAGCTCATACGCATGAGTGAACGTCGTCTCCTGCCCTCTGTCGCCGCGCAGCCGATCCACACGGCCCTCCACATGGCACCCTGCACATTCCGTTTCGGCCCGGCTCGGATGTACAGGCTGAATGTTCTGGTGGATCGCGTCGGCCGCGTCCAAGCGGGCACCGGCCGACTGCTGACCTTCATGGCAAGACGCGCAGTCACCCACGACGGGTGCGCCATCGAGCCGAAGCGTCAAAGGGTACGTCTCTCGCCCGATGGTCCGCACCCGCGGATTCGACCCCTCGGCCGTGCGCGACACCACCAAGAATGGTCGCCCCCCCGGACCCTCCCATCCGTCATGCACGGCTTCGACCGACACGCCCTGCAGCGCCGATGGCAGGCTGTCCGTCCCCTCGAAGCTCGCAGGCGCACGCCCGCGGGCGTCCAGAGACTCGAGGGCATCGAGCGTGCCCGGGGCGACGGCGCGGCGCTGAAGGGTCCCGAATACGGCAATGGCGGCGGCCGCGACCCAGACGGTCCCGATGATCGCATAGCTGCGCCTGGTCATGGACGATCACCCCGCGTATATGCGGCACCCAAAGAGGTCGGGTCGGCGCCGTCGATGCTCACCATGTGGCACTGCACGCATTCGGCCCGCTCAGGATGATCGGTCCGGATCTCGTCGATCGCGGCCGGCCCACCGTGGCAGGCCAGACAGTTATCCCGGCTCTGAACGTCATGAGGGACGACATGCGGCGACCCGTCGAGCGCCTGCCGGTCGAGCTCGGGCCACGGCGTCGTCCGCCAGTCCGTGGGGACGAAGAGCGAAGGGCTCGCATCCGGATCGATGTGACATTGCATGCAGACAACGGCATCGGGAGACGACGGCCTCGCAACGCCGACGAGCTCGTCCTGTGGAACGTGACACTGCAGGCACGCGGACATCTCGGGGTGCGGCGTCACGGGTGCGAACGCGCCAAACCTCGACACCCACCCCCCGCGAACGTGACAGGCGTTGCACTGCGTACCGCGGAACTCCTCTTCGGTGAGCCCGTGTGGGACTCGGGGTGGCGCCCCCGGGTACGCGCGAAGGCGCTGGTACATCTCCAGCGTCCGTGTATGTGCACCGAAGTCCTCACGAAAACCCGGATCGATGGCGAGTTCAGCGGCGGACATCAGCGTGGCACGACGCTCGGTGAACGACACACCGTCCCACGCCAGGTTCTGGACAGGTGGATAGCGCAGCGCGTCCGATTCTCGTTCCAGAGCGCGGCCCACGAGGACCGCACCCACGGCGAGCACGCCGACGGCGGCGAGCACCTTCCCTACGTGAATCGGTTTCTCACGGGGCGGAAGCAACGAACTCATCAGCTGAGTCGCTCCACCCGGACCGCGCACTTCTTGTAGTCCGGCTGCGCCGAGATCGGACACAGAGCGTCAAGCGTGAGCTCATTGACCAGCTGATCCTCATCGAAGAACACGGCGAATACCTGCCCGGGAGCGGGGCGTGCACGGTAATCCACACGCACTGCCATCTCGACGGATCCCCGCCGACTCACGAGCCGAACACGCTCGCGATCACGCACACCAAGGGCCTCGGCGTCGCCGGGATGCAGCTCGACATACGCCTCGGGCACCGACTGGTGGAGCACCGGAATTCGACGCGTCATGCTTCCCGTGTGCCAGTGCTCCAGCACCCGTCCGGTGCTCAGCCAGAAGGGATACTCCTCGTCCGGCCACTCGGGTGGAGCCTCATAGGGTCTCAGCCAGATCCACGCCCGATGATCGGGATGTCCGTAGAAGTCGTACTCGCCGTACTCGGGGTCGGCTGCAGGGTCGCTTTCAACCCGGTAGCGCCACTTTGTCTCGCGCCCGTCGACGAACGGCCACATCACCCCGGGGCGGCCTCGCAGTTCATCGTACGAAGCCATGCGGTGATCGGGGTCATCGTGGAACTGCACGTACTCATCCCAGAGGGCTCGCACGTGCTCCTCCTCCCCATCGGGGAAGAGATCCCCGTGCCCCAGCCGGCGAGCCACTTCGATCAGCTGCCAGCTGTCCGCCATCGCATCGCCCGGCGGGTCGATCATGCGGTCGAAGTGCTGCGTCCTCCGCTCCGAGTTGCCGAACATCCCCTCACGCTCGATCCACATCGCTGCAGGCAGGACGACGTCGGCAAGATCGGTGGTGGGCGTCGGATACACGTCCGACACGACCAGGAAGCGGTCGTCCTGCTCGACGGCTGCCCTGTACCGATTCACATCGGGGAGGCTGACCATCGGGTTGGAGACCTGAACCCACATGAACCGGATGTCACCGCGCTCGACCGCGCGGAACATCGACACCGTGTGATGCGTCGGGCGATCGGGAATCCGGTCTTCCGGAACACCCCAGATCTGCGCGGCCCGCGCCCGGCTCGCGGCGTTCGTGACTCGACCCCCGGGCAGAGCGTGGGTGAGCGTTCCCACCTCGCGCACAGTCCCGCACGCACTGGGTTGTCCGGTCAGAGAGAAGGGGCTGTTCCCCGGCGTCGAGATCTTCCCGACGAGCAGATGGATGTTGTAGATGAGATTGTTCATCCACGTGCCGCGCGTGTGCTGGTTCACGCCCATGCACCACAGGGACATGACCCGGCGGGACGGGTCACCGTAGAGCGACGCGAGCCACCGGACGTCCGCCGCGGGCACACCCGAGATCTGCTCCACACGCTCCGGCGTATAGTCCTGAAGGAAGTCGACGAACTCTTCCCACGAGGCGTCCGATGCATCCTCGGAGAAGGGGCGGTCCCCGTCCTGTGCGAAGCCGATTCCGGTTCTCCCCAGCTTGAACGCCACGTGCCGGCGCACGAAGTCGCGGTCCACCCAGTTGTTTCGAACGATCTCGTGGCAGATGCCGTTGGCGATCGCGAGATCCGAGTGAGGGGCGAAGAGCAGCGACCGGTCGGCGGCCTCACTCGTCCGGGTCGTGCGGGTGGCCAGATCTACGATCTGCACGCCGCCGCGCCGGCGCCGCTCGTCGAGCATGCGCGAGAACAGGACGGGGTGCATCTCGGCCATGTTGTTGCCCCAGAGCACGAAGACATCGGCATGGTCGATGTCCTCGTAGCAGCCCATCGGCTCGTCGGCCCCGAACGAGCTCAGAAAGCCGGTGACCGCGCTGGCCATGCACAGGCGAGCATTGGCCTCGACGTTGTTCGTACCGATCGCCCCCTTGAAGAGCTTGCTCGCCGCGTACCCATCCGGGATCGTCCACTGCCCGGATCCGTAGATCGCGACACTGTCCTCGCCGTGCTCCGCGATCGTTTCTCTCATGCGCTCCGCAACGAGGTCCAGGGCCTCCTCGATCGGCACGTCGACCAGACGTCCGCCGCGCCGGATCTGGGCCCGGGTGATCCGATCGCTCCCGTACAGCGCCTGAACGGAGTGGTATCCCTTCACACACGCGAGTCCACGGTTGACGGGCGAATCCGGATCCCCGCGCACCGCAACCGCACGACCGTCCTCGACGCCGACGAGCAGACCGCATCCGACGCCACAGAAACGACACGGCGTCTTGTTCCACGTGACGTCCCCGGCAAATGCAGGCACGTCTTCGATCTCGCGGGCAAACGCCACCCCCGGCATCAAAGACGCGGCGGCGGCAGCGGCCGCAGCAGCAGCCGTCTGCTTCACGAAGTCGCGTCGATCGAGGACGGTCATCGGGCATCCTCCCGATCGTCAGCGAGTACGGAGGCACCCCTCGTGTCAGGGAGTTCCCCGAAGGTGAAGAGCAACGCTTCGATCCCGGGCATGACCTCCAGACTTCTCCGGAGCCTGTCGTCCTCCTGCCTGCCAGGGGTGTCGGTGATCAACATCAGGACGTCGCGATTCGTCGACGGCACCACATCACACCCCGGCATCTCAGTCAGTTTGGCATGCACGGCCTCACGTTCGCCGACCGCGGGGAAGACCAGGTAGCTACAGACGGCCATGCGGCCCTCCAGTTGCGGCAGGGATCGTGGAGCGAGCCGACGAGCCGAGGAGGTGGCAGTCCACGCACTCTCCTCCGGGTTCGTGATTGGCCTGATCTTCGTGACAGAGCATACATCCGGCACGGGTCTGTGTCGGACTGCTGATCGGGCTGTCCGTATGACATCCCGCCCCGGAGCATGTTCTGTGCACCTCGACGGTATGCGCGCCCTCCGGTGGACGGACGTGACACGACCAGCAGCTCTCCGGTGGCGCGGCGTGGTGTTCCTCATGGCACCCCGCGCAGTCCAGCGCGGCAGCCGACTGAGACGTGTCATCCACATGGCACTCGACGCACGCACGGTCGGCGTGGACGCGATGATCGAAGACGAGATCGCGTGCCGGCCGAGCATCCGGTCGGACCGAAAACTCGAACACGCGCGTGAGCGGCACCGCGATGTCTGCCACCCCGTCGACATCATGACAGGCGACACAGCCTCGGTCGAGCCGCTCTCCTGTGTGGTGGCAACCACGGCAATCCGCCGTCCCGCGCACCAGGAGTGATCCGTGCTCGACCTCCATGGTATGGCAGTCGGCACACGTGTACTCGTCGTGGGCCGCATGCTCGAAGCCCCTGTCCACGTCCTGCGCGTGCACGGCTGTACGACCGGACGACAGCGGCCCGGCCATAAGCAGTGCGAGCACGATCAGTAGGGTCCGCAGCATGACGACAACATACCCGTGGGCCCCCGCGTGCGAGCAAGCGCCCGGAGGCGGTCGACTCGCTCGAGAGGGAGTGGTGAGCACAACAATCCTCGAGAACCATGGCATCACGGCGAGAACGCCGCTGTCCGGTCTGCCACGGGCACTACTGTGGGAGGAACTCCCACACGCGAGCGGTCATGGCAGTCCTCCATTCAAAGGATTCCCGACGTGACAGGCGAGGCACGTGCGCGGACTGCGAGCCCAGGCACGCTCCGCATTGAAGTCAGCGGAGTGAGGGCTGACCTTGAAGGCACCCAGAACCCCATGGCAGCGCGTACAGTCCACCTGCCGGTGGCAGCTGGAACAGCTCTCGATGTTCTGGCGCGCGGCCTGGCCGTGGCGAAGCAACCAGACCGGAGACGCGTCGTGGTACCCCTGCGCCGCCACACGTGGGCCGGCGAGGCCGACATCCACATGACAGGCCCGGCAGAAGACCTGCTCCTCGTGACAGTTGCTGCACTCGCTGTCGCGACCGTACGCGCTCGATGAGTGACTCACCATGAAGTTGGCCGGGTGGTAACCGCCGCCCGGCTCGGCGTCGTGGCACTCGACGCAAAAGGCATCGACATGACATGTGGCGCACGACGTCTGATCCGTGGCGGCGAGCGCCGAGTGTGCCTGCAGGAAGAACACCGATTCGTGCGAGTCCGGGGCACGCTCACTGAGCATGACTCCAGGCGCGGTGGCGCGTTCACGGCGGGGTAATTGCGCGACGAGGTCCGGGACGGGAGCGACGTGGCAACTCCGACAGTCGTCGCTCGTGTGGCAGGTGCTGCATTCTCCGGCCGAGGCGTCCGCCTGGTGCCCCTGCAACCAGTCTCCGGAGGCATGAGACCCGGGGACGGGATACTGCGCCTCCAGTCGAGGGACGATCATCCCCGGCGGGGTCGGGGGCATCGCCGACACCTCGTCCTGGCCAAGGTCGACGTGACACGTCGCGCATGTCTCCTGTGTGTGGCACGTGGCGCACGTCTGTACGCCCTCGGACGCGAGTGACCCGTGTACCGCAGCGACGAACTCTTCACCGTCGTGGCTGCTGGGACGGGGCATCGCGGAGATCCGATCCAGGGAGAACGAGGTGCTCGAGAGCGGTACGTGGCACGTCTCGCACGACGCCACTTCCGCGAAGTGATCGTCCGTCTCATGCGCATGGCACGACCAGCACAATCCGAGCTGAATCGAGTCCGAGACGGCCATGCGCTCGCCGCCCTCCGGTATATGACAGGCCGCGCACGTCTGCTCCGGATCACCTTCCGCCTCGAGTTCCAGCGCGTGCTCGACGTGATCGAAGTCGACGTTGTCCACGCGTGCGGAGGGGCCGTTCCACACTACGCGGTCCCGTGCCACACCATCGTGGCAGGCAGCGCACGACCCGACCTCCGGGAACTCGTCCACATCCGCTCCAGACTCCATGCCTGCGTGACAGCCCGAGCATAGAGGGAACAGCCCCTGGTGCCGGTCATGCGGAAACGGATCCTCCTGGGCAGCCCGTGCCGGACTCCCCCCGACCACGACCCAGAGCGTTGCGGCGACCGCGAGCAGCCCGAGGAAGGAAACGACACGCGTCATGGGCGACTCCCGCGATTGGCGAGTCCCGGATCGCTCCCGACCCTCCATCGGACGGATGTCCAGGCTCGGGTCTGATTCCACGGGCTCGTGAAGACGGTGCCGCCATCGCGATGCCTCGTGATCGCGAACGACCCAGTCACATCGAGACGGTCCGTCATCATCCAATCCGCATGACCCGCGAGGGAATAGGCCCGACCTTCACCCAGACGATACTCCTCGATCTGCTGGAACGCACCCGCCGATACGCCCGCGGTCAGCCGCGAAGAAACCGCCCGTCTCACGGAGACGTCACCGCTGCTCAGAAATGCACCCACGCCCCACTCGATGCGGTAGCGGGCATCGACGGACCATTGGTCGCCGAGCGCCCAGCGCGCGCCCGTGTCCGCCCACCAGCTCTGATCTTCAAGCGGCTGGATGACCACCGGCGCCTCCGAATCGGCGTACGATCTCAGCCCACCGCTCGACCATACGCCCAGAGTCGAACTCGGAGACCACGCCACCCGCGCGAGACCCTCGGTATACGATACGGGTTCGAAGAATCCCCAGATCGTGGACAGTTCGAAATACGGCACGTAACGCCGTCCCGTGAGCTCGACGATCCAGCGGCCGTCGCCGAGCGGCGTCATCGCCGTGAGATGCGCCTTACCGATCTGCTGGAAGGAAAAGTCGTAATCGACCGAACCGGTGAGACGGACCCTCGGTACCACCGCCGTCACGTCCAGGGCGGCTCGCTCCCCGTCGAGGCCGGACCGGTCTGCGAGGAGTTCGCGATGGTATCGGCCAGTCAGCGTTACGCGCTGCGTGCGGACCGTAGCCGCTCCGCCGAAGAGCCGAACGCCCTGGTCCACGAAGAAGTCGTCCAGCGCACGTGCGGCCTCGTTCGACGGCTCTCGCAGCCCCCTCGCAAGGCTACGTCCACCGTACGCTTCGAAGCGTAGGGCGCCCCGTTCATGAGATGTGCTGACGCCGTCGAATCTCGAGATCCCCAGTCCGGAGCGGACGTCCTGGCGGCCGGCACGCGCGCGCCACGTGCCGCGCACGTATTGAGCGTACGCCAGCATCGCGTCGAACTCGTCGTCCGAGCGGGGCCATGCGACCCCGCCGCCGAGATCCGTCCGGATACGCACGAGCGCAGTCGCGCTGAGTCCCGAGACTCCCGTCCCCCAGAACGTGACGCCTGCGTCCTGAGTCGCTACGAACGTACGCTCGACCGAGAGCGGCAGATATCCCGTGCACACGTCGGACGGGGAGCACTGGACCGGGTACCCGTCATGGAGCAGCGTGCCATCAGACGCGGCAACGACCTGCGAGACAGGAATCGTGTCGAGACCGACCGGACGGAGTTGAGCCATCTGGACCGAACTCCCGACCCACGCCCGGTAGGCCTGCCCCGAGGCGGGGTGAGCGAAGAACGCCAGGGCGAGACCGAAGACCACGCTGAGCCCCATAGCGGCCCTGCACGCACCGCGGACCCTCACCGTCACGTCCCGGGACTCCGTTCATCGGCCACCGAGCTACTCCCCATTCGCATTGCCCACGAGTCGGGTACGAAGTGGCCGCCCGGTGCGCAGCGCCGAGCGGCCGACCTCGACAGGGGTCTGATCAGCGAGTCCTCAGTTCCCGCCCCGGCTCAGCTCCCACATGATGTTCTGGAGCGAGACATTCGGCGTGAGCGTGGGGAACGGACCGTACTCGTCCTGGACAGCAGCGATACTCGCGGTGAGTAGCGCCTCCGTCAGGAATGGGTTGTGAACCGCCGAACTCTCGATATCTCCGAGGCCTGCGTTGAAGTTCGCGCCCTCGGCAACCGTGAATACACCGTCGTCTCGGTCGAAGGCCGTCGCCGGCACCTGATCGAGGAGTGCGTCGAGTTCCGCCACCAGCGTGGCGATTCGATTCTGCGCCACCAGCATCGCCGACAGGGCTGCGTCCTCGCTGCCATGACAACCCGCCGTGGTGCACGAGACGAAGGTCCGTTCGGTCGTGTTCATTCCGCAGGAGTCATCCGCAGTCGGGACGCCCTGGGCGTCGACGCAGGGGATCGGCTTGAAAAGATGACCCGTCGCGTTGAAGACATGGTCGCCGGATGCCGGATCCGTGACTTCGTAGGAGTTCACGTGGCACGTGGCGCACAAATTCGTGTTCGCCTCACTTCCATGGGTGCTGCGGATCTGCACGTCGTCATAAGCGAAGTTCGGCGGCGTCCACCCGACGTTCTCGCCGAGCAGAAGCGGCCCCTGCGGGGAGTGCGGACCACGCGAACTGGTCGGATCAGGGACAGCCCGACGCTGATGGCACTTCATGCAGAGGTTCTCGTCCACGTTGCGAGAATCCACCGGCCACCGGAGCTGGTAGTCGTTGCCGGACGACCCGTGTGGATCATGGCACACCGCACAGGTGATCCCGATCTGATCGCCCTGGCCCTTCTCGAGGTACTCGGTGTTGATGCCCCACGCGCGCAGAGCACCCTCACCACCATGGCACGCGTCGCATCCTTCCCGCTCGCGATACTGGGGCCGGTTCGCGCCGTCCCCGTGACGTGACATCGCCCACTCGTCTGCGAAACCGTGGTGATTGCCGGAGTGGCAATCGGCACAGCCGGTCACAGCGTCCGCACCCGCATTCAAGGCGGCCAGCGGCACCGTGGCGTCGGTCGGATTCGTCACGTGGTCGAAGCCCGCGCCATGACATGACTCGCACTGAACGTCTTCGTAGCGGATCTCCTGTGTGGCATTGTAGCCGGCCGTACTCGTCTCGAGATTGCCGCGCTCGCTTACCGTGTGACACCCTTCGCAGGACGTTTGCGCGGAGGACGACGCCTGCAGGTCCGCCCACGCATCCGAGTGCCCGGTGGTCTCCCAATGCCCCTGCTTTTCGATGTGGCAGTTGCCGCACACGGTCAGTTTCGATTCGTGATCGGTGTATCCGAGGAAGTTGGCCGCGTTGGCGAGTGGCTCTTCGAAAAGCTCACGCTCCTGATACACGATCTTCTCATCGACACAGCCCGACAGGACCGACGCGCCCACGAGCGCCAGCGTCGCGTACAACCAATGTCTTGCCATCCCCCGCATGGGATCTCCGATCAGGCCCTCGAGCCCGTCATGAGGCGTAGCCAGCTATCGAGACTCAACACAGACCAATCTGCGGAGTCTCGACCCACCTATCTGTAGGGAATTTCCCGGACACGACGCAAGGATAAGTCCGTAACCATACCCATTCGCTCGATGCGGGAGATGCGGGATCCGTGCGGAGCACACGTAAAGTCAGAGCGACTCTCCAGAGGCCGAGACCACGCGAACAGACCTCAGCGGCCTCCTCCGAGCCCGTGGTGGATCGTGGCCACGAAGCTGTCTTCTGCGGCACGCTCCTGACCCCACATCCGGGCCTGGGCACGGACGGGTCGCGCGGACTGGATCTGTTCGAGGCTCATCCCGTCGGCCATGAGGTCGGCCACTGCGTCGCGCATTGTCTTGAGAGCGTCACGGTAGGTACGAAGATCCTCACGTGATGAAAGCGGACCATGGCCCGGGATGATCTGCGTGTCCGCGTCCATCACGGTCAGCGCGGCTCCGGCTGCAGCGATCAGACCATCGATCGACCCGCCACTCGCAGTGTCGATGAAGGGAAAGCGGTCGCGGAAGAAGGTGTCGCCCATGTGCACGACATTCGCCTCCACGAAGTGCACGATCGCATCTCCGTCCGTATGTGCGTGTTCGACGTGGAACGCATGCAGCCGGTCGCCGTTGATGTGGAACGACACATCATCGGTAAAGGTGACGACGGGCAACGCCCCGTCCGGCGATGCCACCGTCGTCGATACCGGGCGGCCGATTCGCTCGAGGACCTGATCCGTGCTCATCCGCTCACGGACGTTGTCGTGCGCGACGATGAGCGCACCCGCCTCACCCATGTTCTCGTTCCCGCCCGTGTGATCGCCGTGCCAGTGCGTGTTGAAGACGAACCGAACGGACTCGGAGGTGATCGCGGCGATCGCGGCCAGGATCTTCTCCGTCAGTGGAGCGAACTGGTCGTCGATGACGAAGACACCGTCGGGGCCAACGGAAACACCGATGTTTCCACCCTGCCCCATCAGCATGTAGACCCCGTCGGTCAACTGCTGCGTGGTGATCTGGACATCGTCCATCGTGTTCTGCCCCGCGACGGGTGAGGAGAGGACACAAAGGCCCAGCAGGCCCACGGCAGCGATTCGGCGCATGGAAGAGCTCCAGTTCAGTCATCGGGTGACCCGGGCGTCGGACCGTGACCCGCAGGCTGCCCAACATGGATGGAACCGAACCGCTGCGACACCGCCTGATGATGCGGGGACGCCCTTGGTGCGTCTGGCGCGGGACGGGGCTCCGTGCGACTCATCGGGCCGGCGCTGCCTCAGTGTTCGATACGCAGACGAACGCCGGCGGACCGCTCTCGCGGCCCGCCGGCTTGTGTCGTGCTTTGCCCCGACGCCCATGACGTCCGGGGATTAGAACGCGTTGAGACCCGTCAGCGTCTGTCCGAGGATCAGCGAGTGGATGTCGTGGGTCCCCTCGTACGTGTAGACCGACTCGAGGTTGGCCATGTGCCGCATCGAGTGGTACTCGACAAGGATGCCGTTCCCACCGAGCAGACGGCGGGCTTCGCGGGCGATGTCCGTCGCCATGTCACAGTTCGCGCGCTTCGCGAAGGACACCTGCTGAGGCGTCATCGTCCCCTCGTCCTTCATCCGGCCGAGTCGATACGTGACGAGCTGGCCGTGGGTGATCTTCGTCAGCATGTCGGCGAGGCGGACCTGCTGGATCTGCTTGCCGCCGATGGGCTCGTCGAACATGACGCGCTCCTTCGAATAGGAGAGTGCCTCGTGGAAGCACGCCATCGCGGCACCAACCGCTCCCCACGCGATCCCGTAGCGCGCCTGCGTCAGGCACATGAGCGGATGCTTCAGCCCACCGCTCGTCCCCGGCATCATCGCGCTGTCGGGGAGGTCGACGTCCTCGAGCACGAGCTCGCTGGTGTCCGAAGCGAGCAGAGAGAGTTTGCCCTTCTGATCCTTGGCGCTGAATCCGGGCGTATCGGTCGGGACCACGAAGCCGCGGATGCCCTTCACGTCGCCAAGATCACCGGTCTGTGCCCAGATGACGGCCACGTCGGACATGGAGCCATTCGTGATCCACATCTTGGCCCCGTTGAGGCGCCACCCGTCCGCGGTCTTTTCGGCCCGCGTGATCATGCCGGCGGGGTTCGAGCCGTAGTCCGGCTCGGTCAGTCCGAAGCACCCGATCGCTTCACCGGTCGCCAGCTTCGGCAGCCACTCGCGCTTCTGCTCCTCGCTCCCGAACGCAAAGATCGGGTACATCACGAGGGCACCTTGAACGCTGACGAATGACCGGATCCCCGAGTCGCCGCGCTCGAGCTCCTGCATGATGATGCCGTAGGACACGTTGTTCAGACCGGCGCAACCGTACTCCTCGGGAAGGTTGGCGCCGAGCACGCCCAGCTCTCCGAGCTCCGGAATCAGGTGCTTCGGGAATTCGCGATTGATGTACGCGTCGCCGATGATCGGCATGACGGTGGTCTCGACCCATTCGCGGATCGTATCGCGAATCATCCGCTCTTCTTCGGAGAAGAGTTCGTCGAGGTTGTAGAAATCGATGCCTTCGAAGCGGGCCATCGTGTCGTCCGTGTCGGGGTGGTGCCAAGCCAGCAGGAAATCTATTCGAGCCCCCACGCTTGGGCAGTGGGGAGCGGGCAGTTCGTGTGGATGCGGAGCCCGTCGACTACTCGGTGTCGGGCTCCATCGTCGGTGGGACAGCCTCGGCGGCACGCGCATTCTGGAAGCGCATCGCCCCGTAGATGAACTCGCGGGCGACCTTCTGGCCGATCCAGACGGCCGTCACGAGCGTCGCGGTCCATGCCCCGACGATCAGATCCGTCGGCCGGATGGCGAACCACACGTACACCGCACACCCGAGGCCGAACGTCAGGCCGCCCGCCCATCCGTACAGTGAGGCCCGCTCCCGGGCGCGAAAGCGACAGCCTTCGCACCAGAGCATGCGATCGAGCTTGGACTGGTCGTACACCTCGAGGCATCGCACGCACGTGACCTCGTCGGGGTACCGGTCGCGCCAGGACACCTTGGGCCGATCGTTCACGCTCCGCACCTTCCGATCATCCGAGCGCCTTCACCAGAGCCGCGGTGAATTCCTTGGTGCTCGAATCGCCGCCCATGTCGATGGTTCGTGCTTCACCGGCCTGAACCACCGAGTCGATCGCATCACGAATCCGCGTCGCGCACTCGACCTGACCCAGATGGTCGAGCATGAGGCATGCCGACGTCAGGAGCGACGTCGGGTTGGCGATGCCCTTCCCGGCGATGTCCGGGGCCGATCCGTGCACCGCCTCGAACATCGCAGCATCCTCACCGATGTTGCCGGCGGGGGCGAAACCGAGCCCGCCGACCAGCCCGGCCATGAGATCCGAGAGAATGTCGCCGAACATGTTCTCCATCACGAGCACGTCGAACCGATAGGGGTCGAGAACCAGCTGCATCGCCGTCGCGTCGATGATCCGGTCTTCCCACTCGATTTCGGGATAGTCCTTCGCAACCTCGTGCGCCACGTCGAGAAAGAGGCCCTGCGTGTACTTCAGAATATTCGCCTTGTGCGCGAGCGTCACCTTTTTGCGACCGTGCTTCCGCGCGTATTCGAACGCATAACGTGAGATCCGTTCGGCCCCGAAGCGGGTGATGATCATCACCGACTCCGCGGCGGCCTTCGGGTCGCCGTGCATGCCGATATAGTGCTCGACGCCGACGTACAGGCCTTCGGTGTTCTCGCGAATCAGGACGAGATCGATGTCCTCGTAGCGACCACCCGGCACGATGGTGCGGACCGGGCGCACATTGGCATAGAGATCGAAGAGCTTCCGGAGTTCGACGTTGATCGAGCGGAAACCCGATCCGGATGGCGTGGTGAGCGGCCCTTTCAGAAGGACTCGGGTGCGCTCGGCAGAGTCGATGGTCTCCTGCGGGAGCGGATGCCTCACCTGCTCGAGTGCGGTGACGCCCCCCAACTGCATGTCGTATTCGAGGTCGGCGCCGGCCGCCCTGAGGATCTCGAGCGTCGCCTCGGTGACTTCCGGTCCGATCCCGTCACCGGGGATCACTGTAATAGTCTGAGCCATGTTGTTCTTATGTGTCGTGTTCGAGTGATGGCGCCCGGTCGTGCCGTCAGCGCCGGGTATAGCGCTCGTTGTATTCGAACGTCGTGTGATCCTCACCCCACCGCACCAGATCTTCCAGAAGCGTCATGCGGTCCGTCCCGTCTCGCCGCGCATGCCCGGCGATGTTCAGCGAGCGGCGCCAGAGGAGGTCCGACAACTCGCCGCGGGAGAGCAGGGCGCTGGCGACTGTCGCCCGTCCGACCCGCGTCTCGACCCGAATGCCCGTGAGCCCCGGATACGCGTCGAAGAGGCCCCGGGCCTCCTCACTGAAGAGGAAGATGTACGGGCCGACCTTGGCCCACAGCGCACCACCGCGCCGCAGCTGCTGCGCGGACTGCTCCACACGCAGGACCGCGACGTTGCCTGCGACCTCAGCCGAGAGGGGCCGCTCCGACTGAAACGCTTCGATGACCTGATCGTCATTGGGCAACGGCAGATCGGCCGTCGAACACCCCGCCACGAACGCGAGAAGCCAGAGGCTCGTCCCGGCGCCGCATCCCTTGATCCCCATGGCTCTCCCCTGCACCGCAGCTCCCCTTACCGACGATCTATACGCCGGCGCCAGGGCGCACATACCAGAGCAGGCTGCGGGCGAGTCGCTCGGCCGCGGATGCCAGTGCCCGCGGATCATCACGCGGGTGATCATCTCCTTCCTCGATTCCGTACCACATCACGCGCCCTGTCCGCGGAACGATCAGGGCGACCGTGAAGCGAACGCGTGGCGTCGCGTCGATGACCGCCGGATTAGGCTCCCACGTGGCACTCACGGGCAGGAGTACGAGCTCGGCGTCGACCAGACCCGCCATGCGACGGAGCTGTCCGAACAAGGGGTCGCCCACCCGCTCCACCCGAGCCTGCCCGAAGAGCCCCACGGACAGCCGCTGCGTCCGAGCATCGATGCCGGGCGACCGCGCGAGGGCTTCGTCGATCTCGGGCCACAGGATCCAGTCGACCTCCTGGCCCCGATCCGTGAGGGCGAACGACAGCTCTGCACTGGGATCGCCCGGCACGCCGAGCACCTGCTGAACCGGCAGGAGGATCACCCGTCGTCCATCGAGGTTGGGTGCGAACCCCATGTTCGTACCCGGCTCGGGGGGCGGGGCCGAGCCGCCGCCGCACGCAGCCGCGAGGGGCAGCAGGGCGAGGAGGCCGACCAGGTACCGGGTGGGCCGTCGAGTCATGCGGGTCGGGGAGCTTGAGGTCGAGTTGGAGACAGCAAGAAAAGGTAGATCGCGGGTCGCACGTGTTGAACCCGGCTAACCCGCACGGGGACGCTCTACCTCTCGTCTTCGCCGGATTCCGGATCCTCTTCGAGGTCCAGAGCAGCGGAGTTGATGCAGTATCGGAGGCCCGTCGGCTGGGGCCCATCCGGAAACACGTGCCCGAGATGGCCGTCGCACACCGAGCAGAGTACTTCCGTGCGCGTCATGAAGAACTTCCGGTCGACCTCCGTCCGAACGCTCTCTTCGCTCACGACGTCGTAGAACGACGGCCACCCCGTCCCCGAGTCGTACTTGGTGCCCGAGGCGAACAGCGCGGTGCCACAACCACGGCACACGTAGGTTCCATCACGCTTCTCGTCGTGGTACTTCCCCGTGAACGCCCGCTCGGTGCCCTTCTTGCGCAGCACCTTGTACTCCATGTCGGACAGCTCTTCGCGCCATTCCTGCTCACTCTTTTCGACTCGTCGTGCCACGGAAGCCTCTCCCGTTCACCGTGCGGGCCGGTCGGGTCATCGGAATGGTCGCCGGCGTACCCGAAGAAACCCCCCGTACCGGCTCGAAGATCCCGGCGTCGCCACTTGCCTGACCCTCTCAGACGACTCCGGCACGCTCAATCCGTGGTGACGGTACCACCTGCCCGAGCACCGCACGTCGTTATCCCCCATTGACATCGGGTGTCCGGACCTGCCGATTGGCCGGTCCTTTCGCACCCACCCGGAGCACCCATGAGCGACTCTCTGGTCAACCACGTGAAGTGGGACGACATCGAGCGCGAATCCGTCACCGACGACATCGCACGCAAGCTGTTTACAGGGGAGCGCATGATGCTCGCCCAGGTCTTCCTCGAGAAGGGCGCGATCGTTCCGAAGCACTCGCACGAGAACGAACAGCTCACCTGGATCCTCGAGGGCGCCCTGAGGTTCTGGATCGGGAACGAAGGGGAGCCGGGATACGAGGAGCGCGTCGTCTCGGCGGGCGAAGTCATGTACATCCCGTCGAATGTGCCCCACAAGGCCGAGGCGCTCGAAGACACCTTCGACGTCGACGTCTTCAGCCCGCCCCGTCAGGACTGGCTGGACGGCACCGACTCGTACTTCCACGACCGCTAGGGCCGGAGCCCGACTATGGATCTGGGTATTCGAGGCCGTGTCGCGGTCGTCGCAGGCTCGAGCCAGGGGCTCGGGCGCGCCATCGCCGACGCGCTCGCAGCCGAGGGCGTCGACCTGGCCATCAACTCGCGCTCCGCTGAGAAGCTCCAGGCGGTCAAGGCTGAGATCGAGGACGCGCATGGCGTCCGCGTCGAGGCGGTTCCCTGCGACCTGACACCGGCCGACGGCGCCCATCATCTGATCTCGGCGGCGGAGGACGCATTCGGTCAGGTCGACATCCTCATCACCAACACCGGAGGGCCGCCGGCAGGGATGTTCGAGGATCACTCGGTCGACGTATGGAACGAGGCGATCGCACAGAACTTCAATAGTGTGATCAACCTCGTCCGGGCTGCGCTACCCGGGATGAAGGAGCGACGCTGGGGCCGGATCGTGAACGTGACATCGATCTCGGTGAAGCAGCCTGTGAAAGGGCTGATTCTGTCGAATTCGATTCGAGCCGGCGTGACGGGATTCGCCAAAACCATTTCGAACGAAGTGGCCGAGTTCAACGTCACCGTGAACAATGTGCTTCCGGGATACACCCGCACGGAGCGACTCGTACATTTGGCCAAAGCCGTCGCCGAGCGCGATGGAATCACCGTGGACGGCGCCTACGCGGGGTGGGCGGAAGAAGTCCCGATGGGCAGGCTCGCCGAGCCCGAGGAATTCGGCTCGGTGGCTGCCTTTCTCTGCTCCGAGCAGGCCTCTTACGTAACCGGACAATCGATCGCCGTCGACGGCGGCTGGATCAAAGGACTCATCTAATGGGCGCAGTAGGGTTCCAGGAAGCGACCTGGATCTGGAAGGACGGGGAATACGTGGCGTGGCACGACTGCAAGGTCCACCTGCTCGCCACGGCCGTGCAGTTCGGAACGTCGGTTTTCGAGGGGATCCGGGCGTACGAGACGCCGAAGGGGCCGGCGATCTTCAGACTTCAGGCCCATATCGATCGTCTCATCGACTCCGCAACGATCTATCGGATGCTTCCCGACTACTCGGCTGACGACCTCAGTGAGGTCTGCGTCGACATCATCCGCAAGAACGAGCTCCGGGACTGCTACCTCCGCCCGATGATCCTCCGCGGGTACGGTACGCCGGGCCTCAACCCCATCCTGAGCCCGATTGAGACGTACGTCGCGGCCTGGGGCTGGGGGACGTACCTCGGTGCCGAAGCGCTCGAGACCGGCGTCGACGTCTGCGTCTCGTCGTGGCAGCGCATGGCACCGAACACCTTCCCCGCGCGGGCCAAGGCAGGTGGGCATTACGTGAATGCCCAGCTCATGAAGATGGAGGCCGTCCAGAACGGGTACGTCGACGCCATCGCCCTCGGGCCGGGTGGCCTCGTCTCCGAGGGAAGCGGGATGAATCTCTTCCTGGTCGACGAAGGCAAGGTCATCTCGCCCGTACTCGACGGAACGTCGCTCGTAGGCATCACCCGCGGTGCGGTGATCCAGATGGCGAAGGATCTGGGGTACGAGGTCGAGGAGCGCCCGGTCTCCCGAGAAGCCCTCTACACGGTGGACGAGATGTTCTTCACCGGCACGGCCGCCGAGGTCACGCCGGTCCGGAGTGTGGACCGTATCGAGATCGGGGCCGGCAAGGCGGGCCCCATCACGCTTGACATCCAGAAGAGGTTCCTGGAGACGGTAAAGGGTGAGAACGACGACCCCCACGGGTATCTGACCTACGTCTGACCGTCCGGTACCCCCTGTCCTGCAACTCGTGAGGTTGCGCATGGCTCGCCGACTTCGGGCGCTTCTGTCGCCCCTGCTGCTCTCCAGCTTGGCCGTGCTCACGGTGACACTGCCCGGAGCTGCCCAGGACTTCGACCAGGTCGAGATCCGGACGGAACGGATCACCGAATCCCTGTACATGCTCGTGGGAAGCGGGGGTAACATCGCGGTGAGCGTCGGTGAGGACGGCACCTTCATCGTCGACGACCAGTATGCGCCGCTCACCGAGAAGATCGTCGCGGCGATCGGGGAGGTGACCGAAGACCCCGTCGACTTCGTGATCAATACGCACTGGCACTTCGATCACACCGACGGCAACGAGAACTTCGGCGGCCGCGGCGCCGTCATCGTCTCTCACGCGAATAGCCGGACGCGGATGGAGACGGACCAGCTGGTCGAACTGTTCGGCCGCAACCAGGAAGCGTATTCGCACGAGGGCCTGCCGAAGATCACCTTCGACGAGTCCGTTCGTTTCCACCTGAACGGTCAAACGATCGACGTCGTGCACCTGGGGCGCGCCCACACCGACGGTGACGCGGTGGTCTACTTCCGCGAGGCGAACGTCATGCACACGGGCGACGTCTTCGTTCGGTACGGCTTACCCTTCATCGACCAGCCCAACGGCGGCTCCATCGACGGCATGATCGCCGTCACGCAGCGTATGGCCGACATGACCGATCACGGTACGGTGTTCGTACCCGGTCACGGCCCGCTGTCGAGCCGGGAGGACCTCCTGGCGTTCAACGAGATGCTGCGGACGATCAGGGAGCGCGTGTCCGCCGTGATCGAGTCGGGTGGTGACTTCGAAGCCGTCGTCGCCGCGAACCCGATCGAGGGATATCCGGAGCGCGGGATCGAGACGCGACCCTGGCTGCGGCTCGTCTACGACAGCCTCGTGGAGCGGAACTGAGCGCCGGTTCGGCGCCCGACCCGTAGCACGACCGAGCCGGAGGACCCGCCCAAGGCGAGCTGACCCGGCCGTCGCTCAGCGCTGCAGGCGCTCCGCGCAGAAGTACCCTTCCACCCGTTCGATACCGAGCGTGCTCTGCCAGCTGCCCGCGAAGCGGTCACCTTCGATCACCAGGATGTTCAGTGCCGTCGACGGCCCGTCGAACGGGGTGTTGTCACGACGGTTGGCAACGGAGCCGAACCGGAGGGTAATGCTCGCACCCGCTGATCCAGGTGCCTCGAGCACCAGGACCCCGGGCTCGCCGGGATCCTGACTCTCGAGTCCATCGATGGGCTGCGCCCCCGCCTCGGTCAGATCGATAGACGCGGAACCGGACAGCGTGGCCGTGGACGGCCCCCAGTCTCGGTACGCCTCCGGCGTCTGCTCGAGATCGAGGACTCCGAAGGCCTGAGCGCGACGTCCGTCCCGAATCATGGCGAGTCGGTAGCGTCCGGCCATGTACACCATGGTTTCTCCTTCACCGAGTTGTCCGGCCACGGGAGAGCACGCCGGAATCACATCGGCCGTGCGAATCTCGTCCGGGCCTGAGCCTCCACACGCGGCGGCAACGACCAGCAGCAGTGCACCACTGGCGGTCCGGAGTCGGATCATCGGAGCACTTCCCTCAACCGACCAGCCTTGTCCACAACGTAGATCGGGCCCTCCCGGACGTCTCCCCGGAGGTCGATGAAGCCCGGCAATCCAGGCGCTGTCGGGGCGTTGACCTGGGCACTCGTCAGCGGCACGAAGAAGTTGTCGGCCGCGTTCAAGTCGATGCCGTACCCCAGGTCCCTCATGGACGCCACGGTGACTTCACTCATGGGGTTCGTGCCGGTGCCCTCGATGAACGGCGTCATCAGTTCGCTGTCGAAGACGGATTCTCGCCAATGCGCGTCCGACTGGCCCCGGATCGAGTCGTTCGCGACAGGGACCTTCGAGCCCACGAAGCCGAGGCCTCCGACGTTGTCGAACGCCGCGATCGCATTGGGTCCTGCGAAGTGCGTATCAGCACCTGCATTCGCCGGAATCGACGGGTTACGAAGCAGGTCCTGGAACCCCCACAACGTCCCCACACCGAGGACATGCCCCATCTCGTGCAGGATCACGTCGGACAGTTGACCGCCGTTCTCCAGTTCGATGAGATCCGCCTCGTCGAACGTCATTGTTCCAATTATGGTGTGACCGTTCACCGGCCGGGTGATGCAGGGGCCGGCCTGACCGAGGACGTTCCCCTGCCCGTCGATCGGCTCGATCACGACCAGGATCAGCACGTCGTCGACCGGAGTGTCTCGATCGTACGGTTGCCCAAGGCACGAGGTGTTGTTCAGAGCGTTGGTCGGTGAAAACTCGACATCCCAAATGTCAGCGACGATCACCTGCGACCATTTTGCGGCGGCCGCGACGAAGGCGTCATTCTGACTGTCCGTGCCCGGATCGATGAAGTCGAGTTCGATGTCGAACGACTCGAGCGCATCTCCGGTCGTCACGCTGAGCGTTCCCCCCGAGATGGCACCGCCCTGGGTCTCACTGGTAAACGCGTGGACCGCGATGTGGTAGGTACCCTCGGCGAAGGGGATTTGACAGCTCTCGTTGCTGTCGGGAGAGAGACTCACGCACCCCTTGAAGTCCTCGCGGAAGCCCGGACGGGGATCATCGGAGACGTAGATGTCCGCGTCCCCGTTGGGTGCCGTGAAGGACACCGTCAACGTGGTGGGTCCCGCTACGTCGACTCGGAACAACGCTTCGCCGTCGGCGCCCACGGAGACGTTCGTAACGGGCACACCGGCCGTCACCGAAGCCTGGTTGAGCACGGTCAGCGAGTTGGACAGTTCGTTGTTCGACTCGAACAACTCGACGACGTCGTCGTCCGCATCGACCGTGAAGACCAGGCTGTTTGACCCAGAGTCCAACGGCCCGACGTCGAACTGCACCTCCGTGGAGTCACTCGGTGCCAGGGACGGGAGATCCAGGGTACCGACCTCGTTCCCATTCGCGGTCAACGAGACCCGGCTCGGCGGGCTGGCCAAGTCCCCGAGATTCTTGATGCTCCCGAACACCGACAGAGACTCCAGGCTGGTGGGAACGACGTTGCTCACGCGCAGGACGCCCACCACCGCAAGATCCGGCGTCGGCACCTCGGAACGAGCGATCGAGTTTACCGTGACGGACTGCCCCGGGATCGCCACGAGCAACTCCTGCTCGCCGAAGAGCGATCCCAGCGTCCACTCGGTCGATGCATCACCGTTCTCGTCGGTGTCGACGGAGGTCACGGAGACCGTTCCGTTATTCGCGGCCGGCGAGAACGTCACAGCCAGGCCCGGGATACCGGTGCCGCCCTGATCGGCCACTCTGACCACGATCGGATCCGCAAGCGTCGAGTCCCGGATCGCTTCCTGGTTGTCTCCCTGGATCACCGAGAAGGTGCTCACCTGCTGGACCACCTCAACGCTGGCGGTCGCGGACAGCCCGAGCCCCGAGGCGGTCAACGTCGTGCTTCCGACAGCCAGGGCCGTGATCCGACCGTCGACCGAAATCGAGGCAATCGACGGGTCGGCCACGACCCACTCGATCGTCGTGGGCATTACGATGTCGTTCTGATCCACGACCCTCGCCGTCACCACCAGCGACTGGTCGAGGAACGTCATGATGATGTTGTCCGGCGTGATCGAGATGGCGGTGGGAGTCCGCTCTGTCGGCTCGATCGGGGCCGTTCCGCCGCATCCAGCGACAGCGAGCAACGCGAGGAGGCGAAGAGGAACGTGGGGCAGGCGATGGCGCATCGGGTCGGGGGTTCTGGAGCTGAAGAGGTTTGTGCGACCGTCGTACACCGGTCGGGTCCGACCGGTGCCGGCGGTATGCTACACGAAGGTGGACGGCACGCGCGAGGGCATCATGTTCCTTCATGCTTATGACGAATCCGGCCCCCATCCGCCCACACCCCGAGGAGTCCCGACCGTGATTCTATGGGTCGATGCCGATGCGACGCCGCGCCCCGTCCGCGAGATCATCTTTCGCGCGTCCCGACGCGTGGAGCTCGAGACGGTTTTGGTGGCCAATCACCGAATCGGGCTGCCCGCGAACAACGATCACGTTCGCTTCGTGCTCGTGGAGCACGGCTTCGACGTCGCGGATCATCACATCGCGACCCACGCCTCCAGAGGCGACGTCACCATCACGGCGGACATACCCCTGGCCGCGGAGCTGGTGGAAAAGGGCGTGCACGTCATCAGTCCGCGCGGCGAGATCTACGACAGGGAGAACATCCGTGAGCGTCTCTCGGTCCGAGACTTCATGGACGCCCTGCGCAGCACCGGCGTCGAGACGGGCGGCCCTCGGGCATTCGGGAATAGGGAGAAGCAAGCCTTCGCGTCGGCTCTCGACAGAACCCTGACCCGGGCGCTACAACGTTCCCGCCGCAAGAAACCCGATCCAGTCGATCCCTGATGATCTCACGGCCCCGAACCACGCTCTCGCTCCTCGTGCTCCTCGCGACCGTCGCGTGCGGTGGCACCCAGGCACCCGCCGTGTCCGACGCGTCCGCCGACGCCGGAGCGTCGCTCCCCTTCCCCGACGACCCGGACCTCTGGCCGTCGATTCGACAGGAACGCATCCGCACCCTCCTCGGGCCGGCGATGGCCCGGGCCGGAATCGAAGCATGGGTGGTCCTGGCCCGCGAGAACGCCAATGACCCGATCGCGGCGCACATCGGCGCGGAGAACGCCGGCGGATTGGCAGCATTCCTCTTCTTCGCGGATGAGGACGGCAGCCTCGAATCGCTTGCGATCTCGCCGGAGACGGAAGCGACGGCCCTCGCTGAGGTAAGCCCCCTCGACGATGTCCGCTCGATCCGCCGCGGCACCAGCATGTACTCTGCGGTGGCCGAGGAGCTTCGTCGGCGCGACCCTGCCTCCATCGCGGTCAACAGCAGCAGTCGCAACATCGCAGACGGCCTGTCGTACACGCAGCGTCGCGCACTCGAAAACGCACTGGGAGCCGAGCTCACCGGTCGTCTCGTGTCGTCCGAGGAGATCGTCATCGAGTGGCTCTCCGTGAAGCTTCCGCGCGAAGTCGAGATCATGCGCCGCGCCGCCGAGCTCACCGAGCAGCTCGAGCTCGAAGCGTACGCGCGGATCGTACCCGGTGAAACGACGGATGCGGAGGTTGCGCGCTTCCTGAAGCGGAGGATGGCCGAGCTGGGCGTCACGGACGGTTGGGCACCGGACCAGAACCCGAACGTCAATTCAGGTCCGGACCGCGGACATTCGCACTCGACCGAGAAGGTGATCATGCCGGGTGACGTGATCCAGACCGACTTCGGCATCGGCGTACACGGGATGTGGGTCACGGACATCCAGCGTTTCGCCTACGTGCTCCGGCCAGGTGAATCCGAGGCACCGCAGGAGATGCAGGACCGATGGGAGCACGCTCGCGAGGGAAGTCGTGCGGCCAAGGCAGCGATGCGCCCGGGCGTTCGCGGGTGGGACGTGGACGTGGCCCAGCGCGAGGTGCTGGAACGCCACGGTTCGATCCCCATCATCTGGAGTACAGGGCACCCGGTGGGCTACTGGGCTCACGACGTCGGTCCGCGACTCGGTGGCGCCGCCGGTGGCGCTCCGGCGTCTGGCGATGCGGCTCGCGAGCTACGGCCGGGTCAGACGTTCGCCTTCGACGGGTTCTTCGGCTGGACCCGGGAAGACGGCACCACCAAGACGATCTCGGTCGAGGAGATGGTGGTCATCACGGAAGACGGGGCGGAGTGGCTGATCGAACCGCAGGAGGAATGGGTCCTCGTGCGTTAGAACTCGATACTGAAGCCGAAGGTCGGCAACAGGCCGGATCCGTCGATCGGTCGAATGCGATCCGGGAACGACGGGTCCTCCGTGTAGGCGAAGCCGACCGCGTTCTCACGATTGAGGACGTTCTGGACGTCGAGAAACAGGACGGCATTCCACGAGGTGAAGTTCAGCCGCCGTTCGGCTCGCACGTCGAGTCGCGCGTATCCCGACGTGCGTACGTCGCCGATGCGCGCCCAATCTGGGACTCCCCGCCCGGTCACCGCGTAGCTCTGCTCCGAGGCCGCCAGGTCCCACGGTGTCGTCGCCAACCCGGACAGCACGCGAAGCTTCGAGCCGAATTCCCAGGCTCCGGCTCGGTACCCGCCCGTCAGGTCCACGGCGTGCCGGCGGTCCCATGCGGACGGTCGCAGACGTCCGTCGACGCCCGCGAATTCGCTCCATGAAAGCGTATAGGCACCGAGGAAGTAGACGCTGCCCAGAAGCTTCTGCTGTGCGAACACTTCGAGTCCACGGGCTCGACCGGTTCCTCCGTCAGTCAGAGGTTCGGCGCCCACGAAACCGTAGTCTCCGCCCAGATTGGACACAGAGACCCGAGGATCACTCACCAGGAGCGGAACCCGACTGTACTTCTTCCAGAACACCTCTGCCGAGAGCCGGAGGCCCGGATTGACGGTCCACGCGAGTCCGCTGGCGAACTGGACGTTGCGCTGCTGTCTGAGTCCGAGATTCACCGGGGCGCCCTCGTCCTTCACGGACAGCGCGAGCAGGCTCGGCGCCTGGTGATAGAGTCCCCCGCCGGCCTGCGCCGTCACACCCCCGCCCAGATCGACGAGCAGGCTCGCGCGAGGAGAGAGTTCGAAGCCCTGGTCCAACGCGGTCACCTCGTCGGCGCGCACACCGCCGGTGAGTTTCGTGCGCGACCCGACATCGACCGTGCCCTGAGCGAACACGCTCAGCTTGTAGAGGGCGACATCCTCGTCCCACGCCAGGTCGTCGGAGAGCGTCCCACCCGGCACGGCCCGTTGAAACACACTCGCCTCCACCGCCGCACGGGACGCATCCGCACCGACGGTCAGGCTCACGCCCGACCGCGGCTCGAAGTCGCCCTGGAACGTCAGACGAGTGTCCAGCTCCTCGCTGTCGTTGGCGAGCACGGGGATGCCGTCATCTCCGGGATCCTCAAAGGAGAAGTGACTGCGAGACTGGCTCACCGTCGTCGTGAGATAGCCGCCTTCGATCAGCCGGCGCCAACTCGCCCCGGCGGTGAAGCTCGCCTGGTCGTTGTCGATCACCCGGGACGCGATTTCGAAGTTCTCGAAGTCGTCTCCCGCAGCCGGAGGAACGATATCGAAGTTGTCGAGAGCACCGATCCCGACCACGAGGACACGGTCACGGGCCGAGAGCTGCGACTCGAAGCGGAACTGTGCATCCCAGTAGTCGGGCCGGATCGGCAGTCCGAGCGCCTCGAAGAGAAACTGCAGGTACGAGCGACGGACGCTGAACAGCCAGTTCGAGTCCTCACCAGCCGGGCCATCGAGCGTCAGCGCAGCCTCGGTCGCCCCGAGGGTGAAGTCTCCACGAACCCCTTCCGGAGAGCCGGGACGGTTGTCGATCGAGAGAACCGAGCTGAGCGCATCCCCGAAGCGCACAGGGAAGGCCCCCGCGAAGAACTCTGTCTCGCGGATGAAGTCGACGTTCACCAACCCCAACGCGCCGCCGGACGCGCCCTGAGTCGCGAAGTGGTTGATCTGAGGAATGCGAATTCCGTCGAGGTAGTACGCATTCTCGCCGGGCCCTCCCCCGCGAACGAGCAGATCGTTCCGATTGTCCACCCCGCCGAGCACACCCGGCAGCGAGAGCAGTGTGCGTGAGACGTCCTGGAGACCTCCGGGTGTCCGCCGGAGTTCCGCGTTCGACAGGAGTTGCGTCGAGACGGGAGATGCATCGCGCACCCGGAAGGCCGGTGCCCCGACGACGATGCCCTCGAGTTCGAGAGCCCGTCGCTCCAGACGGAATTCGACGTACGTCGACCGACTCGTTCGAAGCGTCACGTCGCTCTCGAGCATGGACTCGTACCCGAGGACGTCGACCCGGACCGACACCACGCCCGGCGGCACACCCGAGATCACGAAGCTGCCGGTGCCGTCGGTAAGCGACTGCGCACCCGAACCCACGATGGTCACGGTCGCCGACTGAATCGGCCGGAGGTCGGCTACGTCCAGAACGCGTCCCCGCAGAACCGCAGTCTGCGCCGACACGGGTGCCGCGATCAGCGACATCAGAAGAGCCAGCAGAATGCGACGCACGAGGTCAGAGCCGGTCGTTGGAGAGTGAGTCCAGTATTTCATCGGCGCGCGCCAGGATCCGGCGCTTCACATCCGGGTCTCGCTTCGCCCACCCACGAGTGATCATCGCCATTCGGTGGTTCGCGGCCCATCGATCCTGATGCCGGTCAATGAACGACCAGTAGAGGCTGTTGAACGGACAGCTGTCTTCCGCGTCGACGGACTTCACGTCGTACACGCACGATGAGCAATAGTCGCTCATACGGTCGATGTACTTGCCGCTCGCCGCGTACGGCTTCGACGTGAACGATCCCAGATCCGCGAACTGACTCATACCCATGACGTTCGGCGTGACCACCCAGTCGAGCGCATCCACGAACGTCGCCAGGAACCAGTCGTTCAGCTCCCTCGGGTCGACGCCCGCGATCAGACTGAAGTTTCCGAGCACCATCAGGCGCTGGATGTGGTGGGCATGCCCAGACCTGGCCACCTGCTCCACGCACCGACTGAGACAGTGCATCCGGGTCTCCCCCGACCAGTAGAAGTCGGGGAGCGGCCGCACGGCCTCCAGACCGTTGACCTCCCGAAGCCGAGGCATACCCGTCCGGTAGACGTGTCGAATGAATTCCCGCCAACCGAGGATCTGTCGGATGAATCCCTCGATGGAGGCCAGCCCGATGCCGTTCGAGGGGTCTGCGGCGCGGTCGAGCGCCCGCTCGCAAACCTCCAGTGGATGAAGCAGGCCCAGGTTGAGCGGCACGCTGAGGAGGCTGTGATACAACACGTCTTCCCCATCGACCATGGCGTCTTCGAACGGACCGAATACCGGTAGACGATGGGTCAGAAAGTCGTCGAGGACCTCGAGTGCCTGAGCTCGCGTGACCGGCCAGTCGAACCCCGCCGTTTCGCCGAAGTGACCGGGCCAGGACTCATCCACGTCGCGCAGGACCGAACGCGTGACGTCGTCCGGCTCGAAACGGATGACCGGTGGGAAGCGATGGCCCGCCTCCGGTACCTTCCGATTGTCCGCGTCGTAGTTCCACGAACCTCCAGCGGGCCGGTCGCCGTCCATGAGCCAACCCCGAGCAGCTCGCACGGCACGATAGAAGTACTCGAGCCGCAGTGATTTCCTGCCCGACGCCCAAAGGTCGAACTCTTCGTCCGTGGTCAACCAGAGTTCATTCGGCACCACACGAATCGCCCCACCGGCACGCTCGGCGGCCTCGACGATCTCGTCGGACACCCCCCAATCCGTGGGCGACATGAGGTCGATGGAGGCACCCGGGTGGAGACTCACATACTCGGTGACACCGGTAGCGAAATCGCTGGAGTGAAGGTAGGCGACCTCGAAGCCTCTCGACCTCAGTGAAGCTGCAAAGTGGCGCATGGCCGAGAGGACCAGGCCCAGTTTCTTCTTGTGGTGGGACAGCTGTTCCGCGATCGCGTGCGACTCGATTATGAGCACGGTCGTGTGGCCTGGCTCCGCCCGCGAGAGAGGACCGACCTGATCCGTCAGCTGGTCGCCCAGCACCAGCACATGATCGGGCGTCACGGGGACACGTCGGGGACTCGCGGGTCCCATTCCCTGCCGCGACGAATCCGCACTGGACCACGCGCGGTCGAGGGGTCCACGCGTCGCCCCCGCTGAACCCACTCAACCACATCGCGGGCCGCCAACCGGCGACCGGCGCTTCGAGCGGCCTCCATCAGAGGCCGCCAGTGCCCGGGACGAGCCGCTCGGGCAGCCTCGGATGGACAGATGCTCGACCCAGCAGCAGCTGCACCGAGCAGCCGGAGAATTTCGGACTCGAGCCGGCGGTCCGTCCCCGATACGCGAAGCTTCCGACACTTCGCGCTGCAGTACCGCACCTCACGGATCGCACCCTTCCATCGGCGCCGATCCTCCATCCGCCGCCCGCAACGGGCGCACACGGGCTGATGGTCCATGTCGCGGGCGTCCCGTTCCTACGCCGAGGCGATCATCGCAACCGCGATCGGAACGCGTCCCAGCCATGCGGCGGTCCGAATCCAGTTTGACCGGACGAGCCAGCGGTGCACTTCGTCGTCGAAACCCAGGACGAGGCGCCCATGAGCCGGGGCCTGAAAGACCGCGGTCGACGTCCAGATGAAGGCGAGCAGAATAAGGCCCGACAGCGCCAGTCCCCCGGCCTGATCGCCGGACGCGGAGACGAAGATCCACATAGCCGACCCCAGCTCCGCAAGCATCGGCGGAATCACCACCCACCCCGTGCGGACGGTGTGGGCCTGCTCGTATCCGACCCACGCGTGTTCTCCGACCTTGGCCATCAGGGGGTAATGAACCACTTGCACGAAGACGATCAAACCCGCCATGAAGACGGTCGCGATCACATGAATGTAGAGCGCCGTCATCAGATCCGAACGATCACCACGGCAGCGGACATCACGAGCATGAGCAGGGCAGGAACGGACTTCACGAGCGGGTCCCGAACCTTGATGTGAGCCGCGACGGCACCCGACATCAGCAGCACCATCCCCGCAGCAGCCGCAATGGCGAGCGGGGCATACACCACCCCGATCACGAGCAGACCCGCGAGGAGCAGCTTGGTCGCCCCGATCGTCCGACGGAACGAGTCGGAAAAGCCGTAACGGGCGAATTCCTCGGAGATGTTGGCCGCACCGTCCGGTCGGAAGCCGGTCGCACGATCGCGGCGGAACACCCACACATTCACGATTCCCAGGGCGATGATGAGCTGCAGTGCGATAGCAAAGCTGGACATGGAGACCTCCAATCGTACATGAAGCGTTTACTTTGTTGAACGATAGTTAAACAGATACCTAGACAATTCGCAATAGCTCGCTCATATTTCGCTCACAACATGAACGGGAAATGAACATGAATGGACACCCGGACGCATCGCGGCCCCGGGTCATCGTCATCGGGGCGGGCCTTTCCGGACTCGCGTGTGCTCGTCGACTCCTCGACCGGGATGTCGACGTGACCGTGATCGAAGCGGCGGACGCGGTCGGAGGACGAATTCGGACCGATGAAATCGATGGCTTCCGGCTCGACCGCGGGTTTCAGGTGCTGCTCACGGCGTATGAGGAGCTTCAGGCTCAGGTCGATCTCGACCAACTCGACCTGCGATCCTTCGCTCCCGGCAGCATCATCTGGACCGGGCTTGGGTTGGAGCGGCTGTCCGACCCGTTCCGAACTCCGTCCGCGCTCCTGACCTCCGCCCGAGCGCGGGTCGGATCACTGGAGGACAAGCTCCGTGTTGCGAACCTCCGCCGTCGACTCCTCGGTCGGTCCCCCGAGCACGTGTTCGAGGGCGCGGAGCGCTCGACGCTCGAAGAGTTGCGGGCCGAGGGCTTCTCCGAGGCGTTCATCGACCAATTCTTCCGACCCTTCCTCGGCGGAGTGTTCCTCGAACGCTCTCTCGATACGAGCTCCAGCCTCTTCCGATACTACTTCCGCTGCTTCGCCGCGGGGGACGCAGCTGTGCCGGCGCTTGGAATGCAGAGACTGCCCGAGCTTCTGGCCGCACCGCTCGAGGGTCGCATCCGGCTCGAGACCGCCATTCGCTCGACATCGCCTGGCTGCGTGACACTGGACGATGGTTCGACCATCGAGGCGGATGAGATCGTGCTCGCAACGGACGCGGCCTCCGCCGGAGCCCTGGGTCATGGCGAGCCGCCTTCGTTCAAGAGCACTGTCACCTCGTACTTCAGCGCTCCCGAAGCACCCGTCGATGAGGCCCTCCTGATCCTGGATGGTGAGGGGACGGGACCCGCCAACCACGTCGCCGTCATGAGCTCGGTATCTTCCGACTACGCGCCGGCGGGGCGGCACCTCATCGCCGTATCCGGCGTGGACGAGGCTGCCGTGGACGCCGATCGCTTCTCAGGGCAGGCCCGGTTACAGCTAGGCCGCTGGTTCGGGCCGCACGTCGATCGCTGGGACCACCTCCAGACCTACGCGATCCCGCATGCTTTGCCCCGCCACGACGCGGGCTTCGCGGAGGACCGCCCTCCCCGCAGATCGGCCGACGGCGTGTGGGTGACCGGCGACTACACTGACTTCGGGTCGATCCAGGGCGCGCTGCGCGCGGGACGCTCGACAGCGGACTCGCTTCTCGAGAGCGTAGCGATGGTGGCACGATGACGGCCGCCGTGAGCTCGATCGTCTTCGGAGCGTACGGCGGTGTCGGCTCGGCGCTCGCGCGTCGCCTCGCCGGGGACGGGCACCGTCTGATTCTTTCGGGGCGCGACCCGGATCGCCTCTCCGCTCTCGCGGACGAGCTCGACGCCGGCGCCGTGGTATCGGACGTCCTCGATCCCGAGTCGGTGTCCGACGTCATCGCCAAGGCCGAACAGCTCCATGGCCGGATCGACGGAATCGCGAACTGCGTGGGGAGCGTGCTGCTCAAGCCCGCTCACCTCACAAAGCACGAAGAGTGGGCGCATACCATCGCGACCAACCTGACCAGTTCCTTCAGTATCCTCCGGGCGGCGGCCCGGCCCATGATGAAGACCGGTGGGGGAAGTCTGGTCTTCGTATCGACGGCCGCGGCCTCGATCGGGCTGCCGAATCACGAAGCGATCGCAGCTGCCAAGGGCGGCATTGAAGCCATGGTCCGGTCTGCCGCGGCCACGTACGGAAAGGCCGGACTCCGCGTAAATGCGGTGTCCCCGGGTCTCGTCGAAACCCCGCTCACGTCCCGAATCACCTCGTCCGAAGCGGCCCGCTCGGCCTCCGAGGCGATGCACGCGCTGCGTCGCATCGGTCAGCCCGAGGACGTCGCCGGGGCCATCGCCTGGCTGCTGTCCCCTCAGGCGTCGTGGGTCACCGGCCAGACCTTCGGCGTCGACGGAGGGCTGGGCGCCGTCCGGTCCGCCTAGGGGCTCGAACACGAAGGTCGCGGCCAGAATGCCTCCGGCCGCGACCTGTGTCCTTCTCCACGCCGGCCCCCTCACTCCCGGGAGCCGTCGCGATCGGGGTCAGCCCCGGTAGAATCGCTCTTCCACGATGAGGCCGTCGACCCACTTGCGGACGGCGACCTGATCGTACTTCACGTCACCCCATTCGGCGTGCGTGTAGTCCCAGTGCCAGACGGAAAAGGAGGTATCGCCACGCACGGCCGTCTCCTTGAGCTCACCGGCACGGAAATCGGTGATCTTGCTGAAGAAGTCCTCTTCACGCTCCCGATTGAGATCCTTCCCCACCCAGGGCTCGAATCCCTGGTCGATCATGATGCAGCCCTCGGCATAGAACGTCTCGAAGGCCTCGAGTGCCTTCCCCTCGAGAATCATCTGGTTCAGGTCGGCGTCGAGCTCAGCCGTCGTCCTGGTTGCGGTCGTGTTCATGGTATGTCCCGTCTCGAGAGCCGCCGAAGCGACTCGTTACGTTGAACTGAAGCCGAAAAATACCTGATTGGTGATTAGTTGTCTAGTCACGCTTTTGGAAGATCGGCGGCCGACGAAGTGGACGGTGGATCCTCCTACCAGTCCGGGCTTTCGGACTCGTCGAGGGAGAGCATGGCGGCTCGAAGCTTCGCCTCTTCGTCCGCCGACAGCTGTTCGACGGGCGCCAGCGCCTCATGCGTCGCACGGCCACGGGCGACCATCCCGACGAGCATACCCGCCGAAAGAATGGCGGCCGCCGGGAGGAAGTAGCCGAGAAGGTTGAACCCTTCGGCCGGGGGCAGCATCAGAACCTCAGTCCCGTACTCCGAAACGAAACTGGCCTGGACCACGTCAACCGATTCACCCGCTTCGAGCGCCTGCCGAATTCGAGCAGACCATACCGGTGACGTCCCGCACTGCATCTGGAATTGGCACGAGTGGACATCGAGACCGCAGCCACAATTACACTTCAGCGCGCTCTCCAGAATCATCAGCTTTTCGCCGAGCTCGCCTTCGTGGTAATGCCCGCCGACGGTCGCCGTCGGGTCGTACCCGGCGTGCGACGGCCCGGAGGACTGGGCGATCCCTGGCGACGCGATCATCGCGGTGGCGAGCGCCGCTGCGGACAGGGTGTGGATGGCGAGACGTCCTCGCATCGTCGATCAGCTCCGTGTACTGCCCCTGCGGGCGTATTCGAGTGGTCGTACTCCGATCGTACTACACGTCAAAGCAGGCACCGTTCATCCTATCGCGTCCGGACGCGCCTGCCTACCGAGCGCCTCCGGGCGCAGCGCTTCCCACGGCTCCGGCGTCCGCACTCCGAGGATCCGGCGCCCCCATCCGAACGCCCGTCCGGGGGTTCACGCCAATCGAGTTGGCCGAGCCCTGCCGCCCTCCCATCTGCACGGCGTGGCCGAGCTCTTCGAGCGCCTGAACTACGTCCGGCGATACTGCGTCGGCCTCGAGTCGGATACGATCGGGGAGCCATTGGTGGTGCATGCGCGGAGCGGCGACGGCCTGCTCGATGTCCATGTCGAAGTCGACCATGTTCAAAATGAGCTGCAACGTCGTGTTGATGATCGTCCGGCCACCGGGTGTTCCGATCACGGCGACGAGGTCACCGTCGTGGGCGAGAATACTGGGGGTCATCGACGAGAGCATGCGCTGCTGCGGCCGAGCGAGGTTCGGCTCCGTCCCGATCAGGCCACTCGCATTCGTCAGCCCGGGACCCGCATTGAAGTCACCCATCTCGTTATTCAGCAGGAAGCCGCCACCCGGGACAACGATCCCGGATCCGTATCCGGATTCGAGCGTGTAGGTCACCGACACGGCCATACCGCTCGCATCCACGACGGAGTAGTGCGTCGTCTCGGGTGACTCGTACGGCTGATCCACGTCCGACGGGTGCGAGATCGACGCACGTTCCGGATCCAGGTCGCGACGAAGCCACGCCGCGTAGTCCTTGCTGGTCAGGCGCTGGATGGGCACGTCGTTGAAATCCGCGTCGGCGAGGTAGGTCGCTCGATCGCGGAACGCCCGGCGCATCGCTTCCGCCACATGGTGCAGGTACTCCGCACTGTTGTGACCCATCGACGCGAGATCGTACTCCTCCAGAATGTTCAGCGCCGTCACGATCGCGATGCCACCCGAGCTCGGCGGGGGCATGGAAATCACGTCGTACCCCCGATACGTGCCCGTAATGGGCGTGCGTTCACGCGCCTCGTATCGGTCGAGATCCTCTTCCGTGATCAGTCCCCCGCCCCGACGCATCTCGGCAGCGATCAACCTCGCCGTCGTGCCACGGTAGAAGCCGTCGGACCGATCGTCTCGGATTCGCTCGAGCGTCCGTCCGAGGTCAGGCTGACGCCACGTGTCCCCTGCCGAGTACGGCCTGCCGTTGTCGGTAAAGGCAGCTACGGATGCCTCGTATTGAGCACCGCGCCCCGCCGCGAAGCGCGCGATGGAGCCAGCCAGTGACGCGCTGAGCTCGAAGCCATCGTTCGCGAGGTCCACGGACGGGTCGACCAGATCCGCCCACGAGGCATCTCCATAGAGACGGTGCGCCTTGTCGAATCCAGCCACGGTGCCCGGGACGCCGACGGCACGGTGGCTCAGGTGGTGGACCTGGAACGAGTACTCACCGTTCTCGTCGAGCCACATCTCCGGATGCGCCGCCAGGGGTGCCTTCTCGCGGAAGTCGATGGTCGTCGACTGACCATTCGGAAAGCGGATCACCATGAAGCCACCACCTCCGATATTCCCTGCGGTCGGATGCGTGACGGCAAGCGCGAACCCGGTCGCGATCGCTGCATCGACCGCATTGCCGCCGGCGTCCAGCACGTCGGCGCCGACCTGACTCGCGATCCATTGCTGGGACGAGACCATCCCGCCGTTCGAAAGGGCGGCCTCCTGATCCTGGCCGAGTACCGGCCCTGCGGCCACGGCCACCGTCAGCAGGAGCGCGGGAAGAAGACGTGAGGAGAGCGGGGCCGGATGACGCATCGGAGCCTCGGGACGGCAGTCGAAGAAGGGTACGAGTTCGGCAAGTATCCGGCCCCGGCGGGGTCCGCGCCAGACAGTGATTGCCCGAGGCCGGGAGGTGGGTTACTTCATTCGCCCTCGAGCGTCAGAGCCGGCAGGCGGACGCAGTCAGATCAGTCGACCGTACGACACACACAGGGCAGCCATGACCATCAAGAGACGGGACTTCATCAAGAAGGCCGGTACGGGAGCTGCGGGTGTCGCAGCCCTCAGCGCCTGCGGAGGCGGGGAGAGTGCGAGCACCCCGGCGGCGGGCGGAGCAGGGATCAGTGGGCCGAGGGTCAGCTGGCGCCTCGCGACCAGCTTCCCCGAGAGCCTCGACCTGCTCCACGGCGCCGGTGTCCGAGTGGCCCGTCGCGTCGAGGAGCTCACGGGCGGCAACTTCACGATGCGTGTGTATCAGGCCAATGAGATCGTCCCGGCGCTCCAGGTCATGGATGCCGTCATGCAGGGCACCGTTCAATGCGGTGTCTCCCCCGGCTACTACTACATCGGAAAGAACCCGGCCCTCGCGTTCGATACGGCAATTCCCTTCGGCCTCAGCACGCGTCAGCAGTACGCGTGGATGATGCACGGAGGCGGCCTCGAGCTGCTCAACTCGATCTACGCCGACTTCGGCGTCATCTCCTTCCCGTGCAACTCCACGGGCGGGCAGATGGGTGGTTGGTTCCGCGAGCCTGTCGGTGGCCTCGCCGATATGGCGGGCCTTCGCTTCCGGATCCCGGGCATCGGTGGTGAGATCATGTCCCGTCTCGGTGTCACGGTGCAGAACCTCGGAGCCCCGGAGATCTACCCGGCGCTGGAGCGCGGCGCGATCGACGCAACCGAGTGGGTGGGACCGTACGACGACGAGAAGCTCGGCTTCTATCAGGTCGCGAAGAACTACTACTACCCCGGCTGGTGGGAGCCCGGCGTGACCATGGGCCTCCTCATCAGCATGGAGGCGTACAACGAGCTTCCGCCCGCGTATCAGGAGATCCTGCAGGCCGTGTGCGGCGAGACGTTCGCCGACCGCCTGGCGTCGTACGATAACGCCAACCCCCTCGCGCTTCAGCGCCTGGTCAACGACCACGGAGTTATCGTGCGCGAGTACCCGCAGGACATCATGGACGCCGCGTGGCGTGAGTCGAACGCCTACCTCGAAGAGCAGGCCGCGGCGGACGCGACCTTCCGACAGGTGTACGAATCCTACCGGACGTTCCGCGACGCCCAGTGGTCGTATGCCAGCGGCAACGAGCTCGCGTACCAGGTGTCGGCGTTCAACCGGGTGTAGGACGCAGCATCCGACACGGCTGGATCGACGGCCCGCTCCCTCACGGGGGGCGGGCCGTTCTCGCGTCTGCCTGTTCTCCGGAAACGCGAATCGTCTTCGCGTCTACTTCTCCCTTCGGAGGAGCGTCAGCCCATCCCCGATCGGCACGAGGCTGATCTGGACACGAGGGTCGTCGATGACCGTGGCGTTGAACCCGCGGATCGCGTTCGTGTCCTCATCTTGGACGTCCGGGTCGGCCACCGCTCCGCTCCAGAGCGTGTTGTCGACCGCGATGACGCCACCCACCCGGACGAGCTTCAGAGCCTTTTCGTAGTACTCCTCCAGGCCGCGCTTGTCCGCGTCGATGAAGACGAAATCGACGTGTCCTTCCATCCCCTCCGCGATCAACTGCGCCATCGTGTCCGCCGCGGGACCGGCTCGGAATTCGATCTTGTGACTGACCCCGGCCTCCGCCCAGTATCGGCGCCCGAACGACGGCCACTCCTCGTCGATATCGCATGCGATCAGGGTGCCGTCATCCGGCAGCCCTTCGGCGATGCACAGCGTGCTGTACCCCGTGAACGTCCCGAGCTCGAGCGCGAGCTTCGCGTTCATCGCCCCGACCAGCAGCGTCATGAACTGCCCCTGCTCCGGGCTGATCTGCATCTCCGCATGCTCAAGCTCGCCCGTCTCGTCACGCAGGCGCCGACGGATATCATCGTCTCGAATCGACACCTCCAGGAAATACTCATACAGCCGGTCATCGAGTGGTGTCGTCTTGCGGCTCATGTGAGCTCCGTTTCCAGAATTCGCCAGCAGTAGAAGGCTGCGGCACTTCGCCATGGTCGGTAGTCGTCCCCGAGCGCCTCGAGCTCCCGGGCCGTGGGCGAGACCTCGAGCCCGTGTGCCTTCGCATACCCGTTCCGAACCCCGAGGTCGCCCGTCGGCCAGACGTCGGGCCGGTGCATACGGAACATCAGATACATCTGCGCCGTCCATACCCCGATCCCCCGAACCTGAATGAGGCGACGGACGACCTCTGCATCCGACTGCTCGTGAAGGTCGTGCACCTGGACCGCGCCGGACCGAATCTTCGACGCGAGATCCCGGATTGCGGCGAGCTTCGCTCGCGAGAGCCCTGCCTTTCGCAGGGTCGTCTCACGAACCCG
>CAZBHZ010000008.1:116017-118710 GCA_964492085.1 uncultured Gemmatimonadaceae bacterium | reverse complement strand
ACAGGGTTCAGTGGGCCTGGGTAGATTTGAACTACCGACCTCACGCTTATCAGGCGTGCGCTCTAACCAACTGAGCTACAGGCCCTTCGATCGGCGCACGAACATCCGCTGCACCGAGCCGGAAAAGCTAGTCACGGGTGCACGACGGTTCAACGGGTCCGGGCGGCTGGGGCCCCGACCGGCGTGCATCAGAAAGCGACCATATAGGTCAGCTTCACGACACCGGTCCGCCGCAGCCAGCGAGGGTCTCTGGGGTCGAGGAGGTCACCGGTGAAGTAGCCCGTGTCGAACACGACGAAGAGGTCACTACCCGGAGTGTGGATCCAGTTGATCCTGATGTTGGCCTGGAGCTGCCGGGAGACATCATCCCACTGCACGAGCGCGTTGGCGAACAGGTCCCGAGAGATCGCCCCGAGCACGTCGAGACTTAGGAGGGTGGTGGAAAAATCACCGTCCACGACCGGCAGGCTTACGTTGTTCCGACTGACCGATGGACGGAGTGTCAGGTAGGGCCCGGTCTTCCACGCGACTGCTCCGGTGTAGCTCGACCGGGTTCCGTTCCAGAAGTCACCGAAGGAAATATTGCCCGAGCCGGAGAGAATCCGACTCTCGTTGGTGCGAAAGCCTCCGTCCACGTTGAAGAACTCGTAGTCACCTACGGACAGCGGGCGGCCCTGAATGCTGCTCGGCGCCTCGAGTCGCTCGAAGCGTCGCCGTGCGTTGAAGCTGATCCAGTCTCCGGACTGAAGCGTGAGCATGTTGTGCGACAACTGACTCGACGATTGCTGATTACCGTCCTGCCCATCGATCCGGTCGACGACCACGGCGGTGACGAGACTTCGAGCCCAGCGACTCGACTCGAACCGCGGGGTATACGCGACGGTGCCGCCGTACTTGACCATATCCCTTCGGCGTACGAACCCGAGCGACGGGTCGAACGCTTCGTCCACGGTCTGGTAGTTCCCGGTGAGCGAATACCAGCGCTCAGGTTGAAGCCGAAGCTCCATGGCAGCGGCGCTGGAACTCCCGGACTCCGAGTCCCAGACATTGGCGTACCAGGCGTCAAGGCTGCTGCTGTTCCAGAATCGAACCTGGGTGTCAGCCCCTACGACCCGATTGTAACCATCCCCATTCTGAAGACTGGTGAACACGCCACCGACAGTGGTCCGCGGCATGACGTCCGCACGCAACCGGAGTACCGAGTTGTTCGCACCCGACGCGGTCACGAAGCCGTCCGGGTCGAGGACGTCGTCCGTCTGCAGACTGAGTACACCGATTGACAGAGGGCCGACCTGCCCCGTCATCCGACCGCCACCGATGATGTCGTTCGTCCGCCCGATCCGACGGCTGAAGAAGATCTCGGTGTCCCGCCCCTTCCCGAACGCGAAGAGCCCCGCCCGCTCGAGGAAGAATTCGCGTTTTTCCGGAAAGAAGAGTGAGAAGCGGGTGAGGTTGATCTGAACGTTATCCGCTTCGACCTGGGCGAAGTCGGTGTTGTAGGTGAGGTCCATCGTGAGGTTGGACGTCACCGCGTACTTGAAGTCGACCCCGATGTCCTCGAGCGCGTCGCGCTCTTCGCCCGCGTTCTTCTGAGCACCGAGGATGCTGTACGGCTTGAGCTCCATGTATCGACCGCGACGCACGTTCTCGAGCCCGGTGAGTGTCGCGTACTGCGACGCCGTCATGAAGCCGCTTCGGTACTCCTGCGGAATGTGTGGCCAGTAGACCTCCTCGTTCTTTCGTCGAATCGCGCGACGAATCGCCAGCCCCATCTCCAGCTGCTCGGCGTCAGCGAACCGAATCGTGGTGAACGGGATGGCCACCTCGAGCGTCCAGCCCTCCTCGGTGATCCGTGCCTCACTTTCGTACACGCCCTCCCAGTTCCAGTCGTCGAGCGTCATCGACTCGTCGTTGAAGAGCGCGTCCCCCTGCGTTCCGAACGAGTTCAACTCGAAGATGTAGGCGTTCCGGTCGTCGTTGTACGTGTCGAGACCGATCCAGACGTGATCGTCCTGATCGATGCGTCCCTCGCGGTGCAGAATGCTCCGCCGAATGAGTTCAGGCTCGGAGTCGTACAGAACGAATCCGAAGTAGAGATGCCCCTCGTCGTAGGCGATACGCACCTCGGTTCGCTCCGACGGCGACGCACCATCGACAGGATCCCGCTGCACGAAATCGCTGATGACGGGCAGGGTCTGCCACAGGGCTTCATCGAGAACGCCATCGATGTTCGGCGCCTCGCTCACACGCACGGCGACAGCACTCGGAGACATCTGCGCGACGAGTGCCGGGGCAGTGAGCAACGCCCCGAGCACGCATAGCAAGACCCCCACGCCGTGCAATCGCCCCATGCTACTTCCTCTTCTCGTAGTCGACCGGTCGGGGCATCCGCCCCACCCATTCTCAGTATGATCCCGACTCTGCCAGAAGCGATGCTTCGCTGCAAAAGTGTGGACGGAAGATCATCTCACCTTCAACGCCAACAGGCTTGTAGAGTGGCGTTCGAACTCATAGCCTACCCGCATACGCTGAACCTTTCTCGACTGAGTACGGCACTCTTGTCCCTGAGCGCTATCCTCCTCGGGATCAATTCGGTATGGCACCAAAGGCCAAGGCTCCTTGGACATTCTCCTGCAGCTAACCACAGCGCAGATCCTCGTACCCGTCACCGCGGCGTGCATACTGGCGGTTCT
>CAZBHZ010000008.1:109522-115917 GCA_964492085.1 uncultured Gemmatimonadaceae bacterium | reverse complement strand
TAACCACAGCGCAGATCCTCGTACCCGTCACCGCGGCGTGCATACTGGCGGTTCTCGCAGCTCATGACAACGCGGGCTATTTGTGGAAATGGTCGCTCTGGTGGGCCATCTGGTCTCTTCGTTACGTGGCGGGCCAATTTGCTTCGAATGAGCTCTGGTTCCAAACAGGGCTCCTTCCCGCAAGTGCGATCGCTGCAGGGTTCCTGGTCGTTTGGGGGGCGCTGCAGGCCCGGGACAGACCCATGCCGCGCTGGGGGGTCGTCGTCGCGGTCGCGGTCGTCCTCACGTGGCTGGTGCAGACCGTGTCGGGCCGCATGGCACCGCTGTCCACCGCAGCCCTGATCGTTCCCTCAGGAGACATGGCCGTGTGCCTGTGGGTGGCTGCTTTTGTCCTGTACCAGCGCGACGAAGTCGCGACACTCAGGCGGGAGGAACGAGCCGTAGCCTCGGTCATCATCGGTATGGCAATACTGCAATCGTCTTTCCCGTGGGTAGCCTTCATGGACGACGCAACGCTGGCGCTCGCGGGTCAGCTTTCTACAGCTCTCCAACTCCTGATCACGTTTGCTGTGGTGCGCCTCCATTTCCTGCAAGTACAGCATCGCGAAGCGTCGGCCCACCTCCAACTCGAACAGCAGCTAGCGAAGGCTCTCGACGACTTCATTCCTCTCTGCATGGGTTGCAAGAACGTCCGGATCGAGGACGGCCCCTGGCAGACGCTCGAGGGGTATCTGTCGGAACGAACCGGAACGGAGGTGAGTCACGGGTTGTGCCCGAAGTGCCTACCTCGGCTTTATCCCGATTTCGCCGACTCGCTCTGAGAACGAGGCGGTACCGGATCAGTCAGGGGGCCACGCTAGAATGACGACTCGGTAACCGCACCTCACTCCTTGCCGGCGGAGGAGATCGGGCGGGCGGCACGCTTTACAGGTGGCGGACCGACCGACAACGTGGGCCGCGGTAACCAGCCCACCGGCGTCGAAACGGCCCAAAATGAGCACGCGAGGCTCCCGTGCTCAGATCCGACACCTCTGCAAGAATCTCAGATTCGTGATGGGACCAACGAGCACGATCATCATGCTGTCTCAACCGGGCGCCCGAATCCCGCGCAGCCGACCCACGCTGCAGGTGGTGACCAGACGCGCGATGCGCACGCTCGTCCTGCTTCCGCTGGGCGTGTCGCCACTTTCCGGTCAGTCGACTGAATCGCCGTCCGTATATCCCGTCGACCCGCTGAATGTCCCGAGACCGGTCATCCACGCGACCCGCATCGACGACCCCATTGTGGTTGACGGCCTCCTGAATGATGCGGCCTGGGCCGAAGCCCGAGCAGACAACCGGACATGGATCCAGACGATCCCGGATCCGGGCATGCCGGCCTCACAGGGGACGATCCTGCGGATCCTCTACGACGATCAGAACCTGTACGTGGGTGCGGTCCTGTACGACGAAGACACGCGCAGTCTCGCCATCCCCGGGCTCGAGCAGGACTTCGACACACCCAACTCGGACATCTTCGGCGTCGCGATCGACACCTATCTAGATCGGCAGAACGGCTTCCTTTGGGCCGTGAACCCCGGAGGTGCCCTGTGGGACGCGCAGGCCTTCAACGACCAGCGGGACATGTCTCCTGCGTGGGAAGGGATCGTAGACGTCCGGACATCGATCAATGACTCGACCTGGGTCGTGGAGATGGCGATCCCCTTCGCGACGATGCGTTTCAATCCGGTCGTAGGAGACCAGGTGTGGGGCATCAACTTCTCTCGGCGGATCCGTCGCCGGAACGAGGACGCGCTGTGGGCTCCCATCCCGATTCAGTACCGCGTGTACAAGTTCTCCCTGGCCGGAACGATGGAGGGGCTGCGGGATCTGCCCCGGGGTCGGAACCTGTGGATCAAGCCGTATGCCTTGGGTAATCGGTTGACCGGTGCTCGTCCCACACCGGCAGAGCAGAGCGTCGATGTCGGGATCGACGCCAAGTGGGGCCTGACACCCCGCATGACGCTCGACCTGACCGTGAACACCGACTTCAGTCAGGTCGAGGTCGACCAGGAGCAGGTGAATCTCAGCCGATTCTCGCTCTTCTTTCCTGAGCGCCGGGACTTCTTCCTCGAGAACGAGGGCACCTTCGGGTTTCAGGACACGGCCATCCGGAACTACCGAACAGGAAGCAGCCCACGAAATTTCCGGCTGTTCAATTCCCGGCGGATCGGGCTCTCCACGACACGGGAGCCGCTTCCCATCGGCGGTGGCGCACGGCTCACGGGTCGGATCGGAGACCGGTTCGAGATCGGTGTGCTGGACATGCAGACGCGATCCTTCTCCGGTCTGACCAATGGGTCGGATTACACGGCGGAGAATTTCGCGGTCGCCCGAGCCAAGGGGACCTTCGGGCCCGCGACCATCGGCGGCATGTTCATCAATCGGCAGGAGACGGGCGGCCCCGACCCATCTGCCTACAACCGCTCGTATGGTGTTGACGCCAACGTCCAGGTCGCCACCAACGTGCTGATGTCTGCGTATTGGGCGCGAACGGACGAACCCGTTCCGGACGGTGACGCCAACACGGCGATGATGCAGACCGCGTGGCGGAATCCGTTCTGGAATGTTTCCGGTCTGTTCAAGCACGTCGGGGAGGGATTCAACCCGGAAACCGGCTTCATCGATCGCACCGCTGTGCGTCGCTACTTCACTACGGTAGGCGTCCATCCCCAGATCAACCGACTGGGAATCCGGGAGATCAATCCGTACCTCGACGTCGACCTCTACACGAATCTCGAAGACGCGCTGGAGACACGCGGACTGGAAGCCGGAGCCGTGGTCTCCCTTCTGGCGGGGGGTCAGATCACCATGCGCGTTCGTGATCGGTACGAGCGCCTCTTTGAGACGACGAAGATCGGCAGCGCGGACGTCCTGGCGGGAACGTACGAGTGGCTCGAGCCCAGCATCCGTCTGTCCACTCGGGGAGACCTGCCCGTCTTCCTTTCGGCCAGCGTGCAGTGGGGGGATTTCTACGATGGTTCGCGTACGTCGTACTCCGCCGATCTGACGGTGCGCCCCAACGAGCATGTGTCCCTGGAACTGGGTGGTCAGCGAAACGACCTGACGCTGGGAGGACTGAACTTCAGCGCGGACATCTACAGCGCCCGGCTCCGCTACGCTCTGAACACCCGCGCGTTCTTCCTCGCCTTCGTTCAGTACAACGGCGCGACCGAAGAGCTGATCTCCAACGCGAGAATCAACCTGATTCACTCGCCTCTGTCCGACGTCTTCCTGGTCTATACCGAGAGAAGAAGTCTGGCGACGGGCGTTCCGGAGCCCCTGCTCGAGCGCGGTCTGACGCTCAAGGTGACGAAGCTGCTGGCCTTCTAGACCTGTGGATCGAGCCTCGACGCTTCGGGGGGACGCCCGACGTGTGCAGCCGTAATCCCCGGACTGACGCCCATCACGATCCAGTAGAAGAGCGAACGAACCAGTCCAGCCGCTGTCCGGCCAGGTACACACACGCGCCCACGGCCAGTGTGGCCAGCGCAGCCCCGGTAGGCACGGGCGCCCCGATGAGTCCATTGATCCACGCCGCGAGGGTCATGCCGATGAACACCAGCGCGGGTAACGGATGCAGGGGAGTTCGGAACACACCCTCACCCTCACCCTCACCCTCACCACGCCGACGAATCACGAACACCGTCGCGATGGTCAACGCGTTGAACAGCAACAACGACGATCCGATATAGACCAGCAAGGCCTCGAAGGCGCCGGTGAGCGCGAGCAGGGCGGCGAGCACCCCCTGGGCCATGATTGCTGGCACAGGAGCCGTGCCACGGGCCGAAGTGCGCGCCAGCGCCCGCGGGGCAAAACCATCACGCGCCATGGCATAGTAGATCCGTGGCCCGACGGCCGTCATCGCACTGACGGACCCGAACATCGCCAGGGCGATCATGCCGCTGACGGCCAGCGCTCCCGCATCACCGAAAAGGCGCTCTGCGGCGACGGCCCCGATCGCGATCGTCGGTTCCCACCGGGCCTCGGGCACCGCGTAAAAGAAGAGCGTATTGAGCAGGAGGTACGCCACGATGACGAACGTGGTACCACCGATGATCGCAATCGGAAGATTCTGCGTCGGCCGGGCCACCTCTCCCGCGATGTACGCCGCCGCATTCCATCCGGCATAGGCGTACGTGACCTGCAGAAGCGCCACCCACCAGTTGCTCTCCGCGTTCGATGCGGCGGTAAGCCCCGACCAGTCACCGTTCCCGCTCGAGAAGCCGGCCAGCAACAACAGACCAATGGCCGCAAGAACCAGCGTGGCCAGCATCGTCTGCACGCCGCCGCTCCAGCGAACACCGATACAGTGCACAGCCGTCAGAACGAGAATCAGTGCAGCCGCGGCGGCGGCACCTTCGGTGACCCCCCCGACGAAGAGAGTGCTCGGATTCCAGCCTTCGATGAGGGGCGCGACGTAGGCGGTGACCCCGAGCGATGATGCAGCCACGGCAGCGGAGAAGCCGACAACGAATGAGGTCCAACCGCTGAGAAAGCCCCAGAGCTCACCGAAGCCCTCAGTCAGGAATCGGTACTCCCCGCCCGCCCGAGGCATTCGGGTCGCGAGTTCCGAGTAGCACAGGGCTCCGCAGAGACCGAGGAGCCCCGCAGCCAACCAGACGCCAAGGGACGCCAGTGCACTTCCGGTTGCGACTCGCACGAATGCGGGGACCGTGAAGATACCCGACCCGATCATGTTCGTCACGACGAACGCACCGGCCGCAAAGGGGCCAAGCGTACGAACCAGGCCGTCGGGATGGGGCGAATTCGGTGTCATCGCGGCGAAGCTGTTGCGCCCGGTGGAAGGGCGCCAGCCCTCGCCCCTTACCCGGGTGATCAACTCACTGGGCCCCTCGCGTGTCTCGATGTTGTCGCTCAGGCAGCAGATTCTCGATGCCGATACACCTCCATCTCGTTCCCTTGATGCTCCGACGAGCCGTCCTGATTTCGGCATTCGCTCTTTCCGCTACGAGCGGGAGACTCGCCGCGCAGACACCGATCGACCTGGATACGGCCCCAAGGCCTCGAGCGGCGGCGGCGCGCGCCGTCGGCCCGATCACGATCGATGGCGTTCTCGACGACCCTACGTGGGCGGCCGCTCCCATCATCGACGAGTTCTGGCAACAGAAGCCCGACGCGGGCATGCCCGCGACGGAGCGTACCGAAGTGCGCATCCTCTTCGACGACGAGCACCTCTACATCGGTGCCGAGCTCATGGAGCAGCCGGGCTACGAGCCCATCATCCCGACGCTGCAGCGGGATCCGAATACGCGCGACGGTGATGCCTTCGGGATGATGTTCGATCCGTTCCTCGATGGAACGACCGTCTTTTCATTCTTCTTCAACCCCGGCGGCGCTGTTCGAGACATTCAGACCGCGGATGACGGGCGTATCAACAACGCGGCGTGGGATGCCGCATTCGATCTCCAGACACGTGTCCATGACGAGGGCTGGACTCTGGAGCTCGCCATTCCATGGTCGCAGCTCCGCTTCGACGCGTCTCGTGAGGAGCAGGTCTGGGGACTCAACCTGCTGCGCCGGATCCGAAGGAAGAACGAGGATGCGACCTGGTCACCGATGGACCGGCGCTGGCAGATCTACGTCAGCTCACGCGGTGGACGCCTCGTCGGCCTCGACGGCCTCGAGCCCAGTCGAAATCTGCAGATGAAGCCGTTCGTGCTGGCGTCTCAGCCGTCCGGCGACCTCCAGGCCGGGGCAGAGCGTGAGGTCGAGGTCGGACTCGATGTGAAGTACGGCATCACGCCCGGGCTGACCCTCGATCTCACGGCAAACACCGACTTCAGTCAGGTGGAGGTCGATCAGGAGCAGGTCAACCTCACGCGCTTCTCGCTCTTCTTCCCCGAAAAGAGAGAATTCTTCCTCGAGAACGCGGGCATCTTTCAGTTCGGCGACCAGGGGAATCGCCAGACCCGATCGGGTGCCACGAATCGGGACTTCACGCTGTTCTACTCACGACGGATCGGCCTGAGTCGAAGCGGTGCGCCGCTGCCGATCCTCGGCGGCGGGCGGGTCACGGGCAGCGCGGGGCCGGTGAGCCTCGGTGTCCTCAACATGCAGACACGCACCGAAGGCGACATCGGTGCCGAGAACTTCACGGTCGCGCGGGTGCGGGGCGAGCCAACACCCGGATTGAGTCTGGGTGGCATCTTCGTGAATCGCATGGAGACCGGCGACGGCCGCGCCGACAACCGTAGCTACGGCGTCGACGCGAACCTTCAGGCCATGAACGGCTACCTCCTGATCCAGTCTTATCTCGCAGCGACGGACGGGACTCAGGCGGATGGGACTCCGGTGGACCGCGAGATGGCAGGGCGATTCTCGGTGGGATGGAG
>CAZBHZ010000008.1:0-109422 GCA_964492085.1 uncultured Gemmatimonadaceae bacterium | reverse complement strand
TACGTGGTCCTCACCGAGCGACGGGACACGGCGGCGAATACGGTGCTCGACCGCTTCCTGACCGCGAAGTTCACGAAGCTGCTCTCGTTCTAGAGGGGGCAGGTGCCTGGCCGCCTCGGCACGACCCTGCGGTGCCAGCCGTGTCAGGGGACGTTCGCGTCGCCAAGCGACGAACGCAGGTCCTCCCAGACCATCCAGTGTGAGTTCAGCACCACCGCGCCGTGCCGCGCATAGAAGGCACGTGCTCGACGGTTCTCGGGGTCGACGTCGACACACACGCGACGAACACCGTGGCTCTCGAACCATTCGGCGAGTACGCCGACCATGCGACCGGCCACACCCGAGCGACGATGCCCGGGGGTCACGTACAAATACTGAAGCTCGCCTCCGCATTCGTGACGAGTCGTCCGGTGTCCGCCCACGTAGCCCAGTATCTCACCATCGGACTCGCCGATGAGAACGACTCGCTCGGTCAGGGCGAACTGCGGATGGTGCTGACCAAGCAGGTACCGTGCCATCCGTGGATCGGCAGGTCCTGCCTCCTCATCCGGGGCACGCACGGCCTCGAGTCCGGCGATGTCCTTGACCGTCGCCTGACGGATCTCGACGTCCACAGATCACACCTCATCGGTAAGCAGTCGCGTCGGGAAGCCGGCGTCTCGTAGCTGCTCCACGATCTGCTCGGCGTGGCCCGAGTCCCGGGTCTCTACGACTACGTCCAGCTCCGCACGCTTGACCGGAACGTGGGCAAACATCCGTTGGTGGTACGTCTCGACGATGTTACCCCCGACGGAGCCGATCACCTGAGCAACCCGGCCCAGCACACCCGCCTGATCCGGGATGGAGATTCTCAAGCTCGCCAGGTGGCCGGCGCGTGACATGCCACGCAGGAGGATCGACGAGAGGATCCGAGGATCGATGTTGCTGCCGCACGCGACCAGACCGACTCGACGTCCCGCGAACCGTTCCCGGTTCTCACGCACGGCCGCGAGCGGCACGGCCCCGGCCCCCTCCACGACGACATGAGCGTCCGTGACGAGGCTCTGGACGGCAGCCTCGATCGATGATTCGGCGACGAGCAGGAGGTCATCCACGAGCCGCGCGACGATCTCTCTGGTCAGCCGGCCGGGCGACTTGACCGCGATGCCGTCAGCAATCGTATCGCCACCGACCGGTGCGTCGTCGCCTCGCACCGCATTGTGCATGGCCGGATAGACTTCGGTCTCGACGCCGATGATCTCCACCGCGGGGTCGATCGCTTTCACGGCCGTGGCGACCCCCGAAATGATCCCCCCTCCACCGATGGGAACCAGGATGGCATCGAGGTCGGGGATATCCTCGAGCATCTCCAGCGCCACGGTGCCCTGGCCGGCGATAATCGATTCGTCGTCGTACGGATGGACGAAGGTGAGTCCCTCCGACGCGGCCTTCTCGTGCGCGAACGGCTCAGCCTCGTTCAGCGTCTCTCCGTGCAGGATCACCTGAGCGCCGAACGCCTGGGTCCGACGGATCTTCGTGAACGGCGTTCCAACCGGCATCAGGATCGTGGCAGGGATGCCAAGCCGCTGGGCGTGCGCCGCAACGCCCTGGGCATGGTTGCCGGCGGACACGGCAATTACTCCGCGAGCGGCCTCCTCATCCGAGAGCGCCTGAAGCTTTACCAGCGCGCCACGGTCCTTGAACGACCCCGTGCGCTGGAGCGTTTCGAGCTTGAGGAAGAGTTCGCACCCCAGATCGTCGGACAGCGGTCCAGAGCGAACGGAAGGCGTACGTACGACGTGGCCCTCGATCGCCTCGGCTGCGGCGCGGATGTCTTCGATGGACACGGGCATGGACCAAGGTATCACGCGACACCGCGTCTACGCCCTAGTCCGGCGGCTTCGACATCTCCACGAAGATCCAGATGACCGCCGCGAGCAGCGACTTCACGATGCCCCCGAGCAGAAACGGGCTTACCCCCGAGGTGAACGCGCCACCGATACCCACCAGCGGCACGAGACGAATCCAGCCGAGCAGCAGGATCACTCCGTGCGCGATCAACGCCATCCCGGTCATCCATACCAGGCTGGCCATGGGTGAAATCCAGGAGCGGCGACTCGACCATCCGGTGATCCCGGCACCAATCACGAAGCCGATCAGGTATCCAGCGGTCGGGCCCGAAAGGACCTCGACGCCGGATGCCCCATCGGCAAAAAGCGGGAGCCCCGCAGCTCCGGCTGCGAGGTAGAAGAGCATCGCGACCGGTGCCCACACCGGCCCCATCCACATACCCGAAAGAACGACGGCCAGCGTCTGAAGCGTTTGGGGAGCCGACGCCCCCGGCACCGGGATCGAGATACGCGCAGCGAAGGAGACGGCTGCCGCCGCCAGCACGAGATTCGCCAGCAGGATCACCGGTGAGGGGCGCTCACCCGGGTCGATCGAGTACCAGCGCTGATGTTCGGAGCCCGGAATCATGTCGGGAGAATAGCGGCCGTGCAGCATCGCGCGCACGATCGCAGATTCGGAACCTTCACTAGGACCGAGACTCGAGTCTGGCCCGAGTCGTGCAGTACGTCACAACGTACCACCTCGAAGTCGATCTCATCGGAGGCCAGACATGCACGTCCCTCGCCCTTCACTCGCTCGCTCCGCAGGGACGTTTCTTGCCGCCACCCTCTTCGTCAGTGGCTGCATTCCCATCGACCTGCGCGACCTGTTGGAGGACGAGCAGCAGGGTGTCTCCGTTCTGATGCTCCTCGAGACCGACGGACGAGAGATTGGGCTGGGCGACGAACTGATGGGTGCCCTCTCGGCCTCCGACTTTACCTCCGCGGACGGGAGCTATCTGGAGGCGTGGTCCTTCGAGGGACGTCAGGGCCAGACCGTGTCGGTTGATCTCATCTCGAGTGACTTCGACGCCTATCTCTACGTGGTCGGCCCAGGGCTCGATGCACCGCTTCGTGACGATGACAGTGGTGGTGCCTGCCATGCTCGCATCGACTTCACAGTGCTCGAGCCGGGCACCTTCCATATCGTGGCGAGCGCCCTGTCCCCCGACATGGCGGGTACGTATCGCCTCCGTCTGAGCGATTCACCCCAACTCACGACAGGGGTCTCGTGCGGTGGTGTGGACACCTCCTCGCTCATGGGCTTTCCGACACGAGGGTCACTGGACGTCGGGAGGACCGAGTACGGGACGTTGATGGGCAGCGAACGCTCGATCGAGGACGGGCGCCCGGTGCATGCATGGAGCCTTGTGGGCACCGCCGGTGAGACGATGCAGGTGACCCTCCGCTCGGACGACTTCGACGCCTACCTCTACCTGGCGGGTCCGGGACTGGTCGAGGCCCTCACGGACGACGACGGTGCAGGTGATCTCAACTCGCAAATCACGGTGACCTTCCCGGCGACCGGGACGTACGTCGTCGGAGCTTCGATGCTGAGTGCCGGCGAGCGCGGCGCATACTCCCTTGCCGTGAATCGTCCGCTCCAGATGTCCGAGCTCCGGTTCGACGGCCGGGCCCTGAGCGTGGGTTCGACCTCGTACGGAACCCTGACCGATCTGGACCCGGTGATCGAAGGACGTCCCGTGCAGGCGTGGTCGTTCCGGGGTGAGGCGGGTCAGCGGATCACGGTCGACCTGATCTCCGAAGACTTCGACAGCTACCTGCACCTGATCGGACCCGGTATCTCGTCGCCGATGACCAATGACGACGGGGCCGGTGAATTCAATTCGCGTATCGAGGTGACGCTCCCGGAGAGCGGGCTCTTCCGCGTGATCGCGTCTTCGCTCGGGGGCGACCACGGCTCGTACGAGATCCAGGTGTACTGACACGACAGGACCTAGGGGGCGGGCTGTTACGACCGCTCTACGTCAGTACGAGACAACGACTACGTCCTTCGACGGAGGGAGCCGGTCGGGCTGATTCGACATTCTCGTGGCGTACAACGCGAACGCCAGCCACGAGATTTCACGATGCCACTCGACGCCACAGTCGGACGCGGAGGCCGGATCACCCCGATCGTCACGGCCCTCGTCCTGAGCATGTTCCTGAGCACCGGCTCTTCGGCGCAGGAGCGTCCAGGCTCCCCGTTCGAGGCAGTGTCCCGGTCACAGCAGGCCACGTGGGTCACCACGCACTCTACTGGAGACCACATCCCGGTACGCGCTCTACAGCCCGTCGCGCTCGAATCCACCGCGCGTGCATCGTCGGGGCGGGTCGTCGCAGGGGCGCTCCTGGGGTCGGCGGGATCGCTCGGGTTGATGTACGCCGGGGCATTCACCGGCTGGGTCGCGAGTGGAGACGACTACGACGGATCGAAATTCACCGCGCTCATCCTCGGCGCGGCCACCGGCTCCATTGTCGGGTCGACCCTCGGCTCATTCGCCGTCGTGGGCCACCCCGAGAAAGCGCTCTTCGGTTCGGTCGCTGGCGGGCTCTTCGGTATCCTGGCTGCGCTGGGCGTCAGCAGCCTGGGTCACGACTCCGGAGCGATCCTGGCGTACTCCCTCGTACAGGGCACGACGGCAGCCCTGGTCGCAGGCCGATGAGCCCCCTCGCGGCCTTCCTGTGGTGCGAGCCACTCGATGAAATGGTCCCCACACGGACCGGCCCCGGCATGGCACGCGATCACCTGAGCGACCCGGCAGCCTCGGCGAACAAGTCCGAGGGTGTGCAGTCCCGACGTCCCTCAACGAATGAAGGCCCGGGGCCCCGATCTCTCGGACGCGGCTCGCTCTCTAGTCGAGGGGCGGCACCGCCTCCATCAACAGTCTGAAGGCCTCTTCGAGCGCATCGGCGCCCGGACCGGAACCGGTGTATTTGCCGAGCCGGACGACCACGAGCCCGTGGGTCGGGATGATGGTCGTGCTCTGACCACCCGCGCCCAGCATCCGGTACGCCGTATCCGGAATCCCGAGTCCACCCTCGCCGTTGACCCAGAAGAACGCTCCACCGTACACGCGCCGGCCGTCCGCATTCCACGCGGGAGCGACGGTCGACGCGTACTCGGCGTAGCCTTCCGGCAGGATCCTCTCGCCGTCCCAGACGCCGTCCTGGAGGTAGAGATTTCCGAGGCGAGCCCAATCACGGGCCGGCATGAAGGCGAGCCCCTGCCCGAGGAAGTTCCCGTAGGCGTCCGTCTCGATCAGGCCGTCACGGATCCCGATCCGGTCGAAGAGGTGCTGCTGAGGGAACGCGTGGTAGTCCATGCCCGCGCCTTCGACCCCGAGGCGGACCAGATAGCTGGCCAGGACCGGGTCCGTATTCCGATACCGACCGATCGTGTTCGGCGGCCACTGCTGGGGCCGGGTCGCAGCGTACTCGTACGAGTTCACCGTGCCCGTGTACAGGTAGAAGTGGTCCGCGTAGAGGTCCGCGTTGTAGTCGGGGTCCGACGGAGCATTGATCCGGATCCCGCTGGACATGCGCATGATGTCACCGATGCGGATCTCCTGACGGGGATCCCCTTCGCCCTGCCACTCGGGTATGGGCGCGGGCGCCCAGAGGTCGTAGACCCCCTGCTCGATCAGGACACCCATGAGCGTCCCGGTCAGGCTCTTGGTCATCGACCAGCTTTCGAGCGGTGTATGGATGTCGATGCCAGCGCCGTAGCGCTCGCCCAGAATCCTGCCGTTGTAGGTCACGACGAAGCCGAGCGTGCGGGCCTCGGGCGGGCCGAATCCAGCATCGAGCGCCTGCTCGACCTTGGCCATGTCGACTTCCGCGGGCCACGGCTCATCGGGCAGCACGTCCCCCATGGGCCACGGCGTGGTCTCCGCCGGGGGGAGATTTCGCTCGACCTCGGACGGTGTGAAGAAGACTTCTGTCTCACCGATGGGATGCGCGACGCAGCCCTGGTTTGCATATCGACGTGCCGTTCGGGTGACACCGTCCGGCAGGGTCAACGAGACCATCTGGCGGTCGTAGTCGATTACGGTGTCCACAACGTGCTGACGCTCATCGAATGGGGAGATGAAGCCACCCACGTTGGCCGCTGCGTCGTCGGCATCGAGACCGGTAATGAAGACGCCGGAGCAGAGGATTTTCGCGAATCCAGCCGTATGGTGGTGCAGTGCCTCACCCGGCGGCGGGACGTACTCGGTGTCGAGCTCATACGCCGCAGCCCTCGCGATGACCTGCTCCTCCGATCCGTCGCTTGTGGGGAACCCCTGCATGTCCTCGCCTCCGCAGCCAACGAGCAGTGTTGCGGCTCCGAGCCCGCAGGCGAGCGTCCGCGTGAAGTGCGTCATATGCCGATCCATTCGACGTGAGCGTACCCGGCCTCCCAATCCCGCGACAACGTGGGACCGTGCCGCGAGGCGCGACAGACTTAACCCTCGCGGACCGGGTGCGTCGGCCAACGAGTTCACCCCACCGCGGTCGCCCCCGCCGCCGCCCCCCTCGCCCGCGCTCCGGCGTCTCTGCACCTTTCGGCCTATCGAATCGGTATCAACCATCGTTCCCGTGCGAGGACCTCGTCCCTGAACGGAACGACCCCACCCTGGACTCGGTCGACCATGCCTTCGAAGCAGACCTCTCTTCGCGGAATGATCCTCGCTGCGCGTATCGCGGCTCTCGCTCTCGTGACGGCGACCGTGCTCGGCCCGCCGACCACGGCCGAGGCCCAGGCACCTCCGGCGGGCGTCCAGATCGCCGGAGCCCTCCAGGCGGCCCCGGTGATGGAGCGAGATGATGCGACCGTCTTCGGATTCCTCGACGACGGATCGATGACGACCCTGCGTGATGGCGGGGGATCACTCATCTGTCTCGCGGACGATCCCAACCGGGATGGATGGGACGTCGCATGCTATCACGAGTCGCTGGACCCGTTCATGGCGCGTGGCCGCGAGTTACGGGCGCAGGGCGTGACCGACTCGGGGGAGCTCGCCCAGCGGCGTTGGGCGGAAGCCGATGCCGGCACGCTCGCGATGCCCGAGGAACCCGCCATGCTCTACGTCCTGACGGGAGACGGGTTCGATCCGGAATCGAACTCGGTCAGCAATTCCTTCCTTCGTTGGGTCGTGTACACACCCTGGGCGACGACCCAATCGACGGGACTACCGGAACAGCCGACGGCGCCCGGCGCACCGTGGCTCATGTTCCCGGGCACCGCGGGCGCGCACATCATGATCACGCCCCCGCCATCGGGAGCGGGCAACTGACCGTGCGGACTCGCCGGGCCTTTCTGCAGGCTCTTCCGCTCCTTTCGGTCGGGTTCCTCGTCACTCCGCGTCGCGCGGCCGCCGCGATCGAGCATCCGGATCCACGCCCCGGGATCGACGGCAGTGCCGTGCTCACCGCGGAGCATCTCGCTGCGTTCCCGGATTCCGTCCTCGACATCTACGACATGATCCGCGAGATCCCGCACGTTGCGGACGGCCTCGGATGCGCGTGCGGCTGTGCTGCATTTCCGACCTATCGATCGCTGCTCACCTGCTATCAGGCAGGCGGGATGGCGATGGGATGCCCGATCTGCCAGGGTGAGGCGAGGCTTGCGTACCGTCGCCACAAGGAAGGGCAGAGTCTCGAGCAGATCCGCCGGGCCATTGATGCGCGCTGGGGCTAGTCCAGCCCCTCCTCGACGTCAACGACACCCGATCCTCGCGTTCGATCGGCCACCACTCGTCGGGCCTCCTCGACTTCGTCGACCGGGATGAGCAGATCGAGGCGTACCTCTCCCCCGAACACCTCCTCCGTCAGGACCCACGACCGCTCCGACACCAGCCGCTGGATGCCGTCCACGTCCGCGTAGCCGACGGTGATCGTGACCCGACGTCGATCGACCTTCTCTTCGATCGGCAGCCCCTCGAGAGCGTGGACTACCCCACCTGAATAGGCGCGGCTGAGCCCGCCCGTTCCGAGCTTGACGCCACCGTAGTAGCGCGTGGACACCGCGACGATCTCTCCCACTCCCGAGTGGAGGAGCGCGGTCAGCATCGGGCGGCCCGCCGTGCCGTGGGGCTCTCCGTCGTCGCTCATTCCGATGTGTGCCGTGCTACCCGGAGGCCCGGCGACGAAGGCCCAGCAATGGTGCGTCGCGTCGGGAAACTCATCCCGCAGGGTCTGGATGAACGCGTGGGCAGCGTCGGAATCGGGAGCGTGCGCCACCGTCGTGACGAATCGGCTTCGCTGAATGACGTCGTCGACCCGGTGCCGCCGCGCCGGGATCGGGTATCGGCCGGGGCCGGTCACCCTTCACCCGTCACGAATGGCTCGACCCGGTCCTTCACCGGACCTCCCTCGTCGTGTCGTCGGCCGTGAGAAGGGGCCTCAGTGCGCCCGATCAGTCCGACGCCATCCGGTCCATGAACGCCCGCTCCGACGAGGTCAGAGCCCCTGCCCCATCCGCCTTCGCCTTCGCCAGGATTCGCTGGACCTCTTCGCGATTCAATTCATGCAGAGCTTCGACGGAGATCCGCTTCCACCGTTCCATCGTCAGACGGTCGTTGACGAAGCCTCCACCGCTCGACGGGGTCTGCATCGCGCGCTGGAAGTCACGCTTCGCGGCTCCCCGCCTCCAATCCCCGCCCCACAGATACCCGAGAGCAACAACTGCGCCCCCGAGATGGGCAAAGTGGGCGACCCCACCGCCGATCGCAGCCGAACTCAAGCCGGCGTAGAGCGACCACATGACGTAAAGGGTCACCAGAAGCCATGCCTGGATCGGAATCGGGATCGGAAAAAGGATGATCGTCTCGCGCGGCCAGTAGTACGCAAATCCCGCGAGGATGCCGAAGACCCCACCAGAGGCTCCGACCATCGAGACGGGCCCGACGAAGAGGGCCAGGATCGACTCGAAGAACGCGCCGCCGATCCCCGCCGCGAAGTAGAGCGTCAGAAAGCCCTTGGCACCCAGCCGCTGTTCGAGCCGCGGACCGAAGAAGAAGATTCCGAGCATGTTCCCGAACAGGTGGCCGAAACCGGCGTGCAGGAACATGTACGTGACCGGCGTCCAGGGAGTCTGAAGCACTGAGCCCGGGCGGAACACCAGGGCATTCGCGATCGAATTCCCCAACTGCGGCGGCAAGCCGGTCAACACGAAGTAGATCCCGATGTTCGCGATCAGAAGTCGCGTGACCCACGGAGTCATCTGATACATGCGAGTCCCTACCCCTCCATGCCCGGGAAGTGTTTCACCCGGAACCGGGCGCAAGTCCGAAACTCGATCCACCCGGGCCTGACAATCATGACCTTCACGGTCACGCTCGGACTCGCCTTCCTCCTCCTCAGCGCGAGGCCCCCGGCTCTGCGCCCGTCACTGCGGGCAGATCTTCCCGCGTCCCCCAGTCCCGCCACGATCCGTCGTAGAACTTCGTGTCGTATCCCAGCATGCGGGCCGCGAGGTACGTGTAACTGGCTCGCCATCCGACCATGCAGTACGCCACGACCGTGTCACCATCGGACACGCCGGCCTTTTCGAAGAGGTCGACCAGGTCCGCCCGATGCCGCAGGTACGGGGACGCACGGCTGTCGATCAACTCTTCCCAGTACATCTGATGCGCACCGGGGATGTGTCCGGGGTTCGCCCGGCCACCCAGTCCTCCATCCTCGCCCGTGTACTCGTCGTCGGGTCGGGCATCGACGAGCGCAATCGCCTCCTCACCGAGACGATTGTGAACCCAATCCGCCGAGACCAGTACATCGTCGCGCGGGCTCAGGGTCAGAACACCAGCGCGCGGGAACTCCGGCTCGACGCTCGTGAGCTCCCGTCCGGACGAGACCCATGCAGCCTGCCCTCCGTCCAGCACATGAACACGCCCGGCCAGACCCATGACCTCGAGCGTCAAGAACGTGCGCGACGCGAACAGGGGGTTCGTCCCGTAGACCACGACGTGTTCGATCGCGTCGTGCAGGCCTAGCTGCCGAAGTGTCCCGCCGATTTCCTCGGACGACCGCATTTCGGTACCCCACGCCGGATCCCCGTCCCACACGATGCGGTTGAGGTCCAGGAAGCGCGCGCCCGGAATGTGTCCCTCGTCGTAGGACGTCCGACGCATGTCCGCGTGGAGGAGCACCACGTGCGGGTCGCCCATGCGTCGGGCGAGCCACTCCGCGTCGACGACGGGGCCGACCTGTGCCCCGGCCGCACTGGGCCCCACGAAGGTGCACACACCCGCCACGACGAGCCCGGCGTACGCGAGTGACCTCACCGGGAGATGGGCGCGGCCGTCAGTAGTCGTCGTCTTCCTCGCCCATCCACAGGTCCGGCTCGTCGTCGGGGTCGACTCCTTCGTCCTCGTCATCCCCGTCGTCCCCGTCGTCCTCGTCGTCCTCGTCCCAGTCGTCGTCGTCCCAGTCATCGTCATCGCCGTCATCCCAGACTTCGCCGTCGAGTTCATCGTCTTCATCCAGATCATCTGCGGAGAGCGCGAAGGTGTCGCGCTTGGTACCACGCACATGGAGGAGCCCGCTCATCTCGAAAAACCCCTGGGTGGGAGGCCTTGCCTCGCGCCGGCCCTCGCCGTCGAGAAACCCGACCCGGTATTGCGCGAAAGAAGTTTGGGCGGAGCGCGATGTCAACGTGTTTGTGCTCAGCCCTGACCGGCACCTTCCACGCAGCCTATACGCTGACTGCGAAGAGCAAGCCGGAGCGGGGCCTCTCACGCTCCGGACTGGAACGCGGCCCCGCCATGGATACCTTTGCACACCCTCGGGACGCCCACATCCATGCATCGATGACGACCGAATCCAATCCGTTACTGTCGGGGGTCTTTCAAATCCCCTTCCACGCGATCCGCGCCGAACACGTGGAGCCCGGGATTCGCCAGGCCCTCGCCGAAGCACAGGTCGCCGTGGACGCGGTCGCAGCGGACACGTCTGATCCGTCCTGGGACAACACGCTGGGCCGATTGGACCAGGCACTCGAGCAGCTCTCCGAACGCACGGCCCCCGTCGGCCACCTCGTCTCCGTCGCGGAGACGCAGGAGTTGCGCGACGCGTACAACGCCGTCCTTCCGGACATCTCCTCGTTCTGGTCCAGCATCCCCTTGAATTCGGAGCTCTGGAGCCGTCTGGAGGCATACGCGGCAACGGACGAGGCAGCAGCCCTCGAAGGGATCCGACGGCGCCACCTCGACAAGACGGTCGACGAATTCAAGCGCGCAGGTGCCGACCTGCCGCCGGACCGAAAGGAGCGGCTGCAGACCCTGCAGGTGGAGCTGGCTCAAATCCAGCAGAAGTTCAGTGAGAACGTCCTCGATGCGACGGCCGCGTGGGAACTCCTGGTGACCGACGAATCCCGTCTCGACGGAGTACCTGATGCGCCGAAGCGGCGATTCCGGGCCCGAGCGGAAGAGGGTGGCGAGGACGGATGGATGCTCACCCTCGATTACCCCTCTGTCGAGCCGATTCTGAAGTATTGCCAGGACCGGGACCTTCGTCGCGAGGTTCTGGTCGCGTATACGACGCGCTGTCGTGAGGGAGACCACGACAACCGCCCTCTCCTCGCGCGCATCCTGCGCATGCGAGACGAAGTGGCACACATTCTCGGATACGACGGCTTCCCGGACTACGTCCTCGCAGATCGGATGGCGGGCTCGGGTTCGCGAGCGATCTCGTTCGAGAACGACCTGACCGGGAGAACTCGGCCCTACTGGCAGCGGGACGCCGAGGAACTTGTCCACCATGCGGCATCGCTCGGCCTGGACACGCTCCAGCCGTGGGACGTCGGATTCGTGACGGAGGATCTCAGGAAGCGTCGATACGACATCGATGACGAGGTACTGCGCCCGTACTTCCCTCTGGGCCAGGTCCTCGACGGAATGTTCGAAATCGTGCGCAGGACTTTCGGCTTTCGCCTGGAGGAACGTCAGATCGACGACGTGTGGCACGAAGACGTTCGCTTCTACGAGATCTACGACGAATCGGGCACGATGCTCGGCGCCTTCTATACGGACTGGTTCCCGAGGAAACAGAAACGGCAGGGCGCCTGGATGAACAACTTCATCACCGGCGGACCTCGCGACGGGACCTTCGCACCTCACCTCGGCGTCATGTGCGGCAACTTCACTCCGCCCGAAGGAGAGGGTGATGCCCTGCTGACGCACCGCGAGGTCCAGACCACGTTTCACGAGTTCGGTCACCTGCTCCACCACTGTACGTCCCGGGTACCGATCCCGTCGCGTGCCGGTATCCACGTCGCCTGGGACTGGGTCGAACTGCCGAGCCAGCTCATGGAGAACTGGACGTGGGAGCGCGAGGCGCTCGATCTCTTCGCGAGACACCATGAATCCGGCGAGGCCTTCCCCAAGGAACTCTATGAGCGCCTGATCGAGGCGCGGCGCTTCATGGGCGGGTGGGCACAGATGCGTCAGTTGTCGCTGGGCACCGTCGATCTGGAGCTTCACGAGCAACTCGCGCCGAAGCTTCGCTCCGAGGCTGACGGTCACGAGCCGGGCGAAGACCTCGATGCCGCCCAGGGCGCCGAGGTCATGGAGTTCGCTCGCGCCCGGTTCGCCGAATTCGCGCCGGACCCCGCCTTCGCCGACCTGCACATCCTTACTTCGTTCACGCACCTGTTCGCCGGCGGGTATGCAGCGGGCTACTACAGCTACCTGTGGTCAGAGGTGCTGGACGCCGACGTCTTCACCCGGTTCAGGGAGGAGGGCATCTTCAATCGGGACACCGGCCGGAGCTATGTCGAGGCCATTCTCGCCCGAGGCGACTCGGCGGACCCGGACTCCCTCTTCGTGGAGTTCATGGGTCGTGACCCGGACCCCGAGGCGCTTCTCGACCGTAACCTGGGCGCACTCGCGTCCTGAGGCTCTCGGGGCCTGACACCCGGGGCCCGGCTCCACGTATACTTGGTCAGCCGATGAATCCGTTTCCGAGAGGCTCCATGTCCATCGCGCGCTCCCCGCTTCGGCCTACGCTCGTCGCTGCCCTAGCTCTGGTATCCACAGCCTGTAACGAAGTCCCGCTGAGTTACGGAGACGCAAACAGCATCATTGCGGTCATGCCCGCGGACTCCTGGGCCGAAGTTCAGGAGGACGTCTACGGCTCGCTCGAACCGACGATCACGACGGTCCGGGCGGAGAAGACCTTCACGGTCACCTATCAGGAACCGGGTGCCCAGTACTGGGACAATCTTCGCCGCTTCCGGCAGATGCTCGTGGTCGGCACCCGGGACGACTTCTGGGTTCAGGAGGTCCTCGAGGACGCACGCGAGCCGATTACCGAAAACGGCATGCATCAGGTGTACGACGTGTGGGCGCGCGGCCAGACGATCACCCTCGTCTTGATGGATCAGGGCTGGGGGAGGGAAGACCTTCTGCCGTTCCTTCCTGACGTCAACGCACTGCTGGACGGCCAGTTCCGACGCTATGCCCAGAACCGGATGTACATGTCGGGCACGGACTCCGCCCTCGCGGACACACTGTCCCTCAGGGCCGGCTTCTCGATGATGCTGCCGACCGTATATCGATGGCAGACCCGTGACTCGGTCTACATCTTCCGCAACGACAATCCGGACCCGTCCGAACTGATCCGTCAGATCGGCGTCACGTGGATCACTCCGGCAGCTGGACTGCTCGACCAGGAACGCGTGGTCGCATGGCGGAATGCAGTCGCGGAGGCGCATTACACCGAGCCACAGGTCGTCGTACTCGAGGGCCTGAGCGAACGCGTGGTCGACGTGAACGGCCTGTCCGCCTACGAGGTGCAGTCACAGTGGCGGAATCCGCCGGACCGCGGATGGCCTGCCGGAGGCCCGCTCATCACACGGGCCGTCACCTGTGACGCTCAGGATCGCACGTATCTCCTGGACGCGTGGCTCTACGCGCCCGGCAAGGAGAAGTACGAGTACATGATCCAGCTCGAGACGCTGCTCGGAACCTTCACCTGCGACAGCTGAACCACCTCGGTTCAGTCGCGGGCGTCACCCTTGCGGCGCTGCAGTAGCTCTCGTAGACCCATGTAGTCGTGGAAGGCGAGGCCCGCGAAGGCCGGCTCGCCGGAGAGGTAGCGGATGATCTCGTTCGTGACGCTGCGCATCGCGTCGGGTCCGAGGTTGTGGAACGACTGTGCGTCTGCCGCCACGCGGATCGGCCGGCCGGCCGGCCAGTAGCGCAGCGAGACCGCGTCCGCACTGCGCTCCCTGACTTCCGCGAGCTGCGGCCCACCATCGACAAGCCAGAGCCGGCCACGTCCGTCCGCTCGCTCCTCCAGAACGAGCCAGCGAGCGTCCGCGTGCGGAGGGAGCCCATCAGCGAAGGGGCCGAAGAAGGTGTGCAGATCCTCGTCGATGAGGGGCACGGTCTCGACACCGACGAAGACATCCACACCCATGGACGCGGCAAGCTCGAGTTCGTGGTACGAGTGGGCGAGGGCGCCGTTCGCGCCGAGAGGCTCGGTGCGGTAATCCATGATCGCGATGTCATCCACGAGGCTCAGGATGTGATCCAGCACCCCGGCCCGGCGGCCGTCGAGCGTCGCTTCCATGTAGATGCCCGACTCCTCGTCCGGCGCATCGAACCAGAACGGGATGTCGACCGCCACCCGGAGTCCTCCGGAACGGGCGATCCGTGACACGCCACTGAGAAGCGTCACGTAGGCGTCGAGGTAGCGCTGCCGGAACGGGCCCTGAAAGCCGGGCACCAGGTAGGGCTCGATGTCGTAGCGAATCCCGTAGAAGCGCTGCTCCTCGGGTACCGAACGATTGTGCTCGACCATGCGTTCGACGGTACGCCACACTCCGGCGTGATTCTCCTCGCGAACGAAATCCCGATCTCCGTCCAGACCGTACGTCAGCGCGCCACGAGCCCGCAGGTCGGCGATGAGTGGACCGATCTCCTCGCCCGAGAAGGGTGTGAAGCCGGCTCGCGGCGCATCCCCTTCCGCCCATGCGAGGTGCAGGAAGATGCGGGTGATCCCCTGAGATTCCACGAAGTCGAGGAAGGCCGCACGCTCGTCGGCGTCGCGTAGGATTCGAGCGGTCTGCCACACCCAGAGCGCCGTTTCACGGGCGGGGCGCGCATTCGGCGAGTCGGGATCGGGAAGCGGTGGTGCGTCGGGATACGTCACCCGCGGCGGCACGGGGTCGCTCCTGAGGTAATACGGAGTAAGGCGGACCCCGTCGGGATGCCACGCGAGGGACACGCGGCCTCGCCGGACCTCGGTCACTCGAGCGAGTCCGTAATCCGCCGGGTCGAAATCCGCGTAGACGAGAGGTACGTCGTACTGGGCCTCCGCGCGGTTCGGGAGGATGCCGGCGGCGAACACGGCCAGCATGACGGACGGCGCGACGACACGGGATCGGCCACGCACGGCGCACCGACGTCGTCTTCCGCATTCTGGCCGCACGGTCTCCCCCGGTCTCGGGTGTCACCCATGTTCGACGCTACTCGCCCGGGCCACGGACGGCCGCAGCCTGTCGCCTGGACAACAATCTTACACGACTCCGCGGCTTATGGGGCGCCCCCAGGCCCCTGCGTCTGGCGTCGCCCCTTCACGGCGTTACGTTGCCATCCTTCCCGAACATCTCCCGACAATCCGCCGTCTCGTCGCCGTCTTCCGTGAGCTTCGTCCACCTCCACACCCATTCCGAATACTCGCTCCTCGACGGCGCGAATCGCCTGGGCGACCTGATCCGCAAGGCGACCGAGTACGAGATGCCCGGGCTGGCTCTCACCGACCATGGCTGCATGTTCGGCGCGTGGAATTTCCACAAGATGGCTCGGAAGGAGGGCATCAAGCCGATCGTCGGGATGGAGGCGTATGTCGCTCCCGGAGACCGTCGTGACCGATCCCGGGGAGGCCAGGGCGATCGCGCGTACTACCACCTCGTCCTGCTCGCGCGCGACCTGCAGGGGTACAAGAACCTCTGCAAGCTCTCCTCGATCGGATACACGGAAGGCTTTTACCACAAGCCGCGGATCGATCGGGAAGTGCTCGCCCAGTATCACGAGGGGATCATCGTCTCCTCGGCGTGCATGGCCGGCGAAGTCGCCCGGCATCTGCAGGCCGGGAATCCCGGCGGCGCGAGGGAGACAGCCGAGTGGTACGCCAACCTCTTCGACGGCCGCTACTACCTCGAGGTCCAGGCGCACGGGACGCCCGGCCAGGCGGAGCTGAATCAGAAGATCTTCGATCTCGCGGACGACATCGGGCTGCCCGTCGTCGCGACGAACGACGCACACTTCTGCATGCCCGAGGACCACGAGGCTCACGACATTCTCCTCTGCATCGGGCTTGGGAAGGATCGCGACGACCCGAACCGGATGAAGTACGACGAGGGTCTCTACTTCAAGAATGCCGAGGAGATCGCAGCGCACTTCCCCACTCACCCCGAGGTGCTGGAGAACACCCTCGCCGTCGCCGATGCCGTCGACCTCGTCTTCGAGAAGAAGTACTACGTGCCCGAGTTCCCCGTCCCTGAGGAGCACGACAGCGAGGCGGCCTACCTCGAGCACCTCTCACTGGAGGGCGCGAAAGAACGGTACGGGGACCCGCTGCCTCCGGAGGTCCGGGAACGCTTCGACTACGAAATGGGGGTCATCAAGGGAACCGGATATTCCGGATACTTCCTCATTACAGCCGACTTCATTCGGTGGGCGCGTGAGCACGACATTCCCGTGGGCCCAGGTCGTGGCTCGGCCGCCGGATCACTCGTCGCCTACTCGCTGGGGATCACGAACCTCGACCCGATCGAGTTCGATCTGCTCTTCGAGCGGTTCCTGAACCCCGAGCGGATCTCGATGCCGGATATCGACATCGACTTCTGCTACGAGCGTCGCGGGGAGGTGATCGAGTACACGCGAGAGAAGTACGGAAAGGACGCAGTCGGGCAAATCATCACGTTCGGAACGATGAAGAGCCGCGCGGTGATCAAGGACGTGGGACGGGCACTCGGGTTCGAGCCGTCCGAAACCGACCGCATCGCCAAGCTGATCCCGAATGCGCCCGGGCAGTCCTTCACCGTGCAGGAGGCCGTCGAGGGACTGAAGGAGGTCAAGGAGCTCTACAATCAGGACGATCGTCACCGGCAGCTTTTCGACTATTCGATGACGCTCGAAGGCCTGGCGCGTCACGCGTCGGTCCACGCGGCCGGCGTCGTGATCGCCCCGGGTCCGATCGACGACTACGTCCCCGTCTCCGTCCAGAAGGGCGGAAATGGAGGCGACGACGACGCGATGGTCGTCACGCAGTACGACATGAACGCGCTTGAAGACGCCGGCATGTTGAAGATGGACTTCCTCGGGCTGAAGACGCTTACCGTCATCCACGACGCGGTGGATATGGTGAAGACGCGCTATGGGAAGCTCGCCAACCCCGACACCGGCGAAGAGTACGCGATCGTCGACGAAATCCCGCTCGACGATCCAGCGGTGTACAAGATGATGGCCAGGGGCGGGACCTCCGGGATCTTCCAGTTCGAGTCGAACCTGGCGAACGACAAGCTCCGCTCGATGCGCTGTGACCGCTTCGAGGATCTCGTCGCGACGAACGCGCTCATCCGGCCCGGGCCGCTGGACTCCGGAATGACCGACGTCTTCATCGACCGGAAGCTCGGCAGGCAGGCGGTGGCGTATCAGCACCCGACGCTCGAAAAGGTCCTCGAGCCGACGTACGGGGTCATCGTCTACCAGGAGCAGGTGATGCGCATCGCGTCCGAGCTCGCGGGCTTCACGCTCGGCGAAGCGGACGTGCTCCGGAAGGCGGTCGGCAAGAAGAACGCCGAGCTGATCAAGGCGGAGCTCGGCAAGTTCGTCGAGCGCGCGGTGGAGCGTGACATTCCGCACGACATCGCCACCGACCTCGCCGAGCAGATCGAGACCTTCGGTCGATACGGCTTCAACCGGAGTCACTCGGCCGCGTACTCCCTCATCTCGTACCACACGGCGTGGCTGAAAGCGCACTATCCGGCCGAATTCATGGCCGCGCTGCTCTCCTCGGTGCTCGATACCACGGACAGCGTGGTCAAGTACATCGGGGCGTGCCGGGACCTGCCCCGCTACCTGCCGAAGCTGAAGGACCCGGTCGAGGTTCTGCCTCCCGACGTGAACGAGTCCGGGTGGAAGTTCACCGTGACTCCGGCCGGGCGAATCCGGTTCGGGCTCGGTGCGGTGAAGGGTGTCGGCCACAGTGCGGTGCAATCGGTGCTCAAGGCACGGGCGGACGGTCCGTTCACGTCCCTCTTCGACTTCCTGGAGCGCATCGACATCCGCGCCCTCAACAAGCGTGCGTGCGAAGCGCTGATCGCAGCCGGAGCGCTGGACGCGTTCGGTCACCGTTCGCAGCTCATCGCCGGACTCGATTCGGCCTACTCCGAGGTTCAGGCCCGCCAGGTCGAGATCGAGTCTGGGCAGGGGTCTCTCTTCGGTGAATCGTCCGCCCTGCCCCGATCCGCTCCCCAGCTGCCGAATGTTCCGGAGTGGCCGGAACCCGACCTGCTCGCTCGAGAGAAGGCGTCCCTCGGCTTCTTCATCTCCGGGCACCCGCTCGATCGCTATCGCGAGGTGGTGCGCGCCTTCGGCCCGGTGACGTCGCGCTCACTGGCCGACAAGCCCGGGCAGTCCGTGGAGCTGCCGTGTGTGGTCACCTCCGTGACCCGACAGATCTCGAAGAAGAACAATCAGGAGTGGGGGAAGATCACCGTCGAGGACTTCGAGGGCACCGCGACCATCCTCGCGTTTCGCGACACGTGGCAGAACTTCAAGGAACTGCTGACCCAGGACGCGGTCATATTGATCCGGGGGAAGGTCAGCTCAAACGAGCGTGATGAAGAGGACCCGCCCGTCTTCCTGGACCACGCGCGTCTCCTCGATGAGGTGACAGGTGCTGGCGAGCTCGCGCTTCAGATCGAGCTGGACCTCGAAGCCGAATACGCGGAGGAGGCATTCGCGAAGGCGCGGCAGGTCTTCCTCGCCCATCCGGGTGAGTCTCCGATCTGGCTTCAGGTGGGCCGCGACAACGGAGAGCCCGCGCCGAAGCTCCGCTCGAAGAGCCTGAAGGCGAATCCGAACGCCGAGACGGTCGAGGCGCTGCAGAAGATCTTCGGGTCCGGTGCCGTTCGGCTCATCCGCGCGGTCATTCCGGTGGTCGAGGAGGATCCGCGAGAGTTCTGGCGCAATAAGGCGAGGAACGGCGGGTAGGTGATCGGGCCCGTCGCCCAGATGATCCCGTGACCGCGGTCGCGCATTGGAGCGTAGACCCCGTGGCTGGGGCGTTCGACTCCGGGACCTTCCTCCTGCGCGCAACCGCCCGTATCGAACGGCCGCTCGACGACGTGTTCGACTTCTTCGCGACCGCCGAAAACCTGGAGCGCATCACCCCGCCTCGCCTGCGATTTCGAATCACCACGCCCACACCCATCGAAATGCGGGCCGGAGCTCTGATCGACTACCGGCTTCGCCTGAACGGCATCCCGTTCGGGTGGCGCACAGAGATTACCGAGTGGAATCCTCCGACGACGCTCCCGAATGTGCCAGAGGGCTCGTCCCTGCAACCGGACGCCAGCGACACGATGCGCTCGGCCTCGTTCACCGACACGCAGATCCGCGGTCCTTATCACACGTGGATCCACCGGCACCTCTTCACGGCTACCCCCGTCGGGCCCGATGGCGCACCCCCGGCGACGGAGATGATCGATGAGGTCCGGTACAGGCTGCCGCTCTGGCCCGTGGGTGCCGTTGCACTCCCCATCGTGCGAAGGGAGTTGAAGGGCATCTTCAGCCATCGCATGGAGGTGCTCGCGGACGTCTTCGGCTGACCGGCGGATCCACGAGCGGGTACACCCGACCGCTTCAGCGGTCCAGATTTGCTTGCGCTGCCCCGTCCGGCTACGCACGATCAGCCCCTGCGGTCACTCAGATCCGGTCGAACCTGCCGGAAGGGAGGCGATTCATGACGGTGCGCACCCTGCCTGCCGTTGCGTTTGCGGCGCTGATTCTCGCCCCGACCCTGAGCGCTCAGGGCCCCGGCGTCGAAGACGGCCAGTGGACCTACCTGGGCGGCGACGCGTGGCACACCAGGTACACGCCGTCCGACCAGATCACGGCGGCGAACTTCGACCGGCTCGAGGTCGCGTGGGAGTGGAACGCGATGAGCTTTGGACCGAGCTCGTCGCGCGCGACCCCGACGTACGTGGACGGCAAACTGATCACCGTGACCGGCGACCGACGTCACGTCATCGCGCTCGACCCCGGGACCGGTGAACTCCTCTGGAGCTACTCCGAGCCGAGGACGCAGCGCTACGAGTACTCGATGCGGAAGGGATACGGAAAGGGAATCGGCTACGGAGAGGTCGATGGTCGCGCGGTCGTCTTCATCACGACGCCCGCCTTCTTCCTGCACGCGATCGACGCGGAAACGGGCCAACCCCTGGAGAACTGGGGGGCTCCCGTCCCGATCGAGGGCTTCCCGACAACGGGCGTCGTCGATCTGATTCCACCGCTCATCGCGGACTGGGGACCGTGGGTGGAAGCCGATCGGGAGTACGACCCGTTCCAGGGTATCCCTCAGGATCTGGGCTACATCACCGCCTCGTCCCCACCGATCGTGGTGAACGGCACCGTCGTCGTCGGCAACTCCGCCGAACAGGGGTACAATCAGACCCGCATCGAAAACGTGCCCGGCGACATCCTCGCCTTCGATGCGCGCACGGGTGAGCACACCTGGAAGTTCAACGTGATCCCGCGACCGGGTGAGTTCGGCCATGAGACGTGGGAGAACGACGCATGGGAGTGGACGGGTGACGTATCGTCGTGGGCTCCGGTCTCGGCCGACCCCGAGCTGGACCTCGTCTACATTCCGACCAACGGCCCCACGATCGACTACTACGGAGGCTTCCACCCGGGCGACAATCTCTACGGCACCAGCCTGATCGCACTGAATGCACAGACCGGTGAGCGCGCCTGGCATTACCAGATGGTGCACCACGACATCTGGAACTACGACACGCCGACGGCACCGATCCTCATGGATGTGACGGTGGATGGACGTGAGATCCCCGGCGTCTTCCAGGTGACCAAACAGGCCTTCGTGTACGCGTTGAACCGGGAGACGGGTGACCCGATCTGGCCGATCCCCGAACGACCCGTTCCGCAGTCCCGGGTCCCGGGTGAGCAGCTCTCGCCGACGCAGCCGTTCCCGACGAAGCCGGCACCCTTCGACATGCAGGGTCGGACCGAAGCTGATCTGATCGACTACTCACCCGAGATCAGGGAAATGGCACTGCAGCACGCTCGAGAGAACGACCTGTTCGTCGAGTTCTTCGCTCCACCGACACACGTCGGGGGGGGCGATGGGCCGGCACTCGTCTGCCCCGGTGGAGGTGGCGGCGCCAACATCACCGGACCGCCGGTCGCGGATCCTGTCGAGGGCGTCCTCTTCATCACGTCGACGAGCGGGTGCTCCCCGGTGATCCTGATGAACGCCGCCGAGTCGCCGCTGGACGGAGACCACCAGACCGGCACCACCTACTCGGACTGGTCGAGAGCCTCCGGTCCGGGGGTGCCGCAGCCCGCGCGTCAGGATCAGGCAACCATGGATGGGCTTCCGCTCTGGAAGGGGCCGATCGGGCGCATCGTCGCGATCGACATGAACTCTGGTGAGCACCTGTGGATGATCCCGCATGGTGACGCCCCCCGGGCCGAACAGGATCGTATCCGGGACCATCCGCTTCTGGCCGGGATTCCCGACGTGCCGACGAACCGTGGGCGGCGGGGTCACGCAGCGATGACGGCTACGCCGACGCTGCTGCTCGCGACCGGGCAGACGGAGGACGGCACACCACACCTGTTCGGTATCGACAAGGAAACCGGGGAGAGAGTGGGCGCGGTCGAGATCCCCGGGATCTCGCGCTACGGTATGTCGAGCTGGGTTCACGAGGGTGAGCAGTACATCATGATCCAACTCTCGGACGGACTCGCGGCGATGAAGCTGGGCGGCATGTAGCCAGGCGACGAGCGAAGGATCCGCCGTAACGGACGGGGGTGGCACGCTTCGGTGTGCCCCCCCGTTCTTCCATTCCCCCATCCACGCTGAGAGACTTCACCTTTCGCACGTCCCGGCGCCTCTGCGCCGTCACTTCGACCCGCTCGGCCATGAACACCGAACATATCCTCCGCACGCTCGGCATCGAAGACTCCAACCTCGGCGGATTCGCCGGCGAGTGGGTCGGATCCGGCCCCGAGATCGAGGTCTTCACCCCGATCGACGGAGGTCGCCTCGGTACCGTACGCGAGGTCACCGAAGCCGAGTACGACGAGATCGTCGATCGGGCCCACGCGGCGTTCCTCGAGTGGCGGAAGCTCCCGGCACCCAAGCGCGGCGAGGTCGTGCGCCAGCTCGGCAACAGGCTGCGCGAGGTGAAGTCGGAACTCGGTGCCCTCGTGACGCTCGAGATGGGCAAGATCAAGGCAGAGGGCGAGGGCGAAGTCCAGGAGATGATCGACATCTGCGACTTCGCCACGGGCCTCTCTCGCCAGCTGTACGGCCTGACCCTCGCGAGCGAGCGGCCCGACCACCACATGCGTGAGCAGTGGCACCCACTCGGCGTGGTCGGCGTGATCAGCGCCTTCAACTTCCCCGTCGCAGTATGGAGCTGGAACGCGGCCCTGGCGGCCGTTTGCGGTGACTCCACGCTGTGGAAGCCCTCGGAACGCACGCCGCTGACCGCGGTCGCGGTGACGAGGCTCGCCGCCGACGTGTGCCGCGCCAACGACGTCGATCCAGCGATCTTCTCGCTCGCGATCGGTCACGGTGCCACGATCGGAGAGCGCATGCTTCACGACCGGCGCGTGCCTCTCGTTTCCGCGACCGGTTCGTGCCGGATGGGCAAGCGGGTCGGCGAGGTCGTGGGCGCCCGCCTCGGCAAGTCGATCCTCGAGCTCGGTGGAAACAACGCGATCATCGTGACACCGCACGCCAACCTCGACCTCGCCCTGCCCGGCATCGTCTTCGGATCGGTGGGGACGGCTGGCCAGCGGTGCACCAGCACCCGCCGCATCATCGTCCATCGCTCCATGAGGGACGAGCTGGTCCGTCGTCTCATCAAGGCGTACGAGGGGGTCCGGATTGGCAATCCACTCGACGACAGCACGCTCATGGGTCCGCTTCTCAACGAGGACTCGGTGCACGCCTTCGTCGCAGCCCAGGAGAAGGTCGTCGCCGAAGGCGGGGAGATTCTCTACGGCGGCGCCGTACTCGATGGAGACGCCCACCCCGGTGGACGGTATGTGCAGCCGTGTATCGCCTCGGCCGAGAACCACTTCGAGATCGTCCAGGACGAGACCTTCGCCCCGATCCTGTACATCATCGAGTACGGGAGCGCAGACGCGTCGCCGTCCGAAGCGATCGCCGAGATGGCCGAGGCTCTGCGGATCCATAACGATGTCCCCCAGGGCCTCTCATCGTCGATCTTCACCGACAACTTCCGCGAGGCGGAGTACTTCCTCTCGCATCGCGGCTCCGACTGCGGCATCGCCAACGTGAACATCGGCACCTCGGGGGCCGAGATCGGTGGCGCCTTCGGAGGCGAGAAGGAGACCGGAGGTGGTCGGGAGTCCGGCTCGGATGCGTGGAAGGCATACATGCGTCGCCAGACGAATACGGTGAACTGGAGCACAGACCTTCCGCTGGCCCAGGGTATTTCCTTCGGGTGAGTCAGGACATCCTTCGCGTTGGGCTGGTCACGGACGTCTTCCCGGAGCCGGCTGATCACTCTCGCCTGATCGGGCTGCTCGCGCAGGCCCGGGACGACGGAGCAGACCTCGCGGTATTGCCGGAGCTCCCGTTCAACGGTTGGGCGCCGGGGACGAAGCAGCCGCATCCCGACGATGCGGAAGCACCGGGAGGACCTCGGCAGACCCGGTTATCCGAAGCGGCCCGCGAGGTCGGGATCGCCGTGCTCGGCGGCGCCATCGTCGTCGACCCCACGACGGGCACACGACACAACACAGCCGTCCTCGTCGACTCGACCGGCGTCGAACTCGGCCGGTATCGAAAGATCCATCTGCCCGAGGAAGAGGGATACTGGGAGACGAGCCACTACGCGCCCGGGACCAAGCCCCCCCTCGTGATCGAGGGCCTCGGAATGCGCGTGGGCCTGCAAATCTGCTCCGACGTGAATCGTCCACAGGGGTTTCAGCTCCTCGCGGCGCAGGGCGCGGAGGTGATGCTGGTACCGAGGGCTACCCCGCCGGAGACGTACGACCGATGGCGGGTCGTTCTCCGCGCCAACGCGGTCATGAGTGGTGCGTACCTCGTTTCGGTGAATCGCCCACGCCCGGAAGCCGGCGCGTCGATCGGGGGTCCATCGATCGCGATCGCCCCATCGGGCGAGGTACTGACGGAAAGCACCGAGCCGGTCAGCGTCGTCGAGCTTCGTGGTGAGGTGGTGAAAGAAGCGAGGGGTGAGTACCCGGGGTACCTGAAGCGATTCCCAGGGCTGTACGCGGCCGCATGGGACGGCCTCGATCGCCGAACAACGACTTGAGCTCCTCGGCCATTCGTGGGCCGGCCGCCTCGGCTTGGTGCTGAAAGACACCCACGAGCACCGTACCGTCCGTCGAACCTCGACGTCAGCCTAGTGCTCGACTGCCGACACCGCGAAACTAGAATCTCGGGTCGCTGAGCGACGTGGGGTGGGGGCATACGAACGGGAGGAGGAACCACCATGGGACCGGAGATCTGGGTCACCCTCGCAGCCACGTTCATCGCCGGTGGCGCGATCGGGTCAGCGGGTACACTCCTCGCCCAGTTCCTGCTGAAACGCATCGACATGGGGCCGCCGACCCGCGGTCAGGTCGACGCCGAAGAGCGCCGCGCCCTCACGCGCGAGGTCGCCGAGCTCCACAGGCACCTCCGAAACATGGACGCTCGCCTGGACTTCACCGAACAGCTCCTGGACGGCGGAATTCCGTTGGTACCACCGCCGACACGGCTGCCAGCACCCGACGTGAGATTGCCCGAAGAGGACGGCGACCCGCTGCAGTGAGCGCAAAATCCCCCGACCCGTGGAGGCGGGACGGGGGATGCGTTGAATCGCGGAATCAGACGTCAGTTGCGCTTCTTGCGCTTCTTCGGCCTGCGGCCCTGGTTCGGGTGCTCGAGGTGCCTCCACGTCTCACCGCGGCGGAGCATGTAGATCGTGCTCGGCGACACGTTGAGCTTGCGGGCCCACGCGGCACCCGATCGGCCCCAGCGGTCCTTCGATTCGTCCCAGTCGTCGAGGACCTTCTGTGCCTGACTGAGGGACAGCTCGGAATGAGGCGAGTTCTCACCGCGGAGCCAGACATTGGAGCCATACCAGCGATCGACGCGCTGAATGGGGCCGCCCAGCTTCCTGCCGGTGTGACCGAGGCAGTAGTGGCGGACCTGGTCGACTGAGAACTCCGGATACATCCGGGCGATCTCGGCGTACAGATAACCATCTTCGGCCAGCTCTCGCCATTTGATGACAAGTTTGCTGTCGGGTTTCGACATGATGGACTGCGTCTCCACGTACGGAGTGATCGAGTGGATGGCCCTTATACCACCCTCGATCTAGAGGTTCCGTAGTCCAAGATCGAAGCAATCGGATCCCCTCGGCACCCCGGTGGACAGCCGTCACGGACCGTTCGATGCGTTACGAACCGCTCCCCAATCGATGCGCGAAACGCTGCCGGAATTTGGCAACTTTCGGCGCGACGACCGCCTGGCAGTACGGCTGCCCACCGTTCCGAGCGAAGTAGTCGTCGTGATAGTCCTCGGCGGGATAGAAGACGTCGAGCGCCTCGATCGTCGTCACGATGGGGCTGTCCCACGGGCCGTCCGTATCCACGGCTGCGATCACCCGTCGGGCGATCTCCCCCTGAGCGTCCGAATGCGGGAAGATCGCGGACCGATATTGGGTCCCGACGTCACGCCCCTGACGGTTCAGCGTCGTCGGGTCGTGAATTCCGAAGAAGATCTCGAGCAGGTCCTCGTACGAGATCACATCGGCGTCGAACTCGACTTGAACGACCTCGGCATGGCCGGTCTGACCGCTACACACCTGCTTGTACGTAGGATCGGGCGTGTGGCCACCCGCATATCCGGATTTCACGCTCTTCACACCTTCGACGAGATCGAAGACGGCCTCGAGACACCAGAAACAACCACCACCGAGCGTAGCACGTTCGAAATTCATCAGGAGATCACCTTCGGGTCGTCGTTGTCGGGGCGGGCCCATGGCTCCCATTCAATCCCCCGGACGTACTTCTGGATCCATCGAATCTCTTCGACGTCTCGTGTTCGCTGGTGGCGCGGCTCCCGAAAGCCGTGAGGCTCCCGTGGAAAGCGGATATAACGCACCGTCTTGTCCTGATCCCGGAGCGCCTGGAAGAACATCATGCTCTGAGGCTCGGTGTCCGTCCGGTCGTTCATGCCGTGAAGGATGAGTGTCGGAGTCGTGATGTTCGCGACGTGCGTCAGTGCGGACCGGTAGCGCCACTCCTCGGGATTGTCCCACGGCGTGCCCCCGATGTACCACAGAGAGACATCGTGATTGAAGCCAGGGCCGTACTCGGAGGTCCAGTCCGAGACCATGGCCCCCACCGACGCGCCCTTGAAGCGCTCCGTCTGGGTGATCGTCCAGCCGCCCAGGATCCCTCCGTAACTCCATCCGCGGAGACCGAGCTGATCCTCGTCCGCGATGCCCTGCTCAATGACGGCGTCGACCCCTGTCATCAGGTCCCAGTAATCTCCGCCACCGATGTCGGCCATGTTCCCGCGCAGCAGCTCATCCGTATATCCGGAGCTGCCCCGCACGTTTGGCGACAGCTGCGCGTACCCAAGACCCGCCCACACGTGCGCGCGTGGATTGAACGTGTTCGTGAAAACGCCGGCCGGCCCCCCATGAATGTGCAGGAGGAGGGGCAGGTCTTCGGACGCTCCCTCGGGCACCGTCAGAATTCCCTCGATCTCGAGACCGTCACGGCTCTCCCACTGGATCAGGCGCGACTCACCCATCAAGAGGTCTGTCCCGATCCAGGGGTTGGCGTCGGTCAGCCGGACCCCGGCATCCCCGTTCGTTGGACCCGCCCAGACGTCCGGCGGAGTATCCCAATCCTGCGCCACATACGCCATCATCGAACCATCCCTGGAGAACGAGGACGGCGAGAGGGATCCGACGTGCTCCGTGACCTGGTCGACAGAACCGCTCCCGAGGTCGAGCCGGTAGAGGTTGTTGTTCGTCCCCTGCAGGCCACTGAAGAGGATCGAGGACGCATCGGCACTCCACACGAACTGACGGATATTGCCGTCGAAGGCCCCGGAGACGATCTCCCTGTCGCCGGACTCGACGTCCATGACCCAGATCTTGTCGAGGCGTAACTCCCACTCCCCGTCGCTCGGAGCCTCGTAGGCAAAGCGGCGTCCGTCCGGGGCCCACGTCAGTCGCCCCTCGGGGGCCTGGTTCTCCGTGAGCTGACGGACCTCGCCCGAGCCGACGTCCAGAAGGTGGATCTCGGAGCGGTTGCTCTGATTTCTCCGATTCTCGGTGCGAGCGGCAAAGAGGATGCGACCCCCGTCCGGAGACACCGAGAACGAACCGACGCGGTGATCCGATTCGGTCAGGCGTGTCTCCTCTTTCGTCGAGACCTCGATGCTCCAGAGATCGTTCCACTGCCCGGCCGTCTGCCCGTTCGGCCCCTCGTCCACGAAGATCGCGTCACTGCCGGCCTTCCGTTCCTTCTCCTCGTCGTCGCTGCGCTTGTGACTCGCAACGAAGACGATGCGCGTGCCGTCGTCCGTCCACTGGTATGCGCCCACGGCGGTCTCGTGGTCACTCAACTGGACGGCCTCACCACCGTCCGTGCGCATGATGAAGAGCTGACGCTTTTCGTCCACAGGGCGCGTGAAGGAGAGCCACACTCCATCGGGTGAGAACTGGAATGCGCTACCCCCATCCTCGCCGATGAACTGCCAGGGTTCTTCACGCCCGTCGGTCGGGACCTTCCACCAAGTCGTCGTTCGCTCATTCTCGTCCCAGTCGAGCTCGGACTTCGAGAACAGTACCCAGCTGCCGTCCGGCGAGATGGTCGCGCCACCGACCTGAACCATGTCCAGTGCGTCGTCGGTCGTCATCGCTCGACGCTCCTGAGCGGTCAGTGGAGCGGCGGCGAGCAGAAGAGCGGAACAGAGTAGAGCGTTGCGCACAGGATCCTCCTGAGTCCTAATTCGGGGCGACATCGTCACTCAAGGTCCCGGCAGGCACAAGAGGTCTCCGGGCCTCCCCGATGGAGAAGCCTACGACGATGGATACGGCCCGATACATCTTTGCCGTCTTGATCGTGAGTTGGCTGCCACCCGCCATGGTGTGGTGGCTGATCGTGCATCCGTTCGTCGATGTCTGGAGACGCATCGGTCCACGTGGCACGCTGTCGATCCTCGGCACACTCTCGATCGCCTGTATCGCCGCGCTGACGCTGGCTCGGGATCGGCTCGTCGGAGCCGACCTCGGAACCCATCGCACCCTGGTGTTCCTGGCTGTCGGCCTCGGCGTCGTCAGCACCTGGATCGCCGTGAGGCGCCGTCGACACCTCACGACGCGGATCCTCGCCGGCGTACCGGAGCTCGAACGGGACGGTCAGGGAACACTCCTGACCGAGGGCGTCTACGCGCGGATCCGCCACCCCCGGTACGTCGAGGTGTGGGTGGGCACGCTCGCGTATGCATGCTTCGCCAATTTCGTCGGTGCGTGGGTCGTGTGGCTCGCCACCGGCCCGCTTCTCCATCTCATCGTGGTGCTGGAGGAGCGGGAACTGCGCGACCGATTCGGTGCGGAGTACGATGCCTATGCAGATCGGGTCCCGCGCTACGTGCCTCGACGTCGCTGATCGGACGGCTTCCCCGGTCCGCTATCGCTGGAGGAATCCACGGAGCCTGAGAATCTCGTCGACGATGAGCTGAGGTTGATCCCGGGGGACATCGTGCCCGCTGCGGTCGGCCGGAACATGTCGGGGAACGGCGGCGCCCTGGAGAATCTGGGCGTGCAACGCGCGACTGGCCTCGACGATGAATCGTGTGTCCCACCCCGGTCCACCCCTGTGCCTCGCCGCGGTCAGGACGGTCACGGGGATCCGGGGTGTCCGCAGGCGATGGAGACGAGCGTCCAGCGATGCCTCCCGAACTCCATCCGTATTGGGCACCTTCCGCTCCGAAACCCAACTCCGCCAGGCTTCTGCAGGCATTCCAGCTTCGAATCGCCGGGGCATGTCCTCGTGTGCAGGATCCACGAGCAGCATGGCACCCACTTCCCGCGGACGATCGATCACGTACATCCGGGCGTAGAACCCGCCCAACCCGTGCCCGACCAGCACGTAATCGCGATCGAACCCGAGAGCCCGGTGGATCCGCCGGAGCTCATCGAGAAGCTCGTACCAGCCACGCTCCAGCGGCGGTGGTCCACTTCCACCACTGCCGCGGCGATCGTATGCACACGCGCCGACACGTTCGTCGAGTCGCTCAAGCACGGAACGCCATGCATCCGACGACGAGGTCGCGTCGTGCAGGAGGAGGACATTCCGGGGACCGTCTGTGCACAGCGCTCGCACGGACAAGGCGCCGATCGTGATCGTGACCTCGTGGACTTCACGACGAGCATCCCGGGAGCCGAGCGCCACGAGTACGGACACGAGCAGAGTCAGCGCCTGGCTGGTCATGAATCGCGCGGCGGAACGATCTCGACGTCGATCACCCGCTCGATGAGTCGGTACCCCAGCCTCTGGTAGATCCGGTTCGAAGTCGGATTGGCCAAGTCCGTATACAGGACGCAGAAGTCGTACCCAAGGTCGAGCATCGACTGGCTGACCTCGGCGACGAGCGCGCTGGCGTATCCGCGACCGCGCGACTCGGGAGGAGTGTACACGTACCCGATCCGGACCCCATTCGGCGTACGTCCATGGGCAATGACGATCGAGACGGGGCGCCCCTTGTCTTCCCAGACGTAGAGCAGACCGTGCTCGACCCATGACTCGACCACATGGACCGTGCTCGGAAACGTCACGCCCGTCTCACGGGCGAATCCCTGTCCCCACTCGATCGACATCTGAACGTCGTGGTGACATGCGCGTCTCATGCGCCCGGGTACTCCTCGGGGCTGGCTCACCTGGTCGAGGCGGTAGATCCCCTGCTCCATGCCGGCCTGCCACCCGCCGCCCTGCGACCCCACCCATTCTTTGGCGAACGCCTCGGCGGATCGGGGCGGCCCGAGCACAGCCGGAAGCTCATCGAACCGATCGGCGAACGCGCGCACGAGGGCCGGAATCGCAGCGGACGGCATATCGGTGACGAGCACTTTTTGCGGTGGGGTCCGAAGTGCACATCCGGCGATCGACCCTTGGCCCTCGACCACCGCCCACATGGCCCCGTCTTCGGCCGACCCCGTCTCCGCCCGTGCGTAGGACAGGGACAGGAAAAGGTTGTTGTGGTCCTCCCGTTCCAGGAGCCAGTCGCCCGCATACGCGAGAAAGCCCCGGGCCTCCTCAAGAACGGAGACCTCGAACACGAGGTCAGTCGCCGCCGTGCGCGCCGGCAGGCTCAGGGCTCGGGTGGTTCACAGCGACCTCACGCAACACATGAATCGCGGCGTCCACGTCCCCTTCGTCCAGGTCCCGGTGCAGCACGGCGCGCATCCCGTGATCCCCATTGGGCAGCATGTACACCCCTCGTTCGTAGCACCGATCGGCGAAGGCACCCGAGTCCATGTCCACCTGGAAGCGCACGATGTTCGACTGGACGCTCGCCAGATTCACATAAAGGCCGGGGGCGGACGCCAGGCCCTCCGCGAGTCGGGTGGCGCGTTCGACGTCGACCCGCAGGTCAGACCTGTGATGCTCGAGTGCGTGGAGTGCCGCGGCTGCCACAACGCCGGCCTGCCGCATCCCACCCCCGAACTGCTGCTTGAATCGGCGGGCCCGATCGATGAACGGCCGCTCCCCGACGAGCGCGGATCCGATCGGCGCTCCGAGTCCCTTGCTGAAGCATACGTTCACCGTGTCGAAGGGCTCAGCAAAGTCACGCTCGGGCACCCCGGACGCGGCTGACGCGTGCCATAGCCGCGCACCATCCAGGTGCAGGGTGAGACCGTGGTCACGTCCCGTTTCGCATACGTCCCGCAGCGCGTCGAGAGGCCAGACCGTGCCACCGGCCCCGTTGTGCGTGTTCTCGAGACACAGGAGCGTCGGGGGTGACGGCAGCGTCATCGGATTGAACCGGTGCCGCCGGCCCAGCGTATCCGTGATCTGCTCGGAGGTGAAGACCCCGTGGACGCCATCGAGCGGGCGCATCGTCACGCCGCTCAGGGCGGCGCCACCTCCACCCTCACTACGGACGATATGGGCACGTCGCTCGATGACGACCAGGTCGCCGGGCTCCGTGTGCGTCCGGATCGCAATCTGGTTGGACATGCTGCCGGTCGGCACGAAGACCGCGGCCTCCTTGCCGAGCATGTCGGCGACGACCGCCTCCAGCTCGTTCACCGTTGGATCGTCCGCGTAGACATCGTCGCCGACGACGGCATTCGCCATGACCTCCCTCATCTCGGGAGTCGGCTTGGTGACGGTATCGCTGCGAAGATCGATCATCGGGGTCCTCCGTGGGGGCGCTTCGGCGGGAAGCTCCACCGTCGCGACCACCGGTGCAAGCTTGACGGCATCGTGCCCGCGCCTCAGATGATGAGACATCGATTCGCGCCCGGAGTTCCCGCATGACCCCCTCTACGACACGCCTGTCACGCCGCAGCCGGCAGCGTCCCATGCTCGTCCTCGCCCTCGCCTGTCTGGGAGCGTTGGCGTGCGCCACCGAGGACGCTGCGCCGGACCCGGACGCAGAGCTTCGTCGAGACCCCCTGCTGCGAGCGAGCAACTACGCCGAAACGGCGCCCGCTCGATTCCGTGTGAGGCTCGAGACATCGGGCGGCGACGTCGTGATCGATGTGCGGCGTAGCTGGGCGCCGCTCGGCGCCGACCGCTTCTACAGCCTGGTCCGAGGCGGATACTACGACGACACCCGCGTCTATCGCGTCGTCGACGGCTTCATGGCTCAGTTCGGACTGAACGGCAATCCGTACGTGAATCAGGTCTGGAAATCCGAGTTCCTTGTGGACGACCCCGTCGTGGAGACCAACGCGCGGGGGCGTGTCGCCTTCGCAAAGGGCGGCCGACACACCCGGACGACCGAGGTCTTCATCAGCTACAAGGACAACGCCCCACTCGACGGCGAAGGGTTCGCACCCTTCGGCGAGGTGGTGGACGGCATGGACGTCGTCGACGCGTTCTACGCCGACTACGGCGACGGGCCACCGAGAGGCACAGGACCGTATCAGGCCATGGCCGCCGCACGCGGGAACGAGTACCTCGACGACGAGTTTCCTGAGCTGACCCGCATCATTCGCGCTACGGTCGAACCCGCGAACTGACACGGACGGTCGCACACCGCAACGTCAGCCCCCACCCCCCGCCGCGGCCATTCCACCCACCGCCGTCGGCTGCTGCATGAGCGCGTTGAAGAAGAACTTGTAGGTCCCGTGCGTCTGAGCCCGGTGCTGGGTCCGAAAGCCGAGCATGAGCACCGTGCCTTCACCCTTGCTGACCACGGCAATGGCGGCCTTTTCGGCGATCGTCTGCTCGCCCAGGAGCCATCCGCTCTCCAGGATGTCCCGCTCCGGATACGTTGCGAGTCGGTGCACGTCCGAACTCTGCGCTCCAGAACGCGTCTCGTAGACCTGGCCCCCGGCGAGGAAAGCGGCCAGCGCGCGGTCGGGCATCCCGAAGGCGAGCGGATGCGTATTATCCACGTCGATCCTGAGGGTCGCGCCCGGTGCCCAGAAGTCGTTGCCCCAGACCCCGGCCACGTGGTTCCGGACGGGGACGTCGAACTCTTCGAGCACGAAGTCACCGGCCTGCGAGAACGTGACCAGCATCCCCCCGTTCTCGACGAAATCGTCGAGTGCGGCCACACCGGCCTCACCGAACCCACTCCGATAATCCGGCGGAGCCGCGGCGGGATCGTCCCGACCGTCGACCATCATGTCACGCGAGTCACTCGGCAGAACGATCACGTCCCAGCGCTCGTGCAGATCGCCCCGGAGGATCTCCCCGTCCATGATGGTCGTGTACGGAAATGCGAAGTCCTCGAGCAGCCAGCGCGTCCAACCCTCATCCATGTTCCCACCGTAGTAGCGCTGGAACAGGCCGATCCGTTGCTGCGAGATCGGGTACGTCCCCGATGTGGGAGCCGCGGCCAGGGGTGTGAAGTCGACGCCCGTCTCCTCCGCGACCTCGCGAACGACAGCCATGTCGGCGCCGGGACCGACCAGGAAGTCACCCATGTGGAACCCGTCACCGTCCGTGCTGGCCCGGCTCACCGAGGCGCCCGCGGCGAAGAGGCGATTCACGGCCTCGAAGGCGTCGTTGAGTCGACCGTCGAGCACATAGCCCCCGGCACCTTCCGTCACCGTACCACTCGGGTCGATTTCGCGGGTAACAGGTGTGAGCGCGGCCTCGACGGAGGACCCGACCGGATCGACGCGCACGCCCATGAACTCGGAGATGTTGTCCGTCGTCATGTCGTACGGACGGATCGGATTTCCATCGCGGTCGCGCGTGTAGCTGTTGTCCGGGTAGTACGTCTTCCCGAGCAGCCAGCGGATGACTCCGCGCTTCGGCTGCGCGAGGGACACGACGTAGGTGCCCGCGCCGTACACACGGCCCTCATGCTCGAACTGGCGAGTCGCGCGCTCGATCGTGATGCCCTGCAGGAAGAGCTTGTTCACCATCTTCTGCATGGTCAGCGGGTCGTGCTGATCCGCGGGAATGATGAACGCCCGGGTCTCCCCTTCCTCGCCTCGCGCCGTCTGCCTGCTCGCCTTGTTGTAGGCATTCCGCAGAACCATCCCGCGATTCAGGGCGGCGATCTCGAGGGGGGAGAAGGTCGCGACGACCTGCCGGTCCACGATGTCACGCACCCGCCACCATCCGCCTTCCCACGGGTTGGGGAACGTCGTCTGCATCTCGTACTCGGGGAGCTGCCGTGAACCCCCGAGCTGATCCGGGTGCACGTAGAGAGGCGTCGCCAGGCGGGCACTCGCCGACTCCGTCAGCATCCCCGCGATGTTGTGGAACGGCGTGATCCAGTGGAAGCCGAAGTGGCCCCAGCCCGAGTAGATCGCGGCTCCGATCGCGCCCTCCAGCTCGTACTCGTCCATCTTGTACGCCATGTGAGCGCCGTACCACGCCATCTCACGCCATACCAGCGGGTCACCATCCGGGCGGATCGGCTCCGCGTACGGCGGCAGGTAGATGCGAGCCGTGTACGCACCCATCTGGTGGTGGTCGATGAACGCCTGCGGAATCCAGTCCCGGAAGAGGATCTGAGCCACGTACTGCGACTCGACCGTGTTCTGCATGAAGGCGTCACGATTGTTGTCGTGACCGATGTAGTGGTGGTAGAGCTCGGGGAGCCCGACAGCTTCGTACTCGGTTCCGACCCACTGATCGTACCAGTCGGTGACGATGTTAACCCCGTCGGGGTTCATGCCCGGGACGATGATCGAAAAGGTCTCGTCGAGGATCAGTTGCATTTCTTCGTCGTCGCGCGTCGCGAAGTGGTACATGACCTCGGCGGCAGACTGGCTCCCTGCGACCTCCGTCGAGTGCAGGGCATACGCCTGCACGAAGACGACCTTCCCGTTTTCGACCGCATTGTCGATCTCGGTCTGAGCATGACCGCGCGGATCGGACAGGACGTGGTTCATCCGCTGGATCTCGTCCCGGTTCGCCAGGTTCTCGGGCGAAGAGACATAGATCACGAGGAAGGGATTCCCGAGCGTCGATTGTCCGACCTCCTCCACGACAATGCGGTCGCTCGCCTCCCCGAGCATCCGATAGTAGTCGACGAGTCGATCCCACCCCGCCAGCTGTCGGTCAGCTCCCATCGCATGACCGAAGAATTCTTCCGGTGACGGGATCGCATCCGCGGCACCCATGTTCTGCGCCTGTGCGACGGCGGGAACCAAGAGGAGCGCGACGGCGGCGCAGAGCACGGTCGAGCGTGCGCGTGCATGAGTCGAGGTACCGTTCAGGGCATACATCATCAACATCTCCGAAAGGGCGCGTACGACGGAGCAGACAGCCTAGAGACGCGCGAGAAGCCGGACAAGCAGGACCTCCACGGGCGCCCGGATCTCTATCCCGAGCCGATCCTCAGCCCGGGGCCGAGGGTCACGGCGACGAGCACCGTGGTGACGAGAGCTACGAGGATGAGCGTCGGGCTCCTCGGCACGTAGACCGGGGGTCCCGGTACCGGCCGTTCCTCGACCATTCTCGGGGCGAAGACGATCGGCAGAGCCACGAGCGCGTAGCCGATCACGGCCGCCACACCGCCCGCGACGACCGCCCCGACGATCGACTCCGACAGGAGGACCCCGTTGTGCTGCAGCATCGAATCCGACGGCCCCAACCCGCCCGTAACCATCCCGACTCCGGCAGCCAGCACGGTGGCCGAGATCCACGCCGTCCACGCCAGGCGATGCGCGACCTCCACCCGCTTCGTCGAGGGTCCGCCACCCACCACGTATGCGAGTCGCTCGTGGGTGGCCTTCCACAGAACACCCGAGACGAAGACACCGGTCACGAACGCGCTGACCCGGAGAGGCCCACGGTTCGCGAACAGGTCGACCACGGTGATCCAGTCACCCGTGCCGAGGACCGGTGACAGCACCAGATGACCGGCGACGATCCAGCCGCTCGAGACGAAAAGGAGCCACCCTGATACCACTCTGAGCCCGGGTACATCGGAGGGCCGCATCACGAACCAGGCCGCTGCCATCAGCAGCACGTTCGCAGCCGTCCCGGACACACTGGTCAGAAGGGTACCGGCCGTGCGCAGCGCACCCCATCGGCCCGTGACGCCCAGCGCGGTCACCGTCTCGAGCGGCACGCCGAAGGCGTCGGCCACCAGGGCATGACCCACCTGATGAAACGCGATCGCCGCGCTCCACGCGAGGATCGCGGCCGCCGAGACCGTCAGGCCGTCGACTGCCTCCTGATCAACCGACACAGTCGGCACACTCGGGGGCCTCCGGGAACACGAAGAGCCGCTCGAAGGGGATCGCGCCCTCGCACACGGTGCAGATCCCGAACGTTCCGTTCTCGACCCGGGTCAGAGCCTGCCGGATCTGCGAGAGTCGCACGACCTCGCGCTCGCGCAGCCCCTTGGACAGACTCTGATTCTGAAGTGAATCCATTCGCGACAGGCGCCCTACAGCAGTCTGGTCGAGCTCGACGGTTCGGAGCGCCTGGTCCGTGACCTTCATGCTCTTCTCGAGCCGAGCGAGCTGTCGCTCGAGCTCGTGCTGGAGGCCCGCGACCTGTTCGTCCGAGAGGTGTGTGCTCACGCCGACCAGTCTCCTCGGTCGACGGCGGCTCTCAACTCGGCAATCCGGTCGGGCCCGATTCGACAGCATCCTCCCACGATCGTGGCGCCGGCACGGATCGACTCGTCGAGAGCCGCCATCCAGGATTCATCGTTGCCGCGCCACGTCCGCGACGAAGCCACGTACCGTTCTCCTGAATTGGGATAGACGATGATCGGAAGATCGGTCACCGACCGGATCCGTTGGACGAGAGCCGGTACCAGATGAGGCGCGGTGCAATTCACCCCCACGGCAGCGACTCGGTCGCCACCGTCACACGCTTCGGCCACTCGCTCGATCGGGGTCCCATCCCACAGGTGACCTTCGTCTCCGCAACAGAAGCTGAACCACGCCCAGCAACGACCGTCGTCAGCCAGGATGTCGAGCAGAGTCCGGGCTTCCACACCGTTCGGAATCGTCTCGCACGCCATCAGGTCAGGGCTGCTCGTCGTCAGCACGTCCCACCGTTCGCGATGGAACGACTCGATCTCGGACTGCGTCGCTGCGTACTGGCCCGTGTACTCAGAGCCGTCGGCGAGACAGGCGGCATACGGACCGATGCTGGCAGCGACCAGCGCCTTCGGGCCCTCACGTGCGAACGACTCGACTGCCGTGCGGGCCAGCCCAGTGGAACGCAGCAGGAGCTCTGTCGCTTCGGCCCGTCCCAATCCGGTCGCCGCGAATCCGCCGAACGACGCCTGATAACTGGCCGTCGTCAGACAGTCTGCGCCGGCCTCGAGGTACCGTCTGTGGATCGATACGATCGCGTCCGGATCGTCCCGGAGCAGTCGGGCCGACCAGAGGTCGTCCGCCAGCGAATACCCTTCGCCCTCGAGGGCTGTCGCGAGTCCTCCGTCGAGAACGACCAGCCCCTGGGCCTCGAGGAGCGGACCGAACGGATTCCGACTCAGCGACTCCACGGCGGCACGACATCGTTCGTTCGCGCGTAGGCGATGCTCTGGCCCAGATGCTCGTGGAGGTGCACGACGGCCCGGATCCATACATCCCCCACGGTCGTGGGCGTGCCGAGTACCACGACGCGGTCGAGCTCTTCCCCGCTGTCCTCCATGGCGCCGAGGAAGAACTCGAACGAGGCGTCGAGCACCTCGAGCATGTCGTCGCGCGACATCTCTCTAGCCTGGTAAGCCCGGAACGTCTCGACATCGTCCGTGACACCCGTCTCGGAGGGTGCCTCCCACCCCAGGAGCGCCGGCACATACCAGTTGTCCGCCGCCACATGGATGTACACCTCGGACACGGACCGGACACCCTCCATCGGACGCCACTCCAGGTCATCGCCGGGCATGTCCGCCGCCAGCGCGGTGAACTTCTCGTGGAGCGTACGGGTGACGCGAATCAGGTTGTCCAGCTCGAGCTGTGCCGCCGATGCTTCGCCGGCACCCTCGTCGTCGGTCCCAACACATCCGGACACGACCAACGCAGTCAGAACGAGCGCGGGAAGGCGGGGGGACACCATGTGAGGGGCTCCAGGAACGGCTGAATGCGGCGAGCAGGACACGGAAAGTCGACCTCGCGATCCCGCGCAGCAAGCGCATCGGCCGCGCGTCGATCACGGGCTGCGGGACGTAGCCGCTCGCCGAAGGGCGGGAGTACGCCGTACGCCAGAGCAAAAAAAAGACGGGCCACCCTCCCGAGGAGGGTGACCCGCCGAATCAGCGAATTCGAGTTACGCGACCGGGGTCACGTTCTCCGCCGCCGGGCCTTTGGCGCCCTGGACGATATCGAATTCCACCGTTGCGCCCTCAGCGAGAGTCCGGAAACCCTCAGACTGAATGGCGGTGTGATGCACGAAGCAGTCCTTGGAACCATCCTCCGGCGTGATGAAGCCGAAGCCCTTCTGATCGTTGAACCACTTCACGGTGCCTCTGGTACGCATCACTTGCGCTCCCTTAGTGTTGCGATCGTAGGAGTACGGTGGATCCGACTTCTCGACCACATGGTGTTCAGCGCGGTTTTCCCGCGCGGCGCATGGCCATTCGGCTCATGCAAACAAAAACCACAACCATCAATAGGTTGTGGACAGGCAAGGGTCGCAATCGATTCGGTCCGCGTCAACTCACAAGCTTAAACTCATTCTGCAGTGCGACCGCTCTACGACCTCTTCGCTCACCGCACGGACACGCCGGTGATGGAGTCGAGCAGCGGATATTCGCTGTCCAGGAACGCGTTCCCCCGTGCTGCGATCGAGTCCTCCCACTGCATGGGATCGTCCCCATACCCGGAGTACAGCCGGTCGACCGCCTCCATGCCCGACACCACCCGACCGACAGGAGGAAAGCCGACGACCCCGTTCCACGCGAGCTGATCGAGATTCGAGTTGTCGCCCCGATTGATGAAGAGGATCGTGGATCTGGACCCGGGACCGCCCCGCGCGAACGACACCGATCCCCGTACGTTGCTCGACCTCGTGGGCTCGTCCGGTATCCCGCTCCGAACCCATTCCGCGTCCAGAGCAGGCTGACCGGAGTACCCCCACTGTACGTAGCGGTCATTCACCCGGTAGATGCGTGAGCCCTCCCAGTACTGCATGCCCGCGAGCGCCCACACGCGGTCGACCGCAACCGGTGACCACTCCCGCACGAACTCGACGCCGAAGGTGCCGCGACTCGTCTCGAACGTCACGGTGAAGGTCTCGGGCGCCGGGGCCGGGGCGTCCGAAGATGCGCACGCCGCGAGCGAAATCACGCCCCAGAGCACCAGACGGCGCCCGTGCTTCCCCGCTCGGAACAGCGAAGGGATCATGCAGACGACTCCAGCCAGGTCGTCTCCGTTCCCACGTTGATGGCCAGGTGCTCTCCCGCCCCTCCGGCCGCAGCTCCGTGCCAGTGTTCGAGCCCCGCCTCGATCACCACGACGTCACCCGGCTCGAGGAGGAGTTGATTGCCATCCCGATCGACGACGACGCAGCACCCGCTCAGTCCGAAGAGGAGCTGACTGTCGTCGTGCGTGTGCCAGTTCGTGCGGGCGCCCTCCTCGAACGTCACCCGATAGAGTCGGACCGACTCGTCGTCGTTCCGGCCAAGCAGGCGCTGCATCGTCGCGGGAAGGACAAAGTTGTTCGGGTCGGCGGGGTTGTGGGGCAACGCGGCCCCGTCGATTCGCTTCATCGTGTCGCTCGTGGCTGATGGTCGGTTCGTGCACACGACGCGTGCGGCATCGCGTCAGTACGCGGTAGCGGGACGGACCCTCCGCACCTGCCGTGCTGCAGCGATCAGGGTGCGCGCGCCTCGGCAATCGAGGCCCGGATCGCCCTCGCCGTGATCTCGGCCCGGTAAGCCACCAGACGGCGACCGTTCGCAATGGTCTGCTCGAGAGGGTTCAGGTCGACTTCGTTGATGCTGAAGAGTCCGGCCTCGATACGTTGCCGTGCCCGAATGCGCTCCGGATCGGTCGTCGCGATGATCGACGAGTAGTGATAGTCGTCGTGATACTCGTTTCGGGTGGCGACGCAGTTATCCGGTTGCTGGAAGATGCCGAGCTCCTCCTTGAGGAAGTCACAGCTGTAGATGTCTTCCGTGTAGTACTCAGGGATGAAGTGCACCCGCGCCGACTCATCCGCCCACGCCTCGTTGAGCGCCGCCGTCACATTCTGCATGCCGCGCACGTTCCCACCGCTGTCCCCGATCAGGACGATGTCGAGGAAGCCGTGCGCCTCGAGCGACATGACAATGTCCGTGAGCAGCGCCTCGAACGTCTCCTGCCGAACCGAGATCGTGGCGTGATATCGCATGTGTCCCGAGGGAGGATCGATGCTGCCCTCGGGGACGAATTTCACGATCGGTGCTACGAGGGCGTTTCCGAGCTCCTCGGCGATCGCCTGAGTCGTCGCGCTCAGCACGAAGTTGTGCTTCCCGGATGCGACGTACGGTCCGTTCTGTTCGACGCCGCCGGTTGCGACGATGGCGGTTGTCATCCCGTCCATCAGCGCGTCGCGGACCTCCATCCACGTCATTTCTTCGATGAAGACAGTCTCGGTGCCCGCGATCGGTCTCGGCGCATCCAGATCCTGGGCCGTGAGAGGCTGAGCGGCCGAGACGACCGCGAACGAGACGACGAGCAGCAAGCGCATGGGTACCTCCTCAGACGGACGTCGTTGTTGTCGTGCCAACTCCACCGACGAGCTCCGCGGCGCGAATCTCACCCGAACGACCCACTCGGAGCGAGACGACCGCCCAAAGCACTCCCGCGGGAACCGCGACCAGCGCAATGGGACCGACCGTCAATCCGAGGAAGGCGAGCCCGGCATAGATCCAACCACTCACGAGATCGCCACCGCGGTACACAGCGGCGTCGATGAAGGCTTTCGACTTGTACTTCTCTTCTCGAGGCAGGACGGTGAACAGAACCTCGCGCGCCGGCTTCGCCAGACCGTACCGACCGGCACGGTACACCACCTGAACCACCACAAGCGTCCAGAGTGTCGGCCACAGGCCAAGCGCGAGAAAACCACCCGCGACCGCGACCGGCACGATCGCGAGCGTCACCGCGACGCCGAACCACTTGATGATGCGGGCCGTCAGGTAGACCTCGAGCAGGATCGTCAGTGTGTTCACCACGAGATCGATCCGTGCCAGGAATGCCCGCCGCTCGCCCCGATCCGTCATCGCCTCGTACACGAGATCGGATTGGGCGAAGTACAGGATGGTCGACGCGAACGTCATCAAGGCGATGAAGGAGGCGATCCCGAGCAGGTATGGCGACCGGAAGACCGCCCTCATTCCCGAGAGCGCGTCGCCCGCCAGAGGCTTTTCGGCTTCACCCGCCACCCGTACGTCCCCCGTCCCGAACCCCCTGTGCAACGCACCCGCACACCACGACGCGATCTCCAGGGGAATACACGAGATCAGGAGGAGCGTGAAGACCGGAACCTGGGTTGCCAGAACCGCGGTCACCGCAGAACCAACGATACCTCCGACCGAGGCACCGATGGCGATGAATCCAAAGAGCCGCTTCCCCTGGTCGTTCGTGAAACAGTCGGCAACGAGACCCCAGAAGACCGTCACGACGAAGAGCGCGAAGACACTCGTCCAGACGTAGAAGACCCGGTCGACCCAGATGTACGTCGCTTCGGGAAGGATCTGCAGCGCTGCCCAGAAGCCGATCAGGCACGCGATGAAGAAGCGGTTCGCCGCCGGGACGAAGACGCCGCGTGGGTACCTCGTCGCGATCCAGGAGTAGGCCTGGACGGCGACGACCATCACCAGAAAGACGACGGTCCAGAGAATCTGGAGGTTGCCCCGGTCCGCTGCTGCGATCTCATCCCGTACGGCGCGCAGGATGTAGTAGGACAGCATGATGAAGAAGCCATAGGCCGCCGCCTGCATCATCCCCCTGGGCTCGTCGTCGTTCTCGAACTCGACGGCCCATCCCAATAGCGTTCTGAGCATCAGCGTATCATCCCCGGGCCGAAGCCCATGCGTCGAGCACGTCTCTCTCCCGCTCGCGGCTCATCCCGAAGCGTCGGTTCGCGCGATCCTCCGCGGGCCGCATCTTGTCCCACTCGAGCGTGTCCCGAGCGGTCACGGCCAGCGGTCGGAAGGTCAGCCCCGCGGCGACGGCGTCCCGCACGTCGACGAACATCAGCGGATCACCTGGAATCCAGGCAGGGAGATCCTGCCACGGTGAAACGCCCTGTTCCTCGAGGAAGGATTCGGGAACCCACGTCAGCTCGTGCGGCGTGTCGGTCGCGCGGCCGATCTGGTCGAGCATTGAGCCCATCGAGAGTCGATCGCCCGGACCGGTCGCGTTGAAATCACCGGCGGTTCCATTCTCGGCCAGCCGCACGATCCACTCGGTCAGGTCGCGCTGGTCGATCACCTGGTTGGCGTGGTCCGGGTTCCCCGGCGCCAGGACCTCACCGCCGTCATCGAGTCGCACGGGCCAGTAGGTAAATCGGTCCGTCATGTCTCCCGGTCCCACGATCAGCCCCGGTCGCACGATGGTTGCACGCCCCGGGAACGCGGCGTGCACGATATCCTCACTCAACGTCTTCATGAGCCCGTACGGAGCATCGTCTCCGTTGCGCCAACCCTCAGGAGGCTCGATGCGTGGATAGTCCTCATCCACCAGCGGCTCGAGCATGACCTCATCGGCGCGGTCCCAGCCGAACCCTTCGAGCGCGTAGGCGGAAATCGACGACACGAAGATGTATTGCCGTGCCGCACCGGCGAGCAGCGCCGTGCTCTTCTGCACCCAGCGGTAGTCCTGCGCGTTGTTGTCGAGCACGACGTCCCACGTCCGCCCTTCCAGGGCCGTATGGTCGTCGTTTCGATCGCCGACGAGCCGCTCCACGCTATCGGGCAGGTCGATCTCCCTCCGACCGCGCGTGAAGATACTGACCTGGTGCCCGCGCTCGACCGCGTAACGGACCATGTGCGGCCCGATGAAGCCGGTCCCGCCCAGGAGCAGAATCCGAAGCGACTCCGGGCGCGCGCCGGCCGCGTCGCTGGAGTCTGGTGGTGCACCACCGCAGGCGGCGCTCCCACCCAGGGCAAGCCCCGCGCCCACCACGCCGGTTGTCCGAATGAATTCCCTTCGTGTCGGAGACATCGCCCCGCCTTCGTCGGCCCTGATCGGATGTGACGTCGCGAACCATGCCGGACCGCCGCCCGCCAGGCAAGACGGCCAGCTACGACTCGTGGGGGTGCTGCCTTCGATGTTCACGAAGCAGGTCGCGGCCGAAGTCACCCTCGAACTCACGCCACACCGAGTGGATGTGGTTCGCACCGTTCTGCACGTTGTCATACTCGATCAGAAAGGTCGGCCCCTGGACCCGATAGTAGTGGGGCTCACCCGGCTCGACGCCTCCGGCCCACGCGAAGCGGATCGAGTCGGGATCGTCGGCGAGCAGTCGGCTTCTCCGGTGCTCCGCGATGTCGTCGGCCATGAGCCCCAGATAGACGTCGATAAGATCGAACAGCAGACGTCGCTGATCCGGCCGCAGATCCGCCGCGACGATGCCTTCGGCGCCGAACCGCTGAACAGCCACATCCGCGCCGGTGAGGATGTCACGAGGCGCATCCACCTGAATGACGGCGCGATCCCGCTGAGAGGCATCCAGCGCCCGAACGAGCGCCCGCCCCGAGTCCTCCCGGTCACCGAGCACACGGCGGCCAGCTTGAGGGCCCTCGCGGACCTCGGCGGGATTCGCCCCGAGGAACGCCGGGGTCATCACCGCGATGTCACCGCCTGCGATCGTGAAGTGGAGCGAAATGTGATGTCCCTCGAACCGCCACGCCCAGTCTCCCTCCGCGGACGGTGTCCCGAAGAAGCTGAACAGGTACTCGTCACGATCGCGAGCGAACCGCTGACCTCCCTCCAAAGCGAGCAGCACGTCCTCGAGCTCCATGATCTGGGTTGTGGTCAGGTGCCCTCGCTGACTCAACCCGGCCTCGAGGAGCGCATGCGCCAGCTCGCGCTGAACCGGGCTCAGGTCCGCGATCATCACGCCACGCCGCTCGAACATCTCGATCGGGATGAAGTGAAAACGTGTGCGCTCGTCGCCCTCGAGCTCGAAGGTTGCGGCGGCGGCCTGATCCTGATCCAGACTGCGCAGGAAGGCGGCAGCCGTCTCCGACATTCCTTCGATGTCGCGATGGGCGTCCCACCGGGCGCCGAGCGGGACCAGCAGAAGAGCGGCGAACACGGTGACGCAGACAGCGCGACGAATACTCATGTGAGACCCGGAGCGAGAAGTGATCAGCGACGGTAGCCCCGCTGCACTCCCTCGGCCACCGAATCCCACACGTAGACCCGCTGGATTCGACGGCTCAACTCCGAGATCAGGGCGCTCCCCCGATCGGCGTTGGTCATGATCGCGAAGCCGTACCCCTTCGCCGTATGCGCAAGGAGCTGCGCCCTGAAGCCCCAGTTGCTCCCGCCGTGGCCGAAGTACCACCCCTCGCCCAGCCTGCTGATGGAGAACCCCACCGCATAGGGGCCGACGCCCACCGGCCGGAGCATCTCGTCGACCATCTGACGTTCCAGCACGGCGCCCCGCTCCCCCCGCACCGTACGCTGAACGTCGATCGCGAACCGCGCCAGGTCCGAGGCCGTCGTCCACAAGCCGGCCGCGGCCATCTCGGGATAGACGTGCCATTTGGGGCCCCGCGACCGGCCTTCCCCGTCGTGCGCGCGGGCGGCATTCCGATCATTGTCCGCCGAAATCGGCTGCTCGTACGAGCTCCGCGTCATCCCGATCGGCCCCAGGACATCTCGCTGCATGAGCTCCTCGAACGGCATGCGGCGCGCGTCAGTGAGCGCGAGCTCCATGACGGTCACACCACCACCCGAGTATTCGTAGAAGGTCAGGGGTTCTCGTTCCATGAACACATCCCCGACGTTCGAACGCTCGTGGCCATCCAAGATCTGAACAGTCGTGGGTAGCACAGCCCCGGGGTCGTAGCCGGGAAATCCGAAACCGTCTCCCAGACCGGACGTGTGACTCGTGAGAGTCCGAGGCGTGACAGGCCTCGCATCGGTGAAGCCGTCGCCATCGAGCTCCCAGCTTCGCAGAATCGTGTTGATATCATCGTCGAGTCCAAAGAGTCCGTCCTGAACGGCACGGACTGTGGCCATCGCGGCCACCGGCTTACTGATCGATGCCGCCTGGAACATCGTCTCCGGGTTCACCGTGCGGCCCGTCTCCACGTCTGCAATCCCGTATCCGCGAGCCCAGTGGATCTCGAAGTCGTGGATCACCGCCACGCTGACTCCGGGAACGCCGAAGTGCTCCATGAGCTCCGACATCGTCAGCTGACCGAGTCCATCCTCGCCCGGCTCGGGCTGAGCGGCCTCGATCGACGTCCAGGCCTCAGAGGCAGACGGTGTCTGGCCGGCGACTGCACCCGCCACGGCCAGCAAGCCGACGAGGGCCAACCCGGCCCGTCGCATCGCAGAAATCCCATCTTCGAACACGGTCATCCTCCCGTTGGCGGAGTGGTTCTGCCGATCACGTCAGAGCAGCGTCTCCTCCAGGAGCTCGCTGTTGAAGCCGACAATGAGTCGGTCCCCAGATCGCATCGCCGGCGCACGGAGCTTGCCCGAGCGCCCCAACATGTGGCTGAGCAGCTCGTCGTCCGAAGGTCGCCCCGAGGCGAGGTCGAAGTGCACCGACTTCTTCCCCTTGGCTACGTACAGGTCTTTCACGCCGTCCAGCAGGGCCAGGGCTGCATCTCCCTCGATCGGGTTCGAGCCGGTGCTCTGCACCTCGCCGTCCGCGATCTGGTTCTGCTCGAGAAACTCTCGAGTGCGTTTGCAGCTGGTTCAGCCAGGGCGGTGGTACCGCCACTCGAGACTCCGCGTCATGCGCTCTCCTCCCCGTCGGATGAATTGATCCGCCCGTCACGGAGCAGTGTCCGGACGACCGTGTGGCGCAGTACCCCCGGAAGGTTCTGGTCGTGCCGCAGCCGGCCCTCGAGCCTCAGCCCGAGGCCTCTCCAGCAGCGTTCGTTACGTCTCGGTGAACACGTTGTCAGCGCTCGATAATCAGGCGTTCGAGGAGCGGCTCCCAGCTCGGCTGTCCTGCATCGAGGTCACCATCCAGCACGCTGATCGTCACGAAGCCGGCCCCAAGAAGCGCGAGATCGGAGCCGGCCTCTGCGCGATCGGAGTTGGCGAGCGTCATCTCCACGCGTGCCGGTCCTGCCTGTCCGGCCACCGAGAAGACCTGCCGGAAGCCCCGCAGAGACGACACGGTGGCGAACCGCACGCCATCCGGGACATCGGAGCCCACGGCGGGATAGTTCACGTTCAGGATCACACGCGGAGGTAGCAGTCCCTCACCACCCGTCTCCGCGAGCTGACGCACGACCTCCGCGACGAACTCGGATGCCGGGCCCAGTGCATCACGTGTGCTGGCGTACGGTGTAGATCCTCCGGCATGCCTCGGATCGATCGCTACACTCAACGCGATCGCCGGAACACCGGAACGCGCAGCGGTGAGTGCCGCACCGACGGTGCCCGAAGAGACCACACCGGCCCCCACGTTCTGCCCGAAATTTGCGCCGGCGATCACCAGGTCAGGAGGATCCGACCGCATGACGTGCACCAGCGCGAGGGACACAGCGTCCGAGGGTGTCCCGTCTATCGCCCAGATGCCGTCCCCCCTCGGATCGTATTCAATCGTCCCCGCCGTCGTGATCGCCGAACCGACCCCTGATTGATTCTCGAGTGGCGCCACCACGGTCACACGATGTCCGGCCTCCATGAGCACACGACGGAGCGTCACAATACCCGGCGCGTCGACGCCGTCATCGTTCGTGAGCAACACGTTGAGCGTCTGTCCAGCGAGGGGCAGCGGAACGATCAGAACGGACAGACAGAAGGCGGCTGCCCACACCATGGGGCGCCGCTCGCGCCGAGCCGCCCCCATGCTCCGCATCAACGCTCACCCCCACGACCCGGTCGCATCGTCCAGTCGAAGTCCCGGGTGAAGAGACGCACCGATCCGGGAAGAGTCACCACCACAGCCACCGCGTCCATATCGACCTGCTCCAGTTGCTCGTTGGGAACTCGGTAGCCGTCCAGGTACAGAGCGCCACACGAAGGATCCGAACCCTCATCCGTCCACAAGACCTTGCCCGTGCGGCGATCGATGAGCGCGCCGGTGTCAGGATCCCGGACCGGTGCGAAGCCTCCTCTCGGGGGGAGAGACGCCCTCCCGGATGCCACGCTGCTGATGCACACCTGCCGGCCGTGGGACACCCAGATCTGAAGGCGCCGCAGGATCTCCGTGTTGTCGCGGGCGCCCAGCTTCGCTTCCTGTAAACTCCTCCCCTGATGCGCCCGATAGCCGAACAGGCCATTCGGATTTTCACCGAGCTCGAGCGTCAGGAAGGCGTCGAGTTCCTCGTTGCGGACCGTGACCGACAGCGGGTCGATCCGGAAGGGCTCGGGACGCATCTCGATGTCCACCGAGTAGGTCCGGCCGGCATCGGCTCGAAAGAGTGGCGTCTCGTTTTCGAAGTAACCGATACGCTGAACGTGGAGGTAGTACTCACCAGGGTCGGGCGTCTCGATGGAGTAGAACCCTGCGGTGTCCGAAGCTGATCCGACCAGGACGTCACGATCCGCGTTGAGGATGAACACGCCCGCAAGACCCACAGGGGCCCCATTCACGGCGTCGATGAGCTGGCCCTGAATGACCTGCCCGTCGACGCCGGCCGCACTCAGGGCCAGCATGCCGAACGCGCCCGCGACCGTGAGAGACCCGGGTAAAACGGTGACGGACCGCACCTTCAGGAAATCGCCTTGTATCCTGCGAGCGGATCGGCACCGAATTCGTTGGAGCCATCGGTGCCCTTCTTGAAGAGCAACACGATGCCCAGGTAGATGTTGTACAGCGGGATCATGAGAAGCAGCCAGTGCCATCCGGGCCGGTTCAGGTCATGCAGCCGTTTGACCGTGATGCAGATCCCGGCCCACAGACCCGCGGTGAGAACGCCCAGGGCCGGGAGCATGAAGAGCATGCTGCCCGTCAGGCTCGCCAGAAGAACAAAGACGAGCACGCCCGTGATGATGGCGAGGTCGTCGAGGATGATGTGCCACAGATACCACGCGCGGTTGGCACGTCCCCCGGTCTTGAACATTTCGACCAGCTTATCCATGAAGACTCCCTAGACGTCAGTCCATTCTGGAGTGGAGGCAACAGCACCCATCCTGCAGGGTCGCGGGCGGCCGCTTGCCGCCGGGGAGGAGGGTCGGGTAACCTCCCGCTCGGCCTCGCCCAATCCATTCTTCTCAGTCTGACCATGCCCGATCGTCGCTCCTTTCTCAAGACTTCTGCCCTGGGCGCCGCAGCCGCGCCGGTCCTGCTCGACGGGTGCGCTCCGGACCCGGGCACCAGTGAGGCTTTGCGTTCCAACGCCCGACCCGGTGCCGAAGTACGCCCCGTCGCCCTCTCGACATGGGACCACGGCCTGGCGGCGAACAACGCTGCCTGGCCGATCCTCATGAGTGGTGGCAGCGCCCTGGATGCGGTCGAAGCCGGCGTCCGCATTCCCGAAGCGGACCCGGCTGTCACCTCTGTCGGGTATGGCGGGAGACCGGACCGCTTCGGACGCGTGACACTGGACGCGTGCATCATGGATGAGCGCGGTCGCTGCGGATCCGTCGCCTTCCTCCAGCACATCATGCATCCCATCTCCGTCGCGCGTCAGGTGATGGAGAAGACACCGCACGTCATGATCGTAGGTCAGGGTGCGCTCGACTTCGCACTCGCAAACGGCTTCGAGCGGGAAGACCTGCTCCACCCGGAGGCTGCAGCCGCATGGGAGCGCTGGAAGGAGGAGAACGGAGAAGTGCAGCCACAGATCGACGTCCATAACCACGACACCATCGGAATGCTCGCGGTCGACCAGGCCGGGAATCTTTCGGGTGCGTGCACAACCAGTGGCGCGGCCTTCAAGTACCATGGGCGTGTCGGAGATTCGCCCATCATTGGAGCCGGCCTCTACGTCGACAACGACGTCGGTGGTGCGACAGCAACGGGCTGGGGCGAAGCCGTGATCCGCGCCGTGGGATGCTTCCTCGTGGTCGAACTCATGCGTCAGGGGCACACACCCCAGGAAGCATGCGAGCTGGCGGTCCAGCGGGTCATCGAGAAGAACCCCGACTGGCAAAGCATCCAGGTGGGTTTTCTGGCCCTGGGCAAGAATGGCGATCACGGGAGCTTCTGCATCGCACCCGGGTTCAACTACGCCATCTACACACCGGAGGAGGGGAATCAGCTGATCGACTCGGGAAGTCGAATTTGACGGTCGCGTAGATCGAGAGACTCCTGCTACTGATATGAACGACGAACGAAGATTCACCGACGACGAGGTCGCACAGATTCTCGATGACGCCGCGGAGGCTCAGGCGTCTGGCGGAGCACTCATGTCAGGCTCGACGGGACTGACGCTGGGCGAGCTCAAGGATATCGCCGTCGAAGCGGGGATCTCCGAGATGGCCGTGGAGAGAGCGGTCGCGAAGCTCGATGCACCGGCACCGGTTCCGGTGACCACTCAAAAGCACCTCGGCCAGACGATCGGCGTGGGCCGGTCGGTCGAGCTTCCCCGACGACTGACGGACGACGAGTGGCACGAACTGGTGATCGATCTCCGGGAGACCTTCGACGCCAAGGGCAAGCTGAGCGGCGAAGGACCGTTTCGGCAGTGGACGAACGGGAACCTGCAGGCACTGCTCGAGCCGACCGGCGCCGGCGAACGACTGCGACTCAAGACCCTGAAGGGCAACGCGCGGGCCTATCAGACGATGGGCGCCGCCTTCATGGGCATCACCGGCCTGCTCGGCTTCGCCCAGGTCCTCGGGCGTGCCGCGGACCCCTCAGGCCTCCTCGTCCTCGGCGTCATGGGAGCCGTCTTCTTCCTCGGAAGTCGTCTGACCGTGCCGAGCTGGGCCCGAACACGGGCCGCTCAGTTCGAAGAAGTCATCGCGCGCCTGCAGCACCGCATCGCTTCACGTTCTCCGGCAGAGTTGACGGACGGAGAGTAGGCACCAGGCGAGCGCCCCGTGCCCACGCCGGACCGGTGTGCGCGAGCTAGCGAACGGAGAGTGTCCCGCTCGAGCGTCCGACCATCGGTTCTCGCCCTTCGATGACGATGACGACCGTGGTGGTCTCGTCATCACTCATCGGATCTTCCCCGTCGATGACCACATAGCCTCCTCGCTCGATTCCGCTCTCGTCCATGACGCGCAGGCTGAAGGCAGCCCAGGATCCGAGCGTCTGCAATAGCCCGAGTCGAACGAGTGTCAGTCCCCGGCTCCCGTCCGACCCGACGGCCTCGAAGGATCCTCGCGCGGACGCTTCGGCCGCACTCTGCTGGACCTGAAACGAAAGCTCGAACGGAGCCCCGCCCACGTCCGGATCCGGAATCACCGTGCCGCCGAAGGAGACCGCACGCGCCCTCGCGACGTCGAGTGGACGAGCGGGGTGAGCATGAGGCCGGCGCAGGGCGCGACCGGCCCGTTGCCCGGAAAGAGCGCCGTCACGCCACGCGAAAACACCGTTCACCAGTACGTGCTCGATGCCCGTCGAGGGGAGTGAGGGCTCCTCGAAGGTCGCGTTGTCGATCACCGTTTCCGGGTCGAATACGACAAGATCCGCAGCCAGCCCCGGCGCGACGAAGCCGCGATCGATCATGCCGATGGTCGTCGCGGGCAGACCAGACATCTTCCTGATCGCTTCTTCCAGGCTCAGCACACCCCGCTCACGCACGTACCGGCCGAGGACGCGAGGAAACGTCCCATACCCACGTGGATGGGAGACGTCGCCTACGGCAGCGTCGCAATCACACGCCACCGAGGTCGAGGCGTACTGGAGAATGCCCTCGAGATCGGACTCTGCACCGAACCGCAGGATGGCCGTTGGGTTCTCCGACTCCAGAATCCGTACGACGGCGTCCCCACCGGAGGTCGCGTCGAGCTCCCGCATCATCGTCGTCAATTCGACACCACGCTCGGGCAGGTACACACCCTCGGGCCCACCGAACCGAGCGCGAAGAGCTTCATCCGCCTCGAGGACGATACGCGCCCTCAGCGAAGGATCGGCGAACCGTGCCTGGGCTGCATCCAGGCCACCTTCCTGAGCCCAGCCCGGGATGATCAACGCAGCCAGCGACGTCTGACCGGCGAGGTAGGGATACGCATCGGCGGCCGTGTACACGCCGCGCTCGGTCGCCGCATCCATCATCGCCGTCACCTGGTCGATCGAACCCTGCTCGTGACCCTGGACCTTCATGTGCGTGATGATCGGATTGAGGCCGGTCGCCTCACCGATCTCCACGGTCTCGTTCATCCCCACCATCGAGCTGAACCCGCTCTCGGGAGTAATGCGGTCGTGGTTCGTGAAGACGGTCCGCCACGACGCCGTGCCCTCGAGGGCAGTGATGATTTCGTCGGTGGTGGAGAAGTACGACGGCTTGTAGTCGAGTCCTGCCGCGACGCCCCAGGCACCCTGTGCCAGCCCGCCGAGGACCAGCGCGTTCATCTCCGCGAGCTGGTCCTCCGAGGGACGGGTGTCTTCCGAGCCGTTCACCTCCGCCCAGATGCTCCCCAGAGCGACATTCGTACCCACGTTGATCGCCAGCCCCGCGACCTCGATGTCGCGGAGTTGTCCCTCCAGATCGAGGGGGCCTCCACCATCGGCGTTGACAATCTCGGTCGTCACGCCCTGCCCCAGCACGTTCTCCGCCGTCGGCAGGCCCTGATACCTCGCGTGGCTGTGAAGGTTGATGAAGCCCGGGGCGACCACGAGCCCGGATACGTCGAGCTCCTCCTCACCGCTTAGCGAACCGATGTCACCGACCGCCGCGATGGTGCCACCCGTAAGAGCCACGTCCCCGACGTACGCGGGTCGTCCGGTCCCGTCGACGATGGTACCGCCGCGGAGCACGACATCCGCGTCCGGGCCGCCGGTGCACGCCGTCATGCACATGGCGGCCACGAAAGCGGATCCGGCGGCGCGGGCGCTCCGCGAGGGGGTCAGCACCTGCAGGACCGTTTCCCGACCACCGCGAGGATGATGACGCCCGGCAGAGCGAGTCCGATCGTTCTGGCGATGCTGACCTTTTCCACTTCGAGGCTGGTCACGTCGCGAACCAGAACCGCCCCCGGGGCCCCTGTCGCCACCAGGGCTCCAGCCCGGATCACCGGTGCCTCGAGCACCAGTTCCATGCCCTCACTGGTGACGACCCGGACGCGTTCCGGTGGCTCTGGCTGCTGGAGTAGAGCCTCGGCGCTCATGCCGGCCGGCGTCCACGTCACACAACCGACGAGCGGTAGCAGCATCAACAGCGAGAGCGGGCGAATCGAGCGCATCATGGTCACGCGGACTCCTTGAGGGCAGGTGCCGGAATCTGTTTCAGCCCGCGTTCGAACGCGAGGAGGCCGAACGCTCACAACTCGAGATCGATGATCTGGCCCGACACGTTGCCGTCCTCATCGACGAGCAGGCGTCCCACTGTCAGCGGAAGCGTGAACCGCCGGTGACCGGCCGCGCCGGGATTGAAGTACAGCACTCCGTCCCGATGCTCCACGGCGGGCCGATGAGAATGTCCGTACACGACGACCGAGAAGCCTGCCGCACCCGGATCGAGATCCAGGAGTTCGATGTCGTGCAGGAGATAGGCGAGCACCTCGCGTCCGTCGCTCGTGAGGCACACGACATCGGTTTCGGGCCACGCCGCCGCAGCATCGCCGTAGTCCGTGTTCCCCCTCACGACCGATACCGGTGCGATGAGTGCGAGTCGCTCGAGGATGTCCGGATCGCCGACGTCCCCAGCATGCAGGATGAGGTCACTCCCCTCGAGGGCCGAAACGGCCTCGTCTCGCAGAAGGCCGTGGGTATCGGAAATCACCCCTATGGTTCGCACGGCCATGCTCCCATCGTATTGTCCGCCCAGCAAACTGATGGTCGCCACCACCCCTGTCTCGAAGCAAGCCGATGGAACTGCCCTTCTATACGCTCGACGTGTTCACCGACCGGACCTTCGGTGGCAATCCCCTGGGTGTCTTCCCCGACGCCACCCACCTGCCGACGGACCTCATGCAGCGGGTCGCGCTCGAGATGAATCTTTCGGAAACAGTGTTCCTCGGCCCACCGGAAACTGAGGATGGTTCCGCGCGCGTCCGCATCTTCACTCCCCGGCGCGAGGTGCCCTTCGCCGGCCATCCGACGGTAGGCTCGGCGATCTTCCTCGCCGGTGAGCTTTCGGCCTCATCGGGCGCAGGAACGGGTGGAGGGTGGTCGTCTTCGGCAATGCCCGACGCACCTGCGGACGGTGAGATCACGCTCGTGCTCGAAGAGAACGTCGGACCCGTCTCTGTCGTGGTCCGATTCGAGAGAGGAACGCCGGTCTTCGCCCGGTTCACCACCGCGCTCCTTCCCGAGCACCGCCCGAACCCTCACCCCCTCGTGGACGTCGCTGCCCTCGTAGGCCTCGATGAGGCCGACATCGGCGGTACGGGCCCGCGGGGCTCCGAGCTCGGCGTCGAACAGGTGAGCTGTGGTCTCGAGTACTTCATCATTCCAGTACGGACGATCGATGCAGTTCGGCGCTCGTCGCTGGATACCGCTCGCTGGCAGCGCATGCTCGCGGATGAGTGGGCACATCACGTGTATGTGGTAGCGATGGACGGTGAGGGCGAAGGTGTCGACGTCCACGTGCGCATGTACGCTCCCGGATCGGGGGTCGCCGAAGATCCCGCGACCGGATCGGCCGCAGCGGCACTCGGTGGGTACCTCTCGGCCGCCGACGGCAGCGACGAGGCGTCCCTCGGCTGGGTCGTGGAGCAGGGAATCGAGATGGGACGACCCAGCATCCTGCATGTCGAGGCGGAGCGAGCGGGCGGGACGACGTCGGCCGTGCGTGTGGGCGGTGGTGCCATTCGGGTCAGCCATGGCATCATGGTCGTTCCCTCCTGAACGGAGTGCCGCGGGCCACCCGTACGGACCAGACATGAACCAGGTGCGAATGACGTCGACACGACGATCGATCTCGGTGATGGCGGGCGTGTGCTTCGCTCTCGCGAGTCCAACCGACGCGCACGCGCAGACGATCCTGGGACGCGTGCTTGACCAGGTGAACGAAGCACCGGTGCCGGCGGTCATCGTCCGCCTCATCCAGCGTGACGGCGAGGAGCGGCTGCGTGCACTGACCGATTCGGACGGCCGCTTCGTCATCGCGCCGCCCGAAGCCGGCGAGTACATCCTGGCCACGGAGCGCTTCGGCTACCTCGAAACCCGGTCTCCGCTGATCGCCCTGCGCGTGGAAGGCGAAGCCCCGCTCGAGCTCATGATCTCACCCGAACCGCTGGGGCTGGCCGGGCTGGAAGTCTCGGTGGAGGAGTTGGCTGCAGAGGAGCTGAGCCAGATGGGGCTCAGCCCGAATCAGCTCGGGAACCGGTGGATCGATCGTGCGGAGATCGAGGCCATGCAGATGCCCGGGCTCGCCAAAGACGTGATCCGGTGGCAGAACATCGCCGGGGTCTACATCGACGAGTACGACGCCACCGCCGACGCCCCTCTCTGTGTGCGTTTCGCGAGAAGATCCCGGCAGTGTGCGATCACGGTAATCGACGGGATCGTCGTACCACCCGAGCAGGCGTACGGAGTGGTTTCGGCGAACGTCGAAGCGATCGCGATTCTCAATCCTACGGATGCGACGACGTTCTATGGGACGGCGGGCGGAGGTGGCGCTGTCCTCTTCTGGACGAGGAGAGGACGGTAGCCCGTGGCGGGGGGTGCACCTTGATCGGCCACAGCGCGACCGACAGTTCCATCGTGATTCTGGTCTCGGCTGCGTGCGGGAGATAGGCTGAGGCAACCCGAACGGAGTTACCTCATGTCGACACACCTCGTCACGCGCGTCCGTGCGATTGTGCATGCTCGCGCACCCTTTCTTTTCCTCCTCGGCGCCTCGCTTGCGCTCGGAGCGTGCGCTGTTCCGGACGCCCCGGCGCAGGAGGAGGCCTCGCCCGAACCGTGGAACTGGACCGAGGAGTTCGTTCGATCCGCGGTCGATCAGGTCAGAGCCGGCCGTGATCTGAATCCCGACTCGTGGCCGGGCGGGGCGCGGGTAGCCGTGCTCCTCTCGTATGACGTGGACAACGAAACCGTTCAGGGGCTGCGCACCGGCAGCATCAGCATCGGCCCCCTGTCTCAGGGCCAGTACGGATCCCGGGTCGCTCTGCCACGGGTGGTCGAGCTCATGAACGAGCAGAGTGTCCCGTCGACGTTCTTCTTCCCCGCCTGGAGTCTGAAGCTCGCACCTGAGCAGGCCGATCTGATTCAGGAATCGGGCATGCATGAGATCGCGGTTCACGGCTGGATCCACGAACTCAACACGGCGCTCGACGGTGAGACCGAGGAACGACTCCTTCGTCAGGCGGTCGACGCGATCGAAGAGATCACGGGCACGCGTCCCGTCGGATATCGGGCCCCGTCGTGGAATCACAGCCCGAACACGCTTCGGATCGTCCGAGACATCGGCTTCCTCTACGAGAGTTCGTTGATGGCGGACGACCGTCCGTACGAACTCGTCCAGGACGGTGAACCGACCGGCATGGTCGAACTTCCCGTCGAATGGATCCTCGACGACGCGCCGCTCTTCAATCCGCGCGGGAACAGCTACATGAACCCCCGGGACGTCATGCAGGTCTGGATCGACGAGTTCGACAAGGCATGGGAGGAAGGCACGATGTTCCTGCTGACCATGCACCCGCACGTGATCGGTCATCGCTCCCGCATCGTGGCGCTCGAAGGGCTCATCGAGCACATGAAGACGAAAGAGGGCGTCTGGTTCGGCACCCACGAGGAAGCCGCGCGCTGGGTCCGGCAACAGGCGGGGATGGACTGAGATGGTGCTCGACTTCGGGGGGGCAGCGCGTTTGATGCGAGCCCCCCACGCCCTCATCGCCGGATTCCTGTTCGTCATCATGCTCGCATCGTGCGACCCGGCGACCGATTCGGGGCCGGAGACCGCGGGTACGTCGGACGATGTGGCCAGTCGTGGTGACGCCTCCTTCGCCGAGGCGATGACCCACCGCACCCGAGTCGTCATGCTCGGCACCGGCAATCCGAACGCGGATCCGGAGCGGTCGGGGCCTGCGGTCGCCGTGGTCGTCGACGACCAGGCCTTCATCTTCGACGCCGGACCCGGTGTGGTACGGCGCGCAGCCAAGGCCGCGCGAGACCTCGAGATCCCGGCGCTCGGGGCCTCTCGGCTGAACCGCGTGTTCATCACACATCTGCATTCGGACCACACGCTCGGCCTGCCGGATATTCTTCTGAGTCCCTGGGTTCTGGACCGACCCGACCGCCTTCAGGTCGTCGGCCCTCCGGGAATCGCTGCCATGATGAGTCACATCGTCATGGCGTACGAAGCCGACATCGATCGACGGATCAACGGCCTCGAGCCGCGCGATGCCAACCGGGACTCGTATGTGCCGGACGTCGTCGAGACGGAGGGCGGCGTGGTCTACGAGGAAGGCGAGGTCCGGATCGAGGCGATCCCGATCACCCATGGCGACTGGTCGTTCTCCTTCGCGTACAAGGTGACCGGGCCGGACCGCACGATCGTGATCAGCGGCGATGCGGCCCCGAGCGAGCCGATCGTCGACGCGTGCAACGGGTGTGACGTGCTTGTCCACGAGGTGTACAGCGGGGAACGATTCGTGACCCGTCCGGCGGAATGGCAGGCCTACCACAGCGTCTTTCACACGTCCCCCGAGGAGCTGGTCGACATCGCCACTCGGTCCGGTGCGCAGAAGCTCGTGCTGTACCATCAGCTCTACTGGGGCACCGACGATGCGGGTCTGCTCGCCGAGATGCGGGGAGCGGGGTGGGACGGGCCGCTCGATTCTGCGGTCGACCTGGGCGTCTACTGACGGCACCCCGCCATCTCGGGACAAACGAACGAGGGGGTCGGTCCGCGATGGACCGACCCCCTCGATGACATTCGCCCCGTACGTTCTCAGGTCACCAGGCAGCCTTCGGGCCGATCGCACTCCGGATCGATGGCCGGTAACCCGAGGTCACTCAGGATCCGGTTCACCTCGCCGAGTTCCAACTGCCAGATCGCGTCCAGCTGTTGCTGATACCCGGTCAGCTCCTCGACCAGGATGTCGAAGATCACCGGCATGTTGTTGCCGGGTCGTCCATCTCCCCGCTCGGACATCGAGAGCAGGTTCGCCAGTCGGTTGTTCACGCGAATCGGGAAGTTCAGCGGATCCTGCCCGGCCTCGTTGAGGACCTGATAGATCCACTGCTCGACCTCGGAGGCTTCCGCGTCGAGTCTCGTACCGGCCTCGGCGAGTCGAGCATCGTCCGATCGCTCCATCCGGTTCTCGAGCTGCGCCTTCATGTTGCGCACCATGATCACTTCGCGGTTCGCCTCGGTGACCTTGTCGCGAACCACCTCGCCGAACTCGAACTGCGCCTGCAGGTCGGCATCCGTAACGTCCGTGATCCATGGGTTCCGCTGGACCGACAGAGGCACGGTGAAGACCTCACCGCCGGACGTGAGGCGAACCGTGTAGTCTCCCGGCGGCACCGCCGGTGCACTGGTCCGGACGCCCCAGTAGATCATGCCCGGGAAGACCTCGAACGGCTGGGTCCTCAAGTCCCAGTGCACGTAGTTCAGGCCGGCCTCGTTCGGAAGCGGCGCACTGCGGTATCGGCCCTCCGGTCCCGCCTCGGGCGCGTCCGGATCGGCGGGAACGAACGTACGGAGTACGGACCCACCGTCATCGAGAATCTCCAGGCGCGCGTCGTCCGCCGCCTCCGCCTGGAACCACGAGAGAGTGACACCCCCCGCCGAGCGCGTTGCTGTCGCAGGCGTGAAGAGCTGCGTCTGCTCAGCCATGCCAGGCATCGCCTCACGCAGCGGCGCCATGTTGTCGAGCACCCAGAAGCCGCGACCGTGCGATCCGGCCACCAGTTCGTTCTCCTCGACGATGATGTCGATGATGGGGAGATCAGGTAGACCCGGGTTGAGCGCCTGCCAGCGGTCCCCGTCGTTGTACGAGATGTACACACCACGGTTGGTGCCCGCGTACAGAAGGCCATCACGGTTCGGGTCCTCGCGAACCGCGTGTACGAACGCGCCGTACGGGATCCCGTCGACGATCTTCGCCCATGACTGCCCGTAGTCCTCGGTCCGCCAGATGTACGGATTGAAGTCATCGAGCAGCGGCTTGCGGACCGAGATGTACGCCCGGCCGGAGTCGAACGACGACGCGTCGATCTGACTCACCCGGCCAAAGTCCGGCATGTCCGGAGGTGTGACATTGGTCCACGTCTCACCACCATTCCGGGTGACGTGCACGAGGCCGTCGTCCGAGCCGGTCCAGATCACATCTACGTCCAGCTTGCCCGGACCGACGGAGAAGATCGTCGCATAGACCTCGGGTCCGTTCATATCACCGGTGATCGGACCCCCCGTCCGCTGGAGCGTCATCGGATCGGCACGCGTCAGGTCGTCGCTCAACTGCTGCCACGTACGGCCTGCATCCTCAGTCATCCACAGACGCTGCGACGACGTGTAGAGGCGGTTCGGGTCGACCGGGGAGAAGACGATCGGGAAGGTCCACTGCCACCGCTCCCGGATCTCGATCGCCGGCTCGCCGGAATAGAACCACGGGTACGGGTTTACCTCCCGGTTCGTCTGCAGCCGACGATTGAACTTGTCGAGGTACGCGCCGTTGTTGGTGCCCGAGTAGAAGATGTCGACGTCCTGGGGATCAGGCGCGATGTACCCGGGCTCACCACCACCGGCGCGGTACGCGACCTCCATCGAGCCTTCGGTGATCGACCCGCCACCCCCACCACCGAAGAAGGGCGCGGCCCCGAAGCCCATGCGACTCGCGTTCCAGTTGCCCGGCAGGCACAGCGTCGTGTTGTCCTGCTGCGAGCCGCAGACGTGGAAGGGCTCGTGCGCCGTCGTCACGGCATGATAGAACTGTGCCGTCGAGAACTCCTGGTCGGTCCATTGGCCACCCGTCGTGTTGCTCACCGCGCCGCCGCCGTCGTTCGCGACGATCAGGTGCGTCGGGTCATCCGGATCGATCCAGAGATCATGAAAGTCCCCGTGGGTCCCGTTGTTGATCGACTCGTACGTCTCGCCGCCGTCCGTCGAGCGGAAGAACGACGTGTTCTGCATGTAGACCACATCCTCATCCTGCGGATCGGCGAAGACGTGCGTGTAGTAGAACGCGCGCTGCCGGATGGCCCGATCGTCGTTGATCAGATCCCAGGTCGCCCCGCCGTCGTCCGAGCGGTAAAGACCTCCGTTGTCGTTCTCGAAGAGCGCCCAGACGCGGTCGGAGTTGGCGCCCGACACCGCGAGCCCGATGCGTCCCACCAGGCCTTCCTGGGGCATGCCCGGATTACGGGTCATTTCCTCCCATGTGTCTCCACCGTCCGTGCTCTTGAACATCCCCGAGCCCGGGCCACCGGACGACATCTGATACTCCTTCCGATAAGCCTCCCAGAGCGCCGCGTACAGCACGTCCGGGTTGTTCGGATCAATCACGATGTCGATGGCGCCTGTCTCGTTGTTCCGGAAGAGGATCCGCTCCCAGCTGTCACCCCCGTCCATGCTCCTGAAGACGCCACGCTCTTCACTCGGCACCGAGTACTTCCCGAAGGAGGCGACATACACGATATCCGGGTTCGTCGGGTGGACCCGGATCTTCGATATGCCGTGCGAGTCCTGGAATCCGATATGCTCCCACGTTTCCCCGGCGTCGCGGCTGCGGTAGACGCCGTCCCCCGGCAGGATATTCCCGCGGATGCACGTCTCGCCCATGCCGATGAACACCAGGTCTGGGTTCGACTCGCTGACCGCCACGGCACCGACCGAAGCCGAGGTGACCTGGAAGTCGGTCACCGGGAACCAGTTCTCGCCGGAATCCGTCGTCTTCCAGAGCCCGCCACCGGTGGCGCCGAAGTACCCCTCGTTCGGGCGCCCGCGCACGCCGCTGACCGCAATCGAACGACCACCTCGATCCGGACCGATGTTGCGCCACTCGTATCCGGCAAGGAGCGCGGAATCGAGTACGACATCGATCCCTCGAGATTGGGCCTGCGTGGGAGCAGGAGTCAGGAAGCTTGTCGCGACCAGTGCGGCAGGCAGAAGAGTCGAGATACGGGTGGAGTTGCGCATGAATGTCGTGAGGGTTGTGAGGGCGTCACGTTCGGCACGCACGCACGCGCCGGACGAGTCGATCAGGTGCCGACCGCATGCCGAGTGGTCTGCACACAAACCGCAGACGCGATTGTACGTGGTGAAGCCGGGTGCGTCGATGCGCTGCGGAGAAGGACCGCCGCGAGGGTCCCGGCGCATTACGCGAGCATGAGGTGCCCTCGAGGACGCGCGAGTGGTCAGCCCGGCAGACGCCTCTTCCTCTCTTCCTGTCCTGCCCTCGCCGCCTGCTCCCACCGCGCATCGCGGCGCTCCTTGTGTGCCTTCTCCACGCACTCAATGGGGGTGCGGGCCTCGTTCCTTCAAGAACATGCCTGCGTCAGCCCACGTCGGGCTGCATCGCCTCCTCGACAGCCTCCTGCACACGACTCTTCGGAGGGGCACGGACGATCGAGTCCCCGTCGCGATAGACTCGGCATCTAGGGCCTGCTCCAGGCTCCCTCGCCGCCCACGGATGGGGGCCCGGCGCTACATCCTCACCGTTCACCAGAATCGTAGGTGACCCGAGGTTGATCGCATGCGCCGGGCACTCCGGATCTTCGCTATTCCACTCGGTCCAGACGGCAGGCACGCCAACCTCGCGGCAGACCTCCGTGAGGATCTCGCGCGCGCGGTCTACGTTCGGGCAGCCGGGATCGTACACGAGCTCGATGTGGAGCTTCAGGCTCAGCGGTGGCCTCCGGGGGTAGCGGGCGGACGGGAGCAAGGGCAACGTACCTTCCCCACCCGATCCCCGGCCACGGTTTCGTTCGCATGCGCCTTGTTCTGCCCCCCTTCACCCTCGCCCTGGCGGTCACGCTCACGCTCGGGACGTTCACCGCCGACGAGCTGGGCGCACAAGCAGGGACCACGGATTCCTCGCCCACCACCGGTCTCACACCGGAACAGCGGTACGGTGACTGGGTCAGGCGTCTTCCCTTCCGCGCCCAGGAATACTCCTATCGACGCAGCAACATGATCCGGCTGCTGGACGAGAGCGGGGGTGGCCTGTTCATCGCTCCGTCCTCGGACGGGCTCACGCATGGGGACACCTTCCGCCAGCTCGAGGACTTCTGGTACTACACCGGGCTCGAGGTCCCGAACTCGATCCTGGTTCTGGACGCCGATCGGGATCGGTCCACGCTCTTCCTGCCGGAGTCGGACTACCGCTTCTCGAACCCGGGACGACCGAACGACTTCCCGGGCCGACCGCTCCTGGACGACTACCAGCTGCGCAGTATCGCCGGGATCGAAGAGTACCGATCAATGCGTGAGTTTGATGCCTTCCTCACTCAGATGGTCCGAGCGCGGCGCGTGCTCCGCGTGAATGGAGGGGCACCGGGTGCGCTGGCACGCCCCGAAGTGCCCGACTTCGGTGCACTGGATCCGGTTCGGACGATGATCCTCCGGCTCCAGTCGGAGCACCCGAATGCGCGCCTCGCGAACGCGTTCGAGGAAGTGGCGCAGGGGCGCATGGTGAAGAGCCGATACGAGATCCAGAAGATGCAGATGGCGGCGGACGCCACGGCCAGGGGCATCCTGGCCGCTGCGGCGATGATCCGTCCCGGCATCGACGAGCGTACGCTCCAGGGCGAGTTCGAGTCGACATGCCGTGCGCTGGGCAGCCAGACGATCCCCTTCACCCCGATCGTGAAGTCGGGCCCGAACAGTCTCTGGCCGTGGCGCGTTCTGGCATCGCACTACGATCGGCGGAACCGGCCGATCGAATCGGGTGACCTCGTGATCCTCGACGTGGGGTGCGAGATCGACGGATATATCAGTGACGTGGGAAGGACCTTCCCGGTGGATGGAGTCTTCACGCCCGAGCAGCGCGAGAAGATGCTGATCAGTCTCAACGCGGCCGACGCGATCATCGAGGCGACCCGACCCGGCATGACCTTCCGCCAGCTGACGGACATCGCGTACCAGGCAATCCCTGACGAGGAGGAGCGGTACATGCAGACGCCGTCCTTCTTCGGGCATCACATCGGCATGGCCGCCGGAGACCCGGCGCTCATCGACGAGCCGCTCGAGCCGGGAATGGTCTTCACCGTCGAGCCCTGGTACTACAACCACGATCTGGAGATCGCCGTCTTCGTCGAGGATGTGGTCCTCGTGACGGAAGACGGCGTCGACGTCCTGACCAGGAGTCTCCCGCGAACCCCGGAGGAGATCGAGCGATGGATGCTGGAGAACCGATGAGCGACTCCCCCGACACCAGACCGTCCGCCGCGACCGAATCAGTCGATGCGCCGGCTGGTGGGCATGCGACCGGTAGCTCCGACGAGGAGCTCCGCGCCCGCACGGAGGACGGAGGTGGGATCCTCTGCATCCGGAATCCCGAGATCCATCGAGGCTGGAACGGCATCCGTTACCGCACCGGCATGTCGGCGAAGAACGTCGGGTCAAAGAAGCTTTCGATGAATGTCGCGACCGTGCCCCCGGGTGCGGTCGCGTATGCGCACATTCACGTCGACTTCGAAGTGATGCTCTTCATTCTTCAGGGGAAAGTCCGGCACGAGTACGGGGATGACCTCGAGCGGTCGATGGACAACGAGGCCGGGGACTTCATCTTCATCGAGCCGGGTGTGCCGCACGAAGTGATCAACCTGAGCGACACCGAACCCGTCATCGCCGTGGTCGCCCGATCGGATGCCACGGAGTGGGAGAACATCGTGGACGTCCCGTCGAAGCGAAGGCCCGGCGGTTGAGCCGAGCCGGGAGGAACACATGAGCGGAAAGGTCGAGGCACTCTGGACGAAGCGGGCTCATCGCGGTCCCATGGATCCGGTGGAGGAAATGACGCTCGTCGAAGGCAAGGGGATCGACGAGGATGCGAATTTCGGTCGGTCGAAGCGGCAGGTGACCGTGATCGAGAAGGAGGTCTTCGATCGCATCGTCGCAGCCCTGCCCGACGTCGAACCCTCCATGCGACGGGCCAACGTCATGGTGAGTGGCATCCGGCTGGAGAACACGCGAGGCCACGTCCTCTCGCTCGGTGACGTGAAGATCCAGCTCTTCGGGGAGACGCGTCCGTGCGAGCGCATGGACGCTCAGGTTCAGGGACTGACGGCCGCGCTCGACCCGCACTGGAGCGGTGGCGCGTATGGGGTCGTGATGAACGACGGGCAGATCCGCGTCGGTGACGAGGCCTCGATCGAGAACCCGCCGGAATGATCTGATCGCGACCGAGCTGGTCACGAAGGCCGCGACCAGAACGCTGAATCAGCTGCGTACGACGTCCCCCAGGGCATCCATCGCATCCCGCAACTGACGATCACTCAGATATGGGGCAGGCCCGAAGCGGAGTACGTTGGCACGGTAGTCGGTCCGCACCTCCCGATCGAGCAGCGCCTGATAGAGCCCTTCCGCGTCGGCGCACTCGAGCGCAAGGAAGCCACCCCGCTGCCCCAGTGGAACGTCGGACTCCAGGCGCACCACGGCCGGATCGAGATCGAGTGTCACAAACGCTTCGCAGAGCAGACCCACCTGGTGCTGACTGATCTCCCGAAGCCGCTCCGGCGTCAGCCCCTGCTCGCGGAAGAAGTCCATGACCGCCGCGGCCCGGTACGGTGAGGTAGGGTCGTACGTCGAGCCGGCAAAGCGCGCAGGGCCGACTCCGTACCGCACCTCACCGGGGACACGCTCGTCCGCCAGGTCGGCGAACTCGGCGAACCAACCGGTGAGGACAGGACGCATCGTGCAGCCGGGTGGGACGCGAAGCACGCAATTCCCCTCCCCGAGCTGCAGGTACTTGTAGCCCCCACCCACCACGAACGCCGACTCCATGCCGTCCAGACTGAACGGTACGGCGCCGAGAGAGTGGTAGCTGTCGATGAGGACTTCGGCTCCGTGGCGATGACAGGTGTCGGCCAACGACGACAGGTCGGGCACGATCAGGCCGGTCGTGAACAGAACCGACGACACCATGACGCAGGAGGTGCGGTCGTCGACCGCGGCGGAGAGTCGCTCGGCCAGGGTATGGACCGGGTGCGCCGATACCTTCACGACCTCTAGACCTTCCTCGGCCAGGCGGTCCAGCTGCCGACGAATCGAGTGGAACTCACCATCCGTGGTGACGACGCGCGGGCGTTCGCGGAGTGGCAGGGCGGAGAGGAAACGGATCACGAGCGAATGCGTGTTGGTCTCGAGCGTCATGTCGCCGCTGCAGCCACTCATGAGCTCGCGGTACCCGGATGCAACCCGGTTCACCTTATCCGACACTGCCGCCCATTTCCCGTCGGCCAGGGCCGCGGCATCCAGCCATGCCTGCTTCTGACCTTCGAACGCGACGTCGGGCCATGCCTGATGAGAGTGGCCCGTGAGGAGCAGCCGATTCGCGACATCGAAGTGCGTGTACTCCGACGAAAGCGGCGTCGGGTGTACGAAGGCCGGATCAGCGGCCTCGACCGACCGCTCCGCTCGGGGCTCCACCGATGCATCCATATCCGCGAATCGCTCCGTCACAGTCTCGCCCGGATCTCCCAGAGGTCCGGGAACAGCGGGCGGTTCAGCGTCGTGTGAAGATACGCTGAGCCCGCGGAACCACCGGATCCCTGCTTCGACCCGATCGTGCGCTCCACCATCTTCACGTGCCGGTATCGCCATTCCTGGATTCCCTCGTCCAGATCGACGAGGCGTTCGCAGAGCCCCGCGTTGATCGGATCGTTGCGATACACATCGACCAGCACGGCCTGGAGTCCATCGGATGCCTCGATGGGTGCGGTCACATCACGATCGAGCTGTCCCGCCGGCAGCTCGTATCCCTGAGTAGCCAGGTATTTCAGCACGGCATCCCACAGAGTCGGTGCGGCCCACCGCCCTTCGAGTGAGGCACGCGCGCGGGAACCCTCGGGAAAACGCTCGACGGACGCCCGGACCTTTCTCCCCAGCAGGAACTCTAGAGCCCGGAACTGATCGCTCTGAAACCCGCTCGCACTCTCGAGTCGCTCGCGGAACGTCAGAAACTCCGTGGGCGTCATGGTCTCGAGCACGTCGAGCTGGGACACGAGCACCTTCAGGATCGTGAGCACCCGCTTGAGCGTGTGCTGAGCCCGGGACGTGTCTCCCTCGGCGAGCAGCTCGGTGCAGTAGTCGAGCTCATGCAGCACGACCTTGAACCAGAGCTCGTAGACCTGATGGATCACGATGAAGAGCATCTCGTCATGTTCGACATCGTCACGTGGATCCTGGAGAGCCAGGAGTTCGTCGATCTTGAGGTATCTGGCGTACGTGACGGCCTCGGACATGGATTCCTTCCGTTCAGTGGCCCCGTTGGGGCACGATACCGTCGCACACCGTCATGCGACGACGACGAGGACGGAGAGATAGGCGAAGTACGAAAGCAGCAGCAAGCCTCCCGTGGCCCGTCCAATCGGCCATCCTCTCCATGCGTACACGGCCACGAGTGTGGACGACAGCATCATCACGGGCACATCGAACGCGAGGAAGCGACTTGATGCGGGAATCGGTTCGGCGCTCAGTACGGCCGCGACGCCCATAATGGCCAGGACATTGAACGTGTTGCTGCCGATGATCGCCCCGATCGCCACATCGGGCCGGCGCTCCAGCGCAGCCAGGACCGCAGTCGTCAATTCGGGAAGAGAGGTTCCGATGGCGAGTACAGTCAGGCCGATGACTGTCTCCGATACATAGAAGCTCTGTGCGATCTCGACCGCGGACTCGACAAGGAGTTCCGCACCCAGGGGCAGCGTCAGGATCCCGAACAGGATGCACACCGCGATCGTGACGGGTCGGGTCGGCATGCCGAGCACCCAGTCCAGAGGCGTGGACGAGTCCGCATCCTTCCTCGCCTGAAGCGTCGAACGGGCGGTGGCCGCCATGATCGCGAAGAATGCGCCCAGCAGGGCGACACCCCCGAAATGGCCAAGCCCATTAAGGGCGGCCAGGATGGCGAATCCGATAATCGCCAGGGCCATGATCACGATGTTGCGGCGGACCGCACCGCCCTCGGGAAGGATCGGGAAGATCAGTGCCGACGCTCCACCGACCAGAAGCACGTTTGCCGTGTTGCTGCCGACGACGTTGCCCAGAATCAGATTCGGGTACCCGGTCGTGGCGGCCCGAATCGAAACCATGAGCTCGGGCAGTGACGTCCCGAACCCGACGACCGTGGCGGCGACGACGAAGTCGGGCACCTGCATCTTGCGTGCGAGGCCGACGGAGCCACGCACGAGGACGTCTCCTCCCATGAGGAGGTAGATGAATCCGGCGACGAGAGCGAGGTATGTCAGGGGGAGGTCGATCCGTTGGGTGTCTGAACGCGAGCGATGGAATACAAGCGCCCACTCTCCTCCTCGGGAAAGGCATTCCAGTGCAGCGTCTTGTAGGACCCGTCCATGCACAGGAACCGGTTCTCGAAGCTGATGGTGGGCGTCCCACCCGCCAACTTCTCGACTTCGGCCTCGGTGGCGGCGACGTCATCCGGATGGACGAGCTTGATGAACGGGTGGCGCAGCAGCTCCTCTTCCGTCCACCCCAGTTCGCGGACGAACGCCGGATTGACCTTCTTCAGATATCCGTCGGTCGACGCGATGCACATCATGTCGATCGACACGTCGAAGAAGCGGCGGAACTCGCTCAGGAGCTCGACCTGGCGTTCCAGCGCACCGGCCATCTCATCGAAGGTCCGCGCCAGAAGACCCACTTCGTCCTCCTGTTCCAGTCCGGAACGGACATCGAGCTGACCCGCACCGAACCGCCCCGCTGCTTCTGCGAGAACGTGGATAGGTTGAGCGAATCGGTAGCCCAGAAGGGTTCCGAACAGGATCGCAAACGCGGCGAAGATCACCGCGACACGGATACTTTCACTGCGCACCTCGTCGATTGGCTGACGTTGCTCCGCTTCGTCCACCTTCACGACGATGCCCCAGTCGGTCTCGGGAACGAACCGGGTCGCGGCCATGACGACCTGCCCTCGGTAGTCGGTCAGCCCCTCGAGAACTTGACCCTCACTTCCGATTAACGCGCGAGCCGCAGGGCCAGCCGAGGGCAGCTCGACCCCCGCGATGCCGCGGCTCGCGGGCCTCTCGTCCTCCGGCGCTCCACCCGCCCCGGAACGATCGACCTCGGTCCCGCCCGGCTCGGTGCCCACAGCCGGAGCACCTCGCACCGGGTGGAGCGTTCGCACGACACCATCGGAATCCCGGACGACCACCATCGTTTCGCCGGTCTGTCCGAGCCCGTCGCGATTCATGGTCAACTGCACGAGCTCATCGGCTATGATGATTCCATAGATGTATCCGATCGTCGCGCCGTCCAGCAGCAACGGTGACGAGAAGGTTACGGTGGGCGGTGTCCCTACCCGGAAGTTGACCCGCTCATAGCGAGTGCTGTGACCCGTCCGAGTGATCTCGGCGTCGTCGCGCACCTGGACCGTGCCCGATGACTCCGCGAGGCCGACAGGCGAGACGACCTCCACCAGCGTGTTGCCATCCACGTCTCGCAGCGCCAGCGCGCGGAAGAGCGGCGAGGCAGAAACCGCGTCATCGAGAATGCGGCCGAGGCGCTCGATCTCGACCGGGCTGCCCGTCCTGACGAAGCCGTCGAGGCTCTGCCGCAGCTGAGTACGGCTCGCGACGAGGCTGATCCGATCGTGCCACCCGTCGATCACCTGCTGGACCGACTCGACCTTGAGCTCGGCCAGCGCGTTCAACCGGTCGCGCGTGCTCTGCTGAAGTGCCACCTCCACACCGCCGAACATCGCGAGGCCGAGAGCGAGCATCGACAGCAGTGCCACGGACACCTGTGCGAACACGAGCTTCGTCCGGATGTCCACCGATCCTTACTCGCCCCCGAAGTGGAACTCGAACCGCGGTGTGTACCGCGAGACCGACTGGTACTGGTTCGGCCACGGAAGTTCGTACCCCAGCATGTACGCCGCGTGTCGAGTCCAGTAGGGGTCGAACAGATGCGCACGGGCGATCAGGCACAGATCGGCTCGGCCAGCGGCCACAATCGTGTTCACGTCCATCCACGACGAGATGTTGCCAACGGCCATGGTGGACATCCCTACCTCGTGCCGGACCTGATCTGCGAACGGGGTCTGATAAAGCCGCCCGTAGACAGGTTTCTGATAGGGGACGGTCTGCCCGGACGACACGTCGATGACGTCGCACCCGTGCTCCTTGAGCATACGGGCGATTGCGACTGTGTCGGCAGGCTCCACGCCTCCGGGTGCCCAGTCCACGGCGCTGACCCGAACGCTCATCGGCTTCTCGTCCGGCCAGTTCGCCCGGCACGCGTCGAAGACCTCGAGCGGGAAGCGCATACGATTTTCCAGCGCCCCCCCGTACTCGTCGTCCCGCTCATTCGTCAGAGGAGACAGAAAGGAGGCAAGGAGATAGCCATGGGCCATGTGGATTTCGAGCAAGTCGAAGCCCGCATCAGCAGCGTATCCGGTCGCACGCACATAATCCGCAATGGCCGCATCCATATCCGACCTCGACATCTCACGCGGAGTCTGACTGCGCCCCGGGAAATAGGGAATCGGTGACGCGGACAGGATGTTCCAGTTGCCCTCGTCCAGCGGCTCAGTGTCACCCTCCCAGATGTTCTTCGTCGAGCCCTTGCGACCCGCATGTCCGAGCTGGATCGCGATCCGAGCCGGTGTCTGGCCATGGACGAAGTCCACGATTCGCCGCCATGCGTCGACGTGTTCGGGGCGATACAGGCCCGCACATCCGGGCGAGATCCTCGCCTCGGGAGAGACGTCCGTCATCTCGGCGAAGACCAGCCCGGCGCCACCGACGGCTCGGCTCCCGAGATGCTGAAGATGCCAGTCGCCCACGAGGCCATCCTCCGCCGTGTACTGGCACATGGGCGAGACGACCACACGATTCGGCACCACCATGTCCCGCAGCCGGAACGGCGTGAACATCGGTGGAGGCGCCGGCCCCCGAGGAACTGTCTGACCGGACTGGCGCTCCGCCTCCTCAGCCACGAAGTCGTCGACGCGCTCCAGGAACACGGGGTCCCGAACACGCACATCCTCGTGCGTGATGCGCAGACTACGCGTCAGCAACGTGAACGAGAACTGAGTCGGGTCCATGTCCATGTAGCGCTCGGTGGCCTCGAACCATTCGAGGCTGGCCTGAGCCGCGCGCTGAAGCGACTCGACAGGCGGACGACGATCCCTCGCGTAGCTCTCGAGCGCGTCGGGTATCGACTCGGCCGACAGGAGAGCCTCACGCAGCGCGATGGCATCGAGCATCCCCAGGCGCGTCCCCGAGCCGATCGAGAAGTGTGCGGTGTGAACCGCGTCACCCAGCAGGACGACGTTCTCGTGATGCCAGTGCGCGCAGCGAATCGTGGGAAAGCTTCTCCAGAACGAACGATTCGGGATCAATTCGTGACCCTCGAGTTCCTCGGAGAACACCGACGCGCAGTAGGCCAGCGTCTCTTCCTCGGACGCATGTTCCAGGCCCGCCGCCCTCCACGCCTCCTCCGTGCACTCGACGATGAAGGTCGACCGCCCGGGCTCGTACTGATACGCGTGAACACGCCAGAGTCCGTGCTCGTTTTCGCGGAAATAGAACGTGAAGGCGGGGAACGGCTTCGTCGTTCCGAGCCACACGAATCGGTTCGGCCTCCAGTCGAAGGTCGGCTGAAAATGCTCGGCCCACGTGTCGCGGAGCGTCGAATTCACACCGTCCGCGCCGAGTACGAGATCGTAATCGGCCGGATCCACCGAGATGTCGGTGCCCGAACCGTCCGGCCCGCGGGACGTGATGGAACCGCTGGGCTGCAGCCCCGTGAACTCGCATTCGAAGTGAAGTTCGATCCCGAGGGCAATCGCCTGGTCCTGCAGGACGGTCAGCAGAGTCTGGCGACTCAAGCCCGAGAACCCATGACCGGACGACCGAACCAGCTCGCCGCCATAATGGACGTCGATGTCGTCCCAGTGCACGAAGTGATCCGTGATCGCGCGGTATGTCCCCGGGTCGGCGCTTTCCACCTCGGCAATGGTCTTGTCGCTGAACACGACCCCGAAACCGAACGTGTCGTCGGCCCGGTTGCGTTCGATCACGACCACCTCGTGAGCGGGATCAGCCCGCTTCATCAGGATTCCGAAGTAGAGTCCCGAAGGGCCTCCCCCGACGATGAGGATCCTCACCCCGCCTGCTCCTCGAGCATCGCACGTGCATCGGCGACCAGGCGACCGGCGATGATGAGATGCTGAATTTCAGTGGTTCCCTCGTAGATCCGCAGCGCGCGCACCGAGCGGTAGAGGCGATCGACGATGTGCTCCGCCATCACCCCCCGCCCGCCAAGGACCTGGATCGCGTCATCGATGATCCGCTGCGCGGCCTCGGTCGCGTATGCCTTGGCCATCGCGGCCTCGATCGTAATGCGATCCTGGCCGAGGTCCTTCTCGTATGCCGCCCGGTACACGAGCATGCGCGCTGCCGTGAGCTCGATGGCCATGCGCCCGAGCTTTTCCTGAATGAGCTGGAACTCGGCAATCGGCTTGCCGAACTGCTCGCGCTCGACTGCGTGACTCAGTGCTTCCCGTAACGCCCGTTCCCCCATCCCGCACGCCGCGGCTCCAACCGTCGGGCGAAGCTGATCCAGCGTCGCCATGCCGAGCATGAATCCACGCCCTTCTTCACCGAGCATGTGATCCGCGGGCACGCGGCACTCCTCGAATGCCAACTCGCCGAGCGGATGTGGTGAGCTCATGACCTGAGCACCGACGAAGCGCAGACCCTCCGTACCCGCGGGCACCACGAACGCGCTCATGCCCCGGCTGCCCTGATCAGGGTCGGTCGACGCGAAGACCACGTAAAAGTCTGCGATCCCCGCATTGCTGATGTACCACTTGTGACCGTCGATCACCCACTCGTCCCCGTGACGCTCCGCCCGGGTCTTCATCGAGGCCACGTCGGAACCCGCATCGGGCTCGGTGATGGCGAAGCCTCCCATCAACTCGCCCGCCAGCGCGGGCTCGGCCCAGCGGGCCCGCTGCTCGTCTGTGCCGGCGATGAGCAAGGGTGTGATTCCGAGGCCCTGCAGGGCCCACACCGCGTCCGCCAGGGGCGACGCGGATGCGATGGCTTCACGCGCCAGGCACGACGCGCGGAGGTCACGGTTACCGATCGGCGTGTAGAGACCTGCCTCACCCATCAGCCCCAGAAGCTCCCGAGCCTCCACTCGAGCCGCATCGTCCGACTCGGGCTCCGGCCGCTGAAGGAGCGCACGCGATGCGAACGCGGTCATCTCGGAGGCCCACGGGTGATGCTCGGCCTCGAGGAACGCGCGAACGGTGTGGGTATCGGACATCAGGACCGTCTCCGGCGCTCGATTAGAGGAAGTTCGGGTCGCGTCGTTCCACGAAGGCGTCGTACGACTCGCGGAAATCTGGGTGCAACATGAGCGCTGCCTGAATCTGCGCCTCGGCCTCGAGTGCGCCGGCCAGGTCCATGCTGGCCTCGCGGTTCAGCGAGTCCTTGGTGATCTCGAGTGCGAAGGACGGCCCCCGGGCGAGCTTTTCCGCCAGTTCGGTCGCAGCGGAAAGGGAGTCTCCATCGGGAACGACCCGGTTGTAGAGGCCGATGCGGTGCGCCTCGTCGGCACCGATGAAGTCACCGGTCATCAGGAGTTCACTCGCCTTGCCCATGCCGACGATGCGGGGGAGCATCCACGCTGCGCCCATATCCGCGCCAGAAAGTCCAACCCGGGTGAACAGGTACGCGATTTTTGCGGACTCGGCCCCGACCCGCATGTCACAGGCCGTCGCGATCACGGCTCCGGCGCCAGCGACGGTCCCGTTGAGAGCCCCGATTACGGGCTTCCGGCAGCGCCGTATCGCGAGGATGAGATCGCACGTCATACGGGTGAACTCGAGCAGGCCGCGCATGTCCCGTTCGAACAGTCGGCCGATGATGTCCTCGACGTCCCCGCCGGTGCAGAAGCCACGACCCGTGCCCGTGATGATGACGACACGAACGTCGGGTTCCTCGCTCAGCGCATAGAAGGCGCGTCTGAGCTCGTCGTAGACCTCGAAGGTCAGCGCGTTGAGACGCTCCGGTCGATTGAGGGTGATCGTGGCGACACCCGTTTCGGTGTCGAGCGCGTACTCGAACGAGTTCGGTTCGAACATCAGATCACCGCCGTGGCTTCGATTTCGACTTTGCCCAGAGGGTCGACGAGCCGCGAGACTTCGACCAGCGCCATCGCCGGGTAGTGTCGTCCCATCCGAGCCCGCCACATCTCGCCGATCGCCTTGCGGCTCTCACGGTACGCATCGAGGTCCGTAACGTAGACCGTCATCCGGCCGATCGACGTGGCATCTCCCCCGGCCTCCCGCACGACAGCGAGAGTCTTGGCCAGTGCCAGTTCGAACTGACGCACGAAATCTTCTTCCTCGACTACGCCGTCTGCGGTTGCCGCATCCTGACCGGCCACGAGGAGGATCCGCCCCCCGACCGGAGCGAGCATACCGTTCGTCCAGCCCTTCGGTGGGCCCAGCTCTTCCGGATTGATGCCCTCCCAGCCGGGCGCGTCGCTCGTCACTCGGACTCCGTGCCATCGAGGACGAGGAGTTCGCCGTTGGGGGCGTGTGCACCTACGTGGCAGAAGTCGGCGATCGCCTTCGCAACCTCGGCAGCCCGGATGAGTCGCGGCTGACCCGCCTGCTCGAGGACCGACGAGAGCGCCTCCTGCCACGACTTGCCCGTGTGGTGCACGATCCGCGCGATGGTTTCGTCCGTAAGGGGCGTGTCGACGTAACCCGGGCAGACGGCGTTCACCGTGATGCCCGACCCGACCGCCTCCTCGGCCATGGCTCGCGTGAAGCCGACGACGGCATGCTTGGCCGAGGTGTACGCCGAGATGTACTTGCCGCCACTCAGGCCGGCGACCGACGCCACGTTCACGATACGTCCCCAGCGACGGTCGGCCATCCCATCCCACACGGCCTGCGTGCACAGAAAGGTTCCTGTCGCGTTTACGGCCATGATGTGCTGCCACTCGGCATGCGTGATGCGAGTAATCGGATTTGACGTGGCCGTACCGGCGTTATTCACGAGAATGTCGATCCGCCCCATCGCCTCACGAGCGGAAAGAGCCAGTTCACGGACCTGGTGGGGCTCCGTGACATCGCATCGGAATGCGAAGGCTTCGTGCCCCTGGTTGCGGAGTTCGGCAGCGATCTCGACGACCTGGCTCTCGTTGCGGGACGCCAGGGACACCTTGGCACCGGCGTTCGCCAGCGCGACGGCTGCCGCTGCCCCGATGCCACGCCCACCCCCCGTGATGACGGCGTTGTATCCAGCCAGTTCGCTCACTGTGTGCCTCCGTCGAGGATCGCCTCGGCCAGCAGGTGTCCGAGGGTGCGCACGGTGGCCCGTCCTTCATCGGCTGTCGCCTCAGCCGGCCAGCCAAAGTAGGCCCGCGGCCCTCCGGCCTGCTCGAACGTCTCGTGTCCATCGCGGATGGCAGTCGACAGCGATGAGGGGTTGGGCTCCAGATCGGCGGCGACCTCCGCCCGATACAGATCCGGTCGCTCGGCCAGAACGATACTCCCCTCGAAGCGCCCTGCATGGCACGCTCCTGTCCGGAACTCCTCGGTGAGGCGTTCTGCCACCCTACGCCGCGTGAGGTCCAGAACGACGATGCGCGTCCCCTGGGGCGCCGCCTCCGACGCCTGTCGGAGAGAAGCGAGGTGCGCGGGATCGAGGTGGGCGTTCGCGATGGCCAACGTGCGGATGTCCTGCTCCCTGAGCGAGGTCGCGATCTGGATGATCAGGTTGGACACGACCGCTCCGTCGACGGCGATCGTGCCTGGAAAGTTACCGGCGAATCCGGCCGCGGTGTACCACAGCGGCGGCAGGATCAGGGCGGGGCGCCCGGCCCCCGAGATTCCCTCCGCACACGCTCGAGCCATCCCCTCCGCGATCACCACATCCGTCCCGAGTGGAAGGTGCGGCCCATGGGCTTCGACCGCGCCGATCGGCAGAACCGCGACCGCGGACAACCGATCGAGGTCACGGACCTCTTCCCAGGTGAGCTCGGCGAAACGGTGTACGGGCATGGAATTCCGACGTCGGGGCAGTGATTGACCTCCATTCTAGCGTGCGCCTATCGTCACGCCATGACCGAACCGCTGCAGACTCCGCTCAACATCTTCGACGAATTCCTCGGCAACCATATCCGTGAGGGCCGAGGCGATCGCCGGGCGCTCCTCACAGATCGAGGGCCACACACCTACCAGGACGTGTTCGACGCGTCCGGCCGCTTTGCCCGGTTGATGCTCCAGGCCGGAGTGGGGCCCGGTGACCGTGTCCTGATCGCACTGCCGGACGGGCTGGCATACGTGGCGGCACTGTTCGGAACGCTCCGACTCGGGGCCGTCGTCGTTATGGTGAACCCGCACCTGCCGAGAGAGCAGATCGAGTACTTCTTTCGGTACACCGAGCCCCGGGCGGCCTTCGTCGGCACCGAATCCGAGGCGGCCTTTCGCGAGGCTGCCGGCAACGTGGCGAGCGCGCCGGACGTGACCACGGTCGGGTCCGCCGACTTCGAGGAACGACTTGCGTCTCTCGACACGGACGTGCCCGTCCACCCCACGCAGTCGAATGACCCGGCGGTCTTCCTCTTCAGCGGAGGCACCACCGGTAACCCGAAGGGCGTGGTACAGACCCACGGCTCCTTCCGAAACACGACGATCCTCTACGGCCAGCGCACCCTTCTCATCGGGCCGGACGACGTGACGCTGTCCGTTCCGAAGCTGTACTTCGGATATGCGACCGGTACGAACCTGTTCTTCCCGTTCTCCGTAGGCGCGACCTCCGCACTGTTCCCAGAGCGCTGCACGGCGGACGCGCTCTTCGACGCCATAGAGCGCTACCGCCCGACCGTCCTCGTGAACGTGCCCACGATGGTCAACAATCTGATCAACCACCCCGACGCGGCCACACGCGACCTGTCGTCTCTACGGATCGCGACGTCGGCCGGCGAAGCCCTTCCTGTCGAGCTGCACCGGCGCTGGGACGCCCTGTTCGGTGTCCCGCTCCTGGACGGCCTGGGGACCGCCGAGATGTGGCATATCTTCATTTCGAATCGCCCCGATGACGTGAAGCCCGGCACGCTCGGTCGAGTCGTCGATGGGTTCGAAGTCCGGGCCTGCACACCGGACGGCACTCCGGTCGAGACCGGGGACGTCGGCACCATGCGCGTCCACGGGGACTCTCTCGCGCTCGGGTACTGGCAGGACGACGACAAGACTGAAGCCGCATTCCAGGACGGCTGGTTCGTGTCGGGCGACATGATCAGCTTCGACACGGACGGCTACGTCACCTATGCGGGTCGTTCGGACGACATGCTCAAGGTGAGCGGCAAGTGGTTGTCGCCGAAGGAGCTGGAAAACTGTCTCCTCGAACACGAGTCGGTGCGCGAGGCCGCCGTCGTCGGCGTCGCCACGGCGGACGGTCTGGTGAAGCCGAGCGCCTTCATCATCCCCGAGGCCGACGCGGAGACCGGCGAGGGGCTCGCGACGGCTCTCCAGGAGTGGGCACGTAGCCGACTCGAGCCGTACAAGTACCCCCGTGCCGTGCACTTCATGGACGAATTACCGCGAACCCACCTCGGAAAGGTCGACCGCGGACGTCTGGCCCGGGGCGACTCATGAACCGGGAGGGCCACCCTGCGGGGCTCGCCCTTCAGTCGTGGCGCGCGACGGCCGGGGGCGTTCTGGCGATCGTCCTGATTGCAATCTCCACCGGGGCAGCGCCGCCCTCCTCTGCGCCCGACCCCGACGACGGTGCGGCACCCTCCCCGGAATTCAACCCACTCGAGGTCGAGGGTGCGCCCCCCTGGGGATTCAACGCACACGAGATGGGTGCCCGGGCAGCCGTGGACCGTCTGCCCGAGCCGATGCCGGCCTTCTTCCGGAACGCCCGCGATCAGCTGGCCTGGCTCAATCCCGAGCCCGATCGGTGGCGCGACCGGAACAACCCCGAGATGGATCAGGCGTGGGCGTACGACCATTACGTGGATCTGGAGAACGTCCCGGAGGGCGCCATGAACGCGCCGGATCGCTTCACCTTTCTGCGATACCTGAACGAGGCCGGTCTCGAGAGGCCGGAGCGAGACACCGGCTTCCTCTACTACCGGACCCTCGAACTTCACGAGCGCCTTGTCACCGCATGGCGGAACTGGAGAGCGGCGGACGAGGGCGACCCGCGCCGGGGGTGGCTCGAAGAGCGGATCGTGCACGACGCGGGTATCCTGGGCCACTACGTGATGGACGCGTCCCAGCCCCACCACACCACGATCCACTTCAACGGGTGGAACGGCGACACACCCAATCCGGAGGGGTACACGACCGACCGGGAGTTCCACGGTCGCTTCGAGCGTTGGTTCGTGGACGCTCATGTAGACGAGTCGGACATCCGGCAGGCCACACGCATGCCATCTCTTGCACTCGTCGACCTCCCGACCGTACGCCGCGCCGTACGTGACCACATCGACGAGTCTCACGACCACGTGGACGAGCTCTATCGGCTCGACCGTGACATCGGATTCAATCCGGATGCACCGGGCCATCCCGAAGCCGTCGCATTCACGGTGGAACGGATTTCGAGCGGAAGCTCGATGCTCGCCACCCTTTGGTGGTCCGCATGGGTCGCCAGCGGGACCTGACACCGGAACGGGCTCCCGGCGAAGTGGCGACCCGAACCCCCAGTTGACGATGTTCGCAAACGCTCTGGAGGTGTCCGCGTGACCTTCGACGCCCTGCAGGCCCGGATCACGGAGTGCCGCCGCTGCCCGAGGCTCGTCGCGTGGCGTGAGCAGGTGGCCGTGGAAAAGCGGGCTGCGTTCCGCGATGAGACCTATTGGGGCAGACCCGTTCCAGCCTTCGGAGACCCGAGCGCCCGGGTCCTCGTTGTCGGCCTGGCGCCCGCGGCACACGGTGCGAACCGGACCGGTCGAATGTTCACCGGCGATCGCTCTGGCGATTGGCTCTACCGGGCACTGCACCGGGCGGGCTTCGCGAACCAGGCTGAATCGACCGGATGCGATGACGGCCTCCGCCTCGACGACGTCCTGATCACGGCCGCCGTCCGATGCGCGCCTCCCGCGAACAAGCCGACGACGGAGGAGCGTGACCGGTGCGCCTCGTGGCTCCACGAGGAGCTGGACATGTCGACGCGCGTCCGGGTCATCGTTGTGCTCGGGAACTTCGGGTACGTGCAGACCCTTCGCGTGCTCGCGAAGCGGGATCTCCCGGTGCCCCGACCCCGTGTGCGCTTCGGTCACGGCGTGGAGGTCCCCATCAATGGGGGACCGACCCTGCTCTGCTCCTACCATCCCAGTCAGCAGAACACCTTCACCGGCAAACTGACCGAGGAGATGTTCGACGCGATCTGGTCCCGGGCACGGGTGCTCGCTGAGGGCGGCGCCCCTACCTTGACCCCATGAAACGATTCACGCTGCTCTCGTCCGAGAGCATCCGGACCTCGTCCGACGTCTCCGACCATTCCACCCCCACCGCCCGGACGTTCCGTCGGGGCTTCGCGGCCGTCTGCGGACTTGCCGTACTCCTCTCGCTGCCGGGACCACTGTCGAGCCAGCAAGTCGGGGGGGTGGAACTAATGGAGCTCACCATCGCCGAAGCACACGAGGCGATGCTGGCCCGGACACTCACGTCTCGTCAGCTGGTGCAGGCCTACCTCGCCCGCATCGACGCCTACGACCGGAGCGGTCCGACGATCAACGCGATCATCATGACCAACCCGCGGGCCCTGGCGCGTGCGGACTCGCTCGACAGGGAACTGCGCCGGACCGGGACGCTGACCGGACCGTTGCACGGCATTCCGTTCATCGTGAAGGACAACTACGACACCCACGACATGCCGACCACCGGGGGGTCCGCGTCGCTGGCAGGCTCGATGGCCGCCGACGATGCGTATCAGGTGAGGAAGATCCGGGAGGCCGGCGCGATTGTGCTCGCCAAATCGAACCTCGCGGAATTCGCGTTCACGGCACTCGAGACCGTCGGCTCGATGCTTCCCGGATGGACGTTCAACCCGTACGCCCTGAATCGCGTGACCGCGGGATCGAGTGGCGGCACGGCGGCTGCGGTGACGGCCAACATGGGCCTGATCGGCCTGGGTACCGATACAGGAAACTCCATCCGCGGCCCGTCGAGCCACAACGGACTCGTAGGGATCCGATCGACTCAGGGCCTCACGAGTCGAGACGGAATCATGCCGTTGTACGCCCACCGTGACATCGGAGGCCCGATGGGCCGAACGGTCGAGGATGCGGTGCGCGTGTTCGATGTCATCGCCGGGACGGACCCATCGGACGCCGTCACGGCTGAAGCCGACGAGCGGCGGGCAGACTCGTACCTGGACTACCTGCGGCCGGACCTCGTCGGAATCCGGATCGGGGTCGTCGGACAAATCGCCTACAAGGAGTCCGCCGACCCCGAAATCCTGATGCGGTTCGCAGAGACGTTCGCCGTCCTGGAGCGCCTGGGTGCGACGGTCGTACGTGACTTTCACATCGAAGGGCTCGATGAGATGCGTCAGGGGACGGGCTGCTCGCGATTTCGATACGACATCGAGAACTACCTGGCGGACATCCCGAATCCGCCCGTGAGCACGCTCCAGGAGATCGCGGAGAGTGGACGCGTCTACCGGACCGTGCTGCCCACGGTCGAGCGCTTCCTACGGTTCGAAGGCACGCCCGATACGAATGAGCAGTGCATCCGGGGGCGAGCCCAGGAGGAGCGGTTCCGGGAGGGACTCCGAGCCGCCATGGCCGAGTACGACGTCCAGGCGCTCATCTACCCGAGCTGGAGTAACCCACCACGGCTGGTCGGGGACATGTCGACCCCGCACGGAGACAACAGCCAATACCCTGCCCCGCCGACCGGCTTTCCCGCCCTGACGGTTCCGATGGGCTTCGTTCGGGGCGGTACATTGCCAGCCGGCCTGCAGGTGCTGGGAGACGCATGGGCGGAGCCGACCCTGATCCAGATCGCATACGCATTCGAGCAGGCGACGCACCACCGACGCCCTCCACCGACCACGCCGCCACTGACCAACTGAGTCGACCGGCAGAGGGTCAACCGAGGCCGGGAATCATCATCCGCCGGTAGACGATGTCGCCGGCCGGCGCGGTCACTTCGAAGCCGAACGCGGGTCGGGTCATGATGAGTCCCTGCACCGGTACGCCCTCGAGGTGAACGCTCACCCTGAGCGGGGTGTCCGGAGGAACCGTGCACGCGACGAAGCGGCCATCGGCGCCGGTCCGCAGCTCGTGCGTCATGTCGAATTCGTGGTCCCCGCGCCGGGTCTCACGCCATTCCAGAACCACCTTGGCGTTGCGGAGGCCGGTGCCCTCCTCATCCACCACGTGCCCGAGCAGGACAGTCTCGGCTTCCGCCCCACTTCCCATACACACGACACGGGCTGTCTGCCGAAAGCTCGGGAGTGCCAGGTAGACGTCGGCGCTGCGATCGCGCTCTACGTCGATGGTGATGAACGGTGAGCCCAGGCCCCAGGCCGCAGGGTCGTCATGAAAGAACGTGACCTGATGTGCTCCAACCGGGACGTTGGCCAGGACAAATTCGCCGTTGCGGTCGGTGAGGGCCTGGAAGCGCGTGCCCAGGATGGCAACGGTGGCGTCCGGCAGACCGCGACCCCGGATCGAGTCGAAGACTGTTCCTCGGATCGCGCCGACCTGACCGGGCCGATTCTGGTCGTTGGCGACCACTTCGAGAAGAGTCACGCGCCCTCCCACGTCCAGGTAACCGAGGAGCTCGAGCTCGTCGGAGCGCCGAAGCCCGAGGCGCGGCATGCGGATGTACCAGTCCCGTACGATCCACGCGCCAGTCTGCATGTATTCGAACGAGACGTATCCGCCGGATTCGTTGTCCGGTACCCCGGCCAGGTTGGCGTATCGGAAGTCGAGACTCTGGAGCTCGGCGGTGGTGGTATCGACCCAGAGCGTGCCCGCGATGTCTGGAATGCTCCCCACCCTGTTCGGCTCAAACGAGAGCCCGACCAGACGCTCGTCGGCGTGGTCGGTCATCGAGAAGCAGTGATCCTCCAGAAAGACGTCGGACAGCAGCACGTCCGCATCAGGCGCGTAGTACTCCCGTTGTCCCGCGAACAGATCACCCTGCACGAAGCCACCACTCGACAGGTACTGAGCGTCTGCCGAGACGAAAGGTCTCACCGAGACGCTCATCTCCTGTCGGGCGTTGCTCGAGATGATCCGGTCCAGATCGACGTCCCATTCGCGTTCGAATCGCTCGACGCTGAACTGGGGCAGGCCCTGCCCCGCGATCACGGAGCTGACGTCCAGCGCAGTCCGGACGTCCTGCCACCACCGCTGGATCTGAACCGCTCTCTCGGCGTCGAGTCGACACTGCTTGACCCGCGAATCCACAACGAGCCCGGCGATTTCGACCGCGCGCGCACCCATCAGCACTCGTCGCTCCACCGGATTCGACGAAAGCACCATGAACGGATCCGAGGTGGTTGTAGCCAACCCGATACGCACGGCCCGGATCCGGTAGCGGCCGAACCGTGCCACCTCGATGTTGAACCGACCGGCTTCGTCGGAGAGCGTGGCCCGAACGCGATCACCGCGTTCATCGAGCAACGACACGAGCACCCCCGTGAGCGGGGCTTCAGTCGCAGCGTCCAGCGCCACCCCCTCCACGGACTGGGCGGAAAGGGGTGCTCCCAGAGCGCTCCAGCAGACGAGCGTCAGCGTGGCAAAACGGGAAGAACTCATGATGCGACTACACAGCGTCCGTGCTATCGTGTCACCTCCCGACCCTGAACCTGACCAAGAGTTCGTGAACATGGACCGACGCGACTTCGTACGCACCACGGCCGCCGGCGTTGCCGCAGCTGCGACCCCGTCCGCCCTCGGGGCCGTCGAGGCCTCTTCCGCTGCGTCTCCGGCCATCCACATCCGTCGCGCTCGCCCCCTCTGCGTCGCTGATGTAAGCAGCATCCGCTACACGAACGGCGGTTCCGAAAGTGCGATCGAACGCGCGTATCGCGGGATCACCGAGGGTGAGGACGTCCTCGATGCGATCGTCGCCGGCGTGAACATTCCCGAGTTGGATCCGGACGAGCGCGGGATCGGCTTCGGCGGGCTTCCGAACGCGGACGGCGTCGTACAGCTGGATTCGTGCCTGATGCATGGGCCGAATCGCTGGGCGGGCGGCGTCGCCGGGATCGAAGGTGTCCGGACTCCCTCGCTCGTCGCGAAAGCGGTCGCCGAGCTCACGGACCACCATCTCATCGTCGGAGAAGGAGCGCGGGAGTTCGCGCGCCAGCTGGGCTTCGAGATCGAAGACGACCTGAACACGGATCGGTCACGCGCACTGTGGGTCGAGTGGAAGCGCCGCATCGATCCAGGCCACTGGCTCGACCCCGAGGAACGACTCAGCGGGCAGAGCCGTGCGGGCGAAGACACCGATCCGGACACGATTCGCCGGCGCCGTGGCAACGGATCCGGCTGGCTGCGCGACGCTGACCACGAGGCGCGTCTGCAGCGCTTTCAGGATGCGGCGCTCGCAGCCGGTCTCTCCATGGTCGACGACGGACTGATCGACCCCGACTCATTCTGGGGGACAACGAGCCTCGAGGCGGTAAACGCGAATGGAGACATCTGCGGCGTCACGACGACGAGCGGGCTTTCGTGGAAGATTCCCGGTCGCGCGGGGGACTCGCCGATCCTCGGAGCCGGCCAGTACGTGGACAACGACGTCGGCGCGGCAGGCTCGACCGGTCGCGGCGAAGCCAACCTTTACAACTGTGCGTCCTTTCTGATTGTCGAGCACATGCGGAACGGCATGTCTCCGAAGGACGCGGGCATGGCCGCCCTCGAGCGGATCCGGCAGAACACCGTGGAAGGCCGCCTCCAGAACAAGCGCGGCCTCCCCAACTTTGATGTTCGCTTCTTCATCCTGAACAAGGCGGGTGATTACGCGGGTGTCGCCCTGTACGGATCCGGCGAGTCCATGTTCGCCGTATGCGACGAAAACGGTGCGCGTGAAGAGCCCCTCGAAGGCCTCCTGGAGGGCTCACCGAGGGATTGATACTGCCCGGACCGCGGTCCCCTCGCCCGGTGCATCCCGTCCGGCCCGGACAACCCCGAGGTGAGGACCGCTTCAGGCCCAGTCAGGGCGCGCGAATCTCGCTGACACTCAGCGTGCCGCGGATGCTCTCTCCCGACGAGTAGCTGGTCACCCAGATGTCGTACTGACCTGCAGCGGCCTTGGTGAGCGCGATCATGGGGTTCGTTCCGGTGTGCGAATCATCGTCGCAGTACCAGTTCCCGTTCGGGTCGTTGACCACCAGACCCGTGTCGCCCTGACCTTCGTTGTAGATCTCCAGATAGGCCATCGATCCGGTCACGTCGATGATGTAGTCCGGATTCGATGTGGCGTATCCGACACATCCCGACGCGAGGTTCATGTTGGACACGTTGAGATCTCCTCCCGAGACGACGCTGACCTGAAATGGATCCGGTGTAAATCCGGGAGAGAGGGTCGTCCGGCCGAAGTTGGAGCTGCTTCCGCCAATGTTCAGACTGCCCGACGAACTTGAAGATGCCCCCGCGAGTGACGAGAGCTCCGTGACATGGAGCGTCCCCGAGATGTTCTCTCCGACGCTGTAGCTGGTCACCCAGATGTCGTACTGACCTGAAGGCGCGCTCGAAAACGAAACGAGAGGGTTGGTACCCGTGTGCGAATCGTCATCGCAATGCCAATCACCGTCCGGAGCGTTCACGACCAGGCCCGTATCGCCATCCCCCTCATTGTAGATCGCGAGAAAGCCAGTGCCGGACGTCAGATCGAGGATGTAGTCGGGGTCGGAGGTCGCATACCCGACGCAGCCGTTTGCCAGATTCAGCGAAGGGACGTTGAGCGCACCGCCGGACACGATGGACACCCTGAAGGGGTCGGGCGTGAACCCCGGGGACAGAGACGTGCGACCAAAGTTCGAACTGCTGCCACCGATGTTGAGCGTCTGTGCATGGACCGGGGACACGACCACGAGCGCGGCGATCAAGAGGACCGACGAAAGAGAGGGTCGGCGGGGCGAAAGCGTCATGAGCTTTAGGGGAGTGTGGTCAGCGCTCACGGAACGGCGTCGGGACCTTCGTGTGCTGACCCAGTGATCAGGAAACCATCCAGAGCTTAGGGGATCCTACCGGGGCGCCGGCCTCCTCGCCAGCACGACACCGATGGGACCTGCGTTCCAGATACGCTCGGCTTCGAAGCCAACGTCGCGCAGGGCGGCGAGCTCATCGTCGAGGGGCAGATAGGTATCCTCCTTCGACCACTCGTCGAAGTGATCCCATGCCTGCTGTTCGGAAATCCCGTGAGCCATCTGGTGCCCGGCCCAGAACTCGAAGAGGGCCCGGCGCTCCGCCGGCTCGTCGGGCATGCAGCAATCGGCGTTGACCAGAACCCCACCGGGCGGCAGAGCCTCGTATACCCTGCGGAAAAGGTGGGCTTTCGCCTCGAGGGTCGGGATGTGGTGCAAGGACAGCGACGCAGCGAAGGCGTCGCACGGCTCGAAGGGCTCATCGAACGAGCGCAGGACCGGCCGGGCCCGTTCGCCGAACCGTTCCACGCGCGCGGCTCCCTGCTCCAGCATCTCCGGATCGACGTCCATAAGGACTACGGAGCCCACCACGTCGTGCTCCAGGATCGCCTCGGAGAGCCCTGCGGTTCCGGCACCCAGGTCGACGACCAGATCAGGATGGATCGAGGCCACCGCCTCGGCGGCGACGGTGAGCATCTGTTCATAACCCGGGATCCAGCGCCGAATCGTCTCGTCGTACTCGTCGATTTCGAGGCCCAGGTGACGCCGCACAGAATGAGACATGCGCAAGGAATTCGAGAGGGTGCATTGATAAGCCGGTGACGGAGGGTAAAGTACCCGAGGCAGACCACGCTCCGCACCGTCCTCGCCCGCGATCACATCCTCCGAACCGAGCCATACGCCCGATGAAGTCCGTCCCAAGAATGCTCGTCCTCCTCCTGGCCTCGCTCGCACCGGCGGCCCCCGCATCCGCTCAGTCGCTCTCCGAAGCGACCCTGGCCAACCTCGAGTACCGGGAACTCGGCCCTACCCGGCAAAGCGGTCGCTTTGTCGACATCGCCGTACCGAGCGACGATCCCCACACCTTCTACATCGCGACCGCGTCGGGACACCTCTGGAAGACGACGAACCGCGGCATCACGTTCGACGTCCTCTTCGACGACATGCCGGACGTCTTTTCGATCGGAGCGATCGCGGTCGCAGCGTCAGACTCGGACGTCCTGTACCTCGGCTCGGGCGAGGCGAACAACTCGCGCTCGTCCTACTGGGGCAACGGTGTCTACAAGTCGACGGATGCCGGAGAGACGTGGACGAATGTCGGGCTGGCGATGTCACAGCACATCGGCCGGATCGTCGTGCACCCGACGAACCCCGACGTCGTGTATGTCGCCTCCCTCGGGCCGCTCTACTCCGACGGCGGCGAGCGCGGCCTCTACAAGTCCACGAACGGTGGCGGAAGCTGGGAGCGAGTGCTCAACCATCGCTCGGAGGGTCGGGACATCGGCGTCGTCGACGTGGTGATGGACCCGACGGACCCGAACACGCTCTACGCGGCGACCTACGACAAGGTCCGTCTGCCCTTCACTTTCGATCTCGGCGGCCCCGGCAGCCGCCTCTTTAAGACGACGGACGGGGGAGAGAACTGGATCCAGATCGGACAGGGCCTCCCGGAGGGCATGCTCGGGCGCATCGGTGTCGACGTCTACCAGCGTGACCCGAACGTTCTCTATGTGACGATCGAGAATGCCAACAAGGAGGGCATGTCGGATGACGAGCGCCGCCAGGAGCTCCTGGACCACATGTCGTCACGCGGCATGGTCGGTGGTGAGGTCTACCGTTCCGATGACGCCGGCCTGACCTGGAACAAGGTCAGCCCGGACGGTCAGTCGATCGGCGGTGCGCCGGCGTACTACTACGGTCAGATCATCATTGACCCGAACGACTCCGACATCGTGCACGTGCTGTCCGCCGCCTCGTGGGGCACATACGACGGTGGTGAAACGTGGGAGCGCCGGCCGTACGGCTTCGGCGGCGACGACCACGCGCTCTGGATCAACCCGGAGGACTCCCGCCATATCATCCTCGGCTACGACCACGGGATGGGCATCTCCTACGACGGCGGACAGAACTGGTACCATCCGGACTTCCAGTCACTCGCGCAGTTCTATGCGGTCGGGGTCGACAACTCGTACCCGTACCGGGTCATGGGCGGGCTGCAGGACAACGGCTCGCACATGGCGTACCACACGAACCCCGCGGGCGGCCCCGTCTACTTCGAGCAATGGGAACGCATCGGTGGCGGCGACGGCATGTACAACGAGATCGACTGGTGCGAGAACCGCTATCTGTACAACGAATCCCAGTTCGGTCCGATTCGTCGCACGGACCTGCTCACCGGCGAGGTGAAGGGTATCCGCCACGAGGACCCGGAGATGCGGTGGAACTGGAACTCCCCGATCCTCATCTCGACCCACGACTGCAACGTGGTCTTCCACGCGGGTAACAGGCTGCTGAGGTCCGAGTTCCGGGGCGAGTCGTGGGAGGTCATCAGCCCCGACCTGACCAGGGACGACCCGGCCACGCAAACCACGGGTCGAGGGGGTGACGGCAACATCCAGTACGGCACGATCACCACCATCGACGAGTCACCGCTCAAGGCCGGGGTGATCTGGGTCGGAACGGATGACGGCAACGTCCAGGTCACGCAGGACGGCGGCGCAACGTGGACGCTTCTCAACGGCAACATCCCGAACAACCCGGAATACTGGGTCAGCCGTGTCGAGGCGTCTCACCACGAGCTCGGAACCGCGTACGTCACGTACACCGGCTACCGACGGGACGACTTCCGTCCGTTCGTCTACAAGACGACCGACTTTGGTGCGACCTGGTCGGATATCTCGTCCAACCTGCCGGACGGCCCGGTCAACGTGATCCGGGAGCACCATCAGAACCCGGAGCTGCTCTTTGTCGGAACGGAGTTCCAGGTATGGGTCTCGAACTCGGGCGGCAACGAGTGGGTGAGCATGAAGCTCGACATGCCCACGAGCCCCGTTCACGACATCAAGATCCAGGAGCGCGACAACGACCTCGTCGTCGCGACACATGGCCGCGGGATCTACATCGCGGACATCGCACCGCTCGTCGAACTGACACCGGCGGTGATGGCGGAAGACGCATTCTTCTTCACGCCCGAGCCGGAGATCCGCTGGGTCGCACACGACCGGACGAACTACTCCTTCTCGAACTTCGAGGGTGAGAGCGAGGAGGCGGGTGCGTCACTCTTCTTCTATCTGCAGGACGAAGCGGACGTGACGCTGACCGTCTACCAGGGCCAACTCGCGGTCTCCGAGATCGAGCACGAAGCGTCCGCGGGCATCAATGTGGTCCAGTGGGACATGCTCAAGAGGATCGAGCGCAGCGCGGAAGAGCAGGAGCGCATTCGGGCGGAGCGCGAGAATCAGGGCGGCGGTGGATTCCGGGGTCGCCAGCGCGGTGACACGACACGTTTCGCGATCAGCGACGCAGCACCGGGTACGTACCGAGTCGTACTATCCGTGAACGGCAGCGAGATGGAGCGAAGTGTGACGATTCTGAAGGACGAGTGGTGGCAGGAGCGGCGCTGATCGACAACTGAACGACCGACGCCACTGGTCAGACAGTCTCAGCGGTTCGCACCGACCTCTTCCTGCAGACACGCCTCGACGCGTGCCGCGGCGAGGTCACGGTGCTCGCGCGCGATACCGATCTGATCGGCCAGATAGGCTCCGCTTCCTCCGATCCCGAGCTCCGTGAGCGGAGCGCCGAGCGTCGCCGAGATCGTCTGCCACACCGCACACGGGATGTCGATCACCTCGTCCGTCTGATCGATCTCACCCGATCCATCCAGGTCGTAGCGGTCGACCAGCTCACTCTTCACCGCGCCGGCCCATCGGACGGATCCAGGCGCGGTCCCGTCGGTGGCCCGAGCGATCCCCGCCGCCGTGAGCAGATCGAGGAAGTTGCTGAGGCCCTCGGGTACGATCGGGCCACTCGGGGCATCAGCCGTCTGGGCGGAGGCCTGAACACACCCGCTTGCACGAGCCAGCAGCTCTTCGCGCTGACTGGATGCGACCCCGATGTGGTCTCCCGCGTAGAGGTCGCCCGAGAGGAAGCCCATGCCGTACGTGTACTCGGGATGAGTCGCGGCCATCGCCTGCCACACGTCGCACGGAACCGCTCGAATCTCGACCGTACGATCCAGAAGACCGGAGCCGTCGCGGTCGAACCGGCTCTGCATGATGGTGCGTACCGACGCCGCCCACTGGGCGGGGGTCGTTCCCAGTCGCCCGGCCTCCTCGAGGATCTCGCCGGCCGCCTCGAGGCGAACGAAGCGCTCCACCGCCTCGGGCAGGGCGTTGTCCGTGTCGGGCTCGGGGACCGTGGCCGGGTCGGTCGGCGGCGGCTCCCGCCCTGCCAGACATGCGCTCGCGCGTAGTCGCCCCGGCATGCGGACGTTGTCGGAGATGTTGAATACGACGTCACCGACGTACGGGTCTCCCGCGTCACCGAAGCCATAACGGATCAGGTAGTCCGGGAACGCCTCCTCAAGGGCGCTCCACACCGCGCACGTCGGCGCATCGATCTCGTCGGCCCGATCGATGGCACCCGATCGGTCGAGGTCATACGACCCGAGAAGTACCGTCTGTGCGGCAAGGATCCGCATCTGCTCGTTCGGCAATTGCGTCATGCCCTGGAGTGCACGGTCCACCGTCACGACGGCCTGCCCCGAGGCGTCCAGCGACATCCCTGTCCCGGTTGCGTTCTGGCCCGGCACGTAACCCACGCCCCTGAGCATCTGCAGGACGGCGGCGATGGCGGTGTCCGGGACGAACTCGGGGCGAGGCGCGTACGTCATCGACGGACGATTGTAGTCCCAGAGCTGGAACGTGAAGCCGACCGAATCACGCTGGAACAGTAGTGCGACCGGCAGGTCCCGGTAGCTGCGTTCCACTGCCTGCACGAGATCGTAGAGGAGTGCACCCTCCGCGAGACGCGTGCTGTCCGACTCACTCCCGATCAGGGAGCCCAGCGCAGACGTCGACATGTTTCCGGAATCCATGCGGTACTCCACCTCGGGAGCCCAGCTGCTCATCAGCGTCTGCACCGAATCGGGCAGGAACGCCGGAATCGTGAAGACCTCAATCGAGGGGAACGCGATCATCACGTCGTCCGGCCCGAAACCGTTCTGCGTCACGTCGATGACCTGAAGACGGTTCGGGAGCGTCGCCGGCTCCACGAAGAGTTCGAAGAGCAGATAGTCGATCATCGCTGAGTCGGTGACCTGGACGACCGGACGGGTCACCTGCGTGAAGTCGACCTCGGTGACCTGGGCCTGGAGGCCGATACCCGGAGAGGCGACCAGGAGGCCCCCGGCGAGCGCGAGAAGGCGGACCCGGGTGCGATCAACCACCGCGCAGGGCCCGGTATGCATCGCGATAGCGGCGTGCCGACTCGAAGTCGCCGGTGCGACGATGCAATTCCATCAACAAACGATAGAGCTCACCACGCTGCTGATCGTTCAACGACGCCTCGTCGGCAAGCGCCAGGTTCGCGATCTCCAGTGCGGCTTCGACATTCCCCTGCAGGAGGCGCGCGGACTCGAATTGAGCCACGGCCCGGCCCGACCACGGAAAGGTCGTCGCCTGCGTGAAGTACTTGAGCGACGTCCGTCGATCACGCTGCTCGACGCGGAAGCTCCGCCCGAGGTTCACGAGGAGCGTGCCGAAGTCGTCGAAATACCGCGTGTACGCCTCTCCGTCAGGGGCTCCGTCCGGACCGACCGGCGCCCGTGCAACGAGCGCCTGCAAGCGATTCGCGGCGGCCTCGTTGTTGCCGAGGTTGTAGTCCACGATGCCGAGCCGCCAGTCGATCTCGTCGATCGCCGCGGGCGCACTCAGCTCCGGCAGCAGGGCGGCATATCCACTGCGTGCCGCATTCAGGTCGCCACCCTGCTCCAGCGTCAGGAGTGAGTCACGAGCGAACGCCGAGCGGAGGTTCTGGTCGTCCCACGCCATCCACTCGAGCTCGCCATTCACATAGGAGCTGTCTTCGGCGGTCAGCGCGAAGTCGCGTGCCCGTTCATACGCGGCTGACGCACGGGTCGCATCGAGACGCTGCACGTGCATGTCTCCCTGCGCCTGCGTGTACGCGTACACCGTCGTGGAGTCGAGCGGTTGCGGGGCCTCGATGACGAGATCGTACGTCTCGAGGTAGACCTCCTCCGCCTTCTCATAGTTGAGGGCGGCACCGTCCCAGTTCTCCATATAGAAGTAGTTGTTCGCCAGCATGGCGAAGACACCGTGCTGATCCGGCGTGAGCAGGGCGAGCTTCTCCAGCTCGTCGACCGCACGCTGATACTGCTCCGCACGTCCCAGCCGTCGGGCCTGCAGTTCGTATACCTGCGCGAGCCACACCCGACTCCGCGAATCGAACGGGTTCAGCTGGAACGACCGCTCCAGCGACACCTCCGCACTGTCCAGCAAGACGGCCGACTCACGGGCGAGTGCTTCCTGGTCGAGGTCGGACGTGCGGATGAGCGAGTCCAGCTGGACCAGCGCCATACCACCCTGGTTCGCCGAGTCACGCGCCTCCATCGAGTCGGCCTCGGAGACGATCACGTCGGCGTCCACGAGCTCCGACATCACGAGCCACATCGAGTCGGTACGCTCGATGATGAGACGCGCATCCTCCTGGAGCTCGAGGGCCTGTGTCTCGTCCGCTTCCGAGACGAACGACGCGTCGGCAATGGAGTCCACCTCCATCGCAGTCGTGGAATCTACTCCGGCCGGGATGGCACGAACCGGAGCGGGTGCCGGAGGTGGCGCTTCGACGCTCACTCCCCCGCACCCCGTCGCGACCAGCATCGCGCCGAGCAACCAGATACTCCTACGCACCCGCATCGGCCTTCGTCGTCTCCCACCACGAGAGAAACACATTGTAGAACTCGCGCGCTCGGTCGCCCGAGGCGGCGCTCGAGCGGGAATCTACCGCCACGATGCTGCCATTGCTCCGCCTGACCGTGCCTTCGCGCAGCGACCGACTCTGCTCCTGGAAGCCCCTGTCGATCAGGTACACCGAGCGGTCACCCTCCACGAGCACGATGTGCAGTTCCCGAAGAGCATCGTTGAACATGAGGTACAGCTCCCACCGGACGCCGCCGGAGACGAACGGAGCCACCGAGGTCAGGAAGGTAGACTCGTAATTCATGTGCACGCGGACGCCGACCGGGAGGGGCGCGGGGTTCGACCTCATCCACGCGCCGAGTCGTGCGGCCTCGGAACCGTCGAAGCTCTCCGATTCGTACTCGGTGATCTCGACCGTGGGCGCCTCGACCTCCTCGCGCTCCGTGCCCGTCCGAATGGCCACCTCGGGGCCATCGGTCGCCGACTGCGCCACATCCGAATCCGGACCGGTGTCCGCAAGTCTCTCGTTGATTCCGATGCCCAGCCCCGAGCCCGTGTCCCGGGTCGGCCGCGGGCGCCCTACGCGTCCAGTCGGCGCATCGTCCCGATCGCCGAAAAGCGACTCGAACCGGACATCGTCGGCCGTGGCCTGGATGCCGGAGCTCTGGTCGCCGTCGGCATCCGAATCCCGTGTAGCCGCCGTGGGAGTCGTGGTGGCCTCGTCTCCGAAGAGTTCCTCGAGACCTGCCATCGCCGCGCCGACCTCGTCATCGAAGGATGCTTCTTCGACCACATCGTCTACGGGCTCCGAGAGCGGCTCTTCCGGCGGTGCGTCTTCCGGCTGCACGAAGGCGAAGCGCTCGAGAATCAGCGCATCCAGCTCGCGGATGATTTCACGTCCGGAGGCGAAGGTTGGAAGCGACGTCGCCCGGAGGCTGGCTGCGGCACCCAGCAGGAGTCCGAAGGTCAGGACGAACGCGCCCACGCGAGGACCGGTCTGACTCGCCTTCGGTTTCGGGCGGATCACCGGCCGTCCTCCGCAGGGGCGCCGACTTCGATGTCCATCTGGAGACTCTTCACGAGGCCGAGGCGGTCACACACGTCCATGACGTCGACCGTGAACTGGACCGGTGACGCAGGGTCCGGTTGAATCAGTACCACCGTCTCCGTGCCGGCGTCAGCATGGAGCCGTTGTCGCGACGCGAGCTCGACGGTGAGCGTCTCGATCGTCGCCGCACCGACGACCCGACTCTCGGGATCGCGGGGGTCGGACAGCAGGAATCGACCGTCCGGCAGAATATCCACGGCGACAAAACCACGCTCATCGTCCTCCGAAACCTCTGCCGGCTCTGCCACCTCCTGACGGGCACCGGCCAAGTCCACGCGAGACAGCGCATCGATGTCGCTGATCATGAGGAATCCGAAGAGCACGATCAGCCCGATGTCGATGAACCGGATCAGAAAGCCGCGCGTGGCCACGTCAGCCCCCGACCGCCATCAGCACTTCGAGCGCCTTGTCCACACCCAGCTCATCGCAGACGCGAGCGGCATCCACGAGGTAGCGCATCGGTGTGTCGTGACTGGCCCGGATTCGGACCTTGACCGGTATGTCACCCATCGTGTCGACCTCGGCCCGGACCCACGCGAGCAGGTTGCGCGCTCCCCGGATCTCGACCCGCTCGTCGTCGACGAGGTACGTCCCATCCGTCCGGATCGCGACGAAGACGACGTCCTCGATCTCGGGTGGAGGAGACAGCGTCTCCGTGCTCTCCGGAAGTTGGATCTCCGTCGCCCGCACGCTGGAAATGCTGATGAATCCGAACAGAAGGATCAGCACCACATCGACAAAGCGGACGACGAAACCGGACTTCTGCACGGCAGCCTCAGACTTCGGTGCCGAACGCGATGAATCGCGCCGAGTGACTCGTTCCTTCCACAGCCGCCGCGACGACATTCTGGCCAGCGCTGCTGGACACCACGAACGGTGCCGCCGCCTTGCCGTCGGCGCCCGTCGTCACCGTCACGGCTCCGTTCCCGGAAGCGAACCGTCCATCCCCCTGCTCAACGGTGAAGCCGACGACCGCTCCCGCCACGGGGTTGCCGTACTGGTCGGAGAGGAAGACACCGAGCGGGAGCGGGAGCCTCATCCCCGCCACGGCGGCCTGGTTGTTTCCTTCCAGCTCCATCCTCGCCGGGGCGGCTGCGCTGACGGTGATGTCCACCCGGCTCGCCGCACCCGGCTGGTCCGGAAGCGTCACGTCGAGGGCGAAGGTGCCGACCTGCTGTGGAAGCGTGCAGCCGAACTCGACCGTGCCGTCAGCTCCGGAAGACGACCGCAAGGTCCGAGCCCCCCCGGCGAGGGAACCTCCGGAGCTCGCAACGCTGATCAGCACGGGGATGTCCACCGACGGCACACCATCCCGGTTCTTCACCGAGAGCCTGACACCCTCGACTCGAGCACCGGCTACCCCCGCGTACGAACCGCCGACCACCTCGACATAGTGCCAGGCAGGAGCGGCAGGCGTGGGTTGGGCTTCGGGCGCGGGCGGGGAGGGTGCCGGGTCAACCGGCGGCATCGCCACCTGAACGGGTGCCGGAGGTGTCGCCGCGGCGTTGGCCTGAAGAAGTGCCAGCGTCTCGACCGAGACCGGCTGCGGAGCCAGCTCCATGAGCCGGAAGCGCAGTTCGTCGGACTTCTTCGATACGGCGTCGAGTCGCTTCCCGAAGAAGGTGGACAGCTCCGTCGTGCTGAAGTTCAGGATGATGCTGACCACCAGGCCGAGAAGGGTCGTGATCAGCGCGATGCCCATGCCGCGCAGGATGACGTCCTGCTCGGCCGTACCCTGGAAGAACACGGTGAACATGCCCCACACCGTACCCATGAGCCCGAGAGCACCGGCCGTATCGGAGAGGAACTCCATCCGGCGCCGGAAGCTCGCGAACTGGTCCTGCTGGAAGATCACGAAGTTACTGATCTCGTCGTGCAGCAGCCCTTCCGCGGGTCGCGTCTGAAAGACGTTCACCATTGTGGACTGAAGGGTCGAGAGCATTGTCTCTTCCTGTCGAGCGATCAGCCTCGTGATCGAATCCAGATCCATGCTCGCGAAGTCCGCACCCGTCAGGCCGGCCGAGACCTGACGATCACGGACCAGTTCGTACAGCTTGATGAAGACCTGGACCATGCCGAACGCAAGGACGAAGTAGATCGGCCAACGCAGAGGACCGGCCTGTTGCGTCAGGCTCCAGAAGTCGCCGACGGCAAACGCACCGGACTCACCCTGAGCCTGTGGGGCCGTCGCGACGATCGCGGCAAAAACTCCGTACACCCTCTTAACTCCCGCCTTGCTGCCCGTATCCGATCGGACCCCCTCTGCAGCGCGCTTCCGACCATGTGTGCAGCAGCCGAGGGGGGAGAATGAATCTACACCGGCCGACGGCGGCGGCGCACATCCGTTTCCCGGTTGCCGCCCCGAGTGGACCGCCCCCACCTTACCTCCGGCACACCTGGCACCCCGACGAGGTCGATGATGAAGAACGTGCGTACGCCACTTCTCGCCACACTGGCGCTCACCGTGGCCGCTCCGCTTGCAGCTCAACAGGTCCCGTGGACTCCGCTCAACCGCGGCAGCGACAACATCGAGGTGCTGGGCCACCTCCCCCTCGGTCCACAACTCTCCGTCGCGGACATGGATCTGGAGCAGGAGATGGACCGGCCCTACGCCTACATCTCGCGCATGGTGTATGGCTGGGAGGGTCCGAAGGGCACGGACATCATCAGCCTCGAAGATCCGGAGAACCCCGAACTCATCTACGAGTGGAGGATCGAGAACCAGGATCTCCATCAGCGCACCGGCGGGATGGACGTGAAGCATTTCAAGTGGAACGACCGCTACTACCTGGTGCAGTCGCTGCAGTTCGGACAGGGCGGCCCGAACACCGACCTCGGCGCGGTCATCCTCGACGTGACCGGCCTGCCGGACGCCTCGACCGTCCGCGAAGTCGCCCGAATCCGTGAGCCGGACATGCCCGGCGGCTTCCACAACATCTTCATCTACAAGCACCAGAACGACCGGGTGTACCTCTTCACGACGGCCCGGGCGCCGGGGGCGCTCATCTACGATCTGGGGATGGTCGTGGAGGGTGACCTGGAGAACGCGCGCGTCGGGATGGTGCCGATTCCAGAGTCCCCGCTGGGTCAGGGCGGTGGTCGCGGCTACCACGACTTCTACGTCGGCTACCACCCGGACACCGGAGAAGACCGTTTCTACGGCGGGGGAACGGGCGGCTACTACATCTACGACGTCACCGACCTGGAGAACCCCGAGCTACGCATCACGCTGACGGGCGTCAGCGGGGTCAGCTACGGCCACACCTTCACCCCGAGCCCGGACGGACGGTACGTGATCGCGGAGACCGAGTACCAGTACGCTCCGCTGCGGATCTTCGACCTGCAGCCCGCGCTCGAAGGGCAGACGGTCAATGTGCGCTCGCCGATCTCGGCATTCACCGCCGACTGGCGCAACCTCGTCCACAATCACGAAGTCCGGTGGCCGTACGTCTTCGTCTCCGGCTACCTCGACGGCCTGCAGATCTTCAACCTGCAGGACCCGCACAACCCGGTGACCGTCGGCTACTACGACACGTACATCGGGCCGACCGTCGAAGGCCGCCCCGCCATGTTCAACGGCGCCTTCGGTGTCGACGTGCGAAATGAGGATGGCCTGATCGTCATCAGCGACATGTCGACCGGCTTCTGGACCTTCAAGATGGACGGATTCCAGGGCTGGAACGGTGAGCACTGGGGTCAGCCGAACATTTCTTCGGCGCAGGACTGGGATAACCCGGTGGTACGGCGGCCGGTGAGTGAGGAGGACCGTTAGCTCCGGTCCGTTCCTCGGTGCCGCCAGGCCGGCACCGCTCCACGATCGTGCATGAGAACGGCCTGGGCTCCCGTCATGGAGCCCGGGCCGTTGTTTGTTGCGGGGGCCTGGCCCGCCTGATCGTCCGATCCGCACGGGCTTCTACCAGAGGGGCTGCGCGTGTGAATCTACCCCTACGACTCGGCCCCGGCCGCTGCGTCCCCAGTCCGTGACGACAGCAACGCCCAGACCGACATCAGAGCGACCGGATACAGGACGATCTGAGCCACGATGAATGACACCGGATGGGGAAACGCCGTCCAGTTCATGACACTTCCCACGGTGGCGAGACCGACCACGGCCCCCGACGCTCCCCGCCGAGCGTCCCTCGCGATCGTACCGGCCACGAGTCCTCCAATCGCCGCGCCGAGCACCTCGGACATCATCGCCACGATCCATGCACCGGCCGGCATCGCCGCCACGTAATCGGCGAACGCACCGGCGTCAGCCGGGTCCATCGGATCGAGTCCGGCGGGCAGCGGGTGCATCACCGAAGAGATCTGCTGCAGCAGCGTGACCACCACACCGAGACACACCACGCCGGCCACGACGCCGACCGCTGTCCGGACCATTGTTCCCCCTTCATGGTAGGCTTCCTCACGCCTTGTCGAGTCACACCCCGACACGTACGCTCGAACATGCTTTCGATCCTAGCGCTTCTGACCGCATTCGGCGCCCCCGTGGAGTCCTCCTGGGATCTCCACGGAGGGGCTCGCGCCCCCATGCTCGAGGCCGACCCATCGGCGATGTGCACCGGAGGGCCACCGTACTACGCCTTCGAATTGGTCACCACAAAGAACATCCCGGGAACGGGCCTCGCGACGGGCACGGTGGAAGCCTCGGTCTCCGGAGATTCACCATTCTCCATTCAGCTCTCGGCAGACGGAAGCTACGCGTACGACCTGCATATCTCGCTGGATCGGATGCGCGTACCGCGGCAGGGCCAGCTCGTCGCCTGGGTCACGACCGCCGAAATCGACCACATCGAACGCATGGGTGCCCTCGACGAGTACCTGCAGACGTCCGGAAGAGTCGATTGGAACAAGTACATTGTCGTGATCACGCTCGAACCGTCCGACGATCCCGATCAGGATATGTGGACCGGCCCGATCGTCATGCGGGGGATGTCTCGCAGCGGGATGATGCACACGATGGTTGGCCACGGCGCGCTCCAGCAGGAGAACTGCGCGGCCTTTGGCTACGGGAATTAGGCGACCCACGCGCATGACTCTCAAACACGGCAGCGCCACGCTGCTCTCCATCCTGGCACTTCTCGCCCTCCCTGCCGCGTCCAGCGCCCAGCACGAGATGCACGGCATGACCATGGGCGGGGGTTGGCGCATGGTCCCGATGGACATGAACATGCCGATGCTCCCCGGGCTCGAGAGCGCGGTACCGGTCGTCGGACCCTTTACGCCGGGAATGGGCATGGATCCGGGCATGCTTCCGGAAGCGCGCCCGTCCGAAGTCGTGCCGATGTCAGACGGCGATACGCTCGATATCTCCGTGTCGATGGTCCGCCGTACGATCGGCGGCCACGACATGATCATGTTCGGCTACAACGGTCAGTATCCCGGACCGCTCATTCAGGCGCCGAAGGATGCGACAGTCATGGTCCGCGTGACCAACGAGATTCAGATGCCGACCACGATCCACTGGCACGGGATCCGTATCGACAATCGCTTCGACGGCGTCCCCGGCGTGACCCAGGAAGCGATCCAGCGGGGGGAGAGCTTCACCTACGAGGTCAACGTCCCGGACGCCGGCATGTACTGGTACCACCCGCACGTGCGCGAAGACGTGCAGCAGGACCTGGGGCTCTTCGGCAACCTCCTCGTGACCTCTCCGGACCCCGACTACTACGGGCCCGCACACCGCGAAGAGGTCTTCGTGCTCGACGACATTCTGATGGACGACCAGGGGCTCCTGCCTTGGGGTGACGAGTCACCGACCCACGCGCTGATGGGACGGTTCGGCAATGTCATGATGGTGAATGGCGAGACGGACTATCGACTCGAGGCCCGTCGAGGTGAGGTCGTCCGGTTCTATCTGACCAACGTCGCCAACTCCCGCACGTTCAACGTGACCTTCGGTGGGGCGAAGGTGAAAATCGTCGCATCAGACGTGAGCCGGTTCGAGCGAGAGCAATGGGTGAGTTCCGTCGTGATCGCGCCGGCCGAGCGATATGTGGTCGACGTACGGTTCGACGAGCCGGGTGAGGTCGTGATCGCGAACACGATCCAGGCCGTGAACCACTTCCGCGGGGAGTTCTACCCGGTGGTGGACACCCTCTCGATCGTGGACGTCTCCGAAGAGGCGGCGGAGCCGGGGATCAGCTCGGCATTCGATACCCTGCGGGAGCACGACGACGTGGTCGCGGACATCGAGGCGTTCCGACCACACTTCGGACGAGCACCGGATCACGAGTTGGTGACGACGGTCCGTGTGCAGGGGCTTCATCAGTCGATCGTGCTGTCCATGGAGGCGGACACACTGTACGTCGCCCCGATGGAGTGGAACGATGCCATGCCCATGATGAACTGGCTCTCCACGGGTGAAGAGGTGACGTGGATCCTCGAGGACGTGGCAACCGGCGCTCAGAACGCCGACATCGACTGGAATTTCCAGGTGGGTGACGTCGTAAAGATCCGCATTCACAACACGCCCGACTCGTTCCACCCCATGAACCACCCCATCCACATTCATGGGCAGCGCTTCCTCGTGCTGTCGATGGATGAGGTCGAGAGCCAGAACCTCGTGTGGAAGGACACGGCGATCGTGCCCGTCGGGTCCACCATGGACGTGCTCGTGGAGATGTCGAACCCCGGCGAATGGATGATCCACTGCCACATCGCCGAGCACCTGCATGCGGGGATGATGTTCGGCTTCACGGTGACGGGCGAAGCCCCGTGAAGCTCGGGTTCAAGGCAGGCCTCACCGCGGTGGCGATCGCCATCACGGCCGTGTTGGTCTTCCTCAGCATCGAACGCATTCTCGAACGAGAGCGCACGGAGAATCAGATCAACGCGTTGCGTGAGGAGATCTACCGGTCTCGCGTGGCGGCAGACCGTTGTCGGGGATCCCTCCAGACGAGTCAGGCCGCGCTGCTCGAGCTCGGAGTCGCGATCGACTCACTCAAGCGGGTCGTGGACGGATACGAGACCATACCCGGTCGTGGCGTTCCGGCACAGAACTACGACGCCTACATGTCGGTCTTCGACGAATACAACGATTCCGTCGGAGTATGGGAGGGGCGCGAGGACCGGTTGAGAACGGCCGAAACTGCCTGCCGGACGACGATCCAGGAGCACAATCTGCTCACCGATTCGCTACAGGCCATGCTGACCGCCGCTGGCATCATCACGGAGTAGCGGTCAGGCCGGGGCCGCACACCGCTCCCCCAGGGCAACGAAAAGGAGCCCCCGGAGCGGGCCCCCGGGGACTCCTCAACCACGTGCCGCTTGAACCGACGTCCTCGCTGCCCTCAGCCCCGGGCGAGCGGGAACGGTCCTTACATCTCGGGCAGAATGACCCGGTCAATCACGTGGATGATGCCGTTCGATGCCTGGATGTCCGTGGCAACGACGTTGGCTTCGTCGACCTTGACCGAACCGTTCATCACTTCGATCGAAACGGACTGGCCGGCCGCCGTCTCGGCCTCGGACAGGTTCACGACGTCAGCCGCGGCAACCTTGCCCGGGACGACATGATAGAGGAGCACCTGCTGAAGTGCTTCCTTGTTCGCCAGCAGCGCCTGGAGGTCCGCCTCCGGAATGGCAGCGAATGCCTCGTCGGTCGGAGCGAATACGGTGAAGGGGCCTTCGCTCTGCAGGACCGTCACCAGATCGGCAGCAGTGGCCGCTGCGAGGAGCGTTTCAAAGCTGCCGGCGGACTGCGCAACAGCGACAATGTCGGCGTCCTGCGCTGCAGCAGACGAGGGCGAGAGCGCGACCGCGACGAGCGCCGTCAAAAAGAGCTTCTTGAACATCACAATCACTCCTTGTATAAGTTTTGTGAAACTAATAATCGAATAAAGCACCCCTTTGTCAACGTGTTGTGCAGGTTTTCTATTTGACATGAGTTGGACATTCGGATAAACTTATTTATGCGAGAATCAACTGAACCCCGCCATCCGATCCGCGTAGTTGCTCAGCGGACTGGACTTTCGACGCCCGTGCTGCGCGCGTGGGAGCGACGCTACGGAGTCGTCGCACCGCACCGGAGCGACGGAGGCCAGCGCCTCTACTCCGACGCAGACATTCGCCGGCTTCAGCTGCTGGCAACCGCAGTAGACGGTGGCCGAAGCATTGGTCTGGTCGCCGAGCTGGAGCTACCGCAGCTCGAGGCCCTCATCGACGAAGACCGTGAGACTCCGGTGCACCCGATGGGGGATTTCATCGCTCCGGATGTGGAGCGAGTGAAGATCGCGCTCGACCACATCGAGCAGATGCGCACCGACGACCTCGAGCAATTCATGATGCGCTGCGCGGTGGAACTGCGCCCCCACGAACTTGTTGAGGGGCTCATGGTTCCCCTGCTTCAAGAGATCGGTCGAGGTTGGCAGGCGGGGCGTCTCGGCCCCAGTACCGAGCATATCGCGTCGGTCGCGATCCGCAGATTCCTGGAGTGGATGTCATCCACGAACCAGAAGGACGCAACAGCGCCGCTCGCGCTCACGGGAACGCCCGCGGGCCAGAGGCACGAATTCGGAGCCCTCCTCGCCGGCGTGGTCGCCGCATACGAAGGTTGGCGCGTTCGATTCCTCGGCCCCGACCTTCCCGCAGCGGAAATCGCCAGAGCGGCCGACAAGCTCGGAGCGCGGATGGTCGCCCTTTCCGCTGTCCATCCCCGGCTCGACGCCACCGGTGTCCAGGAAGTTGTGGAAATTCGGCGCCGACTTCCGCCATCGGTCAAGGTCGTCATCGGCGGGGCAGGCGCTGACGCGCACCGCGACCACTGGCGTGAGGCGGGTATCGTCAGTCCCCAATCATTTTCCGACTTCCGCGACAACCTGAGAGTGCCGGACGACGCCAACTGACCGACGTCCCCCCTCGGCCTGAGGGTTGCTACTCCTCCGAGAAAGCGGCGTCGAACGCAGCGTCGGACGGAGGGAAGTCGATCGCGCGGACGAACGAGCAAGCTTCTTCGGCCCCATGTTCGCGGTCCATGCCCGAGTCCTCCCACTCGACCGACAGCGGTCCCAGGTATCCGACCCGGTTGAGGGCGCGGACGACCTCCTCGAAGGGGACATCGCCCCTCCCGAGACTCCGAAAATCCCAATTCCGTTCGCGATGGCCGAATGGAAGGTGTCCCCCGAATACGCCTGAAGTCCCCGGCCGGTCGGACCACCACACATCCTTCATGTGCGCGTGGTAGATCCGGTCGCCAAAACGGTGAATGAAGTCAGTGCAGTCGACTCCCTGGTACGCCAGGTGGCTTGGATCGTAGTTGAATCCGAACGCCTCACGATGTCCGACCGCGTTGAGCGCCCGTTCGGCGGTCACGATATCGAACGCGATCTCGGTCGGGTGCACCTCGAGCGCAAAGCGAACCCCAACCTCGTCGAAGACGTCGAAGATCGGATTCCAGCGACGCGCAAAGTCCGCGAATCCTTCCTCGATCCACGCTTCGGGAACAGGCGGAAAGGAATACAGCAGCGGCCAAATCGAGCTGCCCGTGAATCCGTTGACGACCGGCACCCCCATGTTCGCCGCGGCGTGAGCGGTCAGCTTCATCTCCTCAGCCGCGCGAGACCGGACACCCTCCTCGTCGCCATCTCCCCAGACGTGACCGGGTAGAATCGTCTTGTGCCGCTCGTCGATACGATCGCACACGGCCTGACCGACGAGGTGATTGCTCACCGCAAAGACATCGAGCCCGTAGGCCCTGAGCAGCTCACGTCGCTCGACGCAGTAGTCTGGATCCTCCGCAGCACGCTGAACGTCGAAGTGGTCACCCCAGCATGCGAGTTCGAGGCCGTCGTAGCCCCAGCCCGCCGCCTTTTCCGCCAGGTGCGAGAGCGGGAGGTCTGCCCACTGGCCTGTGAAGAGGGTGACGGGACGCGGCTGCCCCGCTCGATCGCTCCAGATGCTCATGTCGCCCCGTATGAGTTGGTTGACCCGCCGGGCACCTCGACCCAGCTCCCCATGCGACTGCTTTCGACGGCGCGATGAACGAAGTGTACTCCCAACGCTCCATCCTTCGCGGTCGGGACGTGGAGTTCGCCGACCGCCGTGCCATCGACCGGAGCTTCTCCGCTCATGCGCTTCCGAATCGCCGCCGCCGCACCCCGGTAGAGGTTCGCAAACGCCTCGATGAAGCCCTCCGGATGTCCGCCCGGAAGGCGCGTGGCCTGCACCGCTTCCGGTCCGTTGTCGCCTCCGCGGTACACGACGGTCTCGGACCCATCCGGATCCAGAATACGGAGCCGGTTAGGGTCCTCCTGGCACCAGTCGAGTGCCCCCTCGGACCCGTAGAGTCTCAGCCGGAGGTGGTTCCGCTCTCCCGTCGCGATCTGGGAGACGATCATCACGCCGCGCACGCCGCCCTCGAGCTCGAGCAGAACCGCCGCGTCGTCTTCCATCGCCCGACCGTCGACGACAGTCCCGAGGTCCGCGAAGAGCCGCCGTGTCTCCAGACCGGTCACGTAGTGGACCAGATTGAACGCATGCGTCCCGATATCCCCGAGGGCTGAAGATCCACCGGCACGGTCGGGATCCCCACGCCACTCGGCCTGCTTCTGCCCTTCCGCCTCCAGAAGCGTCCGGAGCCAGCCCTGGGAGTACTCGACCACGACCTTTCGCAGCGCTCCGAGAGCACCGGAGGCGACACGCCGACGAGCTTCCTTCACCATCGGGTAGCCCGTGTAGTTGTAGGTCACGGCAAAAACGAGATCGCGCTCCGCGGCAAGCCGTACCAGGTCGTCCGCGTCCTCCGTCGTCGTCGTCATCGGTTTGTCGCAGATGACGTGGACGCCGGTCTCGAGAAACGCTCGCGCAACCGGATGGTGCAGGTGATTCGGCGTGACGATCACGACCGCCTCGATACCGTCGTCACGTGCCGCCTCGGCAACGGCCATCTCACGGAAATCCCCGTAGATCCGGTCCGCGTCCAGCTCCAGCGCTTCACCGGTCTCGCGGGACCGGGACAGCTCGGACGAGAAGGCACCGGCCACGAGGTCGTACTCGCCGTCGAGCGCCGCGGCCATGCGATGCACCGCTCCGATGAATGCGCCCGGACCGCCCCCGACCATCCCGTATCGGATCGGGGTCACGCGCTCGCCTCGAGACGCTCGATCCGGTATCCACCGGCCTGCCTGTCCTTCATGTAGAGCCCCGCAAAGATCAGTGTGAGCACACCACACAAAGGGACGACCCACCGGAACGAAATCTTCCCTCCGAAGTTGTCGGCGGGTCCGAGGATCGCCTGTGCATCACTCACCAGCGTTGCGTCCGCATCCGACGCAATGAGGGTTCGAAGCGCGTTGGCGGTCTCCGGTGCGGGCAGTTCGTTGTCGGCCTGCCACGCGCGCGCCACGAGCCCGATCGCTTCGGCCGCGGCCTGTGAGTCCGAGTCCGAGCGCGTGGCCAGGGTCCGTTCCGCCCGCTCGAAGAGCTCGATCGTCTCGACAACCGGAAGCTCCGCGTGGGCGTACCGATCCGCGACCGCACCCATCTGCGGCGAGGTGACCAGCCCGACCGTCGCCATCCCGACCGTGCCCATGAGACCCAGACCGAGCGCGCCCGAGCGAGGCACTCGCTCTGAGACGACGCCGAGCATCGTCGGCCAGAAGTAGCAGACGCCGAGGGCAAAGACCGTGGCGGCCGCGAACGTCATCGCAATCCCGCTCGCATAGCTGAGTGCAAGCAGCCCGACCCCCGAAATCACCGCGGACGCGAGGAGCAGGCCCGTCGGCGATGCACGATGAACCACGTCCCCCGCCCGGTAGCGCATGACGGCCATCAGCCCGTTGATCCAGACGAGCACCAGAATGCCGGCCATACCCCCGGACTGCAGCACGGCTGGGACCCAACGGTTCGGTCCCAACTCCACGGAGGCGGTCATCGCCATCGCGATGAGCATCACCCACATCAGTGGTGTCGTGAACGCGGCGCTGAACATCTCCCCCATGCTGACACCCGCTTCGACACCCTCGGTGGGCGGGAATGTCTCACCCAGAAGCAGTGCCCCGTACGCGAGGGTCGGGATGAGGATCAGACCGATCTTGATCTGCCAACCGGGAATGCCAACGGAATCGAGCGCGAACGCTGCAAGCCCGCCGATGACCACCCCACCGGGAAACCAGACGTGGAACTGGTTCAGCTTTACGGTCTTGTTGTCCGGATAGAGGGCTGCAACCAGCGGGTTGCAGGCGGCCTCAACCAGCCCGTTCGCCATGGCGATCACGAGGGCGCCCACGAACAGGGTCGTGAAGCCGCCGGCGAAGATCATTGTCAGCGACCCGAGCAGATGCCCGAGGAAGGAGAAGCGCAGGAGCGCCTTCATCCCCAGTGAGTCGGCGAGTGGAGCGAACGCCAGCTGTGAGACGGCAAAGCCCCACAGCGCCGCTCCACCGATCCAGCCGACCTCCTCGTTGGTGAGGACGAACTCTCGCTTCAGCGCGAGCATCACCGCCCCCACCGTTGCGAACGCGACGGACGTCGCGATCAGAGCTACACAGCTCCCTAGGAACAGGCGGTCTGCGTTGACGCGATCCGTGGTTGCTTCTGTCATGATGTTTCGCAGTTAGTGTAAACGCGGAGGCTACTCGAGTCCGAGGTGGCGCAGGACCTCGGGCGGTGGCGGATCCCACTGCGCGAGCGGGACGTTGCCCACGTACTGCAGGTCGTCCATGCCGGCCTGCGTCGTCCAGAACGCGGTCGACGTCAGGTCGCGAACGCGATCGAAGAAGCGTGCCCCGACCTCGTGCCCTTCGGCCGCGTTCGGTACGAAGCAGATGTCGTCGCAGATGGCGTGCTTCTGCTCGACGGAGAGTACTCTGAAGCGCATCCCGTCACCGAAACGTTCAGCGGCTTCGCGATCCATCCACACCAGTCCACCACGGACCAGCACGAGATCGTTCGCATTCCCGTCGTACGGTGCACTCACCCACTCATCGATGAAGTCGTGCGCACCGACCTGACTCGCAGACGGCGATCGGTCGTCCGCGGGAATGATCACGTCACAGAGCGCTGCGAGCGATTCGAGTTCGTCCGGGGTCAGGGTCCGCTCCCACGGAACGGACGGCGACACCAGATCCGGGTCCCACGCCGTTCCGGCAGCCAGGGGATTGCTGGCCGCTGCTGGAAGCGCCGCCGGATCGAGACCGGCCTCCGGCGCGCACGAGGAGACCGTGGGAGCGGCCGCCGCGATCGCCATGACCTTGAGCGCCTGCCTCCGATCCATGGGGAGGAGCCCCTCGGGGCCGCCCTGGCCGAGGATCGGCAGCTGCTTCGCGTCGCGGCCCTTCACGTCATCACTCATCCGAGGCTCCCCCCAGCGAGCTGCTCCACGATGTAATCCGACGCGCGCCAGGCGATCGCCATGATGGACAGGGTCGGGTTCTTGTCCGCGTTCGAGACGAAACAACCACCGTCGGTCACGAAAAGGTTGTCGACCTCCCACGACTGGCAGAACTGGTTGAGCACGGACCGATTGGGGTCGTCACCCATGATCACGCCACCGACCTCGTGGATGATCTGACCGGGACGCGCGATCGCACGCGCGCCGTCGTCGTGCACGGTGCTCAGGACCCGGCCACCCATGGCCTCGACGATGTCCCGGAAGGTGTGCTGCATGTGACGGGCCTGGTTGAGCTCGTGCTCGGACCACTTCCAGTGGAACCGGAGGGTCGGGATGCCCCACTGGTCGACCTCGTCGGGATTGATCTCGCAGTAGCAATCCTCGTTCGGGATCATCTCCCCGCGGCCGTCGAAGTACATGAACGATCCGTAGTACCGTCGGCAGTCTTCCTTGAACGCCTGGCCGTACGAGCCCTCCGTGAGCGGCTCGAGCCCGTTGAACGCTCCGTACCCGGGCATCCGACGCCCACCCCCGAACTCGATGTGGTAGCCTCGGGCGAAGTCGAGCTGGCCCCTCGCCTGTTCCTGATACAGCCACCATGGCATGTACAGGTGCATGCCCGAGGCTCCGTCCGTATTGTGCGGCGGGCAGTTCTCCAGCGCAGGAATCTGACCCGATACGCCCGCGCCGACGGTGTCCATGACATACTTTCCGACGAGACCGGAGCCGTTGCCGAGTCCGTCGGGAAACGCCGAACTCTTCGAGTTCAGCAGGATACGCGCTGATTCACACGCACTGGCCGCGACGATGACGACCCGCGCACTCACGTGCTCGTCGAGGCGTGTCATCTTGTCGATGTAGTGAACGCCGTTCGCGCGGCCACGCGAATCGACCGTGACCTCGCGCACCATGGCATCGGTAATGATGTCCAGATTCCCGGTGGCGAGGGCAGGCGGAAGGAGCACGGTAGGCGACTGGAAATTCGCCTTGATCGAGCATCCGCGGCCGCACGGCGTCGCGTAGAAGCATGCGGCTCGCGAACGCATGGACTCGGCCGTCACCCGCTGCGCGAGTGGGTTGTTCGGCCACAGCTCTCGCGAAAGACGATCGGCGTTCTGGCGCTGGGTCATGATCGCCAGGTGCGCGGGAATGACCGGGATGTCGAGCTGTTCGCCACACACCTTCTGCGTGAGAAGCTCGGTCGCCCTCGGCGCGGGCGGCGGCTGCAGCACACCCGGTGACGAGTTCGGAGTGTTCTCGAGCCCCTCGTTCGAGCCGTACACGCCGATCAGCATTTCGGTCTTGTCGTAGTACGGCGCGACATCGTCGTAGCTCATCGGCCAATCGAAACCGAGCCCGTCACGCGAATACGGTTTGTAGTCGTACTCGCCCATGCGGAGCGAGATACGGCCCCAGTGGTTCGTCCGCCCTCCGAGCATGCGGGCGCGCCACCACATGAAGTCGGCACCGTCCGCGCTCGAATACGGCTCACCCGGCACACGCCAGCCTCCGTCCACCGTGGCGTCGTAGAAGCCGAAGGGCTTCTCGGGTGTCCCGGCCGCACGGAGGGGGGCGTCCCGGGGCAGCTGGAACATCGGGGTCTCCGTCACGGGATCGTAATCACGCCCCGCCTCGAGCATGAGCACCTTCACGCCGGAACAGGCGAGCACGTAGGCGCACATTCCGCCGGCCGCGCCCGAACCGACGACGATGACGTCGTATTCGTCCTGCGCCTTCCGCCTCATGGCGCCACTCCGCGCATCAGGTATTCGAAGCTGCGACGCACACTCTCGATCGAATCACCGGGATTGTCGTGTTCGACGAAACCGTACTGGAGACCGTGAGCCCCCGCGGCGTCGAGGATTCGGCCGAAATCGATCACGCCATCGCCCACATCGACCATCGTACCTCCGGCCGTCCGATCCTTGATGTGCACGCTCGTCACGCGACCGGCGTACCGATCGAGCCACGCCAGGGGCATGTGCCCACCTTCCACGGTCCAGAAAATGTCCATCTGCCAGTCGACGAGCGCCGGGCTGGTCGCGTCGAGAAGGAGCGACATCGGCACGATGCCGTCGGTCTCCTCGAATTCGAAGGCGTGGTTGTGATAGCCGAGCCGCAGGTTCATCGCGCGGGCCGCCTCTCCGAACCGATTGAGGCGCGCCGCGACGGACCGGTATCCGTCTCCGGTCCTCAGGTCCTCGGGCAACCACGGGATCACCAGCAGCTCGTGTCCGAGTTCTGCCGCCGCGTCGAGGGCGCGTTGCACGTCGCCACGCTCCTGCGGATAGTCCACGTGTCCCGAGACCGCGCGGAGGCCGGCCGCATCGAGACTGCGCCGAAAGGCCGCCGGCGTCATCCCGTACGTGCCCGCCAGCTCGACCTCGCGATATCCGATCTCGGCCAGGGTAGCGAGCGTCCGGTCGGCATCCTCGGCCATCGCATCCCGCACCGTGTAGAGCTGAACCCCAGGGCGTCCGCTGAAGGCACGAAGGCCGCCGATGCCGGCCACGAGGGGAGCTGCGGACAACGCCGCGACGAACGACCGACGATCCATCAGTCGAGCTCCCTGATCTTGATGTTTCGGTACCAGACGGGATCGCCGTGGTCCTGCAGCCCGATGTGCCCTTCCTCGGCCTGACCGTACGCCGGCCACTGACTGAACTTGCTGGCCGCGACCAGCTCCGCCCACTCCGGCGAACGAATCACATACTCGACGATCTTCTCACCGTTAAGCCAGTGCTCCACCCGGTCGTCCTGGACCATGATTCGGATGTGGTTCCACTCTCCAGCGGGACGAACGATCCCTCGCGGAGCGGGGTGAAGCCCGTAGTTCGCGCCCGCGCTGGTGAGTTCATTCTGCCCGTCCGGATGGCGCTCGTCATCGAGCACCTGCATCTCGGGCGCGCTGTGGTAGATGTTCTCCTCACCCTGCGCCGCGAGGTAGAAGATGCCGCTGTTACCGCGCTCCTCCACCCGCCAGTCGAGAGCGAGCTCGAAGTTGCGGAAGACACGGTCCGTCATGATGTCGCCGCCAGGGCCCGTCCGTACGAGCATCCCGTCGACCACATCCCATCCGCCGGGGAGATCCGGCTGGTCGTAGGCCCGCCACCCATCCATTGACGTCCCGTCGAACAGAAGCTCCCATCCATCGGCCGACTCGCCTTCGGACAGGGTGTTGTGCGCGACCTGCGCCGAGTTGCTCACGTCGGGCTCACCACTTCCGGCCGCCTCCTCCGACTGCCCGGATGCGCACCCCGCGAAGAAGAACACAGCCAGAACGGCGGGCGTCGCTCGATCCCATCGGTTCATCACAGGCTCCATCCCTCCCGGTATTCGCGCGTGAGGAAGCGATTGGCTTCCTCCGAGTTGGTGACACGCATGGCAGCGGCATCGTATTCGATCTTCACCCCCTGTCCAGCCCGCAACGCGACCAGACCCAGCAGCATGACCTCCGTGAGCGGAGCAGCGTAGGAGAACGGACAGGTCGCTTCCGACCCGGACTTGCACGAAGTCGCCCAGTTCATCTCGTGACTGCCCTCGACGCGATCATAGTTCTGCGGCACCGCCTCTGCCTCTTCGTGGAGCTCTTCGGGGAAGAGGCGAGGGTTGCGCCCGTATGTCTCGTGCATGAGCAGGCCGCGCTCTCCGACGAAGATCACACCGCCTTCACGCTCCAGCTCGACGTCTGCCGGGAGCAGATCGGGTCGGCGGGGCATAAGCCCTCCATCGTACCAGTGCAGCGAGACCGGCGGCATCAGGCCGCGGCGCGGAAATTCGTAATGGACCTTGGTCGCCATCGGGTAGGACACGGGGTCCTCGGACGGTCCGCCCCACGGCGTCGACGTCGCTTCGATCGTGTCCGGATAGCCCAGGTTCAACGCCCAGAACGGGTGATCGATCAGATGGGCGCCCATGTCACCCAGCGCACCCACGCCAAAGTCGACCCATCCACGCCAATGGAAGGGATGGTAGATCGGGTGGTACGCCACGTCCCGGGTGCACGGCCCGAGGTACTGATCCCAGTCGAGGTGCGCCGGCACCGGAAAGTCGCCCGCGAGTCCCCACGCGTGCGCTTCCGCGAGCGAGCCGGGCCACCACGAGCGGTCCGTCGAGTTCGGATCGAAGTCCGCGGGCATCGAGGCGGGTCGCCGCAGCCCCTGCCCCCAGATCGGCCGATTGGTCCACACGTGGACCTCCCGGACGTTGCCGATGACACCAGCCTGCACCCACTCGTTGATCAGCCGGGCTTCGTCCCTCGAATGCCCCTGGTTCCCCATCTGGGTCACCACCCCGGTCGAACTCGCCAGGCCCTGCAGGGCCCGCGCCTCGTGGACGGACCATGTCAGTGGCTTCTGTACGTAGACATGCTTGCCCTCCTTCATGGCGGCGGCGGCGATCACGGCGTGCGTGTGATCCGGCGTCGCGATGAGGACCGCATCGATGTCCGTCTGCCGCTCGAGCATCTCGTCGAAGCGTGTGTACTTCGCTGCCTGTTCGAACTGCTCGGCCCAGCGATGCCCCTTCTCGCGTGGGTTTCCGTCTCCGTCGGTCATCCGCTCGCGGACCTTGTTCGCGACGAGCTCGAGGTCCACGTCACAGACGGCGACGATGTTCTCCGACCCGAGCTCCTGAGCGTTCTCACCGCCCATCCCGCCGGCGCCGACGATGGCCACGTTCAGCGTATCGCTCGGCGCCTGATACCCAAGTCCGCCGAGCACGTGACGGGGTACGATCATCCCGCCCAGCGCGACCTTGGATGAGGTCGAGACGAAGTCTCGACGAGTGACATCCCCCACGATTCCTCCCGATGTGGAAATGAGATCGGGACAAACTAGGGTCGGGGCGCAGTTTCGCTAATCTGCGC
>CAZBHZ010000007.1:70690-143207 GCA_964492085.1 uncultured Gemmatimonadaceae bacterium | reverse complement strand
TCACCCTCCCATGATGTTGGTCATTTCGTCTGCGAGCCCCTGCGTGCCGTGAGGACCGCCGCCGGCCGTCGCGCCACCCGTCGCGGAGCCAAACATGTTCATCTTCAGATCGAAGTCGGACGGGTTGTTGGCCGCGGCCTTTGCCACCTCGAACTCGACCTGACTCGACTTCACGAGCTCCATGAGGTGCTGGTCGAAGGTCTGCGAGCCGTAGTGGCTGCGCCCCTCCTCGATCAGATCGGGGATCTCCTCCATCCGCTCTGGATCGCGGACGCAGTCCCGGATGGTGGCGGTCATCAGCAGGACCTCCATGGCCGCCACACGTCCGCCCTCGCGCTTGGTGACGAGCCGCTGCGATACGACGGCCTGAAGCGACTCGGAGAGCCGTACGCGGATCATTTCCTGCTCACTCGGTTCGAAGACCGCGATGATGCGGGAAATCGTCTGGACGGCATTCTTGGTATGAAGCGTCGAGATGACGAGGTGACCGGTTTCCGCAGCTTTGAGCGCCGTCTCGATCGTCGTCTTGTCTCGCATCTCACCGATCAGAATCACGTCAGGGTCCTGGCGCAGAACGCTGCGCAGCCCTGTCTCGAACGAGTCCGTGTCCGTCCCGATATCACGCTGCGTGATCGAGCACTGGTTGTCGCGGTGGAGAAACTCGATTGGGTTCTCGAGCGTGACGATGTGGAGCCGCCTGTTGCGATTCATCCAATTGATCATCGCCGCCATCGTCGAGCTCTTACCGGAGCCCGTCACGCCGGTGACGAGAATCATGCCACGCTCGAAGCCCGCGATCCGGTTGATGATCGGGGGCAGCCCGAGGTCCTCGACGGAGGGAATCTCGATCGGAATCGACCGCATCACGATCATCGGCGATCCGCGCTGCTTCAGGATATTCACACGGAACCGGCCGACGCCCGGGATCCCCCATGAGCAGTCGTAGTCGTACAGCTTTTCGAACTGATCACGGTCTTCCTGATGCGGGATCAGCTGGAGCGCGATCCCCTTCACCTGATCGACCGTCAGCTTCTGCTGCGTCAGCGGCTGGAGCTCTCCGTGAATCCTGGCCCGCATGAAATCGCCGGCCTTGATGTGGATATCACTCGCGCCGCGTTCCACGGCCGCCTTGAACAGTTCCTGCATGAGCTCCTCTCTTCAACCGATCCGGATCGAGCGAAGATAGGGGACCGCGCCGGCCGACGCGATCATCTCGCGCGGCTGACACACTCATCCCGGCTCCGGGCCACCGTGGCCGGGATCAACCGATGGCGCTACGCCAGTCGAGTCCCATGCGGTCGCGCACCTCCGCCATCGTCTCACGAGCGATCGCACTCGCTCGCGCCGCACCGTCGTCGAGAACCTCACGCACTCGCTCGGGATGGGCGTGCAACTCGGCTGCTCGCTCACGGAACGGACCGAACGCGTCGGCGATGTTGTCGGAAAGGCGTCGCTTGCAGTCGACGCATCCGATCGTGCCCGCACGACATTGGGCGTCGATGTCGGCTCGTGTGGCGTCGTCGCTGAAGAAGTTGTGCAGCGTGAAGACGTTGCAGACCTCCGGGCGACCCGGATCATCCCGACGCACCCGCTGAGGATCCGTGACGGCCGTGCGAACCTTGGCCCACACGTCCTCCGGCTCCGCCAACACCGGGATCGTGTTGTCGAGCGACTTGCTCATCTTGGCCTCTCCATCGAGGCCCATGATCCGCCCGACGTCTTTCGCGATCAGCGGCTCCGTCTCAGGAAAGGTCTCGCCGTACGCCGCGTTGAACTTCCGCGCGACGTCGCGCGTCATCTCGAGATGCTGCTTCTGATCTTCACCGACCGGCACCGCATCCGCCTTGTACAGCAGGATGTCCGCGGCCTGAAGGATGGGATAGTTGAGAATCCCGGCCGGAATCGAGTCGAAGCGCTGCGACTTGTCCTTGAACTGCGTCATCCGCTCGAGGTCGCCGACCGGCGTGACCGCGTTGAAGAGCCACGCCAACTCGGTGTGCTCCGGCACGTCCGACTGAACGAAGATGATCGCCTTCTCCGGGTCCAGCCCGACGGCCAGGAACGAGATCGCCAGATCGAGGACGTTGCCCGGTGTCTCCGAAGGGTCTCCACCCGCCGTGATCGCATGCTGGTCTACGATGCACCAGATGCAGTCGTAGTCGTCCTGCATACCGACCCACCGACGCAACGCGCCGAGGTAATTGCCGAGATGCGCTTCACCGGACGGCTGCATGCCGCTGAAGATGCGCTTTTTCGTTCCGCTGGAGTCCGGGCTGGTCATCGGAAGGTCCGTGGTCGCGAAGTGAAATCGGAGGGCTAACTTAGCGGTGCCCTGATCGGGGCGGCACCTCGCCGTCATGCATAACCGCCCCCTTCCCCGCCCGTCGCTGCCCAGGCATCCCGAGACGCACCGAGCCGTGGATCCCCTCCTTAGAACCGCCCGAGAGGCCGCCGAGGCCGCCGCACACATTCACCGACGCGATGCCGGCCGGATCGTTCTCGCCGGCGCGACCATCAAGGCCCGTGCCGACTACGTGTCGCAGACGGACGTCGACGCACAGGAGGCGGCCCTCTCGGTCATCCGGGCGAACCACCCGGACCACGCGATCCTCGCCGAGGAGAGCGAAGAGCCGATCGAAGACCAGCTCGCTCGGTGGGACGGGCGTCCCATCTGGATCGTGGATCCGCTCGACGGCACGGCCAACTTTCTGCACGAGCACCCGCACTACTGCTCGAGCGTCGCGGTCGCGGTGGATGGCCGACCCGTCGCCGGCGCCGTGGTGTCCGGGTCGACCGGTGAACGCTGGTGGGCATCCGAAGGCGATGGGACGTACAAGAGCGGGCGAAGGATCCACGTCTCGACCGAACGGCCTCTGATCGAGGCCATGGTCGGCACCGGCTTTCCCTTCAAGATGCTGGAGCTCATGCCCGAGTACCTGGGTCAGCTCGACCGCGTCCTGCGCTCGGCGTCGGGTGTCCGACGGGCGGGATCCGCGGCCCTCGATCTCTGCTATCTGGCGCAGGGCTCACTCGATGCGTTCTGGGAGGAGATCCTCATGCCATGGGATTTCGCGGCTGGCATGATTCTGGTCCGCGAGGCGGGTGGCGTGCTGACCCGTCCTGACGGATCGGACCTCGAGATCGCGCCCGGCAAGGTACGAGGCGCAAACAGCCGAACCCTCCTGGACGAACTCCGAACGGTTCTGCGGGACTGAGAACGACGAAGCGGGCCCGGACCGAAGCCCGGACCCGCTCGATACGACCAGCCGTCGCGCCGGCTACCGGGTGATCGAGATCTTGCGTCCCTTCGCCTCGGCCACTTTCGGGAGTTTCACCGTCAGGATGCCCTTGTCGAAGGTCGCCACGATGCCACTCGCGTCGACTGTGCGTGGCAGAGTGAAGGAGCGCTTGAACGAGCCGAAGTAACGCTCGTAGACGTGATAATTCCGGTCTTCGTCGTCTTCTTTTCGCTCTTCCACCTTCTCGCCGGCGATCGTGAGGATGTTGTTCTCGTACTCGATCGACAGATCCTCTTCGTTCAGACCGGGTAGCTCCGCCGTCAGCAGGAGCTCGTCATTGGTCTCGGACACGCTCACTGCGGGATTCCAGCGTCCTGCGGCGGTCGGTCCGAAGATCGGGTCGTCGAAGAGCCGTGAGAATCGGGTCGGCATGAAATCCAGATCAGCCCACGGGGCAAAGGTGGGGCGACGGACCGTGTACTTGGTGATGGCCATCATGACCTCCGTAGGGAGATGAAAGGTTCGGGGTGTACATCGAACACTCTCCCACGGTGCAATCGACGTGCCATTCGGAGCGCGCACAGTTCTGCCAAAACGCACGGTCCCAACAGGTTAGACCACCTCTAACCCTGTCAAAAGGGCCGCTCGCCCCTGCACGACTGCCGTTTCGGCGGATCAGTTGCGCAGGGCGAGACGGGCTGCCCCCATCGGCGGGTCGACCGGCCGCTCGACGACCTTAAAACCTGCCGATTCCAGAGCGGACGACACCCTCGACGCGAGGGGGCCCCCATCGGCGAGGAGTCCGCCCCAGAGCACGACCCCTCCTCCCCGAGCACCGGTTCCACCGCGGGAGGCGACACCTCGAACGAGGTCCGTCAGCCCGGCGACCGCCTCGCCCACGATCCGTGCGGCGGCGGCATCCCCGGTATCCGCCGCCTGAATGACCAGAGGCGCGAGGGCGGCCACGTCACGCTTCGCCGCCGTCTGTACCCATGCGACGACCTCACCGGCCTCGCTCAGGCCACATGCACGCAGCAACGCACCCGCTGCGGACCCCGATTCCGATCGCCCATCATGCCCGGTCATGACCTGCCGGAGACCATGCAACCCGATCCAGTATCCGCTCCCCTCGTCCCCGACGAGCTGCCCCCAGCCACCGACCTGAATCGGCTCACCGGCCTCGTCGGAGCCCCAGGCGATCGACCCCGTGCCGGCGATCAGAAGCACGCCGTCGCGCTCCGGAAAGGCATCCTCGTACGCCGCGCGCACATCGGTTCCGACGGTGAGTCGATTCGCCAGATGTCTCGGGCTCAGGGCTTCCATGACCGCCCGGGCCGCATCCGGGCTTCCGGCACCGGCGAGTCCGGCCCACAGGCCATCCAGAGGCAGACTGATGTCGTCGAGCGATGCGTCCCGAGTAAGCCGTTCGAGCGCCGCGGCTTCCATCGCATCACCAATGGCCCGGGTTACGGCGTCGGCCGCCGCCTCGGGGGCGGCCACCGTCACCACCGCGCCGGGAGCCTCACCACGCGCGAGTTCCCTGCCGTCCGCATCGACGATCACGGCACGCATGCGCGTCCCGCCTCCGTCGACTCCTGCGAAGAGGCTCACGGGTCTGGCTGAGTCTGAACCAGCCCGACCAGGGAGCCGACCACGAAGGTGACAGACGATCCGACGAGCACGTACCACGGCCACGCCATGAGGTCCCGCATGAGCGTGACCGTACCGATCCCGACGGCTACACCGATGACCGCGGCCAGCTGGCCCGGGCGCTTGGTGAAGACGCCGAGCGCGAAGGCGCCGAGCAGTCCCCCGTACACCAGCGACGCGACGCCAAGCGCGACCTCGACCGCCGACGTTCCCTGGGACAGCGGGATAAAGAGGATCGCTCCACCTACGAGCAGCGCAGCCCACACAAGGGTGAAGACCTTCCCGGCCCGCAGGGTGCGCGCTTCATCGTCCCGCGCCCCCACCATGGGCGCCCAGTAGTCGTACGCGGTGGCGGACGCGAGCGAGTTGATCGACGAGGAGAGCGAAGACATAGCCGCCGCGAAAACCCCCGCAATCAGGAGACCCGTCAGTCCTGGGGGCAGCTGCTGAACGATGAACGTGGCGAAGATCTCGTCCGTCGAATCGAAGGCTCGCCCTTCGTAGAAGGCCCACAGCCCCAGCCCGACCATGAGGAAGAGCAGGAACTGAAGGATCACGACCACGCCCGACCCGATGAGCGCCTTCTGAGCGGAGCGCTGGTCCGAGCACGTCAGGAGACGCTGCACGATGAGCTGGTCGGTACCGTGAGAGGCCGTCGTGAAGATCGCGCCACCGAAGACACCTGCCCACACCGTGTACGGAACCGTGAGATCCGTGGAGAAGTCGAGGACCTGAAGCTTGCCCTCCGCGCCCGCGACGGAGACCACGCCGGCCCATCCGTCCGGAAGGAGCCACTGGATCGCCACGATCGTGACCACTGCGCCGAAGAGGTAGAGGCCCATCTGGACCGCATCGACCCAGACGACGGCCTTGATGCCGCCGAAGTACGTATACACGACGGTGAGCACGCCGATCACGGCGATCGACACGGGATACGGCCACCCGGTGATCAACGCGAGCGGAATCGCGGTCGCGAAGAGGCGCACGGAGTCCGCCAGCAGTCGCGTGACCATGAAGATCGCGGACGTGAAGCGCCGTGCACCGAGCCCGAAGCGCTGCTCGAGGAGCGCGTACGCAGTGGTCAAGGACCCTTCGTAGTAGGCCGGCAGAAAGAAGGTCGAGACGATGATCCGACCGGCGAGGTATCCGAGCGTCAGCTGCAGGAAGACCAGAGCACCCGCGTACGAGACGCCCGGCACACTGAGGAAGGTGAGCGTGCTCGTCTCCGTCGCGACCACCGAGAGCATGACGGCGACCCACGGCAGCGAGCGGCTGCCGAGGAAGTAGTCCGTGCCACCCTCCTGGCCGCGCCCCAGCCACGCACCCCACGCAGTCACACCGGCCAGGTACACGACCAGGACGACGAGGTCGAGCGTCGTGAAGCCCGTCACCGGTTCACCCGCGGCTCGACCGCACGATCCGTGATCGAGAGCACCGCCGCGTCCGCCACCGCACGCCGGAGCGGCACGTGTTTCTGATTCTCACGCGTGGGGTGCACACGATTCGTCAGCAGGATCACCCAGAGGTCGAGTTCCGGGTCCATCCAGATCGATGTCCCGGTGTACCCGGTGTGGCCGAACGCTTCGTTCGTGATGTAGTCACCACCGGAGGAGCGCTCCGACGGCGTATCCCATCCGAGTGCACGGGACGAGGTCTCGTCGAACCGGGTCGTGAATTCGTCCAGCACGGCCGACTCCACCATGCGTTGCTGCTCGCTGCGACGTACGGGGCACGGCTCTCCCGGCTCGCCATCGGCCGTGCACGCCGGCGCGACGCCGTCGTTGAGCATCATCCGGGCGAACACCGAGAGGTCGACGGCCGTCGAGAAGAGGCCGGCATGCCCGGCGACGCCGCCCATGGCGTCCGCATTCTCGTCGTGCACCGTGCCCCACACCATCTCGTTTCGGTAGATGGTGTCGATCTCCGTCGCCGCGATCCGTGGCCGGAGGGTCGATTCGGGGTTGTACCGCGTCTCGAGCATGCCCATCGGGTCCCAGAGGCGCTCCTGCAGAAACGCATCGAGCGTCAGGCCGGAGATCTCCTCGATGACCCACGCGAGGGTCATGATGCCGATGTCCGAGTACGCGGTGCGGCTCCCCGGGTCCGCCTCGAGTCCTTCGTTCGCGGCGGCCTCCTTGTACGCCTCCATGCCCTCGAACTCGAAGTACCACGTCCGGAAAGGAATCAGCCCCGTCCGGTGCGTAAGCAGATGACGCACGGTGACCGAGCTTTTCCGCTCATCTCCGGCCGCCCACCACGGCAAGTACTCGACGACCGGCGTGTCCAGGTCGAGCGCGCCGTCTCCGACGAGCATCATCGCTGCGGTGGTCGTCCCGACGACCTTCGAGACGGACGCCAGATCGAAAATCGACGTTGGCGTCACCGGTCGGCGCGTCCCGTACTGGAGTTCGCCGAAGCCCTTCAGGGACACGAGCCTGCCGTGACGGCCGATGGCCAGTGCCGCGCCGGAAAACGCCGAATCCGCGATCCCTGCGACGATGATCGAATCGACCGCGGCGAGCCGCTCCGACGACATGCCGACGGACTCCGGCTCGGCGACGGTCTGGTTGCTACCCCGTGGGCCGCCCCCACGGGCGGCGATGATTCCGGCCGCGACGACCGGGTCCTCGATCTCGAGCGTTGCGAGTCGGTCCGCCACCTTCGGTCGGTCCAGACCCTCTCCGAGATCGTGGAACGGCGGGAGCGGGATCGGCAGGCGACCGCTGATCGCTTCCTCGCCGAACAGAGCCGCGACCGCAGCACGCTGCGAGCGATCTCGGTCACCCCAGGCGAGCATGTAGCTCCCCACGCCCGGAACCGCCGAGAGCAGGTAGGGATTGCCGAACGACACCATGACCGTCGGCTTCGTCTCGACCACCGAGGCGACGAGCTCACGGAAGGGTTCGGGAAGCGCCTCCTCGGTCGACCCGGCGGAAGCCGGGACGTACGTCGTGACGATCACGCGATCGGCATCCTCGATCGCCTCGAAGGCGGCTGCGTAGGCGGACGAGTCGCTCCGCTCGTCCAGCCGGACTTCCGCGAGGTCGACCACACGGTCCTGCAGCTCCGTCGCGAAGGCGCGGTTTGCCCACAGGCGGGTCGAGCCGGCGTACCGGATGTGCAACGTGGGGGCCATCGACAGCCCGTCCATCGGGAGGAGTCGATCCTCGTCCCGGACGAGGGTGATCGAACGCGTCGCCGCCGTGTCGGCGAAGGCGTTGTGCGCGCCGATGCCCACGACTCGATGGACCTCGTCCAGTGAGACGAACCGATCCCGGTGCAGGCCCAGGCGCGCCTTGAGCGTGAGGATCCGGCGGGCGGACTGCTCCAGGCGCTCACGACTCATCCGACCGCTCTCGACCGCCTCCACGATCGCGTCGATCACGTCGGTGACGGCCTTGGGCGAAAGGACCACGTCGGATCCCGCTTCGAGGGCCCGGATCGATGCCTCCCCGAGGCCGTACATGTCGGTGATCCCCCGCATCGTCATCGCATCCGTGAAGACGATCCCGTCGAAGCCGAGGTCGTTCCTGAGGATGTCGGTCATGACCTCCGGCGCGAGCGTTGCGGGCGGCGCCCCCGGGCCGAGAATCTCGGGCAACTGCAGGTGGGCCGTCATGATCGCATCGACGCCCTCGTCGACCGCGGCCTGGAAGGGGGCCAGCTCGAGCTCGTCCAGGCGGGGACGATCCGCCTCGACCACAGGAATCCCGATGTGTGAGTCCGTCGAGGTGTCGCCGTGCCCTGGGAAATGCTTGCCGGTGGTGAAGACCCCGCCGTCCCGCGCGCCGCGGATGAACGCCGCACCCATGCGGGCGACGAGATCGGGATCACCCCCGAACGACCGGGTCGCGATGACGGGATTGTCCGGGTTCGAGTTCACATCGAGCACCGGGGAGAACAGAAAGTGCACCCCACTCGCCCGGGCTTCACGCGCCGTGATCCGCCCGTACTCGTACGCGAAGCGCTCCTCCCCAATGGCTCCGAACGCCATCGTCGGCGGGAAATCCGTGCCTCCACCCTGCGGCAGCATCGACGGGAGCGCGAACGACCCGTTGATCCTCATTCCGGGGCCACCGTTCTCGAAGTCGGCCGTCACGAGGAGTGGCACGTCCGCCCGTGACTGCAGCTCGTTGAGCTTGGCCACGTACGCATGCGGGGTCCCGATCGAGGGAGAGACGCCCCCGATCCGGTCGTCCTCGACCCACGCCCGCAACGGCTCGAAATCAGGGCTCGTCGCGGTGACGTAGCCTCCCGGGATCCACTCGATGATCACCTGTCCGATCAGCTCGCGGAGAGTGAAGCCTGCCAGGGTGGCGTCGACCCAGGCCCGTGACTCCGCGTCGAGCGCGTCCGAGATCACCGGCGCGGCCGGCACACCTCCGTTCAGCGCTTCGGCGCGGGCGACCGGTGGGGCCGGGTTCGGCGCGGCAGACGAGCAGGCCGCTGCCAAGAGCGCGACGCCGAGCGCCGCGCGCCGCTCAGCGCGCACCGGCAGCCGAACCGCGCCGAGGGATCATCAGCCCGTCACCGATCTCGTAAAGCGGCGGAATTCGTGTCGGCATTCGCCCGTGAATCCGAGCCTGTCCGAGCATCGCGGCCGCCGCAGCTCGCTGGCTCGCTTCCGACCCGCTCCAGGCGAGCAGGTACGACTGCACGTCGGGGAAGTCCGTGATGAGATAGGGATTACCGAACGACACGACGGTATGGGGGACGCCGATCTCATCCAGAAACCGTACGAACCCGACGAGTTCTTCCGGCAGGGTGAACGAGCCCGACACGTTCACGGACGTGACGTACGTGCTGACGATGACGAGCGCCTGCTCCCGTGCCCGGCGCCGGAGCTCCTGGTATTCGTCTTCGTCACTGTCACCATCCACCTCGACAGCCCGAAGACGCGGATACGTCTGACGAAGAGACCGATTGAAATACCGGCCTGCGAGCACGTCCGAGCCCCTTCGATACGACACCGACATGACCCGGGCGGATCTCGTGCCGGCGAGCGGCAGCAGATCGTTCTCGTTCTTCAGAAGGGTGATGGCCTCCTCCGCGATCTGACCTGCCACCTCGGTGTGATCCGGGATGCCGACGGTTCGGGGAATCTCCTCCATGGCTACGTACCGGTTCTCGTGTAGCCCGAGGCCCTCCTTCGTCGCCAGAACGTGCATCACCGATCGATCGAGACGCTCCTCGGTCAACCGACCTTCCCTGACCGCCGTCACGATCCCCTCGATCGCACCGCTCACGGAGGCGGGCATCAGAATCACGTCGGCCCCCGCCTCGAGCGCACGCACCGCGGCTTCGCCGGAGCGGTGCTGACGCGCGATCGCACTCATGTCCATCGCATCCGTGAAGACGATACCCTCGAACCCCATCTCTTCCCGGAGCACGTTCGTGAGTACCTCGGGGGAGAGCGTCGAGGGTTCGCGTACGCCCCCGTTCAGGGACGGGACCGAGATGTGGGCCGTCATGATCGCGCCCATGCCGGAGTCGATGGCCCGCTGGAAGGGTCGCAGCTCCACCGAGTCCATCCGCGCACGATCGTGCGTGATGACCGGCAGGCCCACGTGCGAGTCGACATTCGTGTCGCCATGGCCGGGGAAGTGCTTCCCGGTCGCGATTGCACCGTTCTCCTGGACCCCGCGGATGAAGGCGATCCCCATCTCAGCGACTTTCTCCGGATCCTCACCGAACGACCGGACATTGATGATCGGGTTGTCCGGATTGTTGTTGACGTCGAGGACCGGCGCGAAGGGCACGTGCACTCCGACAGCGCGGGCCTCGACAGCGGTGATCCGACCCATCTCGTACGCGAGGTCCTCACGTCCCGTCGCCCCGACGGCCATGAGGCTCGGGAAGTTGGTGGCACCGCCGAGGTCGACCGTACCCGGCATGTGGATCGCGCCACGCATACGGAAGCCGGCCCCCGTCTCGAGATCGGCGGCCACCAGCAGAGGCAGGTCGGCGTGCGCCTGGAGGTCGTTGAGCTTCGCCGCGACCTCGAACGGCGTCCCGACCGACATGATCAGGCCGCCGATCTTCTGCTCTTCGATGAACGAAAACACGCGCTCGTGACTCTCCGAGCCCTCCGGCGCGAAGTCACCGAGGACCCACGGCATCAGGATCTGGCCGGCCTTCTCCTCGAGCGTCAGCCCATCGAGCGTGCGCTCGGCCCACGAGCGCGTATCGCGCACCGGGACATGCTTCTCAGCCTGCGCGAGGCTGTCGAAGATCACCTCGAGCGATGGAGCGGGCTCCGCCGCGACCGGGTCGGGGTCGGGATCCGGTGTAGGAGCATCGGGACCCGGAGCCACGCCCCCGGAGGAGACGGAGCACCCCGTCAGCAGGAGGGCCAGAGCCAGCGCGGACAGGGCCGCACCGAAACGGACACCCCCAGGACGATCGCACCGCGAAATCAGATGTTTACCGTTCGCCATGCCTGTGATCCGACCCTTTTCAAAACTGCGCGCGTTGACGCGGTCCAATGTGTCGCCGAAGCTTGCCGCATGTCACGAACTAACGATCGACGCCGAGTGCGTCACGAGCCCCGAGTCGCGGAAAGTATCCGCAAAGTCATACACCGACAATCGCGTGTGTTCGCGGTGTTTCTGGCCTTTTCGACACTGGGGTGTCAGTCAGGAAACGAGGCGCCGGACACGAGCGCGACCGGCGTCCCTGATTCCGTAGTCCGCCCCGGTGTCGAGGTGCTGATTCAGGACAGCCTGCACCTGGTCTCCGGGAAGCGGGTCGGCCTCGTGACGAATCACACGGGGATCGACCGGAATCGTCGGTCGGACATCGACATTCTGGCCGATCATCCCGATGTCGAACTGATCGCGTTGTACTCACCAGAGCACGGGATCCGAGGAGAGGAGCGTGCCGGTGCCGCGATCGAGAGTGGCATCGACGAGCAGACGGGGCTTCCCATCTACTCGCTCTACGGGGAGACGCGAAAGCCGACGCCGGACATGCTGGAGAACGTCGACGTCCTGATCTTCGACATGCAGGACGTCGGAGCCCGCTATTACACGTACGTGTCGACCATGGCCCTGGCCATGGAGGCTGCCGGCGAGAACGGGATTCCCTTCCTCGTGCTCGACCGACCGAACCCGATCCGGGGCGATGTCGTGCAGGGCAACGTGCTCGACCCCGACTACAGCACGTTCGTTGGCCTGTACGAGGTACCCATGCGCCACGGAATGACCCCCGGTGAACTCGCCCAGATGTACGTCGGTGAGTTCGGTATCGGCGTCGATCTGACCGTCGTGCCGGTCGACGGCTGGCGGCGCGACATGACCTTCGACGACACCGGGCTGCCGTGGGTCGCACCGTCTCCCAACATGCCGGATGTCGCGAGCGCCCTGGCGTATCCGGGCACGTGCCTCTTCGAGGGCACCCCGATTTCGGTGGGGCGTGGCACGGACCGTGCGTTCCGATGGATCGGGGCGCCATGGCTCGACGCGGCGGTGCTCGCCGAGGCGTTGAATGGATACGGGATCGACGGTGTGCGCTTCGAACCCGTCAGCTTCACGCCGACGAACGCCGGGGACAGAAAATTCGAGGGGGTGGAGGTGCATGGAGTCGAGCTGGTGGCCGAGCGTACCGACTACGACGCGTCCAGGGCCGCCATCGCGATGCTCATCGAAACGTATCGGATGTCGGGGGACAACTGGGCCTGGTACCAGGCACACTTCGACCGCCTGTCCGGAACGGACGCGATCCGCACGGGGCTGGTCGCCGGCACGTCCTTCGACGATCTCGTCTCCAGCTGGGATGCGGAGGTGAGCGCGTTCGAATCCACCCGAGCGCCGTACCTCCTGTACTGACGCACTACGGATTCCACGCCGATGAGACCATCGAATCACACATTCGAGCTGCGCCACCTCCTGCTCTTCGGCGCTCTCTTTGTCGCTGCGTGCGGCGGTGCGGCGACGTACGGACCGACCACCCCGGCACCCACCTCGCCGGAGGAGCTGGCCGTTGTACACGACAACGTGCGCGTCCCCGGGCTCGAGGATCGCCGCTTCAACCACCGAACATACTGGGCATCCGTCGATCCGTACCTCGACGGCGCCGTGACCTCACGAGTCGCCGGAGAGAGCGCCGAGGGACGGGAGATCCGTCACCTGACCTTCGGGAATGGGCCCACCACGGTGCTGCTCTGGTCGCAGATGCACGGCAACGAGAGCACCGCCTCGATGTCTCTCGCCGACATCATCCGCTTCTTCCACGACCAGCCGGACCACCCGCTGGCTCGACGGATCGCAGACGGTGCGACAGTCCACATGATCCCCATGCTGAACCCGGATGGCGCCGAGCGCTTTCAGCGGAGGAACGCGCAGGGGATTGACGTGAACCGTGACGCTCGGCGTCTCCAGACGCCCGAGGGGCAGTTGCTCAAGACCGTTCGGGATGAGCTGGACCCGGCCTTCGGCTTCAACCTCCACGACCAGAGCGCCGCGGTCCGCGTCGGCCAGAGCGACCGTGGTGTCGCGATCGCCCTGCTCGCCCCTGCGTTCAACGCAGCCCGCGACGTCGATGACAAGCGACGCCGTGCGATGCAGGTGGCAACGCTGCTGATCGAGGCGGTCGAGCCACTCGTCGGCGATCACATCGCCAAGTACGACGACACCTTCAATCCACGCGCCTTCGGCGACCTGATGGGCGCATGGGGCGCGAGCACCATCCTCATCGAGTCCGGTGCCTGGGTTGGTGACCCGCAGAAGCAGCACCTGAGAAAGACGAACTTCGTCGGCATCCTGAGCGCCCTCGACGCGATCGCGACGGGGCGGTATGCCCAATACGACCCCCGTGTGTACGAGTCACTCGAATACAACGGGCGTCGCGTCACCGATCTGCTCATCACGGGTGGCACGATCGCGGTCCCCGGTCTTCCTCCCCTCGAGGCGGATCTGCTCGTGAACTACGACATGCCGCTCCTGCGCCAGGAGGCGCTGATCGCTGACATCGGCGACATGGGAACGTCCGAAGCGCAGGACACACTCGATGTCCGAGGGCTCTTCCTCATCCCGACCGGGGAGGCGCTGGATGAAGTGGGAGGTCTGAACACCGGCGCGCCGGCCCACTTCATCGTGGCGGAGGACCCTGACGGCCGCAGGGTGCGCTTTCTGTTCGAAGGGCGCTTGCCCGACGCTCACCGCGAAGAGTAGACCGAATACGGGCGCTGGACGCCACGGTCCGACTGAACGGAATCGGCGTCCGTTCTGAGCGAAGTGCGGTCTCATCCATGCATGGGCGAAGCGCTGCGGCCGATCGAGGTTTGCTGCAGCACCGAAGAAGAGTTCCACATCGGAAATGACGCCGCGGCGCGATCGCGGCGACCGGCCTGATCAGGTTCTCACCCTTCTTGGGGGCGTTGGGATGTCACGTGTCCAAGGAGGCAGTATGAACCACAAGCCAATTTCGATCCTCCCGTTCCTCGCCGCACTCACGATGCTGGCCGTATTGCCTCCGGGCGTGCGTGCCGACACCGAGTGCACGGACGGATACCTGCTGTGCCTGAACTCCGCCGCGGCCAAGCACGACGCGTGGGGCGAGCAGCACTTCGACATTCTCGATGACGTCGCATACCTCGAATGCGGAGCCGAATGGACCGGCTGCGTACGCAAGAAAGTGCTCGGAATCTGAGCTGATCACCGGCCCTGACGGGCCTCCCGTGAACCCTCGAATCTGAACCGACATGCGACATCCCTTCGCCCTCCTCGCCGCCGTGATCCTGGCGTGCACGCCCGTCTCGCAGCAGGCAGAGCTATCGACCTTCGACCCCACGCGAGCTTCCGAGACACTCGCCTGCGAGCCCGGATCACCGGGCTTCGAGCCCCCCGCGAGTGTCGAACGAATGACCGCGGCCTCGGACTCCTCCCTTGTACTCGTCTACCCGGACGCGCGTGAAGTCGTCCTCGTGGACGGGAATCTCTCCCCGATCCATACCCTTCGACTCGAGCCCGAAGGACCGACCGGTATCGCCGCATTACACGATGCCGCGGTGCTCGGCGATTCTCTCGTCGTCGTTGCCGACGGGCCCCGGCGCCTACTGCGTGCCTTCACGCCCGAAGGCGATCCTGCCTGGGCCGTTCGACTACCGGCCATACCCGATCGGGTCCTCCCGACTCCTGCGGGGCTCGCCGTCTTCCCTCTGCATCTGGCTGGCCTCCCCGGCGGAGGAGCGTACCTCGTGCGTGACGGTGCGGCACACGATCTGGGCATGAAGCCCGTTGCGCTGGACGACCCTCAGATGGGCACGCTCGCGAATCTCGTCTCGCCTGCGCTGGCACGAGGGACGAGCAGGCTCATCGTGCCCCGGCAGTTCATCGCGCCAGTCGCAGCGCTGGTGGACCTCGACACGGCGACCCTCCCGAGGACCGTACCGATGCCCGTGGCCGAAGCAACGGCCGACCGGGCGTGGTGGGCACCGGGTCCACCGTATACCGATGGGGAGATGCAGCGGATCATCGCTCCGGCCATGTCGGCGACGAGTGGCCCGGGCACGGGGGAGATCTCCGTGCTCACGCGGACCGGTGTTCACACAGGGGAACACCTCGAGAAGGTTGTCATCCGCCTCGATTCCGAGCTTCGTGTGATGTCCTCGATGACGCTGCCGTTCAACGCGATTCACCTGGCCTGGCTCGCTTCGGAGCACGCGTACTACATCATGACCGCAGATGAGGGCTGGTACCGCTGTAGCCTCCCCTCCCCGCCGTCCCTTCTGGAGCCCGAGTGATGAGAGAAATCGATGCGCCAGCCGTGTACCTCAGCCGTCGATTCTGGACGGACTTCGGAGCTGGGTCGATCATCGCGATCGGGATCGGCTGGTTCTTCGCTATCCCGGCCACCCCGGTCCTGGGGGTGCTGATCGGCGGTATGTCTGCCTGGCAGGCGCAGCGACCTCGCGTGCGCGACGAGGTGGCGTGGGCGCGGGCTATCCTGGCGAACGCGGAGAAGAGGCGCATCGCGGAGGCCAGCGCAGAAGAACTGCATACGAGGGAGGGAGATCCCCCGAGCGAACGCTGACCGCCGGGGCCTTCGCGCGAGTTGGCCTACCCGCCTGCGGGAAAGCGGAACACCGTGCCGATCTCGGGACGCCACCACTCGCCATCAAAGACACGCTCGAGCCGGTGCTCGAAATGCCCGAGATCCAAAAGGCGCACCGACTGGGTCGGCGTATCCATGGGGACGAAGAAGTCTTCCCAATGGCCCAGAAGCACGCGCTCGGGACGCAGGTTCTCGATGAAGGCCTCGGGATGCCAGTCCACCTGATCGAAGGTGGCGGGTACCAGAATCGCGAGGTCGACGGGGTACTCTTCGATCAGCGGGGCCGGAGCGAAACCCCAGGGCGCGGGAGCCACGGCATCCTGATAGTAGATGCGGTAGCGGACCTCACCCTCACCATCGAGGAAGTCGATCAGAAACGCCACCGTCTCCCCGTCCAGCCACTCGACGGCACGCCGGGGCGGCTCCTCACGAAGAACGTCCGCAGTTCCCTCGAAGAGCGTCAGACCGTCAAAGTGGGGGGCATGCTTGGACTGCAGGGGCATGACGCGAATGCGGGGCCCGTAGGAGAACCATCGTCCCACGCGCTCTTCGGTGCCCTCGTGTCCATTGGCGACGTCGATACGTTCGGCCAGGCCGGACCACGTACCAAAGAGGTTGGCCGCCGTCCGGTTCGTCAGGATTCGAGCACCGGTGGCGTGATGGCTCGCCACGCGCGGGACATCCATCGCATGGTCGTAGTGCCCGTGCCCGATGAGGATGACCCTGGCGTTCGACACGTCGTGCTCGTCCATGTACCCATCGATGGCCACGGTGTCCGGCTCGATGGAGAGGAGGCCCGTGCGGAGGAACGACGGGTTGGTGAATAGGGGCGCCGCAAGCAGCTGCTCGCCGCCCAGGGTGATGATCCACCCACCACTGCCGAGATACGTCAGCTCAACGGCGGCACGACCGTCACTCACGTCGATGGTGCCGTCCGCACCGGGCGCGAGCCGCGGAGCACAGGCCAACGCCGAGGTGACTCCGATGAGCGCGAAGGCACCGCGCACGCCGAGTCCGCGGGTGAGCATCCGACGCGTTCTAATGGGTATTCAGGAGACGCTGGAGTTCCGAGGCAGTCCTCGGGGTCTGGAGTGCCAGCATGACCAGAACCCTAGCCTTGTGCGGAGAAAGATCGCCCGCATACGCCAGTCCCGACTCGTTTCCCTGCGCGTTGCTCATCACCCGACCCTCCGGCACCCGTGATGCGAGGACGATCGGCACACCGGCGTCCGCGATCTCTGCATACGCCTCACGAACCGCCGGGCTGGCGCGTCCTCCTCCGAACGCCTGAACGACAATGGCCGACGCGCCGTGCTCGAAGGCGGCCCGCAGCAAACTCGCGTCATTACCCGCGAAGTCGGCTACGACCGGTACGCTCGGGAGCTCGTTCGTCCCGGGGAGCAGGTGCAGCTCGGACGTGTTTGTGTGGCGCGTCATGCCCGTACGACGGAAGACCACTTCGTCCGCATCGACGACACCCAGCATGCCGAATTCCCGGGACACGAAAGTGTCCACCCGATTGTTGTCCATCTTCCGCACGTCGCGAGCGGAATGGATTTCGTCGTTCAGGACGACGAGAACCCCATGACCCACTGCCCCGGGGTGCCGGATGACGCGGGCAGCCGAGAGCAAGTTCGCGGGGCCGTCGGCGGACACGGCGCTCGAGTTGCGCATCGAGCCGACCATGACCACCGGTCGATCGGTGGTGACGGTCAGGTGGAGAAAGTACGCGGTCTCCTCCATCGTATCGGTCCCATGCGTGACGATGACCCCGGCGAGACCGGCATCGGAGTCGAGAACCTCGTTGACCCGACGGGACAGGCGCACCCAGTGATCTGGTCCGATGGCGGAGGACCCCACCCGACTGAACTCCTCCACTTCGATACGTGCGACGTCCCCTAGCTGGGGGACCGCTTCGACGATCTGCTCTCCCGTGAGCTGACCGCCCGTCGCCTGCCCCGCGATCGTCCCGCCGGTCGCGATCACGAGGATTCGCGGAAGTTCCTGAGCCTCGAGCGACCCCGAGGCGAACACTGATCCGGACGAGGCCGCCGCTGCGACGAGCGCCGCAAAGACAACCCTCGTCCGACCGAGCGCGGGGAAGCCGGAGAACCTCAGGAGGCCTCCACCCGCTCAGCGGCTTTGGCCTGCTCGACACGTGCCAGGAAGCGGTCGGAGAGCTGGCGTGTGATCTCACCCACGCCCCCGTGGCCCACGACCTGACCATCAACCTCGCGGATCGGACGGACCTCACCGGTGGTCCCCGTGAAAAAGAGCTCGTCCGCGAAGGTGAGTTCCTCGATCTGGATGGGCCGTTCCTCCACCGTCATCCCCGCGGCCCGGGCCTCGTCCAGTACCACAGCGCGCGTGATCCCGGGCAAGATGTGCCCGGTCGTGGGGTGCGTAACCACGGTACCGCCGAAGACGGCCCAGAAGTTCTGATGCGCCCCTTCGATTGCGACGCCGTCGCGAACGAGAATGGCGTCGTCCGCCCCGGCATCCTTCGCGGACTGGAAGGCCAGCGCGTTCGGAAGGAGGCAGACCGTCTTGATATCCACCCGGCTCCAGCGACGATCGGGCACGGTCTTCGCCGAGAAGCCGCGGTTCCACGCCTCGTCCGAAGGACGGCTCCACTCCTTCGTGTAGGCGTAGATGGTTGGAGTGACCTCACCTTCGGGGAAGTAGTGCGTGCGAGGCGCGGCACCCCGAGTGATCTGCATGTAGACCATGGACCGCTCCGCGGACTCCAGCCCGTTCCGGGCGATCAGCTCGCGGTGCATCGCCTCCAGGCCCGACGTGTCATAGTCGATCCGAAGCCAACAGAGTCCGCGCATGAGCCGCTGGAGGTGTCCCTCCAGCCCGAACGGGACCCCTTCGTAGAACGGTGTGACCTCGTACAGGCCATCTCCCAGAAGGAAGCCCCGGTCGTCGGGGGAAATCGTCGCCTCGGCCTTCGGCATATACTCGCCGTTCAGGAAGACGGTGCTCATTCGAAACTCAGCTCGGATCGGGTGATCGGGCGGACGCTCAGGTCCGCGTGCAGCGCCCCGGCGGCGCGTCCGACCGAAAGATGCTCACGCGCCCCACAAACGAAAGGGGAGGCCCCGAAGGACCTCCCCTGCACCTCGTTCTCCTGCTCGCAGGCCTAGCCTTCCGCCGACTTCTCCAGCTTGTCGAATTCGGAGAGTAGCTCGGCCTCCGGGATCGCATCCGCCTCAGCGTCGGACACCTCCTCGGCTTCCACCTCGTGGACCTCGGCCTCGGCGATGCCGTCCGCGTCCGCGGCGACCCCGTCGTCGTCACCAGCCTCGAGCTGCTTGGGTGTCTCGGCAGCCGGAGCGGCAATGAGACCCATCTCGGCCTTGAGCGCGAGAAGCTGATCCTCCACGTCAGCCCCACCCGGGCCGGCTTCCAAGCGCAGGAACTCCGATTCGAGCGTGTCCCCACCCAGCTCGGCGTTGACCTCGGCCTGAGCCACGCTGCGGCGCTCCTCTTCTTCGATCTTATCGGCCATCCGGTTGAAAGCCTCGAAGGCGGAGGTGTCGGACAGACCGGACATGGTCTCGTGAATCCGACGCTGCGCCTGAGCGCGCTTCTGCTTGGCAATGAGGAGATTCCGCTTCCGCTTGGCCTCCTCGATCTTGTCGTTCAGCTGGCGCAACGAGCCCTTGAGCTTCTCGGTCTCCGCCGCCTGAGCCTCCCAGGTCTGCTGGAGAACCGCAGCGCGCTCAGCGTGCTCCTTTTGACGCAGAAGAGCCTGTTTGGCGAGGTCGTCCCGCCCCTCTTTGACGGCGAGCATCGCGCGGTGCTGCCAGTCCCGCTGCTGCTTGACTTCCTGCTCGAGCTGGGCCTTGAGCTTGCGCTCGTCGGCGATAGCCGCCGCGACTTCCCGCTTGGCCTTCGCCAGCTGGTCCCGCATATCCAGAATGATCTGGTTGAGCATCTTCTCCGGGTTTTCGGCCCGGGAAATCAGATCATTGATGTTCGACTTGATGACCGTCGACAGCTTGTTGAAGATGCCCATTCTCTAGCCCTCCGCCCCGTGGCCCGCGAGGGCGCGGATCTGTTGCATGTGTGAGGCGGCCGCGAGGGTGATCGACTCCATCGATGCCTGGATTTCGTGAAAATCGAGCGTCTCGAGCTCGAGCGTGTCACTCAGAATGAGATCACCGTCTTCGATGCCGTACGCACCGTGCACGACCTCAGTGGCATTCCATTCGAGAAGGGTACGGTACAGGTCCATGGAGTCCTCAGCAGGCATGTCCATGACCTTCATCCGTATGAGCAGAAGGGCGTCGGCGTGATGCACGACGACCGGTGCTCCTCCGTCCTCACCCCGTGTGAGAAACATTCCATCGTCGACCTCTTCGTACTCGAGGTCCATCCGGATCAGGAAGCTCTCGAGATCCTCTCGGCTTACCATGACGGTCTCCGTATCTGTAATGCTGCGTCGCAGCGGATTCGCCGCTCGTGCAAATCCCTACGCACCCGCTCGGGCGCCGGTTTCCCGACCATGGCGAAAGGTAAATGTCCCTGACCACGGAGCAACGTTCGTGCCTGCGGCTTCGATGAGCCGAGCACGCATTGGGCACAGGGCCATACGGAGCCGTCCCTGCCCAGCGGGGAAGGGCTCGCTATCCCAGAAGGGATTTCAGGTGCTGTCCGGTATGAGACGCAGGATCGGCCGCAACGGTTTCCGGTGTTCCCTCGACCACGATCTGGCCTCCGCCTTCTCCGCCTTCAGGACCGAGATCGATCACCCAGTCCGCGGTCTTCACGACCTGCAGGTTGTGCTCGATCACCACGACCGTGTTCCCGCGCTCCACGAGTCGGTGCAGCACGTCGAGCAAGACCCGTACGTCCTCGAAGTGCAGACCCGTCGTCGGCTCGTCGAGGATGTACAGGGTATTCCCCGTGGAGCGCTTCGAGAGTTCGGTCGCGAGCTTCACGCGCTGTGCCTCACCCCCGGACAGCGTGGTCGCAGACTGCCCGAGGTGGATGTACCCCAGACCGACGTCGTTCAGTGTCTTGAGCTTCTGCTTGATCCGCGGTACCGCGTCGAAGAATTCGAGGGCGTCCTCCACGGTCATATCGAGCACGTCCGCGATGTTCTTGCCCTTGTAGTAGACGTCGAGTGTCTCGCGGTTGTATCGCCGCCCTCGGCAGACGTCACACGGCACGTACACGTCGGGCAGAAAGTGCATCTCGATCTTCACCAGCCCGTCTCCCTGACACGCCTCGCACCGACCCCCCTTCACATTGAAGGAGAATCGGCCCGGCCCGTACCCGCGCATCTGCGACTCGGGCAGGTTCGCAAAGAGGTCCCGGATGGGCGTGAACAGACCCGTGTACGTCGCCGGATTCGACCGGGGCGTACGACCGATCGGCGACTGATCGACATCGATCACCTTGTCGATATGCTCGAGGCCATCGATCGCGTCATGCGCCTCGGCCACAAGCTTGCTTCGGTAGAAATGGCGAGCGAGCGCGTGGTACAGCGTGCTGTTCACGAGGGTCGACTTTCCTGAACCGCTCACGCCCGTGACACAGAGGAACGTCCCGAGGGGGAAGCGCACATCGACCTTCTGGAGGTTGTGGCCCCGAGCCCCGCGAACCGTGACAGCCCGATCCGGATCGACCGGTCGACGCGTCTCGGGCAACGGGATCTCCCGATCGCCCCTCAGATACGCGCCGGTCAGCGAGGCGTCGGCCTCCAGCACTTCGTTCAATCCACCCGCCGCGACGACCTCGCCTCCGTGCCGTCCCGCTCCGGGACCGAGGTCGACGATGTAGTCGGCCAGCCGGATCGTGTCTTCATCGTGCTCGACGACGACTACGGTGTTTCCGAGGTCACGCAGGCGCTGCAGAGTCGAGAGCAGTCGCGCGTTGTCCCGCTGATGCAGTCCGATCGACGGCTCATCCAGGATGTAGAGCACACCGACGAGCCGGCTGCCGATCTGCGTCGCAAGGCGGATCCGTTGAGCCTCTCCACCGGAGAGGGTCCCGGCCGAGCGGCCGAGCGTCAGGTAGTCGAGGCCGACATCACGCAGAAAGCGCAGCCGCTCCCCGACCTCCTTGAGGATGGGACCCGCGATGTCCGCAGAAAGGGGCGTCGTACCCGCGGGGATGCTTACCCTGTCGCTCCCACCCGCGCGATCTCGCTTCCCGTTCTTTGCCGAGGGCCCTGCACCGCTCTGCCCGCCCTCCACGGGAATCGAGGCGAAGAACTCGGTCGCCTCGGCGATGGAGAAGTCGACGATGTCACCGAGCGAGCGACCGGCAATCGTGACCGCCCGAGAGGCGTCCCTCAGCCGGCTGCCGTCGCATGCCGTACAGGGCAGCGTCGACATGTATTCGTCGAGCTGATTCCGAACGGTCTCCGACTGCGTCTCGCGATACCGCCGCTCGACGTTCGCGAGCACGCCTTCCCAGTGATCCTCGTAGTACCCATCGAAACGACCCGAGCCCGACTTGTACGGGAAGCGAATCTTCATGCCCCCTGAGCCATGGATGATGGCATGGCGCACGTCGTCCTCGAGTTCTCCCCACGGCGTGTTCGGATCGAACTCGTACGCTTCCGCGAGACCCGCGATCACGGACCGTCGAAGATGACCGGACGGATCCCCCCACGGCAGAATCACACCCTCGAGGATCGTTACGCTGGGGTCGGCCGTCAGCAGCTGCGGGTTCACCTCCTTGCGCGTCCCCAGCCCTCCGCACTCGTCACACGCGCCGTAGGGCGAATTGAAGGAGAACTGCCGCGGCTCGAGTTCGGCGAGGCTGGTACCGCAGTTGTCGCAGGCATAGTGCTCGCTGAACACATGCTGGTCCGGGTCGGCCTTCGTCTTTCCCTTTCCATGCTCCAGGACTTCGATCACACCGTCACCCGCGCGCAGCGCGGTCTCGACGGAATCCGCGATCCGGTCCCGATCGGCGACCTTGATCACGAGCCGGTCGACGATGACGGCGATGTCGTGGTTTTCGTACCGGTTGAGTGACGGTGGATCCGACAGATCGTACGTCTCGCCGTCGACACGAGCGCGCACGAACCCCTCCTTCCGAGCCTTCTCGAACAGGTCTCTGAACTCACCTTTTCGGCCTCGCACGAGTGGGGCGAGGATCTCCACACGGACTCCTTCTCCGATCCCGAGTAACCGCTGCACGATCTGCGTCGCAGACTGGCGAATGACGGGCTCACCGCACGTCGGGCAATGGGGGATCCCCGCCCGTGCCCAAAGGAGCCGGAGGTAGTCGTAGATCTCCGTGACGGTGCCGACGGTCGAGCGAGGATTCTTGCTGACCGTCTTCTGTTCGATGGAGATCGCGGGGGAGAGCCCCTCGATCGAATCGACGTCCGGCTTCTCCATCAGCCCGAGGAACTGCCGTGCGTATGCGGACAGCGACTCCACGTATCGGCGCTGGCCCTCGGCGTAAATCGTATCGAATGCGAGTGACGACTTGCCGGATCCGGAAAGGCCGGTGATGACGACCAGCTTTTCCCTGGGCAGCTCGACGTGCACGTCCTTCAGATTGTGCTCGCGCGCACCACGAACGACGAGCGTCTCCTGCGCAGCAGCCCCGGTCGCAGCGGCGGCCGCACTCGAGGATCGGCGTTTCGCCGAGGCTTTGGAGGAGCGTGATTCAGGCACGGCCTGGATGTCTCCGGATGAAGGACAGACCATGTAATTTAGTCGGATCGTCGACGGCCAACAAAACGTCCACTCGGCCGGAGTAGAGGACGAGGGAACGGAATCAGGGCCAGGAGGGTCGCACCTGTCTGGAGCATTCCTTCCGGGGACTCGACGTGGACCAGACTTCGCTCGCCATAACCTTCATCTTCTTCTCCTTCCTGATCCTCTTTGGACTCAAGTGGATCAGTCGGGAGGACGACTAGCGTCGAGCGCACGGCCACGCCGACGTGGGACTGGCTCGGCTGAAAGTGGGTCGACCCGCGGGAAACGACTCGGGGGCCGAGCGAGAATCGCTCGACCCCCGGCGCCAAACGCCTAGAGCTGGACCTGCTCGATCTTCTCGATTCGCGCGTCGGTCGGGGGGTGCGTGCGGAAGAGCCCCGAGAGTGCGGCTCCCCGGCCACTGCTGAACGGATTGATGATCGCCATGTGTGCGCCGGCAGGATTCACCTGCATCGGCACCTGCCGAGCCACAGCCTCGATGCGCTGCAGCGCGCTCTGGAGGCCGCGCTTGTCACCCACGATCTGCACCGCGGTCGCGTCGGCCTGAAACTCGTTCTGCCGGCTCACGGCCATCTGTACGATCACCGCCACGAGTGGTGCGACGATCGCCATGGCCAGCATCGCCAGGGGGTTCTCGTCACCATCGCGGCCCGAGCCGAGAATGATGCCCCACCTCAGAATGCTCCCGACCAGGGCAATCGCTCCGGCCATGCCCGCCGCAATCGTGCCCACGAGCATGTGGCGATGCTTGATGTGCGCGAGCTCGTGCGCGATGACCCCCTCGAGCTCGCGCTCGTTGAGAGCTTCCATGAGTCCGAGCGTGACGCACACGACCGCATTCTCCGGATTTCGTCCGGTCGCGAATGCATTCGGCTGGCGTTCCGGTGCGACGGCGACCTTCGGCATCGGCAGATCCGCCCGCTGACGGAGCCGATCGACCATCCGGTACAGCTCGGGTGCGTCCTGAGGCCCGATCACCTGTGCACGATACATCTTCAGCACGGCACGATCGCTGAACCAGAAGGTCCAGAAGTTCATGATCATCGAGATGCCGAAGAACACGGCCGCCATGGACGAGCCGCCGATGTAGTCCCCGGCGATGACGAAGAGGATCGTCATGACGGTCATCAGGCCGAAGACCTTGGCCATCTGCATATCAGTTCTGCTCCGTTGAATTTCGTTTCGGGCTGTATCCCCATTCCCGGAAGAAGAACACACCCCAGATGCGATCGCCCTCGACGAGTCCCGAGGACGCGCCACGCGAGAGGCTGCCGCTTCGGAGGAAGCGGTCTTCCAGAAAGCCCTCGACGTTGTAATCGTCGGTGAGCGCCCATTCTACACGCAACCCGGCCACCGTGTTCTGATCTTGGGAGCCGGCGTCCCACAAGCGCAACACGGCGACCGCGAACACGTCGTCACCCACATACCGGCCGAGTTCCAGCTGGGTATCGGCTACATAATCGCGACCGAAGGATTGACCACCTCCGCTCTGCTGTACCGAGATGTAGTCCAGGAAGTCTCTCGTGACGGCCGATCCGAACTGATTGGTCAGTACGCCCCCTACGAAGGTCACCGTCCCCTGCACCGCGGACGAGACGACGCCGCTGCTTCGGAGCGCTCCCACACCGCCACGCTGGGTCCCGAGAGCCCCGCTCGGTTGCCCGAAGACCAGGTACGACACGAGGTCCTCTTCAGCCAGGCCGACCTCGTCGGTCGTCAAAGTGACCACCGGCTGCACGAGAGTCCCCTCTACCAGGGCATTCACCTCGAGCGGAGGTTCGTTCTGTCGTCGGATCCGACTGGACGCCTGGATACTCAGGTCCGGGTTGAGGCCGGGGCGGCCCAGGAACAGGACCCTTCCACCATCGAGCTCGAACGTCCGTCCCAGAACACGGTGTGAGCCTCGGACGGCTTCCAGCTCCCCAATCAGCACGAAATCACTCTTGGTTCGGTCGTATCGGACGAGCAGGTCGCCTGCCATCTCGACGTCGGAGTCGATCGACCGCAGCCACGAGCCCCGTGGAACGGACAGATCCACGTCGACACGGAGATTGTCGAAGAACGGATTGCCCAGACCGGCGAAGAGGGGCTGCGAGATCAGCGCCGTGGTGTCGACCGCGAGTCCGCTTTCGAAGAGGAACGGGTCGTTGAGGTTGACGACCCCGGCAGCCCGTTGGAGTTCGTCTACATAGATGGCACCCTCGTCGACGGTGAGCGCTCCCTGAGCGAGCGGCAGAGAATAACGCCCGGCCAGATCGAAGCTCCCGCTGATCGACCCTTCCATGTCCGGGCGGGACACGGCGAGGAAACGATCAAAGGCAAAACGAAGGTCGAGCATCGGGTCGGAAAACGGTTGCAGGAGAACCGTCCCGGTCACGTCAGATCGGCCGTTACCGGAGGCCGACAACTCGACGTCGACACTTCGGTCGTCACGCAACGTGACCGTCCCGTTCACGCCGGTGTGTCGCACGCCGATCGCCTCGATGGACCAGGCGGCGTCGGACAAGGTCAGTTCACCGCGGGGCGCAGGGCCGTTCGGCGTGCCCCCGACGGAGACGTTGCCGGACACGGTCCCAACGACGCCCTGGAGAGCGGCCACGTAGCTCAGGGCAATCGCAGCGTCCAGCGAATCCGCGACGATATCGACCCTCATCGGCTCGTCCCGGACCCTCTGCTCCACGTCGATCAGCGCCAGATCGATCGGGATCGTCCCATTGGCGCGCAATGCGGCACGAGTCCCGTCCAGGCCATCGACGTCGAAGCGCAGTTCGCCTCCCCGGTACGACATCTCGCCGTCGACGCGCGTAAGCTCGATCGAGCGATACCGAGGCCCGTCGATGTTGAACTCACCTTCGATGACCGGGGCCTCCGCCGGGCCACGTACCGTGAGTGCGACGTCGACGTGTCCACCCGCCTCCAGCTGGTTCAGCTGTGCCACGTGAAGGATCTGCTCGACATGCAACCCCGACACATCGAGATGGAAGTCGCTTCCACCCCCGCGGGCGAGCATGCCGTCCGCCACGAGTCGCATGGGGTCCTCATTCGTGCGTGCGATCTCGAGACTGTCGACCGTGACCGCTCGCTCGTCCCATTCGACGTGTACGGGCCTCATCAGGGACCAGCGCTGCTCGTCCACCTGCACGTCGAGACTGTCCATGTCGACTGAACCGCCATCCGCATCGATGACGAAGGATCCAATCGCGTGGTACTGCTCACCCGGCCGGCGAACGATGTCGAGTCGCCCCTCGCCATCCTGAGCAAACATGTCGGCCTCGAAGCCGCCTTGCTCAAAGCGCCGACCAGCCACGTCGATCCCGAATGCCGAGACGCCCACCTGCACCCTTCCCTGTCTGTCGGGCAACCCCGTGGCCGTCAGGGCGATACGGGCAGAGTCGATCCCGTTCTCCTTCCAGGACGCCTTCTCGAAGCGTCCAACGACGCCCAGGTCGATATCGCCGAGGTGTCCACTGATGCTCGCAGCCCCGACCAGTGACCCGTCCAGCTGAACGTCGGCGAGCCGGGGGAAGGTGTCGGGTTCGATGCCCTGAAGCCGGAGGAATTCCCGGTCGAGCGGCGTCAGTGATTCCTGAACGATGATCGAGTCGGCAACACCCATGAGGGCCGGCCGAAGCCCTACGAGTCGGTCGGCACTGAAGTCCAGTGAGGCACTGCCGTATCGTCCTTCGACGAGACCGAGTCGGCCACGGCCGACCACATCGACACCACCCACGTTGGCGCGCAGGGAATCCGCGATCACGACTCCGTTCCGGATACGGAGCCCGGTCGACAGCGTATCGATACGCAGGTCTCCGTATCGGGACATATGTGCCGAACCGACGAGATCGAGCATCATCGAGTCCGGCGTCAACCCAACGCCCTCGAGCCCGAGGGCACCGGTCCACATGGTCCGCTCCGGCAGGAGGCTGCTGAGCGCGAACAGTGGAAACTGCTCGGCTTCGAGTTCCATGCGGTAGGCGGCCGCCGGGTCTCCGAGGTCGATCCGACCGCGGCCCTGAATGCGACCCTCGCGCACGGCGAGGTCTGCCACCACGGTCGCGTCATCCACGGGGCCGTCCACGCTGATGGAACCCCACGCCTCACCAGACAGCTGCAACTCGGGGGCAACGCCGTCGAGAAGTCCTACGGCAAGTGGTCTGAACTCGATCTCCGTGTCGGTCGCCCATCGGTCGGACTCGACACTCCGCTGGAACATTCCGTCCACCCGAGCAACCGTCCTGAGCTGGGTGGCCGAGGTGTGCTCCAGATCCGCGATGACGGACAGGCCATCGCTCACACGCCCGTTCACGCGAAGCTCGCCGTTCCCCACACCCGCCCAGGGAAAGTCCGGCCACAACGCGGAGAGAATGTCGTAGTTCATTGCTTCCAGGACGGCGACGAAGTCCGTCGCTCCGGGGTTATCGCCCTGGTGGAGCGTGCCCTCGAACTCGGCCGTGGTCAGCGTTCCGCCCAGGCCGGTAGGTACGAGCGTGACGCGCCCGGATGTCGTCACATCGGACAGCGTGCCATCGAAACGCACCTCTCCGCTGAGCCATCCATCGAGCGGAATGTCTCGTCCGATCCACGGTTCCAGCCGTTCCAGAGGAACCGGGTTGGCCGTAACGTCCATCGCAGTCAACGAGACATCGTCCGTGAAGCTGATTGCCCCGTCGAAGAGCAGACTGCTGGCCTCCAGCTCCACCTCCACATCGCGCAGGACGAGGTGAACACCCTCGTCGATCAGGATATCGGTCCCGCCCCGGAATCGACCGTTGGGAATCCGTGGATCCGTCCAGGCGATGTCGGACAATTGCACCCACCCATTGGAACGAAAGTCGGCAGACATCGTCCACGGCTCACCCTCGGCCCTCGGACCGACGGCCAGGTCGCCCTCGATGAGCCCACCCGGAAGACGGAACTGCCCTTCCTCGATGGCGATACCCCGATCGCCGAAGGAGAGAAGACCGAACGCCTCATCGATGACGAGTGGCTCTTCGAGGACGCCGATCTGCGACGAGAAGGATGCCAGGCGCGCGGTGAACTGCGTCTCCTCGGAGAGTGACAACACCGCATCTTCCACATCAATGTCGAGTGCCTCGAACGCAAGTTCACGAAGGATCTCGCCCTCCGGTCCTTCGACGATCCGGGGGCCCGATCGGTCCGTGGTGGGAGCGAGAATCCTCACGCGACTTTCACGCACACCGACTCGACCGAGTGAGACGGGCTGGCTCGTTCCGGAGGCCTCGGGCGCCGGTGAACCACCACCATCGGCCAGCAGCCGACTGATGTTCATGCCCTGGTCGCTCGTATACCGTGAGATCTCGAGGTCGAGCCCCCAGAACACGGTCGAACGGATCGGACGCCCGCCCGAAATCGCCGCGGGAATCGAGTATCGTACCACGACGGAATCAGCGGACAGGAAGGGGCGGTTGTCCGCGGCGACGAGCCGAACACCCGTCAGCGTTGCACCGGCCAGAAGCGTTCCGCTTCGCACTCCCTCGACGGTGAGCTGTCCAGAGAGGCTGGACTGGACCCGGTTGAGCGCCGTCCGCAGCGCAAGGTCCTGGCCCTGACCCGTCTGCGCGATGAAGCCGATCGCGAGGAGAAGCAAAACAACGCTCGCGACCACGCTCTGCCGCATCCGTCGGCGCAGCACGACGAGTCGGCGGCGCGCCCGCCACGACCGACGCACCTCGGCCAGGGCGTCGCCTTCCTCGAAGGGCGCGATCGGCGGGAGCTCGCCCTCCATGTCGACGTCAGGCCGCTTGACCACCTCGTCCCCGTCCGGACGTCCAGGATCGTCGGACATCAAAAAGCCTGACCGATCGAAATGTGGAGCTGAAAGCCCCGGTCGTTCTCTCCGAAGGCGACGAGCGGAATCAGCTGAACGAACGTGCCGGTGCTCGCCCAGCCCTCCACACCCGGGAGCGGCTCATTCGGGACACTGCAGGTCTCGATCTTACAGATCTCTTCAGTGACGACCGGAAGATCCTCCGAGCCCCTGAATCGATACGCGAGATCGAGGCGAATCGGTCCAACGGGGCTCGCGAAACGGACGCCTACGCCCGGCGAGAATTCAAGATCCTGAAACAGGACGGTGTCCGTCGGCCCCCAGGCCTGGCCAACGTCCGTGAAGAGTACCGCCTCCACCAGACCAAGCGGAATCCGGAGCTCCGCGTTGGCCTCCACAAGCCTCGTCCCCCCAATGGGTTGGGCTTCGTACGCGACACCCGAATCAGCCTGACAGCTCCGATCCGCAAGTTCTTCAGGAAGGCATTTGCCCCCACCGTCCTCCATGGACAGCAGCGTGGACGGTTCGGCGCGGAGCACGCGCGGCCCGAGCCGGCTCTGCGCAAAGCCACGGACGGAGTTCGCCCCGCCGGTATAGAAGCGCTTCTGGGGGTGAACAATTCCGACGGTGTCCGCGGACTGCCCGATCAGTCCCTCGAAGCCACCGGAACGGACCCAGCCACCCCGAGCACGCGTCGCGAGGACGACCCGGCCCACCGAAGCGTAACGGCTGGCCTCGGCGATCACCCTGTCATACCGGAAGTCGGATGCCGTCCAACTCGCCGCATGCTCGACGTCCAGAAGAAGTCGATATCCGCTTCTCGGGTTGAGGATGTCATCCGATCGATCTCTGGTGAACGCCAGCCCGACCGGGGAGAGCCAGTTCGGATTCTCCAGCTCCCGGATGTCTTTCGGGTCACACACGAGGAAGCCGGTGCAGAACAGATCGTCCTTGGCATCGAGCTGCGAAAGCTCCGGGCGGTAGAAGCCGGTGAGCACCGTCCGCTGCGACACCGACCGGGATAACCCGACCTGCACGCCCAACGCCCGTCTGACGAAGACGTCGGGGAGAGATTGGCGCTCTGCGAAGAGCGAAGCCGACAGGGCATTACTCGTGGAAAAGATCCAGGGCTGCACGAAGTCGACCGCGCCCAGTCCGGTGAGGTACCCGTACTCACCTTCACCACTCTGCGTGCACAGCACGTCCCGGGACTGCGCGGCGAGGATGTTTCCAACGCGACCCCGAACGGACAACGTCCGCCCACCCCCGAAGAAGTTCCGGCTTGTCCAGCGCGCCTCGACGTTCAGGCACTCTGACGTGCTCCACCCTCCCCCCGTTCGTACCCGGTACGCATCCCCCTCCTGGACGGTGATGGCGACATCGACGGTCGAGTCCTGGACGAAGGCGACCGTGTCCGGCACAACGCTCGCGTTGCGCACGATCTCCAGCCCGTACAATCGTGTCGTGGCTTCGTCCACCTCCGAACGCCGGTACGGATCGCCGCTGCGCAGTTCAACAGTTCGCAGCACCGTTCCGAGTCCGAGGTTCTCGATGCCCTCGACACTGATGTCACCGAACGTGGTCCTCGGCCCCGGGACGACCTCGAAGGTCGCGATGGCATCATACGACGGCGGATCGCCCGGACGAGTCACCCTGCGGAAGACGTCCGCGTAGGCGTATCCGCCGTCGCTCAGACGCCGAATGATCGAATCGCGAGTGGCGTCCATCGCAAGCGTAGAGAGGCGATCTCCCCGGGCGATCGGCAGATCGTCCAGTAGACCCTCGCCCCCGAAGTTCTCGACGCCCAGAAACTCGATACTGTCCGCAAGGATCGGGCGCCCCTCTGCAATGCGGAACATCACGCGCGCCGACAGGCCACTGGTCTCGACGACCGCCGTATCGACCGCAACGTCGCGGAATCCTCGTTGCCGGTACCAGAGCACCAGTCGAGCCCGGTCACGTGGCAGATCCCGCTCGCGCAACGTCGACCGGCTGAGTGCGAAGTCGACCCCCAGCGGGCAGAGCGGTAGAGGAAAATAGAACCAGAGAGAACGACACGTCGTCTCGCGTGTCGCGATCGCGCGGGCAAGCGAGTCCGAGGGGAACGACATGTTCCCCTCGAAGCGAACCTCCGCGACCTCGGGTCCACGCAGCTGTCCCGCGACCGCGGACGGTATCATCAGAAGCGTCGCCCCGACGCAGGCGAGGAGTGTCGAGCGACCGGGGCGCAGACTCACCGTGCCCCCGTGTCCGCCCCCGAAGCTGCACCGGATGGCGGAGAAGTGGGACCCGCGCCGACCGTGCGGTCGACCGACGAATCGGGCTCGAGCGCGTCGGGCAACGAATGATCATCGGCGGGGAGGCCCGGCAACATCGGGTCGCGCTGCAGCATGAGTCGGGTGATCACATACGTGACCGCGGCGGCTGCCGCCCCAACGACGACGGATGTCAGCGCGGTCTGGAGAGACTTCTCCCGTGTCAGCGGAATGCGACGGTATCTCGGCATCAGCTGACCACCCCGAGTCCGCGCCGAAGCGCCCACGACCGAGGAGGCATCGGATCGAACACATCCGCGTCCGGTGCTCTCCGATACGGCGTCACCTCGACGTCGGTCTCGGAGAAGCGGAGGACGCCGAGGCTGTTCCAACCGGCCTCGGCACCGCGCCCACGCCGCGAGGTACTGGTCCCACATGCGAGGATCGGAAGGGGAGGCTCTCGATCCACACACCCGGGGATGTCGCCCGCCACGTTCATGTGGATCTGGTGCACGTGTCCGCCCAGGAGCACGTCGACCCCCATCTGGCCGAAGGCCTCCGCCAGCCGCGTCGCACGCGGGAGTGGCCGCCCCGCGTCCCCATCGGGGACGGGCACGAAATGGTGATGAATGACCAGGAGGCGCAGGTCCTCAGCAGCGCTCTCCGAAAACACCCGACGCGCGAACTCCACCTGCTCATCGTCGATGCGTCCGTTCACGATCGCTCGTCGGGGGGCCGCCGAATTCAGCGCGACGATCGTCGCACCGTCGATCCTCGTCACCGAATCCAGGGAGGAGTCCCCGGCGAAGTGTCGCCACTTCCCGAATGGGTCGAAGAGTCGCTCCCACACTCGGTAGAGGGGCACGTCGTGGTTCCCCGGAGTGATCACGATCGGGACCTCACCGAAACGGTCCAGAAGCTGGCGAGCCTGCTCGAACTCACGCGCCTTGGCGCGCTGGGTCAGGTCTCCCGACACGATCACGACGTCCGGGTCGAGCTCGGATGCGAGCCGAATGAGCGCTTCGGCAGCCTGCGGCAGATATGGCTTCCCGCACTGGAAGTCGGACGCGTGCAGTACGGTCAACCCAGCGGACATGTCAGGCCGGCTCCGCCGCTTCCCGCGTCTTCATGACGCCCCAGATCCCGACCGCCACGATCGCGAGACTGATGATCTGAGCGACCGTCAGCACGCCGAAGAAGCGGTCATCCTTCGCACGCAGAAACTCGACCAGAAAGCGCTCGATCCCCGCGCAGATGAGCCAGAGCATGAAGAGCCAGCCTTTCTGGTGACCGTGATCCCGGATCCTCCAGAGGAGGAAGAAGATCAGCGTGCTCATCCCGACTTCGTACAGCTGGGTGGGATGGACGGGAACGACCTGCCCATACTCCTCGATGAGCGCGGGGTCGACAGTGATCCCGAACATCTGCTCGATGTTCTGCACCGTCGTCGCGGGCGTCCCCTGCGGGAACCGCATGCCAAAGACGGAATCCGTAGGCCGTCCCCAGTCGTCGCCCACCATGAAGCACCCCACTCGTCCGACCGCGTACGCCAGTGCCAGCGCCGGAGCCATGAGGTCGGCCATCGCGGGGACGGCCAGCTTCTGCCGCCGGATCTCCCAGATCACGAGGGCCGTCGCAAGCAGGAACCCACCATACCAGACCAACCCGCCACGCGAGAAGATCATGGCTGCGGGCTCGGCGACGAGGCGCGGGAAGTTCAGAAGTAGGTAGTATCCCTTGGCCCCCAGGATACCTCCGATCACCGCCATGAAGACGAAGTCCCACGCCTTGTCCGGGTCTTCGCCGGTGCGACGGAGCTCCGCCCGCAGGACATAGCCCGCGGTCAAGAAGGCGAGCAGCATGAATACGCCGAACGACGTGATCGGCTGGCCCCCGAGGAAGGGGACCCAGTCGGGCATTTCGAAGAAGACTGGATACATAGCCTTTTAAGTTCGTGATGACGCGGCCGTCCGGGAACCGGTACGAAGCCCGGGGAACGGCAACGACGCGGATGCGTTCTGATCGAATCCCGCCCTCTCCCCTTGATCGAAACGGAATCGGGCGGCTCGTGCGATCATGGCCCCGTTGTCGAGCGAGAGCCTCAACGAGGCGTGATGCACGACCCTGGGGCCCGTATCCGCGTCGAGTTTATCGAGACGCCTGCTCATTTCGGAACGCAGGAGCGTGTTCGCGCTGACACCGCCACCGAGAACGATGCGGCCGCACCCAGTCTCCCGGACGGCCCGCAGGGTCTTCGTGACCAGCACATCGACTGCGGCCGCCTGAAACGCGGCAGCGACGTGCGGAACCTCGTCATCGACGCGGTCGCCGAGGTCGCGCGTCAGTTCCACCACCGCGGTCTTCAGGCCACTGAAGGAAAAGTCGTAGTACGCGGGGTCGTCGACGGTCTGGTTTCGCCGCAGCATGGGCCTTGGGAGACGGTACCGGGCCGGGTCCCCCTCGATCGCGATGTTCTGAATCGCCGGTCCCCCCGGATACGGAAGCCCGAGAAGTTTCGCCACCTTGTCGAAGGCTTCGCCGGCTGCGTCGTCACGCGTATGACCGAGCAACTCGTACTCGCCCCACGCTGTGGCGTGAAGCAACAGGGTGTGTCCGCCGGAGACCAGCAGGGCGATGAAGGGTGGTTCCGCCTCCGCCTCCTCGAGCACGGGGCCGAACAGGTGGCCTTCCATGTGATGCACCGCTACCCAGGGACGATCGAGTGCCCAGGCGGTTGCCTTGGTCCAGCATACTCCGACCAGCAGGGCCCCGATCAGACCCGGCCCGGCCGTCACCCCGAAGACGTCGATATCGTCGAGAGTGATGTCTGCCCTGGACAGAGCCTCGCCGACCACGCTGTCGACATTCTGCAAATGCGCCCGGGCCGCGAGCTCCGGCACGACGCCCCCGTACACCTCATGCACATCCTGCGAAAGGATGACGTGTCCGAGGATCCGGTTCTTCCCATCCAGCACGGCCGCAGACGTCTCGTCACACGACGTTTCCAGCCCGAGCACGAGCGGACGGCTGATGGACGAGGTCACGGTGGTTCGCCCGGTAGCCCCGCCTGATCGATCATCCGACGCACCGTGATGCGATCATTACCCGGAATTGCGGTCACCAGCCCAGGTACGCCCTCGATTCGAACGTTGACGACCCGTTCTTCTCCCGGCGCCATGCCCTGCAGGTATTCAGGGGGTACCCATGCCCGAAGCCGCTCGGGATCGACGGACATGACGAGGGTGCGAGCACCGGCGAGGCGGACCTGGATCGTCGCTGGATCGGCCACGACCTCGGCTTCGCCAGGATCCGAGACGGCCTGAACCGTGATCCCGTCGAGCACGCGTTCCACCATGTCTTCCACCTGAACACCGACCGTAGCGGTGGTCGGAACGACCGACGCCCCGAGAAGGCCGGTCGTGTCGATGCCGATCGTGAACGCCCCGGAGCGGGACACGTCGGACAGATCGAATGCCGCGAGGCGCAGGGAATCCAATCCCTCGACCCGGCTGCGCGGGCCACGAACACGAACGATCTGAGGACTGAACTCGATCGGCGCGGCGAGCGCGAGATGGTCGCGGACACGTCCGACGAGGCGCGGCGCGATGGGGACCAGACGCGTCTGTGCTTCCTCGAACGAGACGCGGATCGTGGACGGCGACAACGACTCCACGCTGAGCCCCGAGCGCTGCCCGAGCTCCACCCACTCCCGGCGGAGGGCGATAACCGTGTCCTGAGAACCGACCATACCAACCGGAATGCGAATGCTGGTCCCCTCCCGCGCCAGTCGGATGATCTCACGGGCCGGGCCACCAAGGCGCACCTCGACCGTGGAGGGGTTCGGCGCACCGGATGTGGTCCACCCGGTGTCCGCGACCTGCACGAGCACCGGCACGGACGCGAATGTCTCCTGGTTCGAGGGTTCGGTCTGTACCAGTGCCCACAGGAAGACCGACAGCCCCAGCGCAGCCAGCTTCAAGCGCCAGTTGTGTGTCAGCGCCTGGTTCGTGGTCGCCACAGCCCCGCCTCAGTCGGAGGCCAGAAGCCTGCGGATGAGCTCGACGTTCTCCGGCGCGTCCCACTCGGTGTCACCCGCGACCTTCTTGTAGATGACTCCATCCTTGCCGATCACGAAGCTCTCGGGAACGCCCGTCGTCTGATAGATCTGCTGAATGTCGCCCGAGGGATTGTGCAGAATCGGAAACGTCAGCTCCAGCTGCTCGGCGAACGCGAGCAGATCTCCTCCCTCACGGCCGAACAGGTCGAACTGCCCCGCAGGTGCGTCGATGCTCACCGCGAGGATTTCGAAGTCTTCCCCGCTCAACTGGTCGTAGAGTCTCTGCATCGAGGGCATCTCGGTGAGACACGGTCCACACCACGTCGCCCAGACATTCACGAGCAGCACGTCCTTGCCCAAGAAGTCGGAGAGGTGGACTTCCTGCCCGTCCATGTCGAGCACCGTGAACTCGGGCGCATCGCTGCCGGTGATGACCGGCTGGTAGTTCTCGCGACCGATCCACGCCACGAGGACGACCGACGCGAAGGCGACGATGGCCCAGAAATACGGCGATCGAACGAATCTGCGCTTCATCACTGACATTTCGACGGTTGAGACATGTCTCCTGGACTACGAAGGGCAGGGGTCATTGTTCCCCACCGGCTCCACGCCGACCCACCTTCAGGCGCACTCCACTCCCTCGCTGGAGTTCCGTGTCCGCGGCCGGCTCCTGCTCGACCACGATGCCCTGATCACGGCCGAAGCGAAACACCTCTTCCACATCGGTTACGTCCAGGCCGAGCGAGTCGAGCAGAAACTCCGCCTCCATCTGCTCCAGACCCAGGAGCAGAGGCATCAGAACGACCGGTGGGCCGGCACTCACCACGAGGGTCACCGCGGCCGGAAGAGCCACCACGCTGTCTGGCGGCGGCGACACATCGACCACCTGCCCGCGAGGCTCGTCTGCCTCCATCGTGTCGACATCGACGAAGAAGCCACTGGTCTCGAGAACGACCCGCGCGCGCACCTCGTCGAGACGGAGCACGTCCGGGACCGATCGCATCTGAGGACCGATGCTCAGCGTGATCTGCACGGGGGAATCCGGCCGGCTGACCTGACCGGGCAGCGGCGACTGACCGAGCACGAGACCGGCTGCGACGGACGGATGCGTGATCGAGTCGGTTTCACCCAGCTCGAGCCCTGCTCCCGCGAGCCGCTCCTCGGCGCTCGCCAGACCCAGGCCCCGAACGTCGGGTACTTCATACAGGTCGCCCGGAGGTGGGGGCGCCGGAAAGAAGACCTGAGTCGCGAGCACATAGCCGGCAAACCAGCCTCCCACCACCACGGCGACCAGACCCACGAGCAAGGTTCGTCCATTCAGCCGACCCGCGCCGCGAGGCCGGGCCGAAGCCGCGGGCGCTCTTGCCCCGGCGCTCCTGTCGGTTCCGTTGCCCTCACTCGATGCTCGGTCGCCGGATGCAGTGTCCCGCTCAGCAGTCGGCAAAGGCTCCAGCGTGCGGTTCGCCCCCCGCTTCCGCCGCTTCCGGTTCCGCCCGAGAGAGTCTCCGAGCTTCATGCAGCCTTCCTCAGCCGCGCCGCGAAGGATCCGTCGAAGCCGGACCGCCAGGGTTCGACACGCAGGTAGCCCGCCGCGTCGACGAAGCCTGTGCCTCCATCCCTGCGCTCGACCGCATCCGTGGGTTCAAGGCCGAAGTCACCATGAGCGCTCAGGAATTCCGTGATGCGCTCCTCGTTTTCTTCCGGCTCCAGCGTACAGGTGGAGTAGACCAGGAGGCCTCCAGGGCGTACCAGCTTCGCAGCTGCAGCCAGCATATGGGTCTGAAGCGAGGCCATCGCCCGTATGGCGTCAGGCTCGAGGCGCCATCGCGCGTCTGGATGCCTGGCGAGCGTCCCCGTCCCGGTACACGGCGCATCGAGCAGGACCGCATCGACGGTGTTCAGGGCAGGGCGCAGGGCATCGGCCACGACGAGGTCCAGTCGTCGTCCCGTCCTGAGGGCATTGTCTTTCACCATGCGAATGCGCGATTCCGATCGGTCAGCAGCGATGATCCGAGCAGCTCGATCCGACAGCGCAAGCGCCTTGCCGCCGGGGGCCGCACAAAGATCTGCAACGATCGTGCCCGACGAAACATCCGCGTAACGCACGACGAGATTGGATGCCGGATCCTGAATGATCGACGAAGGCAGGATGCGCAGAGCCTGCGCCACCGAAGCTCCGCCGGCCAGCCTGAGGCAGGGACTCCAGTCCGCAGCAGGCTCGGCCTCGATCCCATGCGCGGCGAGGACGGAACGGGCCTCGTCGGACTCCATTCCCAGAGGAGCGAGACACGCCGCCGGGCGACGGTTGTCGTGTTCGACCAGACGCCGCACCTCATCGGCCGTGTAGCGGGAAAGCCAGCGGCGGACGAGCCACTCGGGGTGTGAACCCCACCCGGAGAGAGCCTCCAACGAGTCAGTCGAGCCCGGCGGCTCCAGGGTGACCGCCGCCACCTTTCGGAGGACGGCATTCACGAAGCCAGTCAGCCGCCGCCCCAGCTCTTCCCGCGCCTGATCCACGGTGGCCGACACGGCAGCGTACGCAGGCACCGAATCCATGTAATGAATCTGGTAGGTCCCGATACGCAGGAGTTCGAGCACGGGCGGGTCGACGTCCACGAGTTGTCGAGATACGTGCGGAGCGATCACAGCGTCGAGTCGCGCACGAAGCCGAGTCGTTCCGAAGGCCAGCTCGTGCGCGAATGCACGCTCCCGAGGTTCCAGCGTGTCAGCGACAGCAGAAAAGGCCCGATCGAGGCGCCTTCCCCGTTCGGTCTCGACCCGGACCGCGTACGCAGCCGCCCGACCGGGCGTGACTCCGGTCAGTCGAGCATGCCCTCGGTCGGAGACGACGGAACCGCGATCTCCCGCGACGGCATGCGGCCGGCCAGGTACGCGAGTCGACCTGCGATGACCGCATGCTTCATCGCGTACGACATCCGCACCGGATGATCGGCTGCGGCGAGCGCCGTATTCATCAAGACACCATCGACTCCCTGCTCCATTGTCACACACGCGTCGGACGCCGTGCCGACCCCGGCATCGACAATCACCGGAACTTCGAGGCGGCTCTTGATCTCACGGATGAAGTACGGGTTCACCACACCGAGGCCACTCCCGATGGGGCTGGCAAGCGGCATGACCGCCACACATCCGGCGTCCTCGAGGCGGAGCGCGGTGATGAGGTCGTCATTGGTGTAGGCCATGACCTTGAAGCCCTCGTCGGCGAGGGTCTTCGCGGCCTCGAGGGTCGCGTGTACATCAGGCAGCAGCGTTCGCTCATCACCGATGACTTCGAGTTTCACGAATTCATTGAAGCCTGCTGCCCGAGCCAGGCGCGCATACCGGATGGCGTCTTCGGCGTTGTAACATCCGGCAGTGTTGGCGAGCAGGAAGAACTCGTCGGGATTCAGGTGGTGAAGGATCGCTTCTTCCCTGGTGCGATCCAGATCGACGCGGCGAACCGCCACCGTCACCATCTCGGCGCCGGACGCACGAATGGCGTCGACCATGATCTCGTTGGTTTCGTACTTCCCCGTCCCGACGATCAGGCGCGAAACGAACTCCACGTCTCCGATGCAGAGCGGCCCATCGAGTGCGCGGGCGCGGTCGATTTGCGTATCGGTCTCGGTCATGTCATCCCCCACCCACGAAGTGGACGAGCTCGATCGTGTCCCCGTGAGCGACGTCGGTGGCATCGTAGCTGTCCCGCTGCAGGATTTCGCGGTTGAGCTCCACGACCACCATGCCCGGGTGAAGCTCGAGTTCCTCGAGCAGACTGGTCACGGTATGCGCGCGGTCAAGCGTCCGTGCCTTCCCGTTCAGCTGGATTTCGATCGTCGTGTCTTGTGGCATCAGGTTCCTTCGGCTTCCGCCTGGAGCACGGAAATGTACTCGCTTGTGGCGATGCGCGGAGACTCGGCGCTCCAGATGCCTGACCGAACGGCGACGCCCCATGCGCCTGTATTCGAGACCTCATCGACACGAGCCGGCGTCACACCACCGATGGCCACGACCGGAACGGCTCCGGCCGCATCGACGAGCGCTCGAACTCGGTCCAGCCCGAGACCCGGCTGGCCAGGATGGGAGCTCGTCTCGAATACGTTGCCGAGAATGATCCAGGAGACATCGAGTGCGCGCGCGGCGCAGACGTGCTCCTTTTCGTGGCAGGAGACTCCGATCAGCCCGGGGGCGCCGAGCCGGCGCACGTCCGCCGCGGACAGTGATCTGCGCCCGAGTTGCACAGCGTCGACCCCGACCGCCAATGCAACGTCGACTCGGTCGTTCACGACCAGAGTCGACCCGGACCGGGCTGCCGGTCCCGTCAGGGTCACCGCGAGATCATGGAGACGCCGTCCATCCGTCCGCGGGCCACGAAGGTGCAGCGCGAGAGACGACTCCCCTGCCTCGAGCACCTCACGAGCCCGCTCCTCGAAGTCGGACCGCGCCAGGATCTCGTCGTCGGTTACGACGTGAAGCCTTGGCGGCCCGCTCACTCGAATCGCTGCCCCACGGCGATCCCACGCCCATTGATCCAGTCGGAGGCCGGCATGCGCCGCTTGCCCGGTGGCTGGACCTCGGCGAACGCGACCGCGCCTTCCGAACAACGGACCACGACCCCGTCGGAGGCCGCGGCCAGGATCACGGTGCCCTGCTCCGTCTCGACCGGAAGGGTCGGTGGGCCCCCGTTGGTCTTCAGACCTTCGGGGTCCAGCCCCTCGACGTCTTCCTCACTCCACACGGTGGGCCGGAACAGCTTCACCGGCACCTCCGCGAGACGAGTCCACGCACCCGGAACGGCATCCATGCCCCTCGTATGCGCGGCCACCTGCGGCGCCGGGATATGCCAATCGATGCGCGCCAACTCACGATCCACCTTCGATGCGAAGGTCGCCGCGTCGTGGTCCTGCTCGCGCTCCTCGGCAACCCCGGCAGACATCAGCGCCAACGCCTCGATCAACGCACCGGCTCCAAGCTCGGAGAGTCGAACGGTCAACTCACTCGCGGTCTCGTCATGGAAGATTGGCTCAGGCACCTGATGGATGATCGCTCCCGCATCCATGGCCTCTGCCATCCGCATGATGGTGACTCCGGTCCTGGTGAAACCCCGGGCGATCGCCCAGTTGATCGGCGCGGCACCCCGAAGTTCCGGCAGAAGCGACGCGTGCACGTTGATCGAGCCCAAGGCCGGTACATCGAGGACCTCGGGCTTGAGGATGTGTCCGTACGCGACGACGATCGAGACATCGGGCTCCAGTGCCCGGATGTCAGCCATGAAGCCGTCGCCCCGCGGGACCTCTGGGGTCAGGATCGGAAAGCCCTGCTCCAGCGCGACCTCCTTCACGGCGGAGGGGCGTAGACGTCGTCCCCGACCTGCGGGCCGATCCGGTTGAGTTACGACTCCGACGATGTCGAAGCCCTCGTCGTCGAGCGCCCGGAGGGACGGGACGGCGAACGCCGGCGTCCCCCAGAAGAGGATCTTCACCCGGCCTCAGCCGCCGCCTCGGCCTCGATCTTCTTCCATTTCTTCAGGAGCATTCGGCGCTTGAGCGGCGACACCCGATCGATGAAGAGGACGCCGTCGATGTGGTCGATTTCGTGCTGCAGCGCACGCGCGAACAGATCATCAGCCTCCACGACGATGTCGTTCCCCTCCGGATCCTGACCCTCGACCGTCACCGCGACCGGACGCTGCACAACCTCCTCCAGCCCCGGAATGCTCAGGCAGCCTTCCGTCTGCTTGGCGACCTTCTTGCTCGACCACGTCACCACGGGGTTCACGACGGCGACGCGCCGGGGCTCCGGCTCGTCTTCGTCCTGCCTCCGCAGGTCGACGACGATGACGCGGGTCGACAGACCGATCTGAGGGGCAGCGAGGCCGATCCCGTCCGCGTGGTACATCGTTTCGAACATGTCCCGGACGAGCGCACGCAGTTCATCGTCGAAGACGGTGACATCTTCGGCCTCGGTGCGAAGAACCGGATCTCCCAAGTAGACGATCCCACGAATGGCCATGGCCGTCCTCTACCCTTCTACTCGTCCTTGGGCTCGCCTTTGACGTCGAGCACGGCAGCAACGCGCCCGCGATCGACCGTGACACGCGTGTTGTCGCCGGTCCGCAGCGTCAGACGATTCCCGTCGGCGTGCACGATTTTTCCGATGAGCCCGCCATTGGTGACGATTTCGTCACCCTTCTTCACGCCTTCCACCATTTCCTCGTGGCGCTTCCGCTCCTTCATCTGAGGGCGGATCAGCAGGAAATAGAAGATGGGGATGATCAGCGCGAAGTTGAGCATCATCCGGAGGCCGAAGTTCTGATCCGGCGCAGCCTGCAACAGCAGCGTTAGAGGCGTCACGAAGGACTCCCTTCCTTGCGATAGCGTTCGAGCCAGTCCCTGCGCCAGGAGTCGAAGCTCCCGTCGAGGACTCGACGGTGGGCCTCCTCACCAAGGCGGACAAGGAACCGGAGATTGTGGATCGAAATGAGTCGCACCGGCAGCCATTCCGCCGACGAGACCAAGTGCCGAAGATAAGCCCGATCATATCGTCCGCAGGTGTAGCAGTCACAATCCGGGTCGATCGGGCGGGTGTCATCCTTGAATCGGGCGGCTTTCAGATTGATCTGCCCGTCTTCGCTCGTCCACGCCGTACCATGCCGCGCGTTGCGGGTCGGAGCGACGCAGTCGAAGAGATCGCACCCCCGCGCCATGGCCTCGAGCAGGTCATCGGGATAGCCCACCCCCATCAGGTAGCGAGGGCGATCCGCAGGGAGTGCGTCATCGAGCACCTCGAGCGTACGCCACATGTCGGGCTTCGCCTCGCCGACACTGAGGCCGCCGATGCCATAGCCCGGCCAGTCCTCGAGATCCATGAACTGCTTCGCGTGAGCGCGTCGCAGGTCGTCGAAGATGTTCCCCTGAAGCACCGGGAAGAGGGCCTGCTCGGGTACGTCCCCCCTATGCTCGAGCTCGGCGAACCTCGTCCGGCACCGTTCGAGCCAGGCGAGGGTCCGGCGATTCGCGTCCTCGGCGGTCCGGCGGTCACATCCACCCGGCGGGCACTCGTCGAACGCCATGATGATGTCCGCGCCGAGGGCCCGCTGGACATCCATCACCGATTCCGGGGTGAACGTGTGGCGTGACCCGTCGATGTGGCTTTGAAATTCCACACCCTCGTCGCGGACTTTGCGAATGTCGGCGAGGGAGAAGACCTGATACCCACCGCTGTCGGTCAGAATGGGACCGTCCCACCGCATGAAGTCGTGGAGGCCGCCGAGTTCTCGCACCAGCTCGTGACCCGGGCGCAGATAGAGGTGATACGTGTTCGCGAGCACGACCTGAGCCCCCAGCGACTCCACCTCCTCCATAATCAGTCCCTTCACCGTGCCGGCAGTCCCAACGGGCATGAACGCCGGGGTCTGTACGTCACCGTGAGGCGTCGAGAACGAGCCCGCGCGTGCAGAGCCGTCCGTCGCGGAGAGGGTGTAGTCGAACATGGCCGGGAATGTAACCAAGCGGTCCCGAGCGTCGGATGGTGGGGGGCAGTGAACCCTCCCTTTGCCTAGCGGGGGGCGGGCAGCACCACCATCGCGTCGCCGTAAGAATAGAAACGGTACCGATCGCGCACGGCCTCCCGGTACGCATCGAGAACGCGCTCGTATCCACCGAGGGCGGCGACGAGCATGATCAGCGTCGAGCGCGGCAGGTGGAAGTTGGTCAGTAGGCCGTCCACCACGCGGAAGTCGTACGGCGGCCGGATGAAGAGATCCGTGTCCGCCCAGCCGGCGCCAAGTGTTCCGTCCTCCTGGGCAGCCGACTCCAGTGTTCGAACCGCCGTCGTTCCGACCGCCCAAACCCGACCGTCACGCGCCCGCGTCCGCTCGATTGCGTCGGCGGCGGCGTGCGAGACGAAATAGCGCTCGCGGTGCATGGAATGCGCCGACGCGTCATCGACCTCCACGGGCCGAAAGGTGCCGATACCGACATGAAGGGTCACGGCCACACGCTCGACTCCGCGCGCCTCGATCTCGGCCAGCATCCGGGGGGTGAAGTGGAGTCCGGCCGTCGGCGCCGCGACCGATCCACTGGTGCGCGCGTACACCGTCTGGTACCGATCCCGGTCCGAGTCGTCCGCCTCCCGGTCGATATACGGCGGAAGCGGCATCGTCCCGTACCGCGCCATCGCGGTCTCGACGTCGAGCGGAGTGTCCAGACGGACGAGCCGGTTCCCGGAGGGAAGCACCTCCACGACTTCCACGGCCAGATCGTCTCCGACCTCGACCACATGCCCGGTCTTGAGCTTGCGCCCAGGGCGCACGAGCGCCTCCCAGAGACGATCGTCACGCTCGGGCTCACTCGGGGCCAGCAGAAGAATCTCGGCACGCGCTCCGGTCGTCTTCCGACCCATCAATCGCGCAGGCATCACCTTCGACTCGTTGACCACGAGCAGGTCGCCAGGCTCCAGCAGCTCGACGAACTCGCGAATCCCGCGGTGCTGGAACGGGCCGCCGCGCGGAACGACGAGAAGCCTGCTCTCGTCGCGTCTCTGCGCGGGGCGTTGGGCGATCAGCTCGACCGGCAGCTCGTACGCGTAGTCGGAGACTCGATCACTCAAGGTCTGACACTGCTCGGGTCCCGGCTCCGGTCACCCATCCTGCGAGAAGAGGGACCCCTGGTCACCGCCCGACGGCGTCCCCGGCTCGGGAATCGTGTACCCGAAATGCCGAAACGCACGCGGCGTCGCGACGCGTCCCTGCGGCGTTCGCTGCAGAAAGCCCTCCATGATCAGGAACGGCTCGTAGACTTCCTCCAGTGTCGTCGCATCTTCGCCCATCGCGACCGCGAGAGAATTCAGGCCGACCGGTCCACCTTCGAATTTCTCGATCAGGGTCTTGAGCACCTGCCCGTCCATCTCGTCGAGGCCGTACTCGTCGACATCGAGAAGCTTGAGCGCGGCCTGGGCGACCGGGGCGTCGATGTGGCCGTCCGCCCGAACCTGCGCGTAGTCGCGCACGCGCCGCAGGAGTCGGTTCGCGACACGGGGCGTACCGCGCGAGCGTCGAGCGATTTCCGAGGCTCCCTCCTTCGTCGCGTCCACACCGAGGATTTCCGAGCTGCGCTGGACGATCGTGACGAGCTCCTCGGGCGGGTAGTAGTTCATCCGCTGCACGATTCCAAAGCGGGCCCGCATCGGTGCGGTGAGCGAACCGAAGCGCGTCGTCGCACCGACGAGCGTGAAGCGTTCGATCTTCATCGTCATCGTCTGCGCTTTCGGTCCGTCGGACAGACGGATATCGACCTGCCAGTCCTCCATCGCCGGATAGAGGAACTCTTCGATGATCGGTCGCAGGCGGTGGATTTCGTCGATGAAGAGGATGTCCCCCTCGCGCTGATTCGTCAGGATGCCAACGAGGTCGGCGGGCTTCTCCAGGACCGGCCCCGAGGTCGTCTTGATGTTGACGCCCATCTCCCGCGCCAGAAGGGCGGCGAGCGTCGTCTTTCCGAGACCGGGCGGCCCGTGAAAGAGCACGTGGTCGAGCGGCTCTTTGCGGAAGCGCGCCGCCTCGATCGCAATCGAGAGCGCCTCCCGAACTTTCTCCTGACCGATGAACTCTGCGAGGCGGGTGGGCCGCAGGGAGGGCTCCGCCTGAACATCTTCCGAGAGAGACTCGGGCGTCGTGATCTGGGTGTGCTCGGTCATGGCATCTCTACCCGGCCAGCGCCTGACGGATCAGGTCTTCGGTGGTATCGGGGGTGCCAGACTCGAGAACGTCCCGCACCGCCTGGTCGGCGTCGCCGAACGAATACCCGAGCGCCACGAGGGCCTGAACGGCCTCCTGCGCTCCGCTCGACGGGCCGGCTCCGTCACCCGACGGCGTCACGATAGCCAGATCCGCCACCTTGTCCGCCAGATCGAGCGCGATCTTCTCCGCCTTCTTGCGACCGATCCCGCTGATCTGCTGGAGGGCAGCGGTGTCCTTCTCGACGAGGGCTCGCGCCAGCCGCTCGGCGGAATACGTGGACATCATCGCGAGCGCGACCTTCGCTCCGACACCGGAGGCCGTGAGCAACCGTCGGAAGAGCGCTCGCTCGTGCGCATCGATGAAGCCGTACAGCGCGACCGACGTCTCCGAGACGACCTGGACCGTCCGTAGCTCGATTGTGGTTCCCGAGGATGGGAGCCGCTCGAGGACGGTCAGAGGAGCCTCCACCTCGTACACAACGCCACCCTGCGTCTCGATCTCGACCCGCTCACCCTCTCGACCGAGCAGAACGCCCTGCAGACGGGAGATCATCGAGGGAAGCTCCCGACCATGCAGTGACACAGCGCGGCCGCGACACCGTCCGCCGCGTCCGCCGGGGTAGGGATCTCCTTCAACTTGAGCTGTTGCTGCACCATGAAGCCGACCTGGTCCTTGGTCGCATTTCCGTTCCCCACCACTGCCTTCTTGATGTGTCGGGGTGCGTACTCGGCAATCATAACGTCATGGTGGGCCGCGGCGAGGAGGATGGCACCCCGAGCATGGCCGAGCTTCAGCGCGCTCTGTGCGTTCTTGCCGTGGAAGACCTCTTCTACCGCGACGGCGTCGGGATCGTGACGCTCGATGATGGCGACGATGGCGTCGTAGATTTCTCGAATCCTGACGGGCAGCGGCTCCCGCGCGGACGTCCGGATGACGCCGCACTCGACCAGCGACACGGAGGCGTCATGTCCTCTTCGAACGACCCCGTACCCGGTCGCGGCCGTCCCCGGGTCGATCCCGAGGACCAGTCTCACATCGCCTCGGCGAGGACGGCCTCGTCGATGTCCGCGTTCGAGTGGACCTTCTGCACGTCATCGAGGTCGTCGAGCATGTCGAGGAGCTTGAGCAACTTTTCCGCATCCTTGCCGGCGACCGCGACCTCATTCTTCGGGATCCGCGTGAGTTCAGCCGACGCCGCTTCGATGCCGGCCTCCTTCAGACCAGATTCGACTGAGGTGAAGTCCGTCGGCTCGGCCGTCACGACGAACTCTTCACCGTCACCCGACACGTCCTCCGCCCCCGACTCGATCGCCGCCTCGAAGACGTCTTCCTCGGAGTATTTCGACGCGTCGATCACGATCTGACCCTTGCGATCGAACTGCCAGGCCACGGAACCGTCGGTGCCGAGGCTTCCATCACACTTGGACAGGGCATGTCGGACGTCTGCTACGGTGCGGTTCGTGTTGTCCGTGAGGCACTCGATGAACAGGGCGACGCCACCCGGTCCGTACCCTTCGTAGGTCACTTCCTGATAGTCGACCCCCTCGAGCTCCCCCGTCCCCTTCTTGATCGCCCGCTCGATATTCTCGGCCGGCATCGAAGCGGCCTTCGCGGTCTCCACCGCGAGGCGGAGGCGCGCGTTGAATTCGACGCTGCCCCCTCCCTCCCTCGCGGCTACCGTGATCTCACGGATGAGCTTCGTGAAGAGAGCGCCGCGCTTCGCATCGTTGACGCCCTTCTTTCGCTTGATCTTCGACCATTTGTTGTGGCCAGCCACGAATCCTCCCGCGCGTCCGGATGTGGCTCAACCACCAGATCCGTTGCGAAATCCACTCAAGAAACCTGTTGAAGACTGCCCTTTTCGGCTCTGGGCGACTTCCTTGCGTCCACCGGTCCGGCCAGGTAGCGTCAAATAAGAGTACGCGTTTTTGGGAATTGTCACAGGAGGTCAGATTGCTCGCGCGATCGACCTCGTCTCTACCCCCCTCGGGGGCCGGTTCGAGGCAGGCAAGATGAAGGCTTCCAGCAAGGGGTTCACGCTCATCGAGCTGCTGATTGTCGTCGTGGTGATCGGCATCCTGGCCACGATCGCGATTCCGAAGTTCTCGCAGATGAGAACGAAGGCGTACATCGCCGCAGTGACATCAGATCTCAAGAACACCGCCAGTGTGCAGGAGATCTATCTGAGCACCGAGTACATCTACGCCTCCGACGTCTCGGACCTGGACGTACTCCTGACCGACGCTGTGACCATCACGGTCACGGAAGCGACCGGAACGGGATGGGCTGCGACCGGCACGCACAGCGGCCTGGCCGGTCAGCAGTGCGGGATCTTCTTCGGCGACGCCACGGCCAGCAATGCCAGTCCGGCAACCACTCCGGGAGTGGTGCAGTGCAACTGACGGCCCTGTACACGGCGCCGCAGGACCGCACGGGGTCTTAGAAGAAGAACCGACCGCCCCCCCCGCCGCCGAAGCCCTGGGCGTTGCGGAAGCGATTGTTCACGACGTTGTTGAAGATCGATCCGAACTGGAAACTGAAGCCGACGCTGACGCCGTACTCGAAGTCCGTCTGAAGCTGCTGCAGACGGAGCAGAGCTTCTTCGTCTGAGACCCCGCCCGCGGACAGATAGATCTGGTCCTGTACCCAGCGGATGTTGCCCTCCAGCCGGACGGAGAAGCCTCTGACGATTCGGAAGTCGATGTCCCCGCGCACGTTCACGCTGTACAGATCGTCCTCGTACTCCTGTGTATCCGGCAGGAAGAGAAAGTTCGAGGCACTGATCGAGACTCCCGTCTCACCCCACGGCTGGCGGGCGGCCAGATCGATCTCTGCTGACTGCTCCCAACGGGTCTCTGCCGTCTCGCCGTAGAGGGTTTCCTCGAGGTAACGGCGGTATGCCGGCCCGATCCGGTACGAGAACGTGAGCGCCTTGCGAGTCGCTTCCTCATACGGGAAGAAGCTGTACTCGATCGCCGGCGTGACTTCCCAGCGGAACTCCTGGTTGAACCTCGGCTGGCGAGCGACCTCCGCCCGGGTACCGAGCGACCAGTTGTCCGCCACTGTATAGACGATCCACGGCCGGACCCCCCAGTCCGTGCGAGAATCCTTGAACGTGCTCTCCTCGAGTTCGATCTCCTGCTCGCGTGAGTTGACGTTCGTACTGAGGTTGATCTTCCACGTCGGAGACACCCTCGACGCGCTGAAGCTCGCGAACGTGTTCTCCGACTTTCGCCTCGATTCCCCGTCGACGTTGTAGTTCGCGTTCACGCGGAAGACCCAGAGGTCCCAGGGGTCGTCGACTTCCTGGTTGGATACGACACGGTCGACAGCGCTGGACTCCCCGGAGGAGACGCCGGCAACCCGAGCGATGCCCTGGAATCCCGAGACTGCGGCGAACCGCGCCAGGCCGATCGACATCGCATGCGTGACCCCATCGAGTCGCTCTACGTCGGTATCCGTCGGAAGCGCCTGATACCGCATGTTGTCGACGTACTCCACCGCATCATCACGACCGATGAAATCGAGCTGGTATTCCCGCCCACCGGCGCCCGTCGTGATGCTGGTCATGATCAGATGAACGTCGGCGACCTGCCTGTCGTTCACCCAGTCTACCCAGTCGATCTCGGTCCGGTAGTACTGTGAATTGCAGTCCCGACCATCACAGTCGAAGAACACTCGGGGCCTGGTCTGGGCAGAGGCATCTGCGGGGACGTGCAAGAGCCCCCCCGCCAGGGCGAGTGCCATGAGGAAGGCCCGCGACATTCGCACCGGCCGGTGAGCAAGAGGCATGGAAGCAGAGAAGAGTGGATGGAGAATCCGTCTTAGCGGACACCAGTCCGTCGACGACTGTTGAGATCTCGCGTCGCCAACCCACAAGGGTAACTCACGAGCCGGGTCCGGTCTCCAGTGAAGGAGCGATCCGTGCCCGGGTCGCCTGCTCCAGCGCAAAGGCCCACGCGAGCAGATCGGCCTCCGACCACATGTCACCGATCAGCGCCAGCACGAAGGGCGTGCCGTCCTCGAAGTACGAATACGGCACGGTCACCGTCGGAACCCCGATATCGTTGATGATGTTGCTCGGGATCTCGGCCCAGTTGTTCGGATTGTACTCCGGCCGCTCCGCGTCCTCGACGACCGGGCGATTCGGCACGCCCGACTGCGGGAAGAAGAGGCCATCCAGTTCGTGCTCCTCGAGCACGGAGCGAAAGAGCGTCCGAATCTCGTGCCGCCACGCCTGGTACGCGTCGCCCTCCTCGGTCGCACTCGGGCGTGCGGGCGGAGGGGCCGGCTGATCACCTCGACGCCCGCGCGTGTATTCACGACCGCTGAGCGCCTCCCACTCCTCGATGGAATTGAAGGGCGCGTTCGGCCCGAGGCCCAGCATGTACACGAGCATGTCGTGGGCTCCCTGCGTGCGAACGAAGGGCCGCTCGCCATAGAGCTCGACGAAGCCAGAACCCGCGAAGGGGTCCTCCACGACATCCGCTCCAAGACCCCGAAGTGTCTCGACCGCTCGCCGATAGTGCTCGTCCGTGACTGAATCGAGCGGGAGGAAGTCGTCACGCCACCCCGTTCCCACCAGGCCGAATCTCGCTCCCTGAAGCGACTCGGCGTCGAGCGCGGCCACGAACCCGTCCTCGGGGATCTTGCCGACGGACGCGTACGTAGCGAGGTCCTCCGTCGTGGGGCCGGCGAGGACGTCGAGCGTGAGCGCGGCATCGAACACGGTCTTCGCCATGGGGCCCACCACGTCCACATACGTCCCGGAAAGCGGCACGACACCCTCGTTCGGAACGAGTCCATACGTCGGCTTGACGCCTACGAGCCCCTGGGCCGAAGACGGATTCTGAATCGATCCCCCGGTCTCGGTTCCGAGCCCCAGCACGGCGAAGCTGGCATTGACGGCGGTCGCGGTGCCTCCGCTCGATCCACCGGGCACCTTGTCCACGTTGTACGGATTGAGGGTGCGTCCCGCGACGGAGCTGGTCGTTCTCGTTCCGTGGCCAGCGAAATCGGGCAGGTTGGTCTTTCCGAGAATGATCGCACCAGCGGCCCTGAGTCGACTCACGACCGCAGCGTCATCGTCGGGCACCATGTCGACGCCGCCCGTCGCACGACTGAAGCCCTCCCACCCTGCGGTGGTTACAAGACCGCCGTAGTCGATGTTGTCCTTGATGACGACAGGGACGCCGTGCAGCGGCCCAACCGGACCCTCTCCGGCGTAGCGGCTATCAAGCTCCGCCGCCGTCGCCAGCGCAGCCGGGTTCATCGAAATGAAGGCGTTGTAGTAGCCCTCGAAGGCGCGGATGCGGTCGAGGAAGGCCTCTGTCACCTCCACGGCCGTGAAGGCTCCCGAGGCATACCCTGCCTGAAGGTCGGCGACCGTCATCTCGACGACGTCGACCCCTTGAGCATGAAGCGCACCGCCGAAGGTCAGCGGCGCGGCGAGGGCCGCGACGACGGTCAGCACCGCCGCCGCGACCCGCCGACTCACGTCAGCTGCCACCCGAGCCGCTCGGTCGGGTGGACGAGTCCTCGTCGGAGGCCCCTGCGCCGTCCTCTTCCGAGACGGGCCGGGTGCGGATGGTCGGATACTCGATCCCGAGCTGCTCCAGGTACGTGTCGTACTGGGACGCATCGTAGTAGAACGGCCGCATCTGCTCACGCCACTGCCCCATGATCTCCTCGTTCAGCCAGATCGCGGGTTCGTCGGTCTCGGCGATGAAGGGGATGTATTCCGTCTCCGCGGTCTGGACGTTGTTGAAGTAGTCCCATGCGGCCTCGACCGTCTCGCCGTCGAGGAACAGGTCCAGAAGCGTGAGTGCCTGCGCCTTCGCACCGGCAACACCACCCTTGTGCGCGACGGGCGTGGCCATGGCGATGCCGTTCGCCCAGTTGTGGCCGGGGCCACCCCTCATGTTCGATGGGAAGCCGAGGGTCACGGTCGGCATGTTCCACGAGATGTCGCCAATATCGTCCGAGCCACCCCCGAGGGAGCGAGAAAGGTCGACTGGGCCACTCATCTCTTCAGGAACCTCGGTCACCAGACCCGAGACTTCGACGCCCATCTCTTCCTGGAACGCCTCGGCGAAGCGGACATCGTCCTCGGACCACTCCGGCATGCCGACGCGCTGGATGTTCGCGAACGTGGCTTCCGCGACCGGCCTGCTGAAGTGTCGACTCCACGCGGAACCAACGGTCATGATCGTATCGAGCTGTGTACCGGTCATGAGCGCCGCGCCACGCGCCATATCCGCAGCCGCGTCGTACTGCTCCTTCGTGAGCTCGTAGTCGCGCTCGCGGAAGTAGAACCAGATCGTTGCCGTCTGGGGGACGACGTTGGGCTGGTCACCACCGTCGACGATGATGTAGTGCGAGCGGGCGGCCGGGCGAAGGTGCTCCCGCTTGTACTCCCACGCCTGCGCCATGAGCATCACCGCATCGAGCGCAGAGCGACCACGCCATGGCGAACCGGCAGAGTGCGCGGTCTCGCCGGTGAAGCGGTACATCACCGACCAGAGCGCATTCCCACCCTGCTGCCCCCAGTTCACACCGAAGCTGGAGCTGACGTGGGTGAAGAGGTTCACATCGACATCGTCGAACACGCCCTCTCGGACGAAGTAGGCCTTCGAGGCGACCTGTTCCTCGGCGACGCCGGGCCAGATCAGCAGGGAGCCATCGATGTTCTCGCGCTCCATGATCTCTTTCACCGCGAGGGCCGCGACAATGTTCACCGCCTGACCGGAGTTGTGGCCTTCCCCGTGTCCGGGTGCCATCCCGAGGATCGGGTCACGGTATGCGACGCCGGGCTTCTGATTCGACTGCGGGATCCCGTCGACGTCGGAGCCGAGTGCGATGACCGGTTCGCCCGAGCCGTTGGACCAGCGGGCGGTCCAGGCAGACGGCATTCCCGCGACCCCGAGTTCGATCTCGAATCCTGCATCCTCGAGCAGTCCCGTCAGATAACGCTGGGTTTCGAACTCCTGCATACCCAGCTCACCGAAGGAGAAGAGGTGATCGATAATCTCCTGAACGAGCTTGGAACGGTCCTCGACCATCTCCAGCGCCTCGTCCTTGAGTGATTCGAGGCGTGGATCGGCCTGGCCGAACAAGGCCTGGGGCACGACGGCCAGCGTAGCGATCGCGACAAACGTGCGGAACAGCACTCGGTGCATCGGGGACTCCGGGAAGAACGATGGTTATGCGAGCAGCCGCACGATGCGCGCCCCGTTTCGATCCGGCAAGACGGTCGCCTTGAGGGGTGACCCGGGCGCCAGTAGTTTCCTTCGTTGAGAATGGTTTTCAATTTCACTGATTGTGGTTCTTCACGCGCTCTTTATCGCCGCGGGATTGGCCTCCTCACCGGCCCCCGCGTCCCTCGACACCGTGCCTCTCACCCGGGAGGCGTGGGTCATGGGCACGCGCGTGGTCGTCACCGTGGATGGGCAGTCGTCGTCGACCGGGATGGCATGGAGCGAGGTCGTTCTCAGCGAGTTACGGCGCGTCGAGCGGATGCTGAGCACGTGGGACCCGTCATCGGAGCTGAGCTCACTCAACGCGGCAGCGTTGGACCGACCCATCGTGCCCGGACCGGACGTGGCCGAGTGGCTCGCGCGGGCATCGGAGCTCGCATCGCGGACCGGAGGCACCTTCGACATCTCGGTGGGTGCCCTGATCGACGCGTGGGACCTGCGGGGCAGTGGGCGACGCCCCAGGCCGGTCGAGCTCGAACGCGCTCTGTCGGCCAGCGGTGTTGGAGCCATTTCGGTCGATCCGGTAACCGGAGCCGTGACCCGACACGACCCGGCTGCCTGGATTGATGCAGGCGGTTTCGGGAAGGGTGCGGCCCTCCTCGCGGCGGCCCGCCGCCTCGAGTCGGATTCTGTCGCGATGTTACTCGACCTGGGCGGGCAGCTGTGGCTCTCGCCTCACGCGCGGGCCCGACATGTTCAGGTCGCCCACCCGGCGAATCGGGCGCTCACCGTCGGCCGACTCCTGCTTCCGCCCGGGCAGTCGGTCGCGACATCCGGTCTCTCGGAGCGAAGCGTCTCTCTCGACGGCGAGCGCCTCGGACACATTCTGGATCCCCGCAACGGCCGACCGGCTCCCCCCTGGGGAAGCGTAACGGTCGTTTCGGACGATCCTGTGGAGGCCGACGCGCTCTCGACCGCCCTGTATGTGATGGGTCCGGAGGCCGGCGCTGAATGGGCCGAAGCGCAGGGCGACATTGCAGCCCTCTTTCTGGTTGATGAGGCCGGCGGCGTGCGAGCCCACTGGACCGGCCCGATGACGAGCCTTCTCCCTCAGGACCACGCCGGGAGTCCGTCCTTCCTTTTTGAACCGAACCACCCGTCTTCCTTCTGATGCGATCCCGTTTGACTTCCACCTCCGGACTGGCGTCGGGTGCGCTCCTGGCACTCGTCGTCGTACTGTCGGGCAGCGCCTTCGCCCCCCGTCACGTTTCGGGGCAGACAGCTCCGGACTCGGCACGAATCGCCGAGCTGGAGCGACGGCTGGACGCGCTCACCCGCGAACTCGAACGGCTCGACCTGGGCGAGGACGTCGTGCGTGCCGACACGACGCAATACGGGTTCGGCCCCGGCGCCTCGAAAGTGTATCAGATCGAGCGCGGCGTCTCGATTGGCGGGTACGGTGAGTTCCTGTACGAGAACTACAGCGCAGAGCGCCAGGATGGCACGGCGTCCGGTCGGTCCGATCAGCTCGACGCACTTCGGGCGATCATCTATGTCGGCTACAAGTTCGACGATCGATTCCTGTTCAACTCGGAGATCGAAGTCGAGCACGCGGACGAGATCTTCCTCGAGTTCGCGTACCTCGACTACCGCCTTTCGGACAACTTCGGCCTGCGCGGAGGGATGCTGCTCGCCCCGCTCGGCCTCGTGAACGAGCTGCATGAGCCGCCCGTCTTCCTCGGGAGTGAGCGATCGGTCACCGAGCAGCGGATCATTCCGACGACATGGCGGGAGAACGGCTTCGGAGCCTTCGGTGGCAACGACGACATCTCCTGGCGCGTGTATCTGATGAACGCGCTGGACGGTGTGGACTTCGGCGCGACCGGCGTGCGTGGCGGTCGCCAGAAGGGTAGTAAGGCGTTGGCCGAGGACTTCGGCCTCGCGGCGCGACTGGATTACACGGGCACCCCGGGACTGCTCGCGGGCCTTGCCGCGTACTCGGGTGAAACGGGGCACAATCGCGAACTCAGGGGAACGCCCGTCGGCGGACGCCTCACGATCTGGGATGCACACGTGGATTACCGGTCCCGCGGCCTGTGGCTGCGGGCGCTCATGGCCGGGGCCTCCGTGGCCGAGACCGCCGAACTGAACGAACTGGCGGGATTGACCGGCTCGGACGGGATCGGAACCCGGATGCTTGGCTGGTTCGTGCAGGCGGGGTTCGACGTCCTTCGCGGCACGGATATCGATCACGAACTGTTTCCGTACGTCGGCTTGGAGAAGGTCGACACCCAGCGAGAGGTCGCGGCCGGATACGGTGTCGACCCCGCCACCGACGTGACCGTCACGTCCCTGGGCGTGGCGTGGAAACCGATCCCTCAGATCATCCTGAAAGCAGACCTGCAATTCCACTCGAACCCGGCGGACACGGGCGTGAACCAGTGGAATGTCAATCTGGGGTGGCTCTTCTGATCCGCCCGGCCCTCGTGATCGCCGTCGCAGCCGCGGCGGTCGCGGCGCCGCTCGACGGCCAGATCTCGCAGGACGATGCGCTTGCGCTCGCCTTCCCGTCTGCCGATGTGGAGCGGCGCACTGCCTACCTGGACGACGGGCAGCTGGATACGGCTCGGCGTCTGGCCGGCGAGCGGGTGGAGATCGAATCGACGATCGTGACGCACTACGTGGCGAGCCGGAACGGGACCGACGTCGGGGTGGCGTACTTCGACGCACATCGCGTGCGCACGCTTCAGGAGGTTCTGATGGTCGTGGTACGCCCGGACGGTTCGGTGGATCGAATCGAGACGGTCTCCTTCCGAGAGCCACCGGAGTACGAGGCCCCGGCCGGGTGGCTTGACCTCTTCGAAGGACGTCCACTCTCCGATGGTCTATCCACGCGGGGTGAGATACCGAATGTCACCGGGGCCACCCTCACGTCGAACGCCGTGACCGCCGCGGTTCGGCGCGTACTGGCGCTGCACGCCGTCGTGCGTCCATTCGGCACGGAGACGCCATGACCCGATTCCAGCGGTGGCTCCTATACGGGTCGACCATTGTCGCGACCGCCTCCGGCGTGACGTACTTCGTCATGAAACGATTCATGACACCGGTCGACCCGTGGGCCGTCATCAATCACCCGCTGGAACCCTGGGCGCTCAAGCTGCACATCCTGTCCGCGCCCATCATGCTCTTCGCCATCGGCCTCATCACCACCCAGCACATCTGGCGCAGCATGCGGTCGAACCTCCCGACCGGGCGAAACAGCGGCCTGGTCGCGGTAGGGACCTTCGCCCCTCTCGTTGTGACCGGCTACCTCATCCAGACGTTCACATCACCCGCGACCCTCACCGCCCTCGGGTGGGGACACCTGGTCCTCGGCCTCGCGTGTTCCGCCGCGGTCCTGACACACCGCCTCGTGCTCAAGGGCAGGCGGAGGCGGAGACGTCCTGGTACCCTGCCGGTACTCGCGATGGGAACCTCACCGTCCGAGGCCTCCATCGAGGCATCGGCTGCCGGGACGCCCTCCGGGGGAGCGCCCCCTGTCGAGGCGTCCCCGCTGGAAACGACCGCTCGGAGCTGACACCGCCGCTCAGTCGAGTGTCGGGCGCCGCAGGTGCCAGTCGGTGCGCGTCTGAAATGCGTGCGCGACGTTCAGGATCTTGTCGTCCGCGAAGAGATCGCCGAGGAGCGTGGTCGTGAGTGGCATCGTCGTCGGCATGTCCGCGTCCGGATTCCGAACGCCGAAGCCGTACTGCACGATCGCAGCCGGATGGCCAGTCTGGTTGGTCAGACCCACATGGCCACCACCGGACACGAACATGTCGAAGCCGTCCATCACCTCCTGAACCTGCTTCATGAGAAGCAGGCGACGGCGCTGGCTCTGTACGTAGTCGAGAGCACGGGTGTCACGACCACGACGGAACCGACCGCGGCGGCGAGCCTCCCGCGGCTCCAGCCCTTCCGGCACCGGCTCAGGCTCCTCGCCGTCGGGCGAGACATGAAAATCGAACGCAGCGGACGACTCTACCCCGAGGGAGTTCGAGCTTCCACGGGGGATCTCCGGCATCTCCTCGAGCTGGACCCCCATGTCACGGAGTTGATCGAGGAACTCCTCGGGCGCGTCCTCATCGTACCCGATGCGATACTGCGAGATGTCCGCATCCGGATCGAAGTGGAAGGGTGCCGTGATGGACGCGGGGTCGTTCTCGCTCGCCCCGTGGATCTCGTTGAAGACGAGCGCACAATCCTGGATCGTCCGGCACATCGGGCCAGCCTTGTCCATGCTCCACGAGAGCACCATCCCACCATGCCGGCTCACCCGCCCGAAGGTGGGACGCAGTGCGCTCAGGCCGTTACGGCGCGACGGGGAGACGATGGACCCCTGCGTCTCCGTGCCGATCGCGAAGGCGACGGCCGCGGCTGCGGTCGCGGAGCCCGGACCGGCGGAGGAGCCGCTCGAGCCCTCCTCCGGGTTCCAGGGGTTCCGGGTCTGTCCGCGATACCACCGATCACCCGACGCGAACTCACCCGTGGCGAGCTTCGCGATGAGCACCGCCCCCGCCTCGCGCAGGCGCACGACGAGGTCGGCGTCTTCATCGATGCGCTGGTCGGCGTAGCTGTCCGAGCCCCACGTCGTACGTGTACCCGCCACGGTAAAGAGATCCTTCACTCCGTACGGGATCCCGTGCAGAGGTCCGCGCCACGTGCCGTTACGCAGATCCATGTCCGCCTGCTGGGCCTCTTCGCGAGCACGGTCGGGCAGGATCGAGACCGCGAACATCAGCTCCGGGTCGTATCGATTGATCCGCTCGAGGTAGATCTCCGTGAGATCGACCGACGAGATGTGGCGATCCCGGATCAGGGCTGCCAGACGCTCTACCGGTAACCAGGCGATCTCTTCCGGATCGCTCGGCGCCGCACCGTCCCAGGGCCGAATCGGGATGTCGTGACGCGCGAAAGGATCGATCCCCTCCTCGTTCCACATCCGGTAGAGTGAGCCCGTCCCACCCGGATAAGCCTGATAGACCAGGGCGGGATGCTCTCCATTGCCCAGAGGGACTGGAGGGGGCTCCTCCTGGGACTGCTGGGCGAGGGCGTGCAGGAACTCGGGATCATCCTGAAGACGAGGCTCAGCTGCCAGGAGCGCCTCCGGACGCACCGCGCCGGCCGCCACCGCGACCGCCGCCGCCTTCAGAAAGTCACGCCGCTCGAGAGCTCGGAGCTCGTTCAGAACTCCCAGTTCGCGGGTCGTCGGGCCCATCTGCACTCCTCCCGTGTGAGTTGAGTCGCTGAGGATGTCGGGGGGAGGGCCAGGCGGCAAGACAGAACGACCGCCATCGCCCCAGGGCCGGGCGCATCCGAGCACATCGTCGCCCACGGGCTCGGCGGGGGTCGAGCTACGCCAGCAGCGTCGCCTCCACCGCCAGACCGGGCCCGAAGGCCAGCGCAACACACGGCCGCCCTGCCCCGCTCCGACGCATCCGGTCCAGGATGAACAGGATGGTCGGGGACGACATGTTTCCGTGCTCGGAGAGCACGTCCCGCGAGACCGCCGTGGCCTCCGCGGGTAGTCCCAGGGCCGCCTCAACCGCGGTCAGGATGCGGGGACCGCCCGGGTGGATGGCCCACGACTCGACCTCACCTCGCCGCATCCCCTGCTCCGAGAGCCAGGAGTCGAGCCAGCCGGCCAGACGCTCCTCGATCAGTTCCGGGACGCGGGCCGACAGGGTCATCCGGAATCCGTGATCCCCGATCCGCCATGTCATGGCTTCGGCCGAATCGGCCATCAGAAAGGTTCCGGTGCCGACGACACGCCATGGGTCTCCCTGGCCAGCCTCGCCCTGACTCGTCTCCTGAACACGACCCACCGCCGCTGCTGCCCCGTCGGCAAACAGTGAATTCGCCACGAGCATGTCCGGGTCCCATCCATACGCGAAGTGGAGACTGCACAGCTCGACGGCGCAGATGAGCGGCACCGCACCCGGGTCCTGAAGGGCGTACGACCGTGCCACGCGCAGACCATTGAGCGCGCCGTGGCAACCCATGAATCCGACGTGTGTGCGTTCCGTGCCTGCGGGCAGACCGAGCGTCTCGATGAGTGCGCTGTCGACACCGGGCGAGACGAAGCCCGTGCAGGACACGCTGACCAGATGAGTCACCTCATCCGCCGACACGTTACCGTCGACGAGTGCGGCACGAGCCGCGCGGATCGCCAGATCGGGTGCGTACTCGGCGTACGCCACCATTCGTTCCGACGTCGTCGGGCCCGGGTCTTCGTCATCGAGCGCCGTTCGGTAGAACGCCTGACGTCCTTCGACCGGACCCTCCGACGACTCGAAGAGCACACTGTGCCGCGTCCGAATACGTGAGCGACGGTAGAGCGCTCGCAGCGTCCGCGCCCGACGCTCGTCGATGCCACAGAACGTCGTGTGCAGATCGACAGCATCGGCCTGTGTCATCGAATGGGGTGGCAGCGCCGTCCCAGTACCATGAAGCACGAACGTCATGATGAGCCTCCCCCAAGAGGCGAACAGGTCCGAGGGCGACTCGTGACCCGGATGAAGGGTGAGGCGAGGAAGGGTGCGCGCGCAGCCGCGGCGATCGCACAGCGCACCACCATCCCGTGTCGCAGTCCGCGAGCCAGCAGATGACAGGTGCGACGGCGGCGGGCCACGGTCCGCGCGTGAAGCCGCGACCACTCCTCGATCAGCCCGTCGTGCCAGCCGCCAACGGCGGCGTCTACGAGCGGCGTGACCCGATGCGCCCCCTCGAGCGCCCACGCCATGCCCTCACCGGTGAACGGCTCCACGTATCCGGCCGCGTCCCCGATGCGGAAGACTCGCTCGGACGCCACAGTCGCAGGGGACCACGTCAGCGCCGGAGTCCCCCTCCAACGCTCGAGCGGCCCGCGCTCCGGCAACGCCACACCCGCGTCGCGCAGAAGGCGCTCGACGGTCAGCCCGATCCCGTGGGCCGCCACTGCCGCGGGGTCGAGCGCGGCGGCTACGTTCACCGAGCCATCCTCGACACGGACGAGCCCGACGTAGCCCTCGGCCCCCACGACCATCTGAAGGATCCCCTCGGGCAGCGTAAAGGCGTTCGCCGGAAACGACGCACCCGCACCGATCCGTGAATCTGACGCCACACGGGTCGACCTGCGTGCCTGCGGGGAGCGTGCAGCACCGGACAATCCCGCCGCATCCACGACGACCGAGGCTCGCAGAGAGCCCTGGGGAGTCTCGAGGTCGACACCCCCGTCCGCCACGACACCGATGCGCACCCGACACCCGTCGACGAAGTCGACACCCGCCTCTCGAGCGGCCGCCACGAGCATCTGATCGAAGGCGAGGCGAGAGATCGCCAGATTGCCTCGCAGCCGTATCATCGCCTGCCCGTCGGGGCCGCGAAGCTCCATGGTTCGAAGTGGATGCCCGGAGAGCCCTCGTATGCGTTCCCCGAGCCCCTCCACCTCGAGCAGGTGGAGCGCGGCAGGCCCCACACACGCACCGCAGACCTTACGTCGGGGGAAGCGGGCACGGTCGATCAGTACGACCCGATGGCCGGCCCTTCGCAGACGCAGCGCCGCGAGGCTCCCGCCCGGACCCGCACCGACGATCGCAACGTCGCACGACTCGGGGAGGCGGCTCATGCCGCACGACTCCAGCGCAGGACGAAGCGCTGCGGCCATACGCGTCGGATCGTCGCGTTCTCCAGCTTCGCCCGAGCCGCGAGTCCCCCCACCTCTTCCACGGTGAACGCCGCACGCACGGATCGCAGGCCATCGACTCGTGCCACGTCCGATCCGGTCAGCGTGTGCAGCCCGATCCACGCAAAGACGTAGCCGAGGCGTGTACGCCGGAGATCCTGAACCAGGAGGACATGTCGTGCCGACTCTGCCATGCGCTCCATCAGGCTGACCGCGTCGTCTTCGTCCAGGTGGTGGAGGAAGAGATTGGTCGTCACGACATCGGCGTCGGGCAGCTGCTCCGACAGTGCGTCGACGCGAAGAGTGCGAATCCGTCCTTCACTCTCCTCCTCGGCCCGACCGAGCGCCAGCCGGCTCAGGTCGCATCCGACAAGGTCGACGGGAACGTGCGCTCGATCTGCCATCCGGCCCACCTCGATGAGCAGGTCTCCCCCGCCGCATGCAACATCCAGCACCCGGACCGGTCGATCGATCTCGGTGCCACGAGCGGCAATCTCGTGCCACACCCTGGACGCGGCGAACGAGACACGATTGACCCGGGCGAGCGCGGTCAGCGCCCGATGATGTCGATCCGGCTCGAGGTCCGGATCATCCATGAGTTCAGCCTGGCGATGCCGGACCGAGAGATCCGGCACCACCAGGCTGCTCATCGTCACGCGGACCGCCTCGGGCGATCCCCGGTCAGTATCCTCCGCCGGGGCGGACGGGCTCTGCACCCTGGTCCGAGTCTTCACTGACCGGCCGAGTACGCACCGTCGGATACTCGATGCCGAGCTGCTCCAGGTACGTGTCGAAGCGATCCGGATCGTAGTAGTAGGGACGCATCCGCTCCCGCCACTCCGCCATGATGCCCTCATTGAGCCAGATGGCAGGCTGATCCGTCTCGGTGATGAACGGCGTGTACGTCGTCTCGGCCGTCTGAACGTCGTTGAAGTAGTCCCACGCGGCGTCCACGGTCTCGCCATCGAGGAAAAGGTCGAGCAGCGTCAGCGCCTGGGCCTTCGCACCGTGAAGCGACCCCTTGTGAGCGATCGGCGTCGCCATGGCGATCCCGTTCGCCCAGTTGTGCCCGGGGCCGCCCGGCATGTTCGCGGGGAAGCGCATCGTCACCGTCGGCATGTTCCACGAGATGTCACCGATATCGTCCGACCCGCCCCCGAGAGAGCGAGACAGGTCGACAGGCCCGCCGAGCTCACTGACTTCGGTCGGCAGACCTCGCTCTTCCTGGCCCATCTCGCGCTGGAGCGCATTGGCCAGCGTGATGTCGGCCTCGCTCCAGTCCGGCATCCCGACGCGCTGGATGTTCGCGTGGGTCACCTCGGCGACCGGCTTGCTGAAGTGGCGGCTCCACGCGGAACCGACCGTCATGATGGTGTCGACCTGAGTGCCTGTCATGAGGGCGGCGCCTTCGGCCATCAGCTTGGCGGCGTCGTACGACTCCATCACGAGGTCGTAGTTGATCTCGCGGAAGAAGTACCAGATGGTCGCCGTCTGCGGTACGACGTTCGGCTGGTCACCACCGTCGACGATGATGTAGTGCGACCGTTCCGCGGGGCGGAGATGCTCACGTTTGAACTCCCACGCCTGGGCCATGAGCATCACGGCGTCGAGCGCGGAGCGCCCGCGCCAGGGTGAGCCCGCGGAGTGTGCCGTCTCGCCCGTAAACCGGAACTGAGCGGAGACGAGCGCGTTACCGCCCGCCTGACCCCACGTCGTGTTGAACCCCGAGGACACGTGCGTGAAGAGGTTCACGTCTACGCCGTCGAACACACCATCTCGTACGAAGAACGCCTTCGAGCCGAGCTGTTCCTCGGCGACGCCCGGCCAGATCAGGAGCGTACCGTCGATATTCTCGCGCTCCATCAGCTCCTTCACGTTCAGGGCGGCGACGACATTCACCGCCTGCCCCGAGTTGTGTCCCTCGCCATGGCCGGGAGCCATCGAGAGGATCGGATCGCGATAGCCCACGCCGGGCTTCTGATTGGACTGCGGAATACCGTCGACGTCGGAACCGAGCGCGATCACGGGCGACCCCGAGCCGTTCGACCATCGGGCCGTCCATGCACTCGGCATCCCAGCGACTCCGAGCTCGATCTCGAATCCGTGGTCTTCGAGGATCCCTGTCAGGTACCGCTGAGTCTCAAATTCCTGGAAGCCGAGCTCTCCGAAGCTGAAGAGCATGTCCACGATTTCCTGGACCATCTTCGCATCGTCCTCGACCATCTCGAGGACTTCGTCCTTGAGATCCTCGAGGCGGGGATCAGCCTGAGCGGAAAGCGCGGCGGGCAGGAGGAGCGCCGCGGCCCACAGGCCCAACGCACGGAAGACGACAAAACGCATGGGAACTGCTCCGGGTGAGGTGGAGGATCCGGGCAGATTGGCCGGGCGAGCGTGACCCGGCAAGTCGTTCTCCTCCGTCCGTCAGCCGCCGATTCGCCTCCCACGCTCCGCCCAGCTCTCACCCTCCGTGATCCACTCGGCCGCAGGCTCCCCCTTCAGGTAGTGGCCGAACCACTCGAGGATCCTGCGGTGATAGTCGACCTGCTGCGTCTCATCGGTCAGGCTGTGATCGGCCCCCGGGTAGACCAGCAATACGACCTCCTTCCCCGCGCGCCGCGCGTAATTGTAGAACTCGAGCCCCTGATAGAAATCGACCACACCGTCGGCGTCCCCGTGCATCAGCAGCATCGGCGTTTCCAGCTCGGTGATGAAGTTCGCGGGTGAGCTCTCGAGGTGTCCGTCCAGGTCGTCCCAATACGGCATGGCCATGCGCGCCTGACCCGTCTCCCAATGACCGGTTTCCGGAAGTCCCCCATTCCAGTGAACGGCGCCCATGAAGCTCATGAAGTTGGTGATGGCGGCGCCGGCGACCGACGCCGCGAAGCGATCGGTCCGGGTGGGGAGATACGAGGCCTGGTACCCTCCCCATGAGTGGCCGATCAGGCCCATTGCATCCGGATCGACGTGGCCTGTCGCCACCGCCGCATCGAGCGCATGCCCCACGGCATCGAGCGCCGATGGGCCGGGGCGACCCGGTTCGTAGACGATGTCGGGCATGAGCACGAAGTATCCCGCCTGGGACCACGCCTGATAGTTGTAGTACCGACGCTCACTGGGGACGTCGTACATGTGCAGGTTGTCGCTCAGCCGCTCGTACTGATACAGGATCAACGGGTACGTGCCGCCTTCCTCGAAGTCCGCAGGATACACGAGGATCGCCTGAAGATCGTGGCCCGCATCCGTCGTGTATTCCAGCAACTCCGAACGCCCCCACGCGAAGTCCGACTGGAAGGGGTTCGTGTGGGTCACCTGCACCACATCGTCCAGCTCGCCGTCCGCCGCGAAGACGTCGGGAGAGTCGTCCCAGCGCTCGGACCGGAACGCTACGCGATCCGCGCCGGCAGCCCTGGTCAGCTCCCGCACGCGGGCCTCTCGACGCATCGCCCACCGTTCCCGACCCCGTGCATCAATACCCACGTACCCCGACGCCTTGGTCCGCAGGTGCCGCACGGAGAGCACCATCGACCCATCATCACCCTCCAGCAGGGTCGGTCCGAAGCGCGGCTGGTCGGGATCCAGGTTGACGACCCGGAACTGCTCCCCTGAGGCAGCCCCGTCGGTGAGGCGAACCGCACTCCCCTGAGGCAGGTCAACACGCCACACGTCGTGGCGATCGTAGACATATGCCGCGTTGCCGTCGGCACTCCACGCCCCGAGACCCCATGAGGGACGAGGACCCGGATAGTCGAAATCGGCGAGCGGGCGCGTGAAGCTTCGACCGTCCGCGACGACGACCCGCTCGAGCGAGGCCAGGTCGATGCTGTGCCACCGATCGAGGTGGTAGACGAGGGCACGGCCGAGATCTTCATGGGTCTGCACGTCGAACTCAGCCGTCTCCACGATCAGCTCGCGCTCACCGGTCAACGGATCCACGCGATACCAGTCGGCCGTTCGTGCACCGAAGCGTCGCTCGAACAGGTACGGGTCGTGGTCCGGCACGATGCCCCATGCGCCCCCCGCGACCATGCGGACCGGCTCATCGAGTTCGGTTCCGAGCATCACGACCTCGTCGGTCGTCGTATGCCACGCCGCGAGCAGCGTCTGCCGCGAGATACGCGCCGCACCATACTCCTGCGCGCGGAGAATCTGGTCGTCATTCCAATGCCAGACCTGCACGTCGGCCGGTCCGACGTCGTCGGAGCCATCGGCAGCTTCGTCGCTCTCCGCGTCCTGCTCGTCCACACCCGCATTCGTGTCGTCCTCGCTGTCGTCCTGAGCCGCCTCCCATGGCCGGACGCCGACGAAGAGGGTCCGGCCATCGTCCGAGAACGCGATGCCGGCGTACTCGGTGACGCGCATGTTCGACCCGAGTACGGACACCTGACGCGAATCGAGCACACGAGGTTGGTCGGGGGATCCTGCTTCGGCCCACACGAGAACATCGTGCGTCACGTCTTCCTTCCCGTCCTCTTCCACGGCCCGCAGCACGGCGAGCTGACCCGTGGCCTCGTGCCAGGTGGGCGCCCGGTAATCGGCGTCCCCCGATTCGATCGTGCGCAGGATTCCTGACTCGGGGTCGAAGAGGACCACGCCGTTGGCCGTGCCCCACGCAGTGCGCAGTGTCGCGGCCAGATGCCGGCCCTCGTCCTGCCACGCGAAGTCATCGACGTTGCCGATCAACGTCCGCGCTCCCGTGCCCGGGTTCATCACGATCAGATCAGCACCCACCGTATCCGCGGCAGGGATTCCGAGTGCCGCCAGCCAGGTGCCATCGTCTCGGAGAGCGACCGACCGGACGTCGAAGAGGACCGAGTCGCGAACAGCCTGGAGATCGACCAGCCCCAGGCGATCCTCGACACGCTCCGCTGCCTCCTCGGACTCGGCGACCGAGACACCCTTGCGGTATATCAACCATCGTCCATCTGCCGAAAACTCGGGCGAACGGCCGTGTGGCAGGACGAGTCCCTCACCCTGGCCGTCGGCCCGATCAACCCGCAACTCCGTATCACCGTCCACGCGCGTGATGGCCGTCACGACCCAGGTGCCGGTCGGATCGAGCTGAAACGCTCCCAGGCGCTCCCACTGCCCATAATCTTCGGGGTTCAGCGTCCGCTGCTGGCCGATCACACCCGCGGGCGCGCATGCCAAGAACACCACAACTGCGCCGATCCCACCGATCCATCGCCGAATCACGTCACGTCTCACCGAAGTCTCCTTGAACGCATGCCAGCACGTCGCGCAGGAGCCCTGCGGCGGGGCATGCACTCGTCCGTCGCTACGCTGGCTCCCGGGTACAGGCCGCCAACGTCGTCCTGACGATGACACGAGGCAATACGGTTTGCCGCACGGGTGCCCGACGGACCATCTTCGCGCCCTCCCTCCCCTTCGAACCGGAGTTCACATGTCCGCTATGCGACCCTGCACTCGACTCGCACTGTCGCTCGTGCTCCCGGCGATGCTTGTCGGGTGTTCGGGCGAGGTGATGGTCGATGACGGAGCAGATTGGCCGCACTACGCCCGTGACCTCGCCGCCAGCAAGTACTCACCACTGGATCAGATCTCGGCTGACAACGTCGGGGAACTCGAGATCGCCTGGGTGTGGGAGTCCGCCGACTATCGACTCGCTGGCGAGCACGAGGGTGCGTCCGTGAACGCCAACTATCAGGCGACACCGATCAAGATCGGCGACCGGCTGTACACGTCGACGAACATGGGCCAGGCCGTGGCCCTCGAGCCCACGACGGGGGAGGAACTCTGGCGCTACGACCCGTACGCCTCCGGGCTTCGTGAGGTACCGGGAGGGCGTTCGAACCGCGGCGTCGCATACTGGAGTGACGGTGAGGAGGAGCGCATCCTGCTCGGCTCGGGTGAGTACCTCGTCTCACTCGACGCAGAAACCGGACAACCCGATCCGGACTTCGGTGGCACCGGCACGGTGAATCTCGCCGACGACCCGGACCCACGCGTACTGACGTACTCCTGGACGTCCGCGCCACTCGTCGTGCGGGATGTGGTCGTCGTCGGCACCACGGCCATGGTGCCGAACCGGAACTGGACGACGGCCCCGCCGGGGTACGTGCGCGCGTACGACATCCGGACCGGCGAGCTCCGCTGGCGCTTCAACCCGATTCCGGAGCCCGGTGACCCGGCGATCGAGACATGGGCCGACTCCTCATGGGTCTACAGCGGGAACGGCAACGTGTGGACGCTCATGAGCGCCGATGCCGAACTCGGCCACGTCTACCTGCCCCTGAAGACGACGACGAACGACTGGTACGGGGGAGCGCGCCCGGGCGACAATCTCTACGGAGAGTCGGTCGTCGCGGTGGACGCCGACACGGGCGAGCGCGTCTGGCACTACCAGATGGTCCGACACGGCCTCTGGGATTACGACCCGCCCGCCGCTCCTAACGTGATGGATGTCGTCATCGACGGGGTCCCACGGAAGGTGGTCGCACAGGTTACCAAACAGGCCTTCGTCTTCGCGTTCGATCGCGAGACGGGAGAGCCGATCTGGCCGATCGAGGACCGACCCGTACCGCCGTCACCCGTGCCCGGCGAGGTGGCGGCCGAGACACAGCCGTACCCGACGCACCCTGCGCCCTTCGATCATCAGGGGATCACCGTCGACGATCTGATCGACTTCACGCCGGAACTGCGCGCCGAAGCCGAGGAGATCCTCGACGACTTCGTCTACGGTCCGATGTTCACACCGCCGACGGTGAGGGGTGTCGACGGAAAACAGGGCACGATCCTCATGCCCGGCTGGGTGGGTGGCGCCAATTGGGGTGGAGCAGCCGTCGATCCCGAAACCGGGCTCATGTACATCCCCTCGGTCACCTCACCCAACGTGACCGCACTCGTGCCACCCCCACTTCCGGACAGCTCGGACCATCGGTACATCCGGGGGCTTCCGCGTGAGGTGCCGATGCCCGGCGGTCTGCCGCTCCTGAAGCCGCCGTACGGCCGGATCACTGCGATCGACATGAACAACGGTGAGCACGTATGGATGCAGCCCAATGGACCCGGGCCCCGAGATCATCCGGCCATCGCGGACCTCGACCTGCCGTGGCTCGGTCAGCGCGGACGTCCGGCCCCTCTCCTGACCAGGACTCTGCTCTTCATCGGCGAGGGTACGGAAGACGCTCTGTCCATCCTCCCGATCGCCGGAGGCAAGGCGTTCCGGGCGTGGGACAAGGAGACGGGTGAGGTCGTCTGGGAGATGGACCTGCCTGCCGGCACGTCCGGTGCACCGATGACCTATCTGTCGGATGGCCGGCAATTCATCGTGGTAGCGGTGGGCGATCGTGAGACGACAGGCCGTCTCATCGCGCTCGCGCTCCCCGGGAGCGGCGGTTAACGTCCGTCCGTAGTTCTACCCATGTGCCGCACAGACCGTTGCGGTCTTATCCGGAGAAGCGCCGTGAAGCCGTACAGAAGCCTGTTCGTAGCCCTCGCCGTCGCCGTCGGCGTCGGCGCTCCCACCGCGACCGAGGCGCAGGAGGAGGTGGTCGAGTACCGCCAATCCCTCATGCAGGCGTTCCGCATGCACATGGGTGGTGTGGGTGCCGCCATGGGTGACGCCGCTCCGATGGGTCACGCCGTGCATCACGCACAAGCGTTCCACGGCATGGCACAGGCCCTGGCCAACGCGTTCCCCGCAGGATCCGAAGGAGGCCGCGCGCTTCCGGCGATCTGGTCGGACCGCGACGGCTTCATGGATCGCGTGACGGCGATCCAGACCGCGACGGCGGGGCTCGTCGAGGCCGCTGAGGCCGGAGACGCCGAGGCGGTCGAGGCTGCGATGCAGGCCGTTCGCGGCACCTGCGGCGCGTGTCATCAGACGTTCAGGGGCCCGGCCGGCCAGTAGCGCCACCCGGGATCCCGTCGAGGGTTGGAAGGCCTCGCCCCCAGGGGCGGGGCCTTCTTACATCCCGGCCCAGATCTCGGCGAGCACCCGCTGGAAATTGCCGCCGAGGATACCCCGGATGTGGTCGTCGGTGTACCCGCGACGAATCAGGCCGTCCGTGACGTCGAACATCCTCTTCGGGTGCGCGATTTCGTCGATGTCGATCTTGTCGCGGAAGGCGTACGACCCCTTGTAGTTGGCCTTGAGCGCAGCGTACTGCTCAGCGGGCATGTCGTCGTATCCGTGGAGGTCGATGTCCGACCCGATCCCGAGGTGCTCAACGCCGATCAGGTCGCGTATATGGTCGAAGTGGTCCAGATACTCCTCGATCGTCGTCGGCTCCCGGTCGCTGACAAAGTTGCGGACGCCCGTGATGCCCATCACACCCCCGGTCTCCGCCATACGGCGAATCGCCTCATCCGTCTTGCAGCGGGGGTGGCCAGGGTTGAGCGCCCGGGCGTTCGAATGCGTGTAGAGCACCGGCGCGCTGGACACCTCACAGGCATCGAGGGTCGTCTGATCCCCCGAGTGAGAGACGTCGACGGCCATACCGACGCGATTCATCTCCTCGACGATGGAGACTCCGAAATCACTGATGCCCCCGTCGACCCGTTCGGTCGACCCGTTACCGATCATGTTGCGGCTGTTGTAGGTGAGCTGACTCACCCGCTGGCCCAGCCGGTGGAAGGTCTCGACGTCCTGCGGGCTCCGGAAGTGGGATGAATTCTGGATGCCGATCAGGATGCCTGCGCGATCCGAGCCGTGCACGGCGGCCAGGTCCTCGGCCGAGTCGATACGCACGAAGACATCGGGTCGGTTCGCGATGATCGAGTTGTAGTTCCCCACGAAGGCCAGGCAGTTCTGATAGGCCTCGTTCTGAGTCCGTCCCCCGACCCCGCTCGCGATGTGGAAGACGTCGATTTCCGACGAGCGGAATTCGGCCGCATCCGCTGCACTCAAGCCCGAGTAGTCCGGGCCCCAACGTTCACTGGTCTCGCCGTTGATCGTCGTGAGTCCGAGCATGTCGATGACGAGGGACCCCTCGACGAGGTCGATACACCGTCGGGTGTACTCCTGAGTCACGCCCGCGAAGAGCCGAAACCGACCGACGTTGACGAACGGAGCTCCAGCGAGCGCACCGGCAGCGCCGAGGCCGATCCTCATGGCATCCCGACGCGATATCGATCTCTGACTCACGACGATTCCTCCTGTATTTGGCGCGAAGGTGTGCGGATGCGACCCGGTCAGGCCACGTACGCCTCCAGAATGTCGAGCACACGGTCGATGTCGGCCTCGGTGTGATCGGCATTGATCTGAGTCCGGATCTCTTCGTCACCACGCGGGACGACGGGAAACGCCAGACCTGTCACCAGAACCCCCTGCTCGTACAGGTGCCGGACCAGATCGTGCGTCTTCGCCGTGTCCCGGATCATCAGAGGGACGACGGGATGCTCGCCGGGAATCGTCTCGATTCCGATGCGTCCGAGACCGTCCTCGAAACGCTTCGTCAACGCACGGAGGTTGGCCAGCAGCCCCTCGCCCTCTGGGCTGTCGATCACCCGTAGCGCCGCGTGTGCAGCCGAAGCCTCACCGACCGTGATCGGGTTCGAGTAGATGTACATCTGCGATGACTCACGGAAGAACCGGATCATCGCGTCGTTCCCGACGACGTAGCCACCGTTCACACCAAACGCCTTGCCCAGCGTCCCGACCAGAATGTCGACCGGGGGGCACTTCGTATACTCCTCGGTGCCGCGACCGGTATGGCCGAACGCACCGACCCCGTGCGAGTCGTCCACCAGACAGACGACGTTCTCTTCATAGGCGTCGTCATGTTTCTGACAGAGCGCCATGACCTCATCCAGCGGCGCGTGATCGCCTCGCATCGAGAAGATTCCGTCGGTCACGACCAGTGCCCGCTTCGCCTTGCCCTTCCACTCCTCGAGTGCGGCGTCGAGCTGAGCCATGTCGTTGTGCGCGTAGATCGCCTTCCCGGCAGGGCGCGACAACTTCATCGCGTTGATGATGCAGTTGTGGTTCAGCTCATCCGAAATGAGCACCGTGTCCGGGGTCACGAGCGGCGTGATCGTGGACACGATCGTTGCGTACGCGGACGAGAAGATCATGCCCGCGTCACGGTCGTGAAATGCCGCCAGAGCACGTTCCAGGTCGACGTGGGCTGCGTAGCTGCCCGAGATGAAGCGAACGGCACCGGGTCCTGCCCCGAATTCGGCCGTCGCCTCCTCCTCCGCTGCCATGACAGCAGGATGCAGCCCCAGCCCCAGGTACGAGTTGGAGTTCATCCGCATGAACTCCTTGTCCCCTTCTCCATCCAGCAGGAAGCGCGGGCCGCGGTCTCCCTCGGCGCGCTTCACACCGACGACCACGGTCTCGGCACCCTTCGCGGTCCCCGCCGAGTCGAGGTCCGTCACGTGTCGGTTCAGCGCCTCGGTCAGGCGATCAGAAGGCATTCAGGACTCCAGGTCTTCGTTGTCGGTCAGGTGCTCGAGCATGTCGGCCGTCATGGCCGCGGCGTCGAATGACGGGCTCCAGTCCCACTCCTCCCGCGCCGCCGAATCGTCGATCCGATCGGGCCACGAATCCGCGATGGCCTGCCGCACGGGGTCGATGTCGTAGTCGATCTCGAACTCGGGGATGTGCTTCCGGATCTCCGCGGTGAGGCCGGTCGGGGTCAACTGCATCGCCGTCACGTTGAAGGCGTTTCGATGCCGCAGCCTGGCCGGGTCCGCCTCCATGATTCCGATCAATGCGTCGATGGCGTCGGGCATGTACATCATGTCCAGCTGTGCATCGGGGCCGAGGAAGCAGGTATAGCGACCCTCGGACACGGCCTTGTAGTAGATGTCGACGGCCCAATCCGTCGTCCCGCCTCCCGGAGGTGCGCCGTACGAGATCAGGCCCGGAAAACGAACGCCCCGCGTGTCGACGCCATACCGGGTGTGGTAATAGTCGCAGAGAAGCTCGCCGGCGACCTTCGTGATCCCGTACATCGTAGCGGGCCGCATGATCGTGTCCTGCGGCGTCGGATCCTTCGGCGTGTCCGGGCCGAAGGCCCCGATCGAACTCGGCGTGAACACGGCACACGCCTGCTCCCGAGCGACTTCGAGCACGGCCTCCAGACTGGCCATGTTCACATGCCATGCGAGCTTCGGGTCCTTCTCGCCCGTGGCGGACAGAATCGCTGCCAGGTGATACACCGTGTCCGCCTCATGCGCTATGACGCACCGCCCGACTGCTTCGGCATCCGTGGCGTCGAGGAGCTGGAAGGGCCCGGACTCCGTGAATTCAGGACCGAGACGTCGGACGTCGGTCGCGAGGACGTTGGCCTCGCCGTACAGCTCGCGTAGACGAGGGACGAGCCAGGAGCCGATCTGGCCACCCGCGCCCGTGATGAGGATGCGCTTCAAGTCGGACCGTACTCCGATCAGTAGTGCGAAAGGCAGGGAGCGCGGCCCCCGAAAAGGGGCGCGAAAGGCCGAATGTTACCGAACCCGGACGCGTCCGGCGACCCACCCGGAAACGGACCATGCGGTTGGCGTGTTGCCGTTGCGAGGCCCCTGGTCTAGCGTGCCAGCTGAAACAATGACCAACCCAGGCAGAACCGACATGCGCAGCACCACCCACGCCCTCGTGGTCGCGATCGCCGTTCTCGCGATCTCAGCGGCACCCTCCGCGGCGCAGACCACCAATCCGCTCCACGGCACCATCGACGAGCTCGCCGCGGCGATCAACGACCAGGTCGTGTCGTGGCGTCGGGACATCCACGCGAACCCCGAGCTCGGCATGCAGGAGTTCCGTACGGCCGCCCTGGTCGCGGAGCACCTGGAGTCTCTCGGCATCGACGTGCAGACGGGCGTCGGGGGCACCGGCGTCGTGGGCGTGCTCGAGGGCGGACGCCCCGGGCCGGTGGTCGCGCTACGTGCGGACATGGACGGACTTCCGGTGACCGAACTCGCCGACGTTCCGTTCGCCTCGAAGGTGACGGCACAGTGGCAGGGGCGTGAGGTCGGGGTCATGCACGCGTGCGGTCACGACAACCACGTCGCGATCCTCATGGGCGTGGCCTCCGTACTCGCAGAGATGCGTGACGATCTGCCGGGCACTGTGAAGTTCCTCTTCCAGCCCGCCGAAGAGGGGCCGGGTGGCGCCGAGCCCATGATCGCGGATGGCGCGATGGAGAACCCGAAGGTCGACGCGGTGTTCGGGCTGCATGTC